>JAFVDX010000034.1 GCA_017478225.1 Paludibacteraceae bacterium | reverse complement strand
TAAAAGCCCAATCCCTTTTTCTACATTTGCTCCATCCCAAATCATGCACCTCGAACTTTGTTAGGCAAAAACTTGGGGAAGTTTCAAAAAATATTATTAACTTTGTTCCCAAATGTAGTTTTTGCAAATGGATATAGTGTGCTTGCTTGGTGGATTGGTGCTGATACTTTTGGGTGCAAATTACCTGACAGATGGGGCATCATCACTTGCCAAAAGATTTAAAATTTCTGATCTGGTCATAGGATTGACCGTAGTAGCTTTTGGAACTTCCGCTCCTGAATTGGCTGTGTCACTCTCTTCTGCAATCAAGGGCAGTGCCGACATTGCCATCGGTAATGTTGTAGGTAGTAATATGTTCAACACCTTGATGATTGTGGGTTGTACAGCTTTTTTTGCTCCTATTGTTGTAACCAGGAATACCTTGTTAAAAGAGATCCCTCTTTGTATCCTTGCCTCAGTTGCCTTACTCGCTATTAGCAATGATATGCTACTTGATAAGCAGCCACTGGATGTGGTGAGCCGTACTGATGGATTCCTATTATTGCTGTTTTTCATCATCTTCATGGTTTACACCTTTTCTATTGCCCGACAACACGGTGATGAGGAGGCCGAGGAAGTGAAACAGATACCATTGTGGTTATCCCTTATATATATAATAGGAGGATTAGCAGCTTTGGTGTTTGGTGGAAATATCTTTGTTGATGGAGCCACTGGCATAGCCCGTAGTCTAGGCGTAAGTGAGTCGGTAATTGGCTTGACACTGGTAGCAGGAGGAACATCGCTGCCAGAATTAGCGACATCGGTAGTAGCAGCCTTGAAAAAGAATCCTGAAATGGCGATAGGCAACGTAGTGGGTAGCAACCTGTTCAATATATTCCTAGTATTGGGCGCTTCGGCTTCCATTACTCCTTTGCACCTTATGGGCATCACCAATTTTGACCTTTGTTCACTGGTATTTGCAAGCGTCTTGCTGTGGCTCTTTGGAGTGTTCTATAAGAAACGCACCATTACGCGTGTCGAGGGCACCGTTTTGGTAGTGTGCTATATTGCATATACAGCTACATTGATTGTTTTGAGTTAATGATTAGGAAAAACATTATGGTAACAATAAAGAAAGTTGATAATAAGAGTGAGTTGAAGCAATTCATACGTTTTAACTATGAATTATATAAAGATAACCCTTATTCAGTGCCAGACCTATATGAAGACATGCTCAATACTTTCAGTAAGGAAAAGAATGCTGCCTTCGAATTTTGTGAAGCCGACTATTTTTTGGCTTACAAAGACAATAAACTGGTAGGGCGTGTGGCCGCCTTTATCAACAAGAGGGCCAACGAGACTTGGAATACCAAAACTGTACGTTTCGGTTGGATTGATTTCGTCGATGATGCTGAAGTGTCTGATGCTTTGATAAAGACTGTCGAGGACTGGGGCAGAGAGCGAGGCATGACTAAGATACAAGGGCCGTTAGGCTTCACAGATTTCGATGCAGAAGGTATGCTGATTGAAGGTTTCGACCAACTGAGTACTATGGCCACCATCTATAAC
>JAFVDX010000005.1 GCA_017478225.1 Paludibacteraceae bacterium | reverse complement strand
TACACTGAAACGTATCGGCGACGGGCGGTTGGCACAGCGTCTCTCGCCTCGCCGCAAAGGCAGTCATTGGACGGAACTGAACGTACAACGCTGCCATAGCCTGATAGAAAGAGGATTGATGACCGAGGCGGGCTTGCAAGCTATGCCCAAAACAAAAATATGAATATCGAAGATTACAGACTCGCTGGGCAGCGATGTGGAGGAGAAACTGCCGTTTACGGCGTTCCGTAAAGACCTATGAACATCGTATATAATGTCAAATAACAATTTCGGAAATATGAAAAGGATAAAACTATGGATGATTGCCATTACTGCCTGTGTTGCGGTAATGAGCAGTTGCAGCAGCAACAAGCCTACGCTAACACCTAAAAACTATTTCACGCTTTGGAACGACTGCGAGGCATTGACGGCTTTGCAGGAGTATGTAGAAGATGTTACCAACCCTAACTCCGTGAATTTCATTGCGGAGAGTGATCGCATAGCCACTTTTGATATGGACGGCACATTTGTCGGTGAACTGTACCCTTCTTATTTCGAGTATAACCTGCTGGAGTACCGCGTGTTAGACGACACGGCATATAGCAGCAAAGCACCCGAGGACATGCGCCAGACCGCACATGAGATACGCGATTTTGTGCGTAACGGAACCAAACTGCCGGATCATTTCGACATGAAGCACGCCTATGCCGCAGCCAAGGCGTATGCCGGCATGACACTGGCGGAGTTCGACAGCTATGTCAAGACTTATGCCGCCAAACCTGCCAACGGCTTTACGGGCATGACGTACGCTGAGAGTTTCTACAAGCCCATGTTAGAGGTGTTCAAGTATTTAGAAGCGAACGGTTTTACGTATTATGTGGTGTCCGGCTCGGACCGTTTCATCTGCCGTGCGCTGACGGAGTCTATCGGCATTGCGCCCAACCGCGTGATAGGCATGGATGTGCGCCTGCAATCGACCTCGCAAGGCACCGAAGCAGGTGTCAATTACACAATGGGCAAAGAGGAAGATATTGTTCGCACCGATGAACTGATTATCAAGAATCTGAAGACCAACAAGGTGCAGCAGATTGTGCAAGAAATCGGCAAAGTACCTGTATTATCATTTGGCAACAGCGGCGGCGATTGCGCAATGCACAACTATTGTTTGGGTAATACTGAACACAAGACGCTGGCGTTTATGCTCATTGCCGACGATGAAGCGCGTGACCATGCTAACCGCGACAAAGCACTCAAACTTAGCGACCAGTGGCGCGAAAACGGCTATATTGTCATTTCCATGCGCGATGACTTCAAAACCATCTACGGCTACGGTGTAGAGAAAACGGATTTCACATTTTAACATACATAGCATTTACTTTGAGGATTCAGGGAATACTATTTGTCGTTAGACTACGAAGCGGAAGAAAGTATAATAAATTATCTTTAATATAGTTAGCATGGGAACAGATATAATAGATATTACGGCTCAACTCTTTGCATTGCAAGACAAGCCCTATGCAGACTTCCAAAGCAAACTGCTGCCGCCTCTTCCGCGAGAGACAATTATCGGAGTGAGAACACCCAGCATGCGCAAGATGGCTAAACATATTGGTAAGACTCCTGCTGCTAAAACATTCTTGCAGACACTGCCACACCGTTATTTCGATGAGAACCAACTGCATGTGTTCATTCTGTGCGAAGAGAAAGATTTTCAGACATGCCTCGCGGAATTAGAACGTTTCCTCCCGTATGTGGATAACTGGGCAACTTGCGATCAGTTGTCACCCGCATGTTTCAAAAAGCATACACAAGAACTATTACCGTACATACAAAGATGGTTGGCAACAGAGCATACCTATACTATCCGTTTCGGTATGGGAATGTTGATGCGGTATTTTTTGGATGAATACTTCAAACCGAAATACTTGGAATGGGTTGCTGCTATCCGTAGTGAGGAGTATTATATCCGCATGATGCAGGCTTGGTTTTTTGCGACCGCCCTTTCCAAACAATGGGCTTCTACCCTACCCTATATTACCTCCAACCGCTTACAACCATGGACACACAATAAAACCATTCAGAAGGCTATTGAGAGTTATCGAATCTCTGACAAACAAAAAGATATTCTTAGAACCTTGCGAGTGCATGAAAGACATACATAGTGCCTACAGCCAACACCAAAATTCTCATGACACTCTAATCAAGAAATCTATTCATTCATAGTAAATATCTGATACCCTACATCACATTGGGCACATTTATTTATTTGGCAATAATTCTGATATAAATGGATGAATGTTTGACTATCAGCAGCATTCCTAATCTTCATTCCAAGTATTTTCCATTGCTCAATTATATGATTTTTCTCTGCTGATATATTGCGAAGGGTTGTTTCTGCTGAATTTTCAGCATCTTCGTTACTCACTGCGCGATTATACGCATATTGATAAGGCACAATACTATTGATTAGCAAAAGGTCGGTTGAGGACTTACCTAATAATTTCTCGCTCTTTGGACATTGAGCACCAAAACGATAGTGTGTGTCCCAGTATTCTGAGGCTTTGACAGCAAAATTTTGTCGAAGCAGATTAATATCTTTTTGACTTATTATTTTCGAGAAAAGAAATTCTGACTGATGCAATAATTGTGCAAATTGTGCAATTCTTACATGTGGAAAATTTTGTGGCCTCATGCGAAGCAACTTCCACATACTTCCTTCTATAGGCCTCAGTGAGAATTTTTTTTGCAAGAACTTATATTCGTTCAAGAGTGATTTGGAATAATTATCCGTTGCAGTTGTGTCGTTTAGCAGACCTGACTGACCAAAAAGCATGGCTTCGAGTTGAAAAAGATTATCTCGGTGCTTCAGCAGATATGAAAGTGGGGTTTGTTTGGCAGTCATTTCAAATGGCAAACCATTGGTATGAAAGCCGAAGTTATGAGCCAAAGTAATATAAAAGGCTTCTTCCCAATTATTACGGATTAAAGTCAGTAGTTGTGCAATTGCTGCGGTCTTCTTTTTTAGTCTATCTTGCAAGAGGCAGCGTTTCCAATCTTCTGTGATTAATTCAGGATTTTCTATCAGTCGTTGATTACAAAGCGAAAGTTTGTCTTGAAGTAATTGTGCGAGTTGTTCTTCTGCATGCGGATATTTTATTTCGCATTGAACGATGGCCTCACCTTTGGAGTTATATACTTTCTTGTCCGCTTTTTTTACTATGTGAAGAATTACATTGTCGTATGCAGGGTCGTTATGGTGTTTGTGCAAGTACCAATCGGACGAGCAGATATGAATCTCAACATTTCCTGCCCAAAGCATACCATCAATAAGTATTTTGGCATTGAAAAAATCAGGACCTGCATCTAAATTATGCACACCGACATCTATTACCTTTATCAAGCGTCCGTCTGTTGTGCGTTGTTCACACACTTCAAAGGCGCGTCTGAGCCAAATATAATGTAGTAGCAGTTCAGGCATATAGTTAGGCAGAAATTATACTATTTCAACAATTTGCAATATGTTCAATCGGTTTTATTTGATATCCCTCAGAATGCCAGAAGTCAATTGCTTTAGGGAGCACTTGAAGCATATTACCTTGTGCTTTCAAAGAGTCATGAAAAACTACTATTGAGCCGTTGCGAGAGTATTTTTTTACTATTTCAAGCACCTGTTGTGGCGATAGGTTTTTGTCGTAATCGTGTGTGATAATGTCCCAAAGAATGATATTATATGATTTCTCAAGCACTCTTTTCTGAGAAAATTTTATTTTCCCATAAGGCGGGCGAAGCAGGTGCAGTCGGTTCTGACCTTTGGGATGAAGTTGGTCAATAAGCAAATCAGTCTTTTTGATACTATCAAAGTACTCTTTGTTTGAGGTTTTTATACCCTTCAAATGATTGAATGTATGGTTGCCAATAGCATGACCTCGTTTTGCCACCTCTTGCATCAAATCAGGATATTTACGTATATTATCTCCTACCATAAAAAAAGTGGCTTTAATTTGGTAGGAATCTAATATATCAAGTACTTGTGGAGTTACTTGTGGAATAGGTCCGTCATCAAAAGTGAGAAAAATATTTTTTTCTTGAGGTGTCAAACGCCATACAACGCCCCCGTAGAGGCGTTGTATTATTGTCGGCATTTGATATAGTAAACTTATCATTATTCTGCTGTTTACCACATTCTTTTCAAACACTCTGAAATCACATATTTTTCAGAATCTCTGAAATATCATTTCTCTGTTTATTCCCAAGCAAGTGCTGATGCGCCAAGGACTGCAGCGTCGGCTTCCTTAAGGTCTGAGAAGAGCAGTTTTACCTTACCTTTCCAACGAGGCATTACATTCTTCTCCATGTGTTCGCGAACGGGTTTCATAATATAATCACCCGATTTGGTCAACCCTCCGAACATAATAATTGCTTCTGGCGCAGAGAAGGCTATAAAGTCAGCAAATTTCTCTCCAAGGTATTTTCCTGTTGTCTCAAATATCTCCAAAGCCACTTCATCTCCTTGTTCTGCTGCATCAAACACATCTTTGGATGTTATGGTATCTGCTTTCAAGTCTCTAAGCAAACTCTTTTTGTCTGTAGTCTCAAGAATCTCTCTTGCTGTGCGTGCAACACCTGTTGCGCTGGCGTATGCCTCAAGGCACCCTGTCTTGCCACAACCGCAAAGACGACCATTCTCGCCGCGAACTATAGTGGTGTGACCTAATTCGCCTGCATGACCATCATGTCCATAAACCACCTTACCGTCAATTACAATACCCGAACCAACACCTGTTCCGAGAGTAATCATAATAAAGTTTTTCATACCTCTGGCAGCGCCGTAGGTCATTTCGCCTAACGCAGCCGCATTTGCATCGTTGGTAATACGACATGGAATACCAAATTTTTCTGCCATCATGGCTGAAAATGGAACAATTCCTTTCCAAGGCAAATTGGGGGCATCTTCGATATTGCCTGTATAGTAGTTACCATTAGGGGCACCTGCACCTATACCGCGGATCTGGTCAATTCCTCCTACTGAGTCGATGAGTTTCATCATCTCTTTGTGCAGAGTGTTTACATACTTTTTGATGTCGGTGTATTCCTGAGTCTTTATTGACGAGCGGGCAATTACATGTCCGCGGGCATCTACTACACCAAAGACGGTATTGGTTCCGCCCATATCAATGCCCATTACATAAGGTTTATCCATGGTAGTTGTTATAAGTTGGTTATTGATATATTTTCAAATCAAATACTTTATTTGATAAACATTGTTAAAATGTTTTTGCAGATTCAGTTCCTGATAATTTTAGATATTCTTGTTTGAGGCCTTGCTTGTTGACCCGCTTGTCTTGTTTGTTGTATGTCTGCGGGTGCAAAGGTACAAAAATAATTTTAATAAGCAACTATAATATCCTACTTGTTTTCCAAAAATTTTTTTGAGGTTATTTTCACCTCATGCTACAAAGAGGAAAGTAGTTTTTCATTTAATTAGCATAGTTCGTAAATCATTAAACTTTGATTTGCTGATATGAGATACTTAAATCAGATAATTTTAATTATTCATAAAATAATCGTATTTTTGCAGCCATCATTTGGAACGCGGTAGGCTTGCCGGTCCTCGCCCGCAACCAAAACAAAAACATGTAATAACAGATTTTGTTATATAGAAACACTAAATGAAAAATCAATATCACTAATATGTGTAACCATTTGCATAATAAGTAAATGCAACGAATCTGTGATTTTATAGCCCGTTGGATGGGCGCAATAGTACTGTTGGTAGCGGCGCTGAGTCTTATTGTACCTACTTCGCTCTCGTGGATAGGCACATGGGTAATCAATCCTATGTTGGGCGTCATCATGTTCGGCATGGGACTCACACTTACGGCGCAGGACTTAAGAATTGTGTTTAGTCGTCCGAAAGATATCCTTATAGGTTGTCTCACGCAGTTCACCGTCATGCCGTTACTGGCATGGGTACTTACAAGGATTTTCTCGCTTCCGCAAGAACTGGCAATAGGTGTCATTCTTGTCGGTTGTTGTCCTGGAGGGACGGCATCGAATGTGATTACTTATTTGGCAAAAGGCGACCTTGCTCTTTCTGTAGGTATGACCGCTGTATCTACCTTGCTCGCACCACTATTGACGCCGTTCCTCGTTTGGGTGTTGGCAGGTACAATGGTTGATGTGCATGCTTCAGGAATGTTATTGAGCATCGTCTATATTGTTATTCTCCCTATCGTCTGCGGACTACTATGCCAACGCTTTATTCCCAAAATCACACAACGCGTCACGCCATACTTGCCTGCGTTCTCGTCTCTGGCAGTAGCACTTACCGTCGGCATCGTAGTATCGCACAATGCTGACCGACTTCTGACCGCAGGTCTGCTCGTAGTTATTGTTGTGATGCTTCATAATCTGCTTGGACTCGGCTTCGGCTATCTGGTTGGTTACTTGTTGCGTCTGCAACGGTCAAAGAGTGTGGCAATTAGTATAGAAGTCGGCATGCAAAACTCAGGACTGGCCACCTCGCTGGCTGTGATGCATTTTGCAGCCTTCCCATTAGCCACTATTCCAGGTGCCGTATTCAGCGTTTGGCATAATATCAGCGGAGCAATCATTGCACGCATATATTCAAGAAACTACAATGATAGCAAATCCGACAATGCCGTAATGATAGACTGATGACATACGAAGATTACATATCACAGGAGCAGCAGGCAATGGAAGAGGAGCAGCAGGATGACAGTTGCTTTATTGAGTATCAGCCCGAAGGGCAGTTTGTCCGGGGACACTAAATGATTTACCAAATGGATAACTTCGTAGCCATAGATTTTGAAACAGCCAACTTTGTGCGGTCAAGCGTTTGTTCGGTAGGGCTGGTAATAGTCAAAGATGGTGAGATAGTAGATAACTACTATTCGCTCATCCACCCCATACCTAACTACTACAACCCACATTGCAGTGCTGTGAATGGTCTGCATTTCGATGATACCAATGAAGCACCTGAGTTCCCTGAAGTGTGGGCGGAGGCGGTGAAGAAAGTGCATGAGTACTTTCCGTATATTGAGGATGGCGAAGTGCCATTTGTGGCACATAATAAAGCCTTTGATGAGAACTGCCTAAAAGCAGTGTTCCGTGCGTACGACATTGCGTATCCTGACTATGAGTTCCAATGCACATTACTCCGCTCACGCAAAATTTGGCATGGTGGTCATCATAACTTGGAAATCATTGCCGGCTACTGCGGCTACGACATGACCAACCACCACAATGCACTTGCTGACGCAGAGGCATGTGCAATAATTGCAAGACAGATATTATAATAATATCCATATCATCTTAGTCGCATAAGAAACTTGATACCATACACCGGCCAGTACGGCACTTTCTCTATGCCGGTACGGACACGCGGAATGTCGAGCAACAGGAACGCTGAGGTCATAAACAGAGACACCCATATAATCTGACCGTAAATCTGCTTCAAGGTCACGCTCATGCTCAACGCTGAAAGCTGACTGCTGATAGCCGACGGCGGAACGCTTGTCAGCGTCATATACGCGCCGTAGCGGGACATATTATCCGCCATGAAATGCTTGAAGAGCGTGGTGTACAGCCCATAACCCGATGCGCCGGCGAGGTACATGTGAATGACGTTGAAGATAAAAAGCGCCATGAAGAAATGCTCCAAGTCATGCACGCTCTCGTGCAGAGACCACATCAGCGACGCGGCAAGAATAGCGTACGCGCAGCCGCGGAACGCCAAGCCGAGACGGTATTGCTCAATCGGCACATTCACATCTAAATAGAAATACATCCACAGCGAATAGACCAGGATACAGCCAAAACCGATGGCGAACAACTTCCACACCTTCCATTTCTTGTGCCCGAGCCAGTAGAGCGTAATCAGCACGCCGACATACACGCCCGGCAGCGACCACAGACAGAGCGCACCCTTGGTATGTTCTTCCAACCCGCGCACCTCAGTCCAATAGATTTCCTCTAACGTGTGCTCGGCGCCTAAAAGCAGCTCGGCGATGGCGGTCACAAGCAAGATAGCCAACACGTTCTTGTATTTGAAAATCTCCAGCGAGATATAGGGTTTCTCCACCGTTTTAAGGCGGTACATAATAAACGCCAGGAGTATCAGACTGAGTGCCAGCACCCATCGGAGCGTAGGCGAGAAGAACCACATCAGCCGGTCGCCATAGACGAGGATATAACTGATCATCAGCATCAGCAGAGAAATCAGCAGACCCGTGGAAATATCGATTCCTTTGAGCGGCATCCGTTGCGGCATCGGGCACCACGGCTGGCAAAGGAAGAGCTGCACTGCCACCACGAAACACATTGTGCCGATGGTCAGCACGTGCATCATCTGCCAACTAAAATGGAAGGCAATGACGGCGGCGAGCCATGCGCTGCCGGTGATGGCGGTCAGCAGCACAATATGCAGAATAGGGAAGAACACCCCGAAATCACGCTCAGGTGTCATCCACAACTGGATATTCGACATGTTCTCGAATGTGCCCTGCAGTTTGGCGATGCCGGCAACGAAACAGACAGGCAGCAGAACCACCATGTTCGTCGTCCGCATCGTGATGAGGTTGCACACGGCAATGACAACAGCCGAGCCGATAAGCAGTTGTTGGTTGGTGAAACGGAACTTCATGCGGAACAGCATCGGGAACCACACCGCCATACCTGCCAGACCGGCATAGAGCAGCATCAGCAGGTCCTCGAGTTGCAGGGCTGTTGTGCCGCGCACGGCTTCCAGTGCGCCGAGATACACCCCGCCCGAGAACTGGATACACAAGACTTGAAGAATATAAATCCACGGTTGTATCTTCCGTGGCACCCACGCCCTGAACATGGGCATCTGGAACGGCATTTTTCCCGCCGCAGGGGGTGAAGGAGGTAATTGCATAAATCCTTGGTTTTGAGGTTGAACCTGTTTGTTTCATTTCATCCGTGCATCCGCCACTCGTTCATAGGTAGCTCCGCCACGAGGAATATTATCGGGTTCCCCCTCGCCTTTGCCAAGGCGCGCTTGCAAAAAACGCTGCAAAATTACTAAAAAAATCAGAATTTTGCAAGTTTTCAAGTCAAAAAATAAGATTTTCTTGCATAATTCAAAAAAAATCCGTACCTTTGCAGCGCAAATCAGAAGAACATGACAGATGAAATAGTTCTATATCAGCCCAATGACCAGTTGTCAATAGAGGTTAAATTGGAAAATGATACAGTGTGGCTCACACAGCAACAAATGGCGATGCTGTTCAATACCACACGTAATAATATCACTCTGCACATTGGCAACATCTTTAAAGAAGGGGAACTGGACAAAGATTCAGTATGTAAGGAATCCTTACTAACTGCTGCTCTCCGCAATCATGCTTATGGGTACAAGTCCCGAGAAGGTATTAAGAGAGATGATTTGAAAGGATAGAATATGCGTCCCTCTCCGAGCGGTGCTTTCGTGCACTCCGGGAAAGGAGAAAGTAACATTGATTAAACAAATTACCGCCTATGGCATAAAACAACAGACAAACAACATACATAAATAATAGCGTTATAAGCCAAACTTGAGTTTTTGAAACCTGAACAACTTCAAAAAACTTATTGAGTATCAAGCAAAAGCCTATCGACGCTCACGCTCTTGGCGTGGGCTTTTGCGTAGAATTTGATACTCAGGGTAAGTTCAGGACCTCAAAAACTCAAATGAAGCGAACAAAAGTTCACGCTCTTTTTATGCTTACATTATAAGCAACCCTAAATGTTAAATTATTATGAACACAAGAAAGTTTTTTCTTAGTTTGTTGCTGTTGGTAACGGCAACATTCATGAGCGGAGTGCTCGCTCAAAGTGCCGAAGATGCGGCAAAGTATGGTCAGTTACAGGAAATTCAAATTCCTGCTGCTGGTAAGTTAGGGAAGTATATTAAGAAGAAGGATCCTAATGTTACTGCCTTGAAAATATCTGGAGAACTAAATGCAAAGGATTGGGATGTGCTTTATAGTCTTCCCAACGTTGCCTATCTTGATTTGCAGAATGTAACGAATGTAGCCTCAGTTTATAAATTTAAGGATAATCAAGGATATCATGTGGAAGTAGAACTTTCTGATGGCCAGATACTGCTAAATCTACCTAATACGCTTAAGTTCCTTGCTGTTCCTCAGGGAGCAAAGAATGTATTATTACCCGATGACATTAACTACACCTTTGATATGCTTGTCTTAGGAACCGGAACCGTATTTATAGGATACAAAGGATGGTATGGAAAACTACAACTGAATGAAGAGTTTGGTAAGGATATTAAGTTCACAGACATCAAAGTCACCGCTACTAACTCCATACAAGATGCCAATCCAAAGTTAATAGCATTTTTAAAAGAGCACTATGCAAGACAAAATGCAACCACTACATCTCAGTGTGACCCAGAGTGGCTGAACGAACGCATAAGGAAGATGGAAGTCGAAATGGGAGGTAATGGCATTGTCAGTTACGTAAATTCTAAATTCTCCCAAAGTATAGTAGGGCGTATTAATTATTATACCAATTGCAAGACTTTATACATCCAAGGAGAGGGGCAATATTGTAACTGTGATAATATATATCCAAAGGAGATTGTTATTCAATCCACTGGAGATAGAATCCTATGTCAATATACTGGCAATGCTAAGAGAGTTGACCTAAGTGATTATAGCTATATCTATGCATATGCATTTAAAAACAGCACGGTGGAAATAGTTAATACAGGAGATAAGATAACAGAGATTCCTAATGGTTGTTTCGTCAGTTGCGAAAACTTGAAAGAGGTAGCTATGCCGTCAGTTAAGACGATAAGAAGAAATGCTTTTTATGATTGTCCTCAATTAAGAACGATATCTATGCCTGCTATTGATTATATAGAGCAATATGCATTTGACTCTCAAAATATAGCATTACTTTCAACGATTGATTATACATATAAAGTGCCAGCAGATTCATTAAATATAGAGATTGCGAGCTTTATAGGTACTGGTGTAAAAAAAATAGACTTATTGGCGCATCCATACGCACCTAATCTAACAAATACAAGCACTGGATATGATTATTCCAAATTTTACAACAAGTTCCAACAAGAAGTTATTTGCCTTATTCCGAACGGGTCTCGCAAGCATCGTTACAATACTGGAGGATGGCAGGAACTGCGAGTGGTAGAACAAGGTGCGAAAAAATCATACGCTTTTAGATTAGACTCTATCGGCTCCCTTAAGAATTATCTGACAGAGGATATTGTACTTAATGTAGATTCTCTGACTTTATCCGGTTTTATGGATGAAACAGAATTCGCTTTGATACGACAATGCAAATACCTTAGATATCTTGATATAACGAATCTGTTTACCTTTGCATCAGTTGAGGTCGCGAAAGCCAACCTTTCTAAAAGTATTGCACTTGCAAGATTTGTTGCAGCACTAAGTAACATGCAGAATGATGTAACTCAAGCCAAGTATCAGAACTACGAAGTTGATACCGAAACTGCATTGCGCTCTGAGTTTAGTAATAAAATTCTCCAAAAGTTAGTGCCGGATAAAGTTAGTAATGAGGAACTATATGAAATATTCGGTGTGGGTAAGATCATTCCCAGCGATGAATGTTATTTCCCTGAAGGTGCTTTGGAAGGACTTATTTTCATAGAGGAAATTTATTTCCCCAACAAGTTACTGTCTATACAAAGACAAAATTTATTTATACATAAAGACATTAACCCGTTCACGGGAAGAGAAGCATATGATACTAGAAATTATACAAGAAGCATTCAACGCCTGAAAAAAGTGCGATTATCTAACGAACTTCACACATTAGGTGATTTCTTATTTGCTGATTCACCTCTTGAAGAGATCAACTTCCCGGATTCATTAAAGAGAGTAGGTTTCTATTGTTTCAAAAATTGTAATCTCTCTAAAGTTGATTTATCTAGGACGAATATTTCTACTTATCAGTTCTCTCGCGTATCAAGTCACGATGGTGACATACAATATCTTATAGACACCAATTCTAAAGGATTGCCTCTATTTGTTTTCTCCGGAAGTCCTTTACAAGAACTTCGTTTACCAAAGAAGCTAACTAATGTAGAATGGGTGGGTGATCAACTATCTACTTCTGAAAAGGAGAATGAGATTGTATTATACGTTTATTTCAAAGAACCATTCTGCACTGCAGCTCAAATGGCTGGAGCATATGGTGAAATTAAAGAAATTCATATCCCACGTGGCACAAAAGCAGCTTGGCGTGGATATCCGAATGTGATTGACGATATTGATTTGTAGTAACAGTTAAAATTTTAATTATTATGGCTAAAATTATAAATGTTAAAAGAGTTGAAACCGGCAGAACATCGTTTGGCACAAATTATACTAAAGGCGATTATGTTGCTACCGAAACACATTTTATGGCAAAACTAGCAACTGGTGCAGTTGTCGAAATAACTAAAGCTATTATCTGGGCTTTGTCAGGTAGAAAAGGAGCTACAAGAGTATCCCAGAAAGACCTTGATTTATGTAGAGGCAAAGATTTAAAGATATAGATATGTGTGTGTAAGATTTCGATGGCGAGGACATTCATATAGAGTGCCCTCGCTTATGTTAAACTCGCCCATATCTTATTCTTAATAATCGTACACCTTTCAACTACCTTCTAAAAACCTTCCAAACAGCATATCTCGCGCCACTCTCGCGCATCTATTAGGCAGATGTTGGCATAATGTTCAAATCTTAATAATCGTAAACTTTTGCCCTTACATGCCGCGTACGGGAGACCTACGACTCGGATACGGAACGATAGACCGACAGGATACCGACGAGATACCGTAATTGAATCTTAAAAAAGGTAATATGACATTCACCATATAGGGAAAGAAAAAGTGCGCTTAGACGAATATATCTATGTGCAAATAGTGCGCTCAATCGATATTTATAAAAATAAAAAAACGCGCTCGATCGAAAAAATCTCACAAAATATTTGCATATATCGAAAAAAATATGTAACTTTGCAGCGTTTTTCAAATACAGATATATGGAAAGAGTATTTAAACGCAAGATTTATGAGAAATTGCTCCAATGGAAAGAGCAACGCAAAGGTGCAACCGCCTTGCTCATAGAGGGTGCACGTCGTGTCGGAAAATCAACAATAGTAAAACAATTTGCGCAGAGCGAATATAATTCGTATATTCTGATAGATTTTAATAATACGACGCAGGCGATAAGAGATTTGTTTGATGACCTGACAGACATGAATATGTTCTTCATGTTGTTGCAACAGCAAACACAAGTCAAACTATACGAACGCGATTCGCTTATTATCTTTGATGAAGTGCAAAAATTTCCCATTGCACGGCAGGCTATCAAATACTTGGTCGCAGATGGTCGATATGATTTTATCGAAACAGGTTCGCTTATCAGTATCAAAAAGAACACCAAAGACATTACCATTCCTAGCGAAGAGACACGAATTTCCATGTTCCCAATGGATTATGACGAGTTCCGTTGGGCTTTAGCAGATGAGGTGACTCCGGATCTGTTGCCACAATTCTATCAAAAAGGAATACCTTTAGGACCGACTCATCGCAAAGCTATGCGCGATTTTAGATTGTATATGCTTGTTGGGGGTATGCCGCAGGCTGTAAATGCTTATCTTGATACGAATAACCTTAGCGATGTGGATCAAGTCAAACGAGACATCATCAAACTCTATCTGGATGATTTTCGTAAGATAGATCCGACAGGGAGAGTGGAGAAACTATTTTTGAATATCCCTGCACAACTGAGTAATAACGTGTCTCGCTATATGCCGTATCAAGCCATCGGCGAGGTTAAAGGAGACAAAATGTTGGAATTCCTTAATGATTTGGAGGATAGCAAGACCGTTCTTATGTGCTATCGTTGTAATGACCCAAACGTTGGCATGTCACTTACGCAAGACCAAGAGCGCTATAAAATGTTTTTGGCAGACACAGGATTGTTCGTGACACTTGCTTTTTGGGATAAGGATGTAACGGAGAATATCATTTATTCTAAATTACTTAATGACAAATTGCAAACCAATTTGGGGTATATTTACGAGAACATCGTGGCGCAAACGATTGTTGCAACCGGACAGAAACTATTCTATTACACTTTCCCAAGCGAAGATGGAAAACGTTTGTATGAAGTAGATTTTCTATTGTCTAAAGAAAGCAAATTATGGCCATTGGAGGTCAAGTCTTCCGGCTATAAAACGCATCAATCATTAGACGAATTCTGTAGTAAGTATCCATCCAGAGTAAGCAAACGTTTCCTTATTACCACAAAAGATTATGAGCAACAGCAGCAAACAACTATTCTCCCCGTCTATATGACATCGTTGCTCAAATAATCGAATACAACACAGAGGCGGCAATCTATCACTTAGTACTTCACTTCGCACTCAACGGAATAACCGGCTTTGAGTTTTTGCAAGTCTTCTGCGCTGTTCTCGTCCAATGCGATGCGGATGGTGAGGCGTTGCTCCACCTTGACGAAGTTACCCGTAGCATTATCAATCGGCACCAGCGAGAACGCACTGCCTGTTGCATCGGAGAGGCTGAGTACACGGCCTTTGTACTCGATGTCAGGAACGGCATCCACATGGATGGACACCTCCGAGCCCTCTTTGATATTCGGCAACTGACTCTCGCGGTAGTTGGCTTCCACCCATTTCTGGTTCTCATCCACGATGCTGACAAGTGTCTGACCGGGATTGACCAGTTCGCCGATGTTGATGTCGCGCGACCCCACAAAACCCGAGTGCGAAGCGATGATGTAGCAATACGACAGGTTGAGTTCCGCCAACTCTACTGCCGCCTGCGCCAGTTCGATTGCCGCCTCTGAAGCCGAGAGGTTATAACTCTGCTCGTCTGCCACGCTGTGCTGCATCTCGATGGTGCGGCATATCTGTTCGTAGCGTGCCTGCGCCGCCAGATACGCGGTGTGCGTCTGGTCGGCAATCTGCTGCGAGATAGAACCGGTGCGCAGCAACTGCTCGCAGCGTCTGTCCTCGCGGGCAAGGTTGTCCATGTTCGCTTTCGCTTCGGCTTTGGACGCCTCTATGGCACTGATGTTCGTGTTTGTCGTGCGGATAGAAGTCCCTGCCTGCTTGCTCTGCTGCTGGGCACGGGCAAGGTCGGAACGCGCCTGAGCCAGACGTAGGCGGAACTCGCTGTCCTCGATGATAACAAGCGTGTCGCCGGCGTTCACATGTTGGTACGCCTCAAAACGTATCTCCTTGATAAAACCCTGCACGCGCGTGTTCTGCGGAGCAATGTACTGACAAACGCGGGCGTTGTCCGTGTACTCGATGTGCCCGAAATGAGTGAACTGCAGCACGACATACGTCACGCCGGCTGCCAAAACCAACACAATGACTGTGTTGTACAAATACGTTAAAACTTGGGATTTCTGCATAAAAAAAAAGGTACCCGTTACTATTATTCATGGAATATTCTCGGGTCACCCCTTGCCTTTACCAAGGCCATTACATTCGGTATGAACTAACCGAAATCGACTTCTATATATATAACAAATCTGTTATTACATGTTTTTGTTTTGGTTGCGGGCGAGGACCGGCAAGCCTACCGCGTTCCAAATGATGGCTGCAAAATTACAATATTTTTTTGAAATTATGCAAATATATTTGTTTTGATAATAACTTAATAGAAATTTTGCAAGCAATAGAAGCGTAAGAGTTTCAACTCAAAAATGACAAATAATCAATGGACTATATGGTAAAGTGAGGTAGTGCACCAAATAATTTAACATATTCCATTTCAATCTTCTATATAACAAATCTGTTATTACATGTTTTTGTTTTGGTTGCGGGCGAGGACCGGCAAGCCTACCGCGTTCCAAATGATGACTGCAAAATTACAATATTTTTTTGAAATTATGTAAATATATTTGTTTTGATAATAACTTAATAGTAATTTTGCAAGCAGTAGAAGCGTAAGAGTTTCAACTCAAAAATAACAAATAATCAATGGACTACATGGTAAAGTGAGGTAGTGCACCAAATAATTTAACATATTCCATTTCAATCTATAAATATTAGAATACTCTTGATGAATTGATTGAGAGCATAAAAAAATAGTACAACTATTTCCCAACTATTCAAAGTACGAAATATCATTCAGAGATTTGCTTACCAACTTCGGTGATTACAGCGCTCATCTCAAACACAATTATTTGGACTATAAATTATTCTAACACATATTCATATGAAAGATTTTATATCTGAAAGAGATACTTCTCTTAAAAAACTTTTCGAAAACGGGAAAGACCGTGGTGGTTTCATTAGTAATGAGCATTTTACATTACTCCAACTTAAAGAAACCACACAAGATGAACAAACTATATTTATGAATGTTTATTTGATGCCTTACTATAATAATAGTCAAGTTGTTTTTATTTATCCGTCAATGTTAGACGAGGTCAGGAAGTTAATAAAACAAGAAAGGCTACCTATTGAAAAATTAAAGAATAGTTATCCTAAAATATATAATGCATTAATCAATAATAAGTTTAAAGAAAGAACAACATACCCATTCATATTTAGCATGAAAGATATTGATGAACCAGATATCACTAATCCTAAAATGGTGTATGCTATAAGGCTTGATGAGCCATATGAAATCTTAAAAGGGGAAACATACACAATTAAGCAAGAAGAAAGGACTGAAAGCGATGAAAGAATGGAATTCTTTTATAGTAATCTTTCAGATATTGGAAATGAGTTAGCAGATATACGGAGTGAATACTTTGGAACAAGGCATAAGTTGAAAAAAATTGGTAAATTTGCATTAAGAGCATTAGCATTCATGTTAATAGGAGATGTACTGGGTGATATTTTTCAAAATGCAGATGCTTTTTCAGCTGAAGATATTGCTGATAATATAGAAATTGACCCTGATATAGATGATGCTACATTAGGAGAAGGCTTGTTTGGTTCTGAAAATATGGAAGATGGAAATATAAGCTTTATGGGTAATGAACATCAGTATATATATGACCCTGAACATACTGAGTATGCAAGTGGGCATTTAACTTTTACAGGAAATAATACAGACCAACTTAATCAATTAAAAAAAGATTTAGATTATTATACACATCAAGCAAATATATCTAACGACCCGACAAAGTGGACTGCAAAAATAAAAGATATTACAAGTAAAATAAATAGTCTGTCTTAATTTTCATGTCTTTTCGCCCCCCCCATTAGTGCCATACCTTTGCACAAAAATGCAAGGATATGGCACTTTCGCTTCTTACACTCACGTCATCGACAGGCTTCTGCTGTGCAGTCACTGCCGGAGCAGGCACAGGCGCATACGACTGCATAGCCTGCTGTGCAGGCAGCTGGATAGGCTGCATCACAACCGGCATGGTAGGTTGCACTTGTAAGGTTGATGAAATTGCGAACGGCGACCAACCGCTTGCTAACTGGCAGTTGATTTGAACAATCATCTGCGTTGTCATAGAACGGAACTCGGCAAAGTTCCTTGCTTTCTTCCGTTCACGATTGAGTTTCATTCTCTTGCGCTCCAATCCATCGGTGATTTGATTGTACGCATAATACTCAATGTAAAATCCATTGTGTTGGATTTGAGAACTGCGGGCATATATCTCCGTATTGTTCCAAAATTCAGTTGTACTTCAGGCATTTTTTTATCTCCCAATTTTTGCCACAAAGTTTGCAACAGAAATCAGGGGATAAAAACCTATATTATATGTTACTATTTCGCTGTTTTGACTTTTGACCCGATTTTGAAAATCGCCATTTTTGAGGTGATTTTCTTCGGGCTAAAATTCGCCTAATTTTAGGTATTTTTTACGCGCGAGCCGACCGTTTAACTCACAGTTTTTTCCCTTAAAAAACCATAGAGAATACCTTATTGCTAAAGTATTCTCTGTGAGCCACTGGCCGGACTCGAACCGGCGACCCACGCATTACGAATGCGTTGCTCTACCAACTGAGCCACAATGGCATTATAATCACTTCTCAAGACAAGACAACTCCTTTTTTACTCAATCACTTTCTCATGACAGGGCAACTTCTTTTTACTCAAACACTTTCCTCATGACAAGATTAGTAAAGATGGTAATTCTCGGAAAGCGGTTGCAAAGATAAAGCAAAGTTTTAATATACACAAATGCGTATTTGGTATTTTTTTTGTATCTTTGCAGGCTGAAAGTATGATAAAACGCAAAAATAACATATTAGTATATTGCTTTTCAGTGCTTTGTGTTTTTTTAGTCAGTACCGGAAGTAGTGTTGTATTTGGTAGTGAGATAATAAATACAAAGATTGTAAGTTATTCAAACCCCTCAAAGGGTGAAATTCGTACATTAAGAATAAAATACGCTAATAGTGATGTATTGGAGCGACCGATTTTGTATTTGTCAGGCGAGAAATTAAGTGATAAGAATCAAATAGAAATCAGTTTTGATGAGTTGAGTCATGTACCTCATTACTATAGTTATACCCTACTCCACTTGAATTCTGACAATAGATATTCTGATTTACTGAAAAGTGAGTATATAGATGGAGATTACACAGCTGAAATTACGGATTTTGACCAATCAGAGAACACACAACAACTTTATACTCATTATCGTTTTATGTTTCCCAATGACAATATGAATGTGAAAGTAAGCGGTAATTATGCAATAAAGATATATGAAGACAATAATGAGGATGAGCCTATAGCATTTGTTTGTTTCAGTGTAGTGGAGCCAATAGTATCAATAGATGCAACGATAAGAGGCAATACAGACATTGAGTTATCAGGCAGATATCAACAACTTGATATTGACATAATAACAAAAGACTTGAACATCAGGAATGCAGAGGATATACGCTTGATTGTGATGCAAAATGGCAGATTGGATAATGCTGTGTATAATCCCCGCCCGACATATATTGAGGGTAATCGTTTGCGTTATATTAACCAACGAACCTTGATATTTGAAGGAGGTAATGAATATAGATATTTTGATATATCATCGGAATATATAATGGGGCATAATGTTGATAGAATATATTTCGACAAGACCTATTTGCATGCATATTTATTTGCAGATGAGAATTTATCTCAGTCGCCATATATTGCAGAACAGGACGCGAATGGTCAGTATGTGATAAATGTGGAGCGGAAAAGTGAGGATGATTATGAAGCGGACTATATGTGGGTTCATTTTTTACTTCCACAAGACAATATATGGTTTGATGGTAGTTTGTATATAAATGGTGATCTGACATTACATGCGATGGACTATGATAGCAGAATGGAATATGATGATATGCACAAGTGCTACTATAAATCATTATATCTAAAACAGGGAGCATATAGTTATCAGTATTTGTTTAGGCCAAAGAACGAGCACAAAGGGACGACCTTTAGGACAGAAGGTAGTCATTGGCAGACAGAAAACGAATATAGCATTTTAGTATATTATAGACCCTTTGGTTCAAGGGCTGATAGATTGGTGGGGTATGCGTTAAAAAGGTGAATGGTGAAAGGTGAAGGTGAAGGGTTAATGGAGAATGGTTAATGGATAATGGTTAATGGTTAAATATATATGATTTCAGAAAGGATAAAGAATTTAGCCCCATCAGCGACATTGATGATGTCTCAGATGGCAGGAGAGATGAAAGCAAAGGGAATAGATGTGATTAATTTGTCAGTAGGTGAACCTGATTTTGCCACTCCTGAGCATATATGTGCAGCAGGCAAGAAGGCAATAGAAGATGGATACACGAGATATACACCTGTAGATGGTTATTTATCACTAAGAGAGGCGATATGCGAGAAATTAAGTCGTGAGAATGGCTTGAGTTATTCAGCGGATGAGATAGTGGTTAGCGGCGGTGGTAAACAAGGTGTATGCAATGTGGTTATGTCGCTTATAAATTCCGGAGATGAAGTGATTATACCTGCTCCTTATTGGGTCAGTTATCCTCAGATGGTTGAATTGGCAGAGGGGAAATCGGTGATAGTTGATACATCAATAGAAAATAATTATTGCATGACAGCGGAGGAATTAGAAAGTGCCATTACTTCCAAAACGAAACTCTTGATACTATGTTCACCGAGTAATCCGACGGGTAGTGTGTATAAGAAAGAAGAATTAGATAGGATTGCCGATGTACTTCGTCGTCATGAGCAGGTATATATATTATCAGACGAGATATATGAGCATATAATTTTTGGTGATGCCAAACACTATAGTTTAGCACAGTATGCTGATTTGCGCGAGAGAGTGATTGTGGCAAATGGTGTTAGCAAAGCATACGCTATGACGGGTTGGCGAATAGGTTGGATAGCCGCCTCGAAAGAGATTGTTAAGGCATGCAAGAAACTTCAGGGTCAGCAAACATCTTGTAGCAGTTCGATATCACAAAAAGCAGCAGAGGCTGCATATCGTGGTAGTCAGGAATGTGTAGAGAATATGCGTTGTGCATTTGAGAAGCGTAGAGATTTAGTAGTTAAGTTGGCAGAAGAAATTGAAGGAATAAAATTGAATAAACCTCAAGGGGCTTTTTACCTATTGATGGATATATCAGCATATTTTGGCAAGAGTTATGATAAATATACGATAAGTAGTGCAAAGGATTTATGCTTGTATTTGTTGGAAGAAGCATGGGTTACATTGGTAGATGGTGCGGCCTTTGGTTCGCCGAAGACATTAAGATTGTCGTATGCAGCATCGGAAGAACAACTGATAGAGGCATTCAAAAGAATAAAAAAGGCACTGATGGTCTTAAAATAAACTATTTATGGGAATAATAGCCAAACAAAGTATAAGAGGCACGATAGTAACCTATGCCGGTGTGGCGGTAGGTTTTCTGACGACCTTTTTTGTACTTACGCGATTTCTGACAGCCGAAGAAATAGGTTTGGCAAGGGTGTTGATTGATACTGCAACATTATTTATCGGCTTGGCTCAGTTAGGGACATCAACATCAATAATAAGATTTTATCCATATTTCAAAGAAGAGACAGAAAAGGGAAAGACTGATAATGGATTTTTCTTTTGGACAATAGTAATTCCACTCGTTGGTTTTGCTATTTTTTCTTTGTTATATTATTTACTTAAAGACTGGGTATCAGATTATTTCGGGGAGAAGTCAGGTCTGTTTGTAGATTACTATTATTTAGTCCTTCCGATGGCATTTTTTATGTTGTATCAGACTGTGTTTGAGACCAATGCCAATGTGAGGATGCGAATAGTTGTGCCGCGTGCCGTAAGGGAATTGTTGAGCAGGATTGGTTTACTTGTAGTATATTTGTTATATGCTTTCAGGGTGCTTTCGATGGATGGATTTGTATGGGGGTTGTGCGGTGTGTACGCATTTGCAGCGATATGTAATATGATATATTTAGTTAGCATAGGCGACATATCATTAAAGCCCAATATAGCATTTCTTCGTGAGCACAAGCAAGTAGTAAGGAGTTATTTGTTATATACTTTTTTCTTGGTCTTTTCAGCCTTTGCGACGGTATTTGCTCCTTATATGAGTTCATATATAATATCAGCAAAAGAGGGGCTTTCAAGTACGGGCATTTATGCTATTGCTACATACATATCAGTTATGATTAGTATTCCGTATCGTTCGCTTACAGCCATTGCTTCTCCTGAACTTGCGTCTGCAATAAAAGAGAACAACAGGGAGCATATATCTTGTTTGATTAAACAAGTAAGCAATAATTTACTGCTTGTTGGTATGTTTATTATGTTACTGATATGGTTGAATATAGATTTGATATTTCACATATTGCCTAATGGTGAGATATATTCAGTGGCAAGGCGTACGGTAATAATACTTTGTGTCAGTCAGTTGTTGATAGCCACATTTAACATTACCCTGAATACACTGAATTACTCTCGTTATTATATTTTTTCATTGATATTTGCATTGATATTGACATTTGTATCGATGTGGCTGAACAACCTCTTGATACCCGATTATGGTATGGATGGTGCTGCGATGGCTACTTTGGTATCATATACTTTATATTTTTCGCTGACAATAGCAACCATAGGTTTGTTGATGCACACTACCCCACTGTCAAAGAACATGTTGAAGACATTGTTGATAGGAGTAGTAGTGATAATTTGCAATCATTTTCTGTGTCAGATGATGTCAGGAATGAATGTGTGGTTGAGTGCGATTTTGCGTAGTGTTATATTGCTATGTCCAGCATTGTATGTTGCATATAAATGGGGGATATCTATTGACATTAATGAGCAAATAAAAAAGTATATACGATGAGATATTTTGTTTATTTTTCTTATAGAGGAACGAGTTATCATGGTTGGCAGCGTCAGCAGAATGCTATGACTGTTCAAGAGGTTATGGAGCATTGTATGAGTAATGTACTCAGAGTGCCGATAACGCTTGTAGGTGCCGGCAGAACAGATGCCGGTGTTCATGCCAGCCAGATGGTGGCACATTTTGATATGCCGGACGATAGTTCACCTATACCAAAGGATAATATCTTATTGGTAGGCAAACTGAATAGTTATCTGCCTCAGGATATAGCCATTCAGCAAATTATTCCTGTGAAGAGCGATGCACATGCTCGTTTTTCTGCCTTGAGCAGGACATATCATTATTATGTTATAATGTCAAAGTCGCCATTTTATCGGATGCTTGCCACTCATATTTCCTACCCTCTTGATTTTAACAAGATGAACCAAGCAGCCAAATTGCTGTTGGAAACATCTGATTTTGCTTCATTTTGCAAATTGCATACAGATGTAAAGACAACTATATGCAAAGTGACTAAGGCAGAATGGACACAAGTAGATGAATCGATATGGATGTTCAGTATCAAGTCAGACCGTTTTCTTCGCGATATGGTACGGGCGATAGTCGGTACATTGTTTGAGGTAGGAACGGGCAAATTGACAATTGATGATTTTCAGCGGATAATAGATGCCCATGACCGCTGTGCAGCAAGGGGTTCGGCTCCGGCTGTAGGACTTTATTTATCTAAAGTAGAATATCCTAATGATATATTTTAGAAGGCTAAGAAATCAGAATTGGAAAGATAGGGCGAGGCTGTATGTTTGTGCAACAGGGAATGAGCGTTTGTCATCCACTCCGAGAGTAGAATTGACTACAGAATTATTTATCATAGGTGTAAGTCCGGAATAGGGAGAAAATGTAGCAACATTATTCACTGAAAACGACACTCTCCATGCTTGCAAAGGCCAATTGGTTTTAGTAGGTAATTGATACCCGATAGTAATATAATCAATATTGACATAATCGCCTTTTTCCAGCCAATAGTCTGTGACTGTCAAGTCGTTTATATTTTCTTTCAGCGCATTTTTACTGATATTATAATAAGGCAGGCTTCCTGTGTTCATGTATGAAAGTGCAGTTCCATTGTAGATTTTATGTCCAAAGGCACCATTGAGTTGTAAAGTGAGGTATAGATTTTTGTATCTAAAAGCGAAATTGCTACCGAGCAACCATTTCGGTGTTGCTTGACCTACGACTTTTCTATCATGGCCATCGGCAAGAGATATAACTCCATCATTATCAACATCTTCAATAATATAAGTTTTGGTTCCATCTTCTTCGGTCTTGAGTCCTATGCAATGTGGTAAGTAGAAAACTCCAAGTGGTTGTCCTACAATTTGATAAACCACATCGGTGTTTCCGCCATGCAGTCCGGCACCGCTAACTCCGGCAATAGGCTGATACTGAGGTGCGGAGAGATATTGTCCGTCAATAAATCCATTGAGTGATAGAAGTTTATTTTGCTGATAAGTAAGATTGAGATTGATATTAAAATCGAAATCTTTCTTTTTTACTGCAGCAAATCCAACACCTATTTCCAAACCCATGTTTTGCATACTGCCCAAATTAGCGAGTAAGGTATTGTAAATAAAAGGAGGTACACTTACTGTGTAGTTATAAAGCATATCATCTATTCGGGAATAATAGTAGTCAATATTCATCACCACCCTATTGTTCCAAAAAGCCATATCAAGCCCTACATCGACAGTTTTCTTGACTTCCCAGCGAAGGTCGGGATTAGTATTTCTGAGGTAACTTAAGGTAACAGCCGGTAGTCCGTTGTTATTGGTAATTCCACTTGGCGCCATGAGTAGCATAGACTGATAAGCACTGATACCACCAATATTACCTGTCCAGCCATAACTTGCATGTAATTTAAGGGTATTGAGCCATGATACATGTTTGAGGAATTCTTCGTTGTGCATAAGCCAAGCCAAAGAAACGGAAGGGAATACTCCCCATTTGTTTTTATCTCCGGCAGCCGATGAAGCATCTGCTCGGGCAGTGACGGCAATATTATATCTGTTGAGAGCGGTATATTCGGCTTTAGCCATAAATGAGACGAGTCTGATTCTCTCATAGAAAGAGCCTGTACCTTCCCAAAGCCTCATGGCTCCCACAGAGAGATTGTCGTAGCCAAAAGCATTGGTTGCGAGTTGATTGACAGTGGTATGAAAGTGATTTTGTGTGGTTTGTTGCAATTCTCCGAGAAGGCTGAGATTGATTTGATGACCTGAGAAATCGTGCGTATAGTTGAGAGCGAGATTGCCTAAGGCATCGTTTTTTTTGCCTGCGCCACGATATATTTTACCTGTACTCTCTAAATAAGTAGGCCAGAAATATGATTGCTCGCTGCTTGTGAAACTATAAGATCCAAAGGCTGTAAGGGAGAATCCTGCTCCGAGTTGTGCCGAGAGTTTGAGGTGTGTATTGAAATATATCTCGTTGTCGTGTCGTTTGATGTCAAGTAGTGATTCGGGATTATTGATTTGACTTGCATCTGCATATCCATCCCATGTACCACTTGCGTTTCGCCCTTGAGGAAATGTGGGGTTGAAGGCTGCTGCAGAGTAGAATAGTTTTTGTTCGTCATTGATAAATCGGTCGGAGCGAGATGAACCAAAAATACCGAGATCAATATGCAATCTGTCTTGAAAGAGCGACTGTGTCACATCAAGTTTAGTGGAGAAATTCTGATTTCCGATGGTTTTTACAATAGAATTATTTTGTGAAAAACTAAGAGAAGCCCGATAGGATGTTTGTTTGACGCCGCCTCCAAAGGCAACATGATGGTTTTGAACGAATGCATTACGAAGTATTGCTTTTTGAAAATCGGTGTTATATCCTTTGTCAACGAAAGAAAGTCCTCTTATGGTATTTGCATTGCGGTATTCATCCGCATTGAGCATACTAAGTGTTTTGCTTGGATTAACCACTCCCACATCGCCACTATAAGAGATATTGAATTTACCGGTTTTCCCTTTTACTGTTGTTACTTCAATTACTCCTGCTGCTCCACGCGAGCCGTACGATGCTGTTTGAGCGGCGTCTTTGAGCACATTAAAAGCCGCAATATCGGCGGGATAGATGGTACTGAGTGTCTGCAGGTCAGATGCCACACCATCAATAATAACAAGAGGAGAGTTGTTGCCTGTGAGCGAATTGTTACCACGCACGCGCACGGAAGAGAGCATTGCTTGCGAATTGGCACTATTGCCTATAGTAACGCCCGCGACAGTTCCTGACAATGCCTCAATTGAGTTGGTCATGTGTCCACGCTCGGATAATTGCCTATCAGTCGGGGGAGTTACGACAACAGAGTCTTGCGGTATTATGTTCTCATCGGTTTGAGCAGATAATGTAGCCGCAATAAAAGAGAAAAAGGAAAAAATAGATATTAGTTTAAGGTTGATTTTCATTGTATATTAGTCTATATCACATTTGTCTTGTACACGATTTAACTCCTCTGACAGTAGATAGTTTCTTGCGTATTTGCTCAAGTTGTTGCAAATCATTAACGAGCAAGGTGAGATGCCCTTCGAAGAGGCCGTCATGCGAATCAATAGAGATAGTACGCAGCAGTACACCTGTTTCTTTGTTGATAATAGATGTGATATTAGTTACGATGCCGATATCATCATTACCAACTACTCGAAGAGTAATGGGATATTGCTGTCCAACTGCCTTACCTGACCAACGCGCAGGAACTATACGATATGGAAAACGCTCACGCATCTGAGCTGCATTAGGGCAATCCTGACGGTGAATTTTAATACCATTCCCGGTGCTTACAAATCCGAACACTTCGTCTCCATAAATAGGATTACAACACTTGGCCAGTTTATAATCAAGATTATTGAGATTTTTATCAATAACCAATACATCGTTTTTTGTATGTTCGTTGACATCTTGCGTTGGAGCAACGAAATTGGCAGCGGAAATAGTTTGCGGGTCAACCGGTGTTGGAGTATGAGAAGCAAGCATTTCCTGATAAGCAGTACGGAAATGCAAAATATCTTCTTTGCCTTGAGAGATAGCCTGATAGAGGTAACTGAGCGACTTATAACCAAGTTTCTTAGCCAAACGAGACAGGTCTCCTTCATCAAAATCGAGTTTCCAATTCTTGAGTCTTCGCTCAATCAGTTCTCGTCCATCAGCCGCTTCTTTGTATTCGTTTTCTTTAATAGACTGACGAATTTTGTTTCTTGCCTTAGAGGTGCATACAATTTGCAACCAAGACTGATTAGGTCTTTGTTGAGGCGAAGTAAGAATTTCCACTTGATCACCATTCCTAAGTATATGTTTTATAGGAACATTTCTTCCGCCAATTTTACCACCCACGCAATGTGTACCTATACTTGTGTGAATTGCAAAAGCAAAATCAAGCACAGTTGCTCCCTTAGGCAATTTATGCAAATCGCCATTAGGAGTGAAGACAAACACCTCTTGATCGTAGAAATTAAGTTTGAAATCTTGTATAGCATCTTTGGTCTCGATGTTAGGGTTTTCAAGCATTTCTCTTACATTCTTCAAGAAGTCGTCCATTGACTCACTATCTGACTTGATACCTTTGTATCTCCAATGTGCAGCCACACCTTTCTCTGCTATTTCATCCATACGGCGTGTGCGAATTTGCACCTCCACCCATTTTTGTTCAGGTCCAAGAACTGTGGTATGTAATGATTCATAACCATTTGATTTAGGAATAGTCAGCCAATCACGCAACCGTTTGGGATTGGGCTGATACATATCGGCAATGATAGAATACACCTGCCAACACTCGGCTTTTTCTTTTTCAGGTTGACTGTCAAGAATTATTCTGATAGCAAACAAATCATATATATGTTCTACATCTGTTTGTTGCTTTTGCATCTTGCGGTAGATAGAATTTATCGACTTGGTTCTGCCTTTGATAGAGAATTTGAATCCTGCCTCTTCTAATTTTTGTTTAAGAGGACTAATAAAAGAGTCAATATATCTATCTCGTTCTTGTTTTTTCTCGTTTAGTGCTTGAGCAATAGCCTTGTATGTATCATACTGAGTATATTTTAGGGCGAGGTCTTCAAACTCAGTTTTTATAGTGTATAATCCTAATCTATGAGCAAGAGGAGTGTAGAGAAAAGACGTCTCATTTGCTATTTTTCGCCTATATTCAGAATCACCTTGTGAGTTGAGTGCTCGCATCAACGCGGCTCTTTGTGCAATGATAATCAGCACTACACGAACATCTTCAGCGAGAGTAAGCAAGAGTTGCCTGAAATTTTCTGTTTCTAAGGATGTATTTATATTATAGAGTTCTGCCACCCTGCGAAGCCCTTTAATAATTATTATTATCTGTTCTTCGCACACTTTTTCGACATCCTGTATATTGGAATTTTCTAAGAGGATAGCCAAGGCGGCAGGTTTTCCGAGACCTATTTCATTGATAGCAATATCAATTTCTTGGAGTACTTTCGCTGAACTTATTTCATCAAATTCTTGTTTCAAGATAAGTTCATTTTCTTGAGGAGTAAATTCGATGTTAAACTTATTTTTTAGAGAATCAATCAAACTATACATAACCCTATATATTTGGGGACAAAGGTATAGATTTTCTATTAAATTACAAAAAAAACATAATTTTTTAGAGATTATATATTGTGTTTGAGAAATTATTTGTAAATTTGCACGCTGAAAAGTGGGGTTGAGTATTGTGGTGATATGATGTAAATGAGAGGATATGTTGGAAGGTAAAGAATTTAATTAAACTAAATATTATGAAAACAACAATTCGTATTTTGCTTGGTGTAGCAATCTGCTTACTTACTTATCTTTGTGTAATGAGTGTTGTTACACCTATTCGTTTTGAAGAGAAACGTAATGCCCGCGAGGGTGCAGTGATTAAGAATTTGGTAAATATCCGTACTGCAGAGGTGGAGTTCAAATTGCAGAACGGCAGATTTACAGCCGATTTGGATTCATTGCTGTTGTTCTTGAAGACGGCAAAGAAGAAAGAAGTATTGAAAGAGGGTGCTTTGACCGATGCTCAACTTGAGGCAGGTATGACAGAGCAAAAAGCAGTGAAGATTATTCAGAAAGGCAATCAGAAGGAGATAGAGAAGAATGGTCTTCAGGGTTTCCGCCGCGATACTATATACACTAATTTGATACAGTCGCTATATAAAGGCGAGTATGATGAAAATAGTATTGAGCAGATTATATATATTCCTTATACAGACAAGGTTCGCTATGAGGTAGAGGTTGATAATAACTACACTACATCAAAGGGCATTAAGGTACCATTGTTTGAGGCACGCGCTCACTTTAATACTTATTTAGGCGACTTGGACGAGCAAGAGCGTATCAACCTGATTGATAAGGAAGAGAAATTGGAACACTATCCGGGTTTGAAAGTAGGTTCTATAGTAGAGCCAAACAACAATGCCGGCAACTGGGAATAATAAGTGAGAATAATATCAGGGACATATCGTGGGCGCAGGTTTTCTCCGCCTAAGAATATAACAGCCCGACCGACTACCGATTTTGCAAAAGAGAGTCTTTTCAATCTTTTGCAAAATCGTATGTCTTTTGAAGGTGTCAGTATGCTGGACTTGTTTGCCGGTACAGGAAGTATATCTTTTGAATTTGTATCAAGAGGTGCAAGAGATGTGACGGCAGTGGAATTGGCGCATCAACAGCAAAACTTTATTATTTCGCTCTCAAAGCAGTTAGGAATTAGAAATTTGCAGTTGATTAGAGGGGATGCACTGAAATATATCAACACATGCAAAATAAAATATGATTTTATTTATGCTGATCCCCCCTACTCTATGATTGAATTACCACTGATACCTGATTTGATTTTTGAGCATGATTTATTAAAGAAAGATGGGTGGTTTGTTCTTGAACACTCAGATAAAGATGATTTTTCGGCTCATGAGCATTTTGTAGAGCATAGGCACTATGGGAGTGTGAATTTCTCGTTTTTCAGGTAATAAGATGTGGCAAGAGATATTAGCATATACTATTATCGCCATTGCAATAGTCGGCATAATATGGCAAATATATGTCAGATGGAAGAGTCCCGATAATTGCAAAAAAGACAATGGGTGCATAGATTGTCCGCTAATAACAAATTGCAAAAAAACAAAGAAATAACCGTGGTTATTTCTTTATTTTTTGTGGATTTCGCTTCACAAAATCAGCCCATCCTTTGTATTTGACATCAGAGCCAAGTGGCGAGCCGAGTTGCAGATAATGGCAATAGGCGATAGCAAGGGCATCAGTAGCATCCAATTTATTAGGCATCATCTCTTGAGGTATGTGCAGAAATCGCTGCAGCATGCCGGCAACTTGTTCTTTAGTTGCATGTCCGTTGCCTGTAATAGCCATTTTTATTTTCATTGGTGAATATTCATTTATTGGCAAGTCTTTGCTCAAGGCCGCCGCTATAGCCACTCCTTGACCATGCGCCAACTTAAGCATAGTTTGTACATTTTTGTCAACAAATTGAGTTTCTATAGCAAATTCTGTAGGCTCGTACTTATCTATAATCTCTTCTATAAAAAAGAGTATTTTTTGTAATTTCTCGTAGTGATTTTCTATTTTATGCAAATCGAGTATTCCCAAATCAATCAGTTGTGCTCTACTACCTTCTGTTTGCAGCAGAGCCCAGCCCATAACAGTAGTTCCGGGGTCAATTCCAAGAATAGTATGGTGTTTAACTAAACGATCTATCATAGTGCAAAATTACACTATATTTTTGTATTTGACAAATAATTTATAATTTTGCAATGTATTAGATAATAATTAGTAATGGTTTCGGTAATCATACCTATATATAATTCTAAGCAATATCTCCGTGAGTGTTTGGATTCGGTTGTCAAACAAGATTTTTCAGACCTTGAGATATTGTTAATAGACGATGGCTCCACGGATGGTTCCTACGAGATAGCGAGTGAATATGCTCGGTCAGATAGCAGAATCGTCCTTAAGTCTCAAGGGCATCATGGCCAATCGGCTGCAAGGAATCTTGGATTAGACATTGCTCGGGGAGAATACATATCTTTTGTTGATGCAGATGACTATATAAATCATGATTTTATAAGTACCCTTGTAAGAGAGATAAAAGATAATGATATTGTTCAATGTGGTTACAAACGAATAACCAATAACGGCAAAATTATAAAACAAGCCACTGCACACTGCAAATATAATTTTACATCTATGTGGTGCAGACTGATAAAGAAACAATTTATTGATACTAATCACATTAGATTTATTGAAGGACAAGTTTATGAGGATGTTATGATGTCGGTTGAAATATGGGAAAGGAACCCGAAAATTCGCTTGATTGATTATATGGGATACTACTATCGTCTAAATCCACGCTCAACCACTTCCACAAAACGCAATACTACATTATTATATGATTTTTTGTGGACAAAAATTAAAAACACAAAGAATATAAGAATTAGTTTTGTGGCTCTATATACACTATTGAGATTACACTTGCATTTTCTGCTTAATAGATAAGAAATTTGAATATATCAACAGAAATAAAGATACAATGATTACCAGGCAAGCAAAAGAAATTGCATATTGTTTTCTTCATCAAAAGAAACAAGTATATGTACATTCCAATATGGATTGGCAAAAAGATGATATTGAAATGGCTGTGGCTGAATTTGTAGAACATATAGACCAACAATTATACAACTTCCTTGCTAATGATAAGGAAGATTTCTTGAAGAACCACCAACACTTTTTAGAAGATATCAATTCAGCATTAGAAATCTTAGCAAACTGATATTTTCATAAGAATCGTTCATCAGACCGATTTTGAACAAGAGGTTGTAGGAATAAGAGCGCTAAGAATCAATTAAACATGGACCATTTGCCACATACCCCCGCAATACTGGTGTCGAGCATCAACATGCTACTAAGAGATGAAGAGTTCGACACCTTGGAAGAATTATGCTATTGTTATTCAGAAGATATACAAAAACTAAAAAGTTATCTTTATAGGAACGGGTTTGTGTATAGCACTCAGCAAAAACAATTCCGACCTATAGGATACGATGAAATAAAGTAGAATTATATTACCTATTCCTACGCAGTTTCACTATTATTTTCCTTTTCTACAATTGGTTGTTGAATGGCAGAATCGGCTACTTCTTTGTTGTCCTCATCATCTTGGCTAATGATAAATCGTTTGTAGTATGATATCATAACGGTTGTCATAGGCAGGGCTATAATCATACCCGCAACGCCAAACAAACTTCCCCAAATAGACAATGCAAGCAACATAACAGCGGGTTTCATTCCTATAGTTTTCCCCATAATAAGTGGTGTGAGGACCATATCCTGAATAGATTGCACTACTATAAATACAGCCGCAATTTCGAGTAGAATAATCCAATAGGCAGTACCCGTTGCAGCAGATTGTAGTACTCCAAGCAACATGCAAACAGGGATGCCAACCACCTGCAGATAAGGCACCATATTAAGCAGTCCGATAAACAATCCTACAACAATAGCAAGGGGAAGTCCCATAATAAGGAAACCAATAGAGAATAAGATTCCTACGCAAGTAGCGATTAGTGCCTGACCACGGAAATACTTATTCATGCCATTTTCCAAATCTTGTTTGATACCGGAGATGGTATCACGATATTTAGTCGGGATATACTCAACTAAACCAGAATTGATTTGTTCGTAATCAATCAGTATAAAAATAAGATAAAGGAAACCAACAAAAATAACAAAAAGGGAACTAACAAAACTTACAGAACCGCCTAATATTCCACCCACATACGGTGAGATTTTTTCTATTACAGACTCTATGTTACCTATTGTAAGGTACTGCATATAATCTATTTCGCTCAACCAACGACGGATTGCATCTTCCCATGCATCAGGTAAAATAGTTTTAGCATCAAGTCCACTTATATATGCGGTAACAATATCTGTCATCTTGGCAATTTCGTTGCTTACCGGTTTGCCAAGTGCAAAGACAATCAGAGAAATGAGTATAACTAATATGATCAGTGTTATTATTACCGATGCGGCACGATTTTTTATGCGGCATTTATACTGAAAAAAGTTGACTATGGGATGAATTAAATATGCTAAAAACCACGACACAACAAAAGGCAACAGTACTCCACTCAGTTGTTTGGTGATAAAAAACAGCGCCACAGCAATGGCTATGTTAATGCAAAGGCGAACAGTGCGATCTAAGGTATAAGGTTGAGACATAAAATATTAGATTTATGATTTTTATTAACGAAATACCGACATTCACTCACGATGCCGGTATTTCATTTATTTAATGATATTATTGATTATTCGATTACTAATCCTTTGAATTTTTGGTGCCTTTTTTCATCTTGCATCAAGAGGTTCATTTTGAATTGTCCGTCTCTTGCTCCTTCAGCAATACACTGAGCCTTAAAGTTCTCAAACGACTCACGCTGCAAGCGATGTGTAATAGGATCTTTTACACGGAAGGATTCGCGTTTCGCTTTGTACTCGATATTTACTTCACGGAGCACTTCGTCCACTTTGTCGGTAAACAATTCTGCAGCCTTTTGTGTAGTATTAAGATCTTCAAATTCATAATAGAAATGATATGCCGAGAGACTCAGGTCAGCAAAACCTACAAAGAACTTAACGGGCATTTGTAATTCTTTTTCTGCTTCATGCACAGCCTCTATAAACTGCCGTTCGTGCAGTTTCTCACCGGTCATTGTAACTATGCCGTTTACTTTCTGAATCATGTGAACAGTAGGTGTATTTTCAAATGAAGGTCCTACTTCAACAAGGTCGTTCATATTATAGCGATACAAACCTGCATAGGTGGTTACGAACGGACAATAGCGCTTACCTTGCTTAAGTTCATGTAGTTGCAGAAACTTAGGATTCGGATTTTCAATATCTTCTTCTGCTATAAATTCATAATAGTGGAAATGCGGGAATAGAACGGTATTGTTAGTATCGTCGAGTACAAGTCCAAAACGACATTCAGAAGAGAAATACCCAAATTCCTGATGAAGCATTGGCTCAGGGAACGAGTCTTTGAACTTATCAAGATAGACTTTGGTGTTACCACATTTCCATGTATTTAAGATTTGCAGATTAGGCCAATAGTGTTTAGGCAATACTCTACCATATTTCTCTTTGAGTGCTCTGAGTTCAGCAGCACGCTCTGGATTGGGTTTCAAATATGGTTGGATAGCAGCACGAATTTCTTTTGAGATATTAAGTTTTTCGTTTAATGTACCTTTCTCAATATCCTCTACATAACTATCGTAGTACTCATTGACATTATTTTGCATCTCAACAATCGTTGAGGGATTGGCTGTAACGATTAGAGTAATGTTTCGCTCAATTCCCATACGCATAATAGCATAGTATCTTGCATTATAGTCAGTTATTGAGAATACATCAGCGGGTGAGGCATAGAGTTTTTTGACAAACTTAGGGCAGTCGCGTTGTGTCACCCCACTCACCGAGCCGAACATTGTGCCGTCGGGAGCATAGCCCTCAATAACTTTTCCTACTATACTTACGATTTTGCCAGTGAATACTTTTGGACGGTTTTTGATAAAGTTGAACAACCAAACTTTGGTCATCTTGCCATAAACAGAGTTCAAATAGACATCGGTTATAGGTATCCATTTAGGTTCTTTGGTTGTACCACTGGTAGTGGCATACATAATAGGTTTTCCTGGGAATAATATATCCGATTCACCATTTTTATGTCTATCAATATAAGGACGCAATTCCTCATAATCTTGTGCTTTAACGGCTTCTTGATAACGAGCATATAATTCATTATCATCTTTAGCATCAAGAATATATGCAAAATTGTGTTCTTTACCGTAAACAGTATCTTTAGCATAATTCAATATTCCACGGAGCGTATTTTCACTTGTCTTGCGTGGATTTTTACTCACTGACTTAAGTTTCAGATATTGTATGCCACCTGCTACGCCAAGCAGGAAATTTGGCACGAAAGCACTTACTGGTTTTTCCATAGTTCTACTCTTTTTCTATAATTTCAGGAATTATTTCAACTCGACGATCTTTTTCAAGTTGATGTTCTTTGTTATATTTAAATGGTTCAGTTGCTCCGAATGAGCGTACTTCCATTTGATCTTTTCTTACGCCTTTTTTCCTAAGCATGGCAGCGACTGCTTGTGCTCGTTTCATTGCCAACTTCTGGTTATACTGATCGGTTCCGATATTGCAAGCATGACCATTGATATGAAGCATGATATTCGGGTGTTTCTTCAACATGTTTGCCACAGAGTCAAGGATATACGCAGGTTCAAGGATAGGTGTATAATCATCGAAATTGAACCAAATAACCGACTCAGAAAGCATCTCATCGAGTTGTTGATGGGCTTCTGTGGTTTTCTGCTGAATATATGTATCAATATCAGGACAATCGAAAATTGTGTCGTGTACAACTGTTTCGATATATATAGTGTCAATAAGTGTTTTCATCTCAACAGGCAGGTAATCTTTCCATTTCTTTGCCAATTGTTTTGCTTTTTTCTTCTTTTCTTTTTCCGACATCACTTTCCAGTAATTGATACCAATTTTAATACCGGCAGACCACGGATGCATTTCTGCTCCTGCAGAGGTAGTACCGATAATACCATTATATTTATTCATAAATGAGCCATAGCCATTTTCTTCGGTAGCGAAGCCTAATGGTTGGCGAGTGGCCTTACTGGAGTTGTTTTCATTGTCTTTATTTACTTTGAGCGCATTGTTGACGCAATATTGTCCATAAACGCCTATATTGAGATCCATTTTCTTCTGCACTTCAATGAGCATACCCAATTCGGCATATCCCATACAGTTTACTTTGGTTGCATGTTGGATACTACCTTTTTGTTTTCTGAGCGGATCTTCTCCAAAATGCCCTGGCACATTCTCAAGTGTCATATCCCATTGCGGATAATAAGCAGAATGGGAGACTGTTCCTTTGTTATGATTATATGTCTGAGCAATAGGTACACCTAATTTCACACCGAGAGCCATGTGGAAACCAACCTTTTTGGGTTTGGCTTTGATATGGAGTAATGCAGGCACTTCCAATTGATAGATACTCTGAACTTCATGCCAGTCGTTAGGTGTGGCTTGATGGTTGAAAACATCACCTTGATAATCAGTCATACCCTTATATAGGATGGGATCAGTAAGTTTCGCACGAGTAAAGTAATTAGTAAAACTCAGTCCTGTACCTAAACCTACATATTTATTGAAATAATATGCATACTCGAAAGTGGGTGTAATTGAAGGTATGCCCAAACTTGTAGTTCCTCCATAGATGTTATATCCTAAACCACTTACACCAACACCAAGTGAACCGCTTAGTTGATGTCCTTTTTCGAATTTCTCCACTTTACGGCGTTTTTTGGTCGTAGTTTTCTGTTGGGCTTCGATATATGGTGCTACCAAGAGGGAGCAAATAGTGAATAATACTATCAATGTTTGTCTTTTCATTTCCTTGCCCTCCTTATTTTACAGTTATTTTACGAGTTATTGTTTTGCCAGCGGCATTGTATCTAACCACATATACGCCTTGTGTATCAGGTAGTTTATTTAATTTAACACCTGTTATTGTGTATATCTCTGTTGCGGCGTCATTCCAATCGATTTCTACTTCGGTAAGTCCCATTCCCGGACGGGCTTCTATATCACATGAGCGATACACATTTCCGTCTTCGTCGGTAAGAATTACATAATAAACACCATTCAGTCCGAACTCTTCTTGATAATACTGACTTGTAGCACCTTCGATAGGTTGTCCGTCTTTATACCATTGGAAACCAACGAAGCGAAGGTCACCTTCTGCAGTAGGACGGCCATTTCCAGGGTTGTTGTCAACATACAATATATCGTTCCATTTCTGATATACAAATCCTGCGAGGTTGATATTGAAATGAACACTATCAATAGCAGTAGGACAAGAATTAGCAACTCCATACTCATAGAATTGCAAACCTATTGCAAATTCTTGCATTGGCAATGCTCCTGTATTGATAACTACTTCTGTTGGTGAGAAGAGTTGAGCCTCATAATCCTCCAATCCTAATGCCTTCAGGTCATCATCAAAGAACACTCTGTATTGGCTCGGGCGACCGCTATTTATCTTGATAGGAATTGTGATTGTGGTCTCATCTTGGCATATATTACCCAAATTGTTCACCTCAACTTCTGGAGCAGGAATAATTTTGCATGTAACCACCGTTGCATCTTTGCAACCAGTTACTGAACCTTCGTCAAAAGTATAGGTCTCATTGTCGGCTGTAAATTCATGTACTTCTTCATGACCATCCATAAACTTGTAAGTATATTTATACGGCAGGTCGATTTTGCATGGGGTAATGGTTTCTTGCTTATATGAGTTTCTACCAAACATAAACTTAACTTCTCCTTCGGATGGTTCCCATTGAGCAGAGCAAACAGGGTTTTGCACTTCACGCACCAAGACAAGAGATGATGGTATGTTCAATGTGGGGAAATCTGTAAGATTGAACACATAGTTGCCTCCGCTGGCAGGTATTTCTTCTGAAGTATAAGTTTTTATTTCCTGACGCTTTCCACCATTTTCTGCGTATAGTTTCCAACGATAGTTGATTTGTTCGTCTCCAGATGCGGCAGTTTGCTCAGCAAGAGTAAATGTTAGAGTTGCGTCTTCTTTCTTATCTACACATTTGCTGTCTTCAAGAGATTTGATTGCACCGGGTGTGAAAGGATGATAAATATGGATTTTATACTCACCCTCCGACTTGGTCCAAGCAGATTTGCTGTAACTATCTTTCACTTCGCGATAGAAAGTATAATCGGCACCAGCCGGCAGATTGAGTGATGCGAGGCTAAGCGTAGGTGCATTGGCACCTTCAACGAGTTTGTTATTGCAATACCAACGATAACTATAAGGTTTGCTACCATCTTTGGGTGCCTGAGTTTGTCCGATAGTTATAGCAGGGTTAGGCTCACATGTTTTATTGTCTTGCTTATCATTTATCTTACCTGCATTGAGAACATTAAATACATAGAAATTCTTTATACCCACAGATTGAGTGTAGTCGGTAGAGCAGAACTCATCTTTTACTTCACGAGTATAGGAATAAGTGCCGGGGTTAGTAAAGTTTATGGTAAGTGTATTATTCGTTTCACCTGCAATAATATTATTATTGACTTTCCACCTATATTCATATTCTCCTTGTCCGCCAGAAACAGGAACAACCTCAGTAATGGTACGGCTTTGCGGCAGATTGCCATAAATAGTATCTACAGCGGCATCAATCTGACCTACTATAAATTCCTCAATAATACCTATTGTGTATTCTCCTTGCGACTGTTGCCATGGGAAATGACCAGAACTATCAGACACTTCGCGTCGGAAAGTATAAGTCTTACCTTTTTCAAATGTAAGTCCCGCAAGCGAGAGTGTAGCGGCATTGGCTCCCTGAACGACTTCCCCATTGCATGTCCAACGGAAGGTGTAATCACCGTCAGAGAGTTGAGGAGTACCACCGGTTGGTTTGTCATCTTGGCGAATCTCGTCGGTTTGAGTAGTACCGCAACGCATATCGTTGTAAGTTTGGATAGAACCGGGGTAAATATCGTCATATACTACTACTCTCTTTTCGCCTCGTGAGCATTTGTTATCATTTTTCAGATTTTCGTCATACTTGCCTTCTTTATAAAACTCTGTTTCGCACAACATATCTTTTGCTTCTCTCAAAAGAGTATATCTTCCAGGAGTTAGAAATTCCCTACTGATTGTGGAGCCTTCACCGCTTATTGCTGTGGCACGCGTTCCTACTTCCCACCATAAATAAGAATAAGGTTCTTGTCCGCCTGAAACAGGCTCCAACTGTGATATAGTAATTGTCTTTGGCAGTCCGCCCCAAATAGTATCAGGAGTGCCATCGATGGCACCTGCGTTAAATTCATCTCTGACAATGGCGTCACAATAGCCTTTGGCATCAACCCAATCCAATTGGCATTGACTATCGTGTGCTTTCAGATAGAATCGATATATACCAGGCTCTGTTGGCTGATAATAGGAGGCTTGGAATGCCTTATCGCCTTTAATTTCTTCATCTGTAATTACCTGAACAGAATCTTCATAGACCTCATCGTTATTGGCGTCAATCATTTTGAAGGCATTTACCATATAATAATAAGGCATCCAATCGTCTTTTGTTTCGTCTTTCTTATCGTCTTTTCCGCCATCAGGACCACCATAAATTTTAATTTTTTCGCCTTGATAAGTAATAATATCCCCAAGACATATATTTCCTGCCAGGCCTATAGCAGAACGAGCGTCAAACGGCTTATAACCTTTAAGAGAGATATACATTTCTTTCCACCAAGAGCCTTTATGAGACACCATATAAATACCCGTTGCATCACATGGACGATTAAGTTTGGCATCTTGTCCGGTGAGAGTAATCATCTTGTTGTCATCATCTCCTTCTTTGGTCCAACTCACGCCACCGGCTGTAAGCACTTTAAAGTCTTTTTCCACCTCACTTGCTATTTGCTGTGCAGAAACACCATTTACGCCGAGATTTACTATAGCGGCACTTGCTAAAGATAAATCAGACATATTGTTGTGGAAACATGCCAACTGTGGGTAATAACTATTTATATCAACATACCACCCATCGTCATTTTTAGCAAATTCAGCCCACAACGGATTGCCAAGTGTATAAGCCACATTAGTAACGCCGGTAAGATTAGTCTCGCCTATAGCGTTGCTCAAGCCCATTTGTTGGTCGAACAGCACATTTTCCCATGTACCTGTATTTTTACCAGTTACGGCACCTTTCATACCAGTGCAAGCCACGATAGTAGATGCTGTATAACTATTGCTCACCGTACCATCATTAGAGCCTGTAATACAGCCTGAATAATTACCTGCGAGCATTATAATACCCATATTGTAGCAATGGTCAATCAGTCCTTTGTTTTCGCCAACAAGGCCTCCTACATAATTACTTGTTTCGGCCGTAACACGAGCATGATTGAAGCAACGCTGAATAGTACCCTCGTTGCGTCCTGCAAAAGAGCCTACATAATTTACATTTTTCTCGAACACACTACCGCTTGCAATAGCCATGTCTTGCACAACACCCTTAGGACCTATATATCCAAATAGGCCGAAGTCTTTAGTTCTATCGTCGGAAAGGGCTTTTACTTCGAGATTAGAAATGGCGTGACACTGACCATCAAAAAGGCCTTGAAACGGCATATCTTCTTTGCCTATTGTCACTTTCCACAAGATTCCTGACAAATCTAAGTTTGCGGACAACTGAATTGTTTTACCTTCAAAAGACATGTATTGGGAAGCCTCAGCCACCCAAACCAAATCTTCTGCTGTACTTACGGTGTAAACATCTCCCACAGGAGTGATAGCGCCTCTTAAGGTCATAGCCTCATTGAACGCAAATAGGGGAATACTACTGACTAGTAGCATCAAAGAAACGAAAAAATGCTTCATAGGTATTTATTAATGAATTGCGTGCAAAGATACAATATAGTTTTCATATACACAAAAACTGATTTTTTTAAAACTTTTTTTCTTAAAATATTGCACAATTAAAAAAGTTGCCGTACCTTTGCAGCCGCTATTGAGAAAGAGTTATGCGTTCTTTTTATAAAATTGCTTAGTGGTGTAATGGTAGCACTACAGATTCTGGTTCTGTCTGTCTGGGTTCGAGTCCTGGCTAAGCAACTTAAAGAAGGGTCTTAAGATTTAAGGCTCTTCTTGTTTTTAGAGGTTTAAGAACGCTGCACTATCTTAGAAGACTTAGAGAACTTAGGACTCTGCGCTATCTTAGAGGACATATAACTCTACGCTAACTTAGAAAACTTAGACACATGGATGTATTAGAGGACTTAGAAAAGTAACGGAAGATAAGAGTTGGCAATATGAAAGAAAAGTCATAACTTTGCAGCCATCATTTAGGAACGCGGTAGGCTTGCCGGTCCTCGCCCGCAACCAAAACAAAAACATGTAATAACAGATTTGTTATATAGAAGTCGCAAAAAGTCATGAAAAGTTATAAAAGTTACAATAAAGAAATCATTATAATCAACATAAACAAATGAATAATCTTGTGAAACGCACTATTTTTGGTGCAATATATGTGGCTTTAATAATATGTAGTATATTATTTTTCCGCCCTTATTTTTTTCAGTTCTTATTTTTGATAATCAGTGCATTTGCGGTTAGAGAGTTTCATAAAATCAATCATTCTGATTCTATGCTAACTGTTTGTGGAGTAGTGCTGGCTTGGTTGTTGTTTTCGTGGATAAGTATCACTTGCAACACCACATATTTTTCTGCTTCTTACTATTTAGCAGCAACTTATGGCACAGTTTTGATTCTAACCATTGTTGCAGAGTTGTTCAAGAAAGCAGAAGACCCGATACATAATTGGGGAATATTGTTTGCCGGTCAGGTGATGATAGCCTTACCTTTCGCTATGATGAACTTTTTGTATCAAAAATCAGCCGCATTATTACTATCACTCTTTATCATAATTTGGCTCAACGATACGGGCGCCTATTGTGTAGGTTCTCTGATAGGTAAGCATAAGATGTTTGAGCGCGTGAGTCCAAAGAAATCATGGGAAGGTTTTGTAGGGGGCGCAGTGGTGGCTATAATTATTGGCTATCTGCTGTTTTCAGACCCGCTACACCTTACCAGATTGAATTACAATTGGTTGCAAAGCATTCTAATGTCGCTCACCATTGTTATTTTCGGCACATTGGGCGACTTGCAAGAGAGTTTGATGAAACGCACATTAGGAATAAAAGATTCAGGCAATGTAATACCCGGGCATGGAGGTTTGTTAGATAGATTCGATAGTGTATTGCTTGCAACTCCTGCACTTGTTGTATTATTACTTTTGTTTTAACTTATTAGCAAAAAACAAATCTCTATATGATATTGGATTATATTACATGGAATGTTGATCCTGTTGCGTTTTCTTTATGGTCGTTTGAGGTTAGGTGGTATGGAATACTTTGGGCGATAGGAATATACTTGTGCTATCTGATACAGGTATGGTTATACAAGCACGACAAGACGCCTGCCGACTGGCCGGACAAGATATTTACTTACATGGTGTTGGGAGTAATAATAGGTGCCCGATTAGGTCATTGTTGGTTTTATGAGTGGCACGAGGCAAGTACTTTAGGTTTAGAGCCTATTCAGATATTTGCTTGGAACATCAATTATAGGAACCCCTACATTGAAAATCCATTTTTACTGCTGAAGATTTGGGAGGGCGGTTTGTCCTCGCATGGTGGAGCAATAGGACTTATAACAGCGGGAATATTACTTGATAGGCACCATTTTCACACAGGTATCAATTGGATATTCGACCGTTTGGTGATAGGAATTTGCGTAACCGCCACATTGATTCGTTTTGGGAATCTGATGAATTCAGAAATATATGGTAATCCTACTGATTTGCCATGGGGATTTTTGTTCGTCAGAAATGGTGATACCCTACCCTGCCATCCGACTCAAATTTATGAAATGCTCTATTGTATAGTGGCTTTTATTGTTACTATGCTTATGTATTGGCGTTGGGGAGCGGCTCGCCGACCTGGACTTATTTTCGGAGTGTTTTTTGAGATAATTTTCGTAACAAGATTCTGTTTGGAGTTTATAAAATTAGACCAAGAATCGTTTGAATCCTCAATGATACTGAATATGGGACAAATATTGAGCATACCATTTATTATATATGGTATTTGGCTTATAGTTAATGCATTCCGCAACCCGCCCATTGACGGAATACCCAACCAAAAGAAACAAAAGACCAAATAACACTTATACTATTTTTACAAAGAAATATATCATATTATTGCTATTTAGTTATATGTCTGTTGTGTCAATAGCGCAACAGACTATTTTACATAAAGATACATTTAATGCTGCCCACTCTGCCACGGTGGTAAGCAATGACGATTTATTACTTCAACTGATAGAGGCGCAAAGCAGAGAATTGAAGTTACAAAATGATTCTATCGAACATATTCGCTTATTGACCGACACAACAACAGCCTTTCCTTTTCATATCGGTTATGCCGATTCTATAAGAATTGCCAAATACGGCAAGTGTATGTCGAAGACTTATCCTTTGGCACAAAAACCACTTCTATATATACCTTCAAAAAGGCTGACGTTTACCGCGAAGAGAGATAGCGATGTAAATATTGGCACTATTCGCCAGTGTGCGAGGACTTATATAGCAACTCATCATGCCGAACTATTTGACGATATATTTCAGCCTGAAATAGTCAAAGATATAATTGTTAATGAAAAAGAGGTAAGTGACTATTATTCAAGAGAGAGATACATAATAAAAGATGAGCATGAGGATAGTATATATTTGCGGAAAATTATAAGGGAGAAATACTCCCCATGGAAAAAAGAGAGCACTCTGATGCTTCAGTTATCTCAAAACTATGTAACAAAAAATTGGCATGAGGGTGGTAGCAGTATGTTTGCTCTTTTGGGTATGTTTCAAGGAAGCATAAATTATGACGATAAAGATCGTATCACATGGGATAATACAGGGGAGTGGAGATTAGGATTTAACACGACCAGCGACACTCTGCGAAAGGTGAATACAAACGAAGATATATTAAAGTTATATAGCAAATTCGGCTATCGTATTTTTAACAAAGTATCATATAGTTTTTCTGCAAATTTTGAGACACATTTTTTCAATACTTGGAAAACAAACACGAAAGAGATTAAGACGGGTCCATTGACCCCTATTAAACTCAATATAGCGACAGGTTTAGATTATAGGCCGGTGGATGGTTTGTCGATATATTTTGCTCCTCTGACATACAAAATGGTATATGCCAACGATACTGTTCATGCCAGTCAGACTGCATACGGAATAAAAGAAGGTAAAAAGATATTAAACGATGTGGGTTCCTCATTGAGAGTGGATTGGAGTTGGCAACCATTAAGAGAAATCGACCTTACAAGCAAATTTTATTTATATACCAATTACAGACGCGTGGAGATAGATTGGGAAATAGCATGTAATTTTATTATTACTCGGTATATTTCCACTTTTGTGATGCTTCATCCGCGCTATGACACTACTGCAATACTTCCTGATGACACAAGAGCCAAGATTCAGTTTAAGGAACTGATTTCCATAGGATTTACGCATAAGTTCAGATAAATATTTGTCAGTATAATATAAATTCTGTAACTTTGTGCGCAAATTATATTTTATGGAAAATTATATTGTATCAGCGCGTAAGTATCGTCCTACTACTTTTGATAGTGTAGTGGGTCAGGAGAACATCACTCAGACATTGCGTAATGCTATTCGCAGCAATCATTTGGCTCATGCATATTTGTTTTGCGGTCCGAGGGGTGTAGGCAAAACTACATGTGCTCGTATTTTTGCCAAGACGATCAATTGTCTTAATCCTACATCAGATCATGAGGCATGTAATGAATGTGAGTCGTGCAAGGCTTTCAATGAGCAGCGTTCGATGAATATTCATGAATTGGACGCAGCCTCCAACAACTCGGTTGAAGATATTCGCCAATTGATGGATCAGGTAAGAATACCGCCTCAGATAGGTAAATACTCGGTATTTATCATTGATGAAGTTCACATGCTTTCGCAGGCGGCATTTAATGCTTTTCTTAAGACCTTGGAGGAACCGCCATCGTATGCTATATTCATCCTTGCTACAACTGAGAAACACAAGGTATTACCCACTATTTTATCTCGTTGCCAAGTGTATGATTTCTCAAGAATCACAGTGGCTGATACTATCCACCACTTGCAGTATGTAGCACATAAAGAAGGAATTGAAGCCACGGAAGAGGCACTTGGTGTGGTGGCTCAAAAAGCAGATGGAGGAATGCGAGATGCATTGTCAATATTCGACCAATTAGTTAGTTTTTGCGGCAGTACAATTACATACGAACAAGCCATTGAAGTGCTAAATGTTCTTGATACAGAATACTACTTCCGCCTTGTAGATTGTGCATTGCAGAATGATTATTCTCAAGCATTACTATTACTAAACAACATCCTCAACAAAGGGTTTGACCTGCAAAATTTTATTTCAGGGTTAGGCATTCATCTTAGGAATTTGCTTGTATCCAAAGACTCTATCACCACTCAACTGCTTGAGACTTCGGAAAACATAAGGAAGCACTATGCAGAGCAAGCAAAGCGTTGCGCCGCTATATTTTTGATAAAAGCATTGAATATTGAGAATGAGTGTGATATACAATACCGCACTACTAAAAACAAGCGTCTGACAGTAGAGATAATGCTTATAAAACTCTGCCAACTCACTCTGCCAGAAGAATCGGTTGCCTCGACACCATTAAAATCCACAAATGCAAATCCTGCTAATGTACCGCCTACCATAAATAAAGGATCCGCCCCAAAAGCATCAACTACAAACAATGTAATGTCAGCAAATAGCGGGACACCAAAGGTTGCCAATAGTGTTTCTGAGGTTAATTCAACACCTCAGCCGCAAAAGGCAGTTTTTACACAACCATCTCAGAAAATGCCCCAAGCAACATCAGCACCTGCCTTTTCTGTATCAATACATGTTCCAAATGCTGAGCAAACAGCGGTCTCTCAGCCAACTAACACACAACAAACAGACGCTGCTTCTCAGCCTAAGCGAGAGCGCCCTTTCTCTAACGAGGCGTTCGACGAAGCGTGGCTTACTCTCCCACGCCTATTTGCTGACGACGACCGCCTCCGCGCTACTCTTATCAATGCCAAAGCAGTAGCAGAGGGTACAAATATTATTCTTACTCTTTCCAACCCACTGCAAGAACAGCAAATATTGCAAGTTAAAGAACAAATAATAAAAGAGTTAAGCAACAAACTTGAAAACGACAACATAACTCTCAAATGTAAAATAGAAGAGCATCAGCAGCAGTCATTTACTCTTGCTGACAGATATAAAAACTTGTCGGCAAAAAATAAAGAAATAGAACATTTAAGAGAAGTTATGGATATGCAAATGGAGTAAAGTGTTGCATAACATAATTTGACAATTTTGTTGAATTATTAAAAGTCAGTAACTTTGTGCGCAGATAATTGTTCATTAAAGCAGGATTTATGAAAAATAACTACTGTGTTATAATGGCAGGCGGTGCAGGAACTCGCTTTTGGCCTTATTCTCGTCAAGAGAAACCAAAACAATTTTTAGATTTTTTTGGTACAGGCAGAACACTTATTCAAATGACTGTTGATAGGTTTTTGCCATTGATACCTATTGAGAACATGCTCATTGTGACCAATGTAGCATACAAAAAACTGATATTGGAGCAGTTGCCCGATTTGCGTCAAGAGCAGGTTCTTTGTGAGCCTTGCCGCCGCAACACTGCCCCGTGTATTGCTTATGCACTGTCGCGTATTGCAGCACAAACAGAAGAAGCCAACATCGTGATTGCAGCAAGCGACCACTTAATTTTGCAAGAGAATAAATTTCTACAAGTTATAGAACAGGGGTTAGACTTCGTTTCTCAAAACGATGTATTACTGACTTTGGGTATGCACCCTACCCGTCCTGAGACAGGATACGGATACATAGAAGTAGGTAGTACTCCTACCGACATCAACAACTGTATAAGTCCTGTAAGTCGATTCTGTGAGAAGCCTGATTTAGAGAATGCCAAACGCTTTTTGGCGGCAGGCAATTACTTGTGGAATTCAGGTATGTTTCTTTGGAACTTACAGTCAATAATGACTGCTCTTTACACCTATTTGCCTGATATGATGCATATATTTGATGAAGGCAGAGAATACTTCAATACTTTTGGAGAAGAGGATTTCATCAAAGAGAATTTTGCTCGTTGCGAATCGATTTCAATAGACTATGGGGTTATGGAAAAAGCGAAGAATGTATATGTGTTGTCAGCAGACTTTGGTTGGAGCGATGTCGGCACATGGGGATCGCTTTATGACTTATCTAAGAAAGACGAGAATAATAATGTGAGTTTGCATAGTAAAGCGCAATTCTACGATGCGAGAAATAACATAGTTACTCTTGAAAGCGGAAAGTTGGCAGTGATAGAGGGATTAGAAGATTATATAGTTGCGGAGAATAAAGGTGTACTGCTTATTTGCCGCAAAGAAAATGAGCAACAGATTCGCCAATTTGCCGCTGCTGCCGACCCATGGTTCTCATAATTACTAAGAGTTGTATGCTTAATGATTTAAGTTGAATAAATAAAAAGAAAAAATATATGTCTTACTTGAATTTTGACAAATCGCTTCTTAACAACTTGGAGCGTTCGCTTTTGAAAGAGATGATTCGTACCAATCGTGCTGGTGCGTACAATAGCACCACTCTTGTGGATTGCAACACTCGCAAATATCATGGTCAGTTGGTACTTCCGCTGCCTCACTTGAGTGATGACAACTATGTTCTCTTGTCGTCATTGGATGAGACTGTTATTCAGCATGGTGCCGAGTTTAATCTTGGTTTGCACAAGTATGGTGAAGGCAATTTTTCTCCAAATGGTCATAAGTATATTCGCGAATTTGACACAGAGGTAGTTACTCGCACCACATATCGCGTAGGCGGTGTGATACTTCAAAAAGAGCGTTTATTGGTTAGTTTTGAGCCTCGTGTATTAATTAGATATACTCTTCTTGAGGCTCATTCTGCTACTACTCTGCGTTTCCGTCCGTTCCTCGCTTTCCGTTCTGTAAATGAACTCACCCATGAGAATGAGCGTGCTAATGCCAATATGGACGAGGTTCAGAATGGTCGCGTCAATCAGATGTATCAAGAGTTTCCGCAACTATTCATGCAGTTTTCCAAAGGAGTGAATTATACTCACGAGCCTCACTGGTACAAAGATATTGAATATCCTAAGGAGCAAGAGCGCGGTTATGAGTACAAAGAAGACTTGCTCGTTCCGGGCTGGTTTGAATTGCCAATGAAAAAAGGCGAATCGGTTATTTTTGCTGCAGGTATAACGGAAGTCAATCCTCGCACTTTGAAACAGACATGGGAAAAAGAAGTGGAGCGCAGAGCAGTGAAAGACTCGATGGCTGCATGGCTAAAGAACTCTGCTTCTCAGTTGTATAAACGCGAAGGAGATAAATGTTATTTATTGGCAGGCTATCCATGGTATAAAGAATCTGCTCGCGAGGAGTTTTTCTCACTTCCTGCATGTACACTTCTTATCAACCGTCCTGAATATTGGGAAGCAATAATGGATAAGACTGCCGTTGAGGAAGTAAGAGCATTTCTTGAAGGTGACTATCCTAAGATAAGGATGACAGGAATGGATGAGCCTGATGTATTGCTGTGGTTTATTCGCTCAATTCAACAATTTGCCGAAAATCGTTCAATAGAAGAGGCAGCCCAAAAATACGGGCAACTATGTGCAGACATAATAGAATATATCCGTAAGCAAAAGCACCCAAGAGTATTTCTTCATTCTAATGGTCTGCTTTGGGTTGATGGAACTCAGCGTCCAGCCACATGGATGAATGCAATAGAGAATGGTCGTCCTATTACTCCACGCACGGGATATGTGGTAGAAATCAATGCTTTATGGTACAATGCATTATGTTTTGCCTCTGAGTTACTTCGTGCGATGGGTCAAGAGCACAGAGCCGATTTGGTTAGTTATCAGTCAGAATTATGTAAATCGGCCTTTGTGGATACCTTCTGGAATGGTGTTTATCTATATGATTATGTGATTGATTCATATAAGAACAACGAAGTTCGTCCGAACCAGATATGGGCTGCAGGATTACCCTATTCACCACTTGACAGGAAACAACAAAAGGCGGTAGTAGATATATGTACCAAAGAACTGCTTACTCCTCGCGGTTTACGGACTATATCTCCAAAGAGTGGCGAGTATCGTCCTGTGTATATAGGTGGTCAACAAGAGCGTGACCATAATTTCCACAATGGTCCTGTTTGGCCATGGACAATAGTCGCATACGCAAGGGCATATATGCGCACATATAAACACAGCGGAATTGGTTTTATGGAGCGTATGCTGGTTGGTTTTGAGGTGGAGATGGGCGAATTATGTATTGGTACCCTCAATGAATTATACGACGGAAACCCACCATACAAAGGACATGGCGGAATGAGTTATGCTCCGTCGGTAGCCGCTGTTATTAGCGTCATGAAAGAGGTAGAAAAAGCCAACAAAGAACTATCTACACTCTAAACAAAAACTAATGAATTATATCGAAAGTATTATTAAACAATCTAATACCACATTACAATGAAAGCCTTAATGTTTGGATGGGAATTTCCCCCTCATATTTTAGGTGGTCTTGGAACCGCAAGTTATGGTCTGACCCGTGGAATGGCTCAGCAAGAAGATATGCACATCACCTTTGTTATCCCTAAGCCGTGGGGTGACGAAGATCAGTCGTTTTTGAGAATAATAGGTGCTAATTCAGTACCTATCGTTTGGAAAGACAATAATTATGAGTATGTTCGTCAGCGCATGGAAGGCAAGATGTCGCCTGAAGAATATTATCACTTAAGAGATGGTATTCGCTATGACTACACTCGTATTGGTACCGATGACTTAGGATGTGTAGGTTTTTCGGGGCGCTATCCCGACAACTTAATTGAAGAGATAGGCAACTATGAGGCAGTGGCTTCGGTGTTGGCACACTCGCTTGATTTTGATATTATTCACTCTCACGACTGGCTAACCTACCCTGCAGGAGTATTTGCAAAACACATAAGTGGTAAACCTTTGGTAATCCATGTACATGCTACCGACTTCGACCGCTCAAGAGGAAATGTCAATCCGACTGTATTTTCAATAGAAAAACGCGGCATGGAAGAAGCCGATCACATTATGTGCGTAAGTAACCTAACCCGCAATACTGTGATTGAAAAATACGGTATCAATCCCGCAAAGGTATCAACGGTTCATAATGCAGTTGAGCCGTTGGCACATCCTGAAGAATTTGTAAAACATCCTCGCAAAGATAAAATAGTTACTTTCCTTGGCAGAATAACCATGCAGAAAGGTCCCGAGTTCTTTGTAGAAGCGGCTGCACGCGTTTTGGCAAAGACCAAAGGTGTAAGGTTTGTGATGGCAGGAAGCGGCGATAAAATGAACGAGATGATTGATCTTGCAGCCAAACGAGGCATCGCTGACCGCTTCCATTTCCCCGGATTCATGCGAGGCAAACAAGTGCAAGAGATGCTAGCTGAGTCTGATGTATATATTATGCCATCGGTGAGCGAGCCGTTTGGTATTTCACCATTGGAAGCGATGCAAGTAGGATGCCCATCTATTATTTCTCACCAATCAGGTTGCGCCGAGATTCTTACTCACGCTATTAAAACCGATTATTGGGATATAGATGCAATGGCAGACGCTATATATAGTATAGTGAAGTATCCTGCTATGTATAAATCGCTTTCTGAACTCGGTAGAGAAGAAGTAAATAATATCAAATGGTATGATGCAGGACTAAAAGTGCGTGCAATTTACGATAAAGTGATATATAATAGATGATAAGTAATTAGTGATAAGAATTTGTGACATAATAATTATCCTTCCTCATTTCTTAATAGGGAGGGATACAAGATTTCTTTGATGAAGAATATACAATATATTGTTATATTGGCAAGTATCTTTATGACATACGAAATCATTAACTAATCAAAAGATATTTGAATTAAGGAACTCAATAAATATATTATATACTTATTCTTATTTGCTAACAGTTGTTCTTGCTGTCATCAAAAAATAGACGAATCGGATATTAGCATCAGTGATTTAGAAAATGAATTTATATTAACACATAATTTTATAGACCTGATAGATGAGGATTATGGAGAAGATTTAGTGCAGTCATTACAAGCTTCTTACCATTTAATAAAAGATGTTAATAATAATTATTATCACATAGTTATTTCAACAGGATATTTTGATATTGAAAATGATGACTATTTCAATGTACAATATCTTTGCAATTTAGAATATAAATCAACAAAAGACGATTTAAATAAAAACAACATTAAAGAAGGTACATATAGTACATTTAATGAATGCACATATTCGACAGAATCAATCATATATGAAATTACTATAAAAGGTACATCCTCCATAGAACAATATAGAATTACAAATTATGTTGTTTATATTAAACAAATTGACAATTATCATTACGAAATTGATGCATATATAGAGATTGAAGAGAAGGCATATAGACATATTTATTTTAATGGTTATGTTCTGTATGAAATAGACTAATAGAAATAATATATAAATTCAATAAAAATAACAAATATGAAAAACATCAGTTTAGTTTTCCAGTTTCATGCTCCTTATCGTCTGAAACGCTATCGTTTCTTTGAGATAGGACAAGACCACTATTACTATGATGATATGCAAAATGAGGAAAGCATATCATGGTTAGTAGAGAAGAGTTATATGCCGTTGTGCCAGACATTGAAAGAGATGATTCAGTTTTCGCACAGCAAATTCCATTGTGGAATCAGTTTATCAGGTATTATGCTGGATATGTTCCAACAATATGCTCCTGAGATGATTGATATATTAAAAGAATTAGCAGATAGCAAATGTGTTGAATTTCTTGCCACTCCCTTTGCCTATTCGCTTGCTGCAGAATACAATAAGAACGAGTTTGAAGACCAAGTTCGCCATCAAGCCGCACAAATAGAAGAATTGTTTGGTCAGAAGCCGACAACTATTTGGAACACAGAACTGCTATATTCCGACGAGATAGGTGACAGGCTCTTGAAGATGGGCTTTAAGGCAGTTATGACAGAAGGTGCTAAGCAAATACTATCTTGGAAATCACCTAATTATGTATATAATACCGCTGTATCTCCAAAGATGAAACTTTTGCTTCGCAATAGTGCATTATCTGACGAGTTAGCTTTCCATTTCTCCGATTACAACTGGAAGAACTATCCAATTGATGCAGAGAAATATGCGGCCCAACTTGCAGGAATGCCGGAACAGGAGCAAATTGCCAATATCTGGCTCGGTGCAGAGACCTTCGGTATTCGTCAGTCTGCAGATACCGGTATATTTGGTTTCTTGAAGGCACTTCCTTTCTATGTATTAGAAAAAGAACTCAATTTCCTCACTCCTCAAGAAGCCGCTAAAAAACTCACCGCCGCAGATACTATACCTATCCCCTATCCTATTACATGGACAGGCGAGGCCAAAGACTTAGCAGCATACAATGGAAACGACTTGCAGCAAGAGGCAATACAAAAACTTTATGCGGTAGCAGAGCGCGTTCGTATGTGTCAAGACAAGAGACTTAAAAACGATTGGCTATTGTTGCAAGATGTAAATCACTTGCGCTACATGAGTCACACCGACTCATACGGAAGCAATTTCGAATCTCCATACGATGCATTTACTAATTACATGAATGTGCTCTCTGATTTCCTATTGCTTGTTGATGAGCAATATCCTACTACAATAGAGAACGAAGAGTTGAACGAACTCCTAACAACCATCAACAACCAAGAAAAGGAAATTGCATCGCTTGAAGATGAAATTCAAAAACTTAAGAAACGCAAAAAAGAATGATAAATAGAGCAAGACAAATATGTAGTTTTCTTATCGGAACAGCCCTATGTGCAGTATTGCTCTGGGGCTGCGCCGATACGGGGCGTACTTTGCCAAGTGCGACGGGAAGCATATATGAGATGTTAGTAGTAATTGACAAAGCAGAATGGGAAGCACAATCGGGGGCTAAAATCAAAGAAGTAATGGCTGCCGATATGCCATGCCTACCACAAATGGAAAGTTATTTCTCACTTACCCAATGCTCACCACAATTATTCGATAACTTTCTTATGCCGACACGCAACATATTGTATGTTGATATAAACCCTGAGAGATATACCTCTGCAAAGATTCGTTATGCTCGAAACCAATGGTCAAAACCACAGGCAGTATGTTTTGTTCAAAGTCCGAATTGGGATGAGTTCAACGAATTGTTTAACAAACAGGCAGAAAACATAAGGAATTGGTTTGTAAGAGAAGAACTGACAAGACAAGGCAAATTCTATCAAGGTTATCAGACAACCGAGACAAAAAAGGCTACAGAGAAACGCTTTGGAATAGATATTCGCATTCCTGAAGACTATCTTTTAGTTAGAGATACCGCTGATTTGGTATGGTGCGTAAATGATGGTGGTAGTTTGAGACGCGACTTGATAATATGGTCATATCCATATTTGAGCCATGACCAACTATGTTTGGACTCATTACTGAGCAAACGCAACGAGATATTAGGCAAAAATATAGTTGGCTCAATACAAGGCACATATATGGGAACAGAATATAAGCATTTCCCGCCTATTTTTACTCCAATAAGCATCAATGATAATTGGTGTGCTGAGGTAAGAGGATTATGGAAAATGCAAGGTGGTGAGGCTATGGGTGGGCCATTTGTTCAGCATACAAGAATTGACGAACTGAGCCATCGTCTGATAACAGCAGAAGTGTTTATCTTTGCCCCCGGGCAAAAGAAGCGAAATCCACTCAGACAAGCAGAGGCAATACTTTATACAATCAAACTACCACAAGAAATTAACCAACTCAAAGAAGTTAAAGTAAGCCAGCCCACACAATGAAGCAACTGACCATACAAGATTTGCCGCTCGAAGGTATTAAAGCCATTGTGTTTGATTTAGACGGCACATTATACGACAATAAGTATTTGCCGCTCAGACTGATATTTGGAGACATAAAAAACGCCAGATTATTAGCATCTGAAAGAAACATAAGGCGAATGCTCAAAGGACTGAATTTTGGTAATCCTGATGCTTTCTATAACAATATGTTCGAACATATAGCGCGCCGACAAAACATGCCTTTCATGGATGCACGAGATTGGTATTTTGGCAAATACATGCCACTGATGATAAATGTATTGAAAAAACATTATCATGCAGGAGAATTTGCGGAGCCCTTGCTCAAACAATTAAGAGGAAAAGGAATAGTAACTGCCGTATTTTCTGACTATAGGAATGTAGAAGACAAACTCAATGCTTTGGGGCTTGATCCTGATTTGTTTGACTACCATTTCGCTGCGCCTGATTTAGGAGGATTAAAGCCCAATAAACAACTTTTCTTGAATATACTTAAAGAACTGGGGGTAGATGCTCAGCAAGCACTCATGATTGGAGACAGAGAAGACACTGATGGTGCAGGAGCAAGAAATGTTGGAATGAAATTCCTGAAAGTTTGAATTGCAGAGAAAGACATGACAAAATATATATAATTCAATAAGCAGAGTGATTGAATATAAACTAAAACATTTAACGATATGAAAAAGACAATTACCTTATTAGTTTTTGCTGCCTTACTTATCGGCTGCGAAAAGAAACTGACACCTATGCAACAAGTAGCGCAGGGTGATCCTATTCAACCGGTAATGCTCAAGATGGACTCTGTGAGCATAGTCTTTACTGACTATATCCCTACCCTCGCGGGTACTGAATTTGATCGTGTTTGGCTCGACCAATACGATTTTACAGGGAATCGAGACCGTTTAGACCTTTTCATTCCTAACATGTTTTATTCTGCTGACCGCAGATTTGTGCATATACTTACCTTTATCAAAGGCAACGATGTAGTAAGTGTTCCTGTAATGCCACCTTCGGAAAGGAAACAAAGTATGTATCTTAAGGCTATTGATAAAGATAATATACATGTTGCCTTCACAGAAAAGCCGGATGATATACACTTCTATATGTTTTGGCAAAACACATATATCCCTATCAATGAGGTTGTAGAAGATGTTGCCACAAGTGAGTGCACTTTTGCTTTCCCCGCTGATGTTAAAAAGAAAGGACGCTCGTTTATTCGCATTTATGCCACTGACAAGAATTATCTATACAACGATATTCTTATACCGCTTGAGGACATGATTCCTATTTGCAGTGCTGAACAATTAAACCGACATGATGCCCAATCACAAGTTCTTTATTCACTTATGATAGACCGTTTTGCTAATGGAAATCAGGCAAACGACTGGAAAATCAATTCTGAAGAAGTGCTTGATATTGTGGATTACCAAGGTGGTGATTTAGCAGGTATAACAAAAAAAATAAACGAAGGATTTTTTGACAAGTTAGGAGTTAGCACTATCTGGATTTCACCTATCACACAAAATCCATACGACGCATGGGGCTATTATGTGTTTAACGATAATGGTGATGGCACCTACAACAACAAATACGACCCAACCCGTTCTTTCACCAAATTCACCGGTTACCATGGCTATTGGCCAATATACGCCACACAAATCGACAAGCGTTTTGGTACAAACGAAGAATTAAAACAACTTCTTGCAACCGCTCATAGCCACAATCTCAATGTAATACTTGACTATGTTGCCAATCACATGCATATCAATGCTCCTCTCTGGCAGCAACACCCCGATTGGATGACAGATAGCATTTTACCCGACGGAAGACGCAACTTTGAATTATGGGACGAAGCACGACTCACCACTTGGTTTGATGTACATATCCCTACTCTTGATTTGGAAAGACAAGAAGTATGCGACCAAATGACCGACTCTGCCATCTATTGGATTAAAAACTATGATTTCGACGGTTTCCGTCATGACGCATGCAAACATATACCTGAAGCATATTGGCGCACACTAACTCAGAAAATTAAAACTAATTTTGCCGACAAGAAATTGTGGATGATAGGCGAAACCTATGGCAGCCCCGAACTGATTGGTTCGTATATCAAGTCGGGTATGCTCGATGCACAATTCGACTTTAATGTTTATTTTACAGCCATTCATGCTCTTGCTGACGAAGATGGTAGAATGAGCGATGTTGCACGAGTTATTGAAGAAAGTCTCGCTGCCTACGGAGCACACCATACGATGGGCAATATAAGCGGAAATCACGACCAGGTGCGTTTCATCTCTTTGGCAGGTGGAGCCGTTAGTTTCTCTGAAGACGGCAAGGCTGCTGGCTGGTCAAGACAAGTAGGAGTTGGCGACAAAGATAAAGCCTTTAGATTGGCAATGCTCTTAGAAGCACTCAACTTAACTATCCCCGGTGTGCCTTGTATTTATCAGGGAGATGAATATGGGCAGGCAGGAGGCAACGATCCCGACAACCGACACATGATGCGCTTTGACGGCTTGGATACATACGAGGCTTCTATGAGGGCTGAAGTAGAAAGACTTATTCACTCTCGAAGAAACAGCATGGCTATGATGTACGGAGAATATATACCCGTATATTCCGACGACGATGTACTTTGCTTTGAACGCAGATATTTAGATAATAACCTGAGAGTAGTTATCAATAAGGCTTCGTTCCCAAAAGATTTTGAAGCGAACGGACAAACTATTCATGCTGAACCATTTAGTTTTAGCATTGACAAGATAGAATAACCAAATAATACATATTTCAATGAAAAAGTCACTTTGTCTTATTGGACTTATAATATGTCTTGTTGCATGTACAGAAAAAAATGTTCCTGATTCTTCCAAAGGTTCATTTGCCAAAGGCGCTGACATCAGTTGGCTTACTGAGCAAGAAAACGATGGTATAAAATTCTACAACGAATATGGTGAGGAAAAAGAATGTATTTCTCTGCTCCGTTCTCTGGGTATGAATTCAGTCAGACTTCGAGTATGGGTTTCCCCGCAAGATGGCTGGTGCTCAAAAGATGATGTGGTAGCCAAAGCCAAGAGAGCGAGCGCCGAGGGGCAGCGAATTATGATAGATTTTCATTATTCCGACTTCTTCGCAGACCCGTCGAGGCAAACCATTCCTGAACCATGGAAAGGATATTCGTTTGAAGAACTGAAAGTTGCAGTGGCTGAGCATACCAAAGAGGTGCTTGAAGCATTAAAGAAAGCCAATGTAGAGCCTGAATGGGTACAAGTAGGCAATGAAACAAGGAATGGCATGCTATGGGATGAGGGCAGACTATGGAACGACAAAGGAGATATTGCAGGCGGTTGGTCAAGATATGCTGCATTGACTACTGCCGGATATAATGCCGTAAAAGAGATCTTTCCCGATGCAATTGTTATAGTACATATAGACAATGCTTACGAAGAAAACACATGGTTTTTTCAGAAGATGAGGCAAAACGGTGGCAAATTCGATATGATTGGTCTCAGCCACTACCCCATGAAAAAAATATGGTCAGGCAAGGATTGGGCTGAAATGAACCAATTAGCAGAAACCAATGTTAAGAAACTGACAAGTCGCTTCAACTGCAAAGTAATGATATCAGAAGTAGGTACAATGAGTAGCAACCCTTCGCAAGCCGCCGAAGTAATGCAAGACTTTGTGGACAGAATAACTGCGATAGAGGCATGTGCAGGCATATTTTATTGGGAACCACAAGCCTATGGCAAATGGAAACCGGCAAATTATAGCACTTACGGCTGGGGACCATACGACATGGGGGCATTTTCTAATGATGGCAAACCAAACAATGCACTAAAGATACTCTTTAAATAAGATATCTGATGGATTGGAATAGGGTATCTGATGGATTGGAATAGGGTATCTGATGGATTGAAATATGATACAAAAATATATAAATATTATATCTCTATCTTTACTTATATTTTTAGTTTCGTGTAAATCTATCAATGACGCCAAACACACCCTCAGCGAGGCAGATAGTCTGCGCGTTGAGGGGGTGTTGTATAATGATAGTGCAGCTATCAGCAGTGCTGTTGAAGCACTCACTCCATTCCGTCATCTCTACCCCACTGACTATGCTAAAGCCAATTATTACTATGGTCGCCTTCTCCGTGAGCATGGCAATCAAGCAGAAGCAATGCGGTGTTTTATCAATGCTTTGCATGTCTTTAGCCATGACTACAATTTATTAGGAAAAATATATTGTAACATAAGTATTATGTGTAGCCTTGCTCAATCAGATAAATTGGCATACGATATGAGCGAAAAATCTGCAAATTGTTTCCTTAAAGCAAAAAACGAGATTGCATATTTTTATGCTCTCAATGATATGGCATATATAAAAGCCGCTAATGGAGAAAAGGCAGAAGCCCTAAAGATTATTAGTGAAATTGAGAAATCATGTAATAATGATGGTGTTATAATAAAGTCATTAGAAAATAAATCCATCTTATATCAAATCTGCCAGCAATATGACTCCGCTATATATTGTGTGAATCAGTTGCAAAAAAAAGGATATACTGAGCCTACAGGCATGCTGGTCAAAGCCCAATCATACTCTCATCAAAATAATACAGACTCTGCTATATGTTATGCAACGCAGGTGATGAAATATAGTAATTCGCCAAACGATAAGTACAACGCATTGTACATTCTTTCTCATAATGACTCCACATTAAACAAAGATAGTATTTTAAAGTTGACATCTGATAGAGAGGATATACATAATTATGAAATAGACAAAAGAAAAATACAATTGGCAAAAGCGATGCAAATACTTCAATATGAAATGACAGCCAAGCCTCACATTTGGCGTATTACTTTTATAGTTATTATTACATTGTCATTATTGATTGTATGCGCCATTGCTTTGAAAGCAAAACACTATAGAAGTAAAGTTATTGACGAAACAAAACAAGAAATAAAAAAACAAACAATCATAAGAAAAGAACAACAATTTCTCGAGGAAAAGACAAATAATCTCATTTCACAGAAAGTTGCCATTCAAAAACAATTAAAACTTGAAATTGATGCGAATTGTGCAGCCCTTGTAGCATCAAAAAATTTCTATAAAGATTTCTGTTGGAGAAATTTTGAAGACATGTGTGACAGAGCAAATAGGTTGTTTATGATGCTTGCAAACAAACTTAAACAGAAAAATACATTATCGGAAACCGAGATTAGATTATGTATGTTAGTAATAATTGGATTTAATCGGAATGAAATTTCCAGTATACTTCCCTATGCAAAAAATAGCATTGGCAAATTGAAAAATACCACAGCTAAAAAACTCGGGACAAATGGTAAAGAATTAAGGGATTTTTTGATAAAAATGGCAATCGGTTGAATAATTGTCAATCGTTACAACAAAAATTCCCACCATATAAAACAATTAAACATCAGAAATTAAATACTTTATGTAAGATAAAATTCCCACTTATTTATTTTACCTATACACTAAATTAGCGTAATTTTGTGGCGTGATAATAAACAAAATGTATCACACCACATTTTTTTATTACTATTTAAGCCCTACCTAATCTGTCATTAAATTTTATTTTAGAGTTTATATTATTTTTAGAGCGGATTTTTGTCATTGAGTTACAAAGTTATGCCGGCATAAAGACAAAACTTAAAGACAAAAGAAGCCCAAAGAATATAAACGCTAAATAAATAATAAAAATAAATATATAACAACTTCATTTATGGTCTTTGACCGATTTGGGTTAAATCTACTTATTTTATGAAATCTAAATTATCACTGCTTGCATTATTCCTGCTATTATCGGCATTCGTTTTAACACATTCTGCTGATAATGCAGGAGCAGAAATTGAATTGTATGAAATTGTAAACGGAAGCAATCTTATAGGCGACAATCCGTTAGATAGTCCGGGAGAAATGGGTTATGAACCTACCCATCCAAACCAATTTCATGCTACCATTAATGGTCGCATGCTTGATGTTGTTGTTGATAATAATCACATCAACAACATTTTGGTTCGCGACAATGTAGATAATGTCGTTGTGAATCAGCAATTTGTTGGACACAATAACACAATGTTGTCATCGGCAGGAAACTATACTATTGTGATATACAATACTACATTGACACTTATCGGGCATTTCTATGCAGAATAATAATCTATATGTTAAATCAATAAAAAGTAAGTATTATGAGAACAAACATATTTTCTTTTATTGTGATAGCCTTATTATCAGCATCACAAGTATTTGGTCAAATCTGTTGGACAAAATCAAACAAGCCACTGTCAAAAGAGGCACAAGAGAGATATGATTATCTATATGCGAATCCGTCAGTAATTTCTATTGAGCTTATAAATCTTGATATAAATGAATTATACACTGCAAAATCTATGAATATCAACACAAATGAGCAATTAGTAAGAGTTAATAAATTAAAAACTAATGTAAGGGATAATATAAATAATTTTGATGTAGTTTTTGCTGATAGCGAAAATGAAGTCCTTTTGTCTGTTTTGGGTAAGGATATTCAAGGAAACATTCATAGTCCTTCTGCATCATATAGCATTCAAACATTGGCAGACGGCGAATATGCTTTACTAAAAGTAGATGCAGATGCAATGAAAGAAGATGTTAACGACATTATAGATGAGTACGAGAAGAATCACACAGAGGAATTGTTAAGTGGCGGGGGGATTTTACCGCCATCTCCTGTTGCTGTAACTATTAAAGTTATTGTGGCATTTACTACAGCAGCAGCAAATGCAGTAAGCAACACTACCAATTATGTTAATTGTAGATTATTAGAAATGAATCAGAGTTTATCAAATTCTTCATTATCACATATAACAATATTGAGTGCTTATGTATATACGACTTCTTATACAGCAGTAAATTTCACCACAGACCTTAATAGATTTTATGGCAATAATGATGGTTGTATGGATGATATTCACACAAAAAGATTAACCTATGGTGGTGATGTATGTGTACTTATGACAACTTCTACAGATTTATGTGGGAAGGCTAAAGCCATTGCTGCTGATGAAAATACTGCATTTTGCGCCGTATCTCCCAATATTGGTTGTGAGATGAAATACACATTTAGCCATGAAATTGGACATTTGGTAGGATGCAGACATGATACTTATGTTGATAATACTTCAACTCCTTATGCTTATGGTCATGGTTATGTTTATTTGGGTAGCAGTTCAGCATCTTCGTGGCGTACTATGATGGCGTATGATAATAAGTGTACAGCTGCTGGATACAATTGCGCGAGAATTAACTATTGGTCGTATCCAAATGCTACCTATAATGGAATTGCAATGGGTACAACATCAACTAATAACAATCGCAGGGTATGGTATAATAGAGCACAATCGGTTGCAGGATTTGCGGAGAAATTACTTGCGGGTAGTGTTACTCCCGTTTTATTAAATAACAGGCCAAAACTTAGCATCCAATATAGAAATAATGTCTTATCCATAAATATTAACGAAATAACAGAAGAATTAACACTAACAATATATGATATTTGGGGAAATCAAATAAAAACCATAAATTTGCAGCATCAAAATGAAAATATACAATTAGATAATCTACAAAATGGATTATACATTGCTACAACAAAATATAATTCACAGTTATTTGTTGTGAAATGAAAAGGAAAATAAAATTTGTAATTAACCCTTTAAATATACTCATTATGAAAACAAAGAGTTTATTGACAATCATTTTTGTCGCATCTTTATTAGTTGCTTGCAACAAAAACGACGAAGATCCATCTAATGATAGTGTAAATTTGAGCACGATGCCTGATGACAAAGAGTGCTATTACTATACCAATGGTGAAGAATTTTATAGTTATATGTTTTTCTGCTATTCTCGCACTTTAGGTAGTAATTTTGATGAAGCTCTAAAGGCTTTTCAAGATGAACATGTATCTCAAATCGGCAAAACTGAATATAATACAGTTCTTGATACACTAAAAGTAAAGGATGGCAAATCTGGTGTTGTTTATATACACCCATACTTCACAGAAAAATCAAATAAAGAGAAGATACTATTCTACCCCGAGCAGGCCATCGATACAGAAGGGAAATGTTATTTAATGACTACTTTACCAGATTAATAATAAGCCATATATACAACTTATAATTGACTAAACATTTCCAAGTCTCATTAACATTAAGTATTTATTCAAATTCTGCAATGAGGAAAATATAATCCACATTATTTGATGCTAAACTATAGTAATCTATATGTAGATCAATAAAACATTAACATTATGAATAGAATATTAAATTCTTTGTATAGAAGAAAAATTTATATAAGCCTTTTTATGGCATTAATAGTTATGGCAAGACTACTTAATGCCCTTCAACTTAATACATTATTTATTGTATCAGTTGTTTTGGCGGCATTAGTAATCCTCACTCTTTTCATTGAATGTTTAATTAATTTCATTAAAATGAAGAATAGT
>JAFVDX010000001.1 GCA_017478225.1 Paludibacteraceae bacterium | reverse complement strand
GCCTACGACTAAATGCCTTGTAGCCGCGTAGGGTGTCAGGACGAAGATCTTTTTCCACGTCACGGAAATACTGCTCGTAAACAATCTTAATAGGTACTGCGCCCGGGTTCTCCGTTTTGACATCCTCGTTAAAAGGATTCCATCCGTTAGCCAGCTTCATATTGAGTTGGCTACAGATAGTGTTCGCCTGCACTCTAAACTCCATTGCAGTGCGACAACGCTTGCGCAGATTGTTTAACCGGAACTTGCGACGCTCTAAGGTTTGGGTGAAAGGATTGGTTACGTAATACTCGATAAACCATCCGGTCGCAATGTGTTTCACTACCGCTGGGGCATAGCCCGCAAAGAGCGGTGAAAATTGACTAAGAGTTGACATTTTTTTTTCTCCATTTTCTTTGCTGAAAACAGAGTTACGATGCCAGATATTTTAGTGCTTTTGTTCGTTTTTTTTCCCGAATTTTTTGAATGAATTTTCGGGACATTTTCGGGACATTTTAACCGAAAATCCGCCGTAACTTATTCAGTTACAACGGATTAGAGTTTTCGTCTTAAGCTCCCCACGACACTCGGAACCACAATCCGATGCTCTGCCAACTGAGCTATAACCACCATACATAATACATTCAAAAATATATGATATATATCATTTCCAAATGCGGCTGCAAAAGTACTGCAAAAAAATTAAATGTGCAAGACCTTTTGAAATTATTTTTCTTTTTTGACAAACTCCGTTAAAAAATGATGATTCTTAATAGTGTCTGTTATAAAATGCCCTACAATCTATAATTCCATCCGAAAGTGAGCACTATTCTGTGAGTCAAAGCATCCAAACTCATAGGACTGGATTTATAATAGGCGTATTCATTTTCGTTTTGCCATCTGCATTGGTATGCGATATCTACTATCCATGATTTATTATGCCAGCCTGCACCCGCATTAAAGTAATGCACCATTCTGTTATTCTGATAATCAGTATCCGTTCGGGTGTCAGCGAAGTGAGGATAATAATGCCATTCTTTTTTTGAAAAAGCAGACTGACATGCATAACCTGCTCTCAGAAACCAATGGTTGTTTATGCTAACTTCTGCTCCTGCTTTTAATGTATGAGTGCTATATAATTGACTGCTTGTTTTGCAATCAAAATCATATTCGGCGGAAATCAATGCCTTATATCCGATTTGAAATGCAATACCTGCCGTCAGGCGCATAGGCTCATATAATTTCTGTGAATAATGATTTCTCGGAGAATTGATTTCTACATATTTCCCATCTAACGAGTTGGCATTCGACTTGATCTCAGTATAATTTTCAAAGTCAATGTACATGACAGTAGGTGTAGATATAGAAAGTCCAAATCTCAAATAGTCAGTTGGGCGATAGATAGTGCCTATTGCAGCATTCAGCCCCCAACCCAATGCTGCAACGGCTGAAAGTATCTGATATGTTGTTCCTGAAAGAAAATGCTCGGTATGTTGGGTTTGTCGGGAATAGTTAAGACTGCGAACATTAGCCGTAAGTCCGAAGTATAAACGATTGCTGTAGTTCATGCCCCAACCGGCAGTAAATTCATTTTCTACTCCTCCATCATAAATTTCCAATTCGGTTTTTACTTGTTCTCCTGTGTTATATACCGATTGCCATTGATTACCTGCCATGGGGTTGATCAAATACCCTTCGTATCCGGCCTTAGTGAGCCATCCTATTTCTTTGTTGGTCCATCCGCTGCTACCTTGCATCATTTCTTCGCTTGCACCATTACTTAATTCTGCCATCAAATCAGTTTGAGATGTGTATAGAGTGGGGTTGAATACAGAATGTCTATTATATGTCTTCAGACGGTGATACTGAATGATAATATTGTTGAATATTACTCCTGTTTGTTTATCTGCAGAGCCAAAACTCATTACCCATGACAATTGTGGTAGCGTCATCCGTCTGTCCTGACCATTAAAGACGCCGTCTGTGGTAACATTATCTAATCTTACATCAGCGGTAACTGATAATTCTCCTCTGCGAAAAATTCCCAATGCAGCGGGATTATCATTAACTGCTGACACATCGCCACCTAACGCACTAAATGCTCCTCCCATAGCAACATATCTGGCAGTCCCTTGTATGTCGCGTTCTGCAAGCCTCTGACCATCAAAGTCTTGTGGGAAAAGCAATGACGGCAGAGAAAACGCAATGAATAATATTTTAATATATTTATTCATTAGTTTTTTGTTCGTTTAGTATTGTGGCCTTGATTGTATCAAGCGACTGACTTGATAATGTATCCTCTACAAATACTATCTCTTTTGCATGTTTATTAAATGATGGCTTCATTTTCTCCAATTGTTCTTCCGTGAGCCGTTTGTTTTCTAATTGTGGAGTATAGTAAGTATCGTCCACAAAATCGTCTGCCACCATTGGGATGTGTGCCATTATTATAATAGTGAAAATCAATAATATGAGACTTGGAAACGATTTCATCTATTCTCCTTTTATCTTAATAGGTATTGTGCGTTTGATTCTTTGATCCAAGGCAGTTAAAGTTTCTGTTTGAGCCAATCCGGGTATTTCTTGCATTTTAGTGAGTAATTCCATCAGATGCATGTCGTCTCTTGCATATACTTTTATCAATATGCCATACGAGCCAAGGGTGTAGTGGCTTTCTACGACTTCAGGAATTTGCTCAATGGCTTCTACTACTGAATTGTACATATTACCTTTGTCCAAAGTGATACCTATGTACGCACAGAGTTGATAGCCTAACATTTTGGGATTTACATTGTAACTTGAACCTACTATCACTCCTATATCATACATACGCTCAACTCGTTGATGCACTGCAGCGCGGCTTACTCCACACTGTTCTGCTACTTCGCGGAAAGGGATACGGGCATTCTGAGTGATAATGCGAAGGATCTTTCTATCCAATTCGTCAATTTTATCCATAGTATAAATTTTGTTATTAAATTCACTGCAAAAATACTTGTTTTTTGTTATATTGACAACATATATGTGAAAAAATAAGGAAAATAATAACATTTTGATAAAAAATGAGAAATATCCGACTTTATTCATTATCTTTGCACACAAATTTCAGATTATGATTACACTTGATGATTATATAGAGCAACATAGTTCTCCACAGTCAGAACTCTTGCAGCAGATTTATCATGATACCAATGTCTTAACAGCCACTCCGCACATGCTCTCAGGGCATATTCAAGGAAGACTATTAGCCATGATAAGTTATATGATTAGGCCTAAAAGAATACTTGAATTAGGCACTTTTACGGGGTATTCTGCTCTCTGTCTTGCCGAAGGACTGCAGCCTCAAGGACGGCTTGATACAATAGAGAAAAACGATGAGTTGGAAGATATGATAGTTAGTAATTTGAGTAGGAGTAAGTATGCCGAAAGTATCAAACTTCATATAGCAGATGCTTTAGAGATAATTCCGCAATTTGCTGACGATGAATTTGATTTGGTGTTTATTGATGCGGATAAAAGACATTATATTGAGTACTATGATGCTGTATTGCCGAAGGTGAGGGTGAATGGTTTTATACTTGCGGATAATACTCTTTGGGATGGTCATATAATAGACCCTGCTTATCAAAAAGATTGGCAAACACGCTCGCTTCGGGCTTTTAATGATATGGTTGCCAATGACAATAGGGTAGAGAAAGTGATTCTACCCATAAGAGACGGACTCACTATAATAAGAAAGTTATAGAAAGTAATGTTTCTGTGTCAGATAATCAACTTACTAAACTTTCCTACATAAGAGATAATAAAATTCAATTTTGAGCCATTGTTGGATAATTGTGAATAATTGTGGACAAAGAAATCAAGAAAAACGCTGTTTTTCGTAAAATTAGTTTAGTTCGTAGTTGACAAAAAATGCAATTCGTGAATTATATGATGTGGAAACTTTAGTAATTATATTGTGAATATGATTTTTTTATACTATTTTTGTAATCTAAAACAACATGAATATGGACGAGATAGATAAATTATCAATCGCATTTACGGCTCTATGTGTAAGTATTTTGAGGCAACATTTGGGATATTTTGTTTTTGCGCTATAACCGGTGGTAATTTTTTATTAAAATTTATCATCGGCGAGTCTTTGTTTGTTCTAATTCTCATTGCAGCATGGCTTTACGCCCGAAGAAAATATAACCGTGAAATGGAAGAAGAAAGAAAACATGACGAAGAATTCCAACGGTTCTTAGACGAAATGAATGAAGAAATTATGAAATCTTTGAATAAACCTTGTCAATAAATTCAGGTGTATCAATCTCTCCACCATAATAAGACACAGCAACCTGTGTGTCTTGTCCCTTTCTCATTACTATCAATTTGCTCTTATTTATACACCTATAACAAAATGACATTTAATAGGTCCAATAAAAGCAAGGCGGTCATATTTTTGACTCGTCTTGCTTTTAATTTTATTGTAATATGCGTTGGCAGATTTATTAATGCGATAGTCTAATTCCTCCAACAAGTGATTATCTGTAAAAGATATACTGCGAACACTATATTTAAGTTATTTTATTCTGCCGCCTAAAGCATTGTATAAATGTCCACTATGATTTATGTACAGATGTCCGTTTAATATGACCTTTTGCGAGCGGGTGGTGTTGTCGATTTGAATATCTGTGATGTCTGTATTTACATCCTTATGTTCTTGTTGGATATTGGTTGAGTTGTTTGAGGTATTGATAGAGAAACTACCGGCTTTATTGAAGATTGCGCTTCCTCCTGCTGTGCCTTGCAACTCATAAGTATAATTTACATTGTCTTCCAAAGGTCCGACAGACACAACGATAACAACTATTGTCAAGTCGGTTTCTCTTGTTGCAGATGGGAGATATGCTTTATTTGTTTTTATAACTCCATTTTGGTCAATAGTATATTCCCATTTAAGTGTGCTACCTTTCCATATCTTGAGTGTATATTCTTCTACACCTTCAACAGGAAACCAATTGAAGTCAATATCTTTATTTTCATTAGTTGTGACCTTTGCAGTTATGTTTACTTCACCCGCTTTGATTGGCAATATACCGCCATCGAAATGCATAAGAAGTGTGGAATTTGCATAGTTGTTCTGGAAATCGTTTAGGTAAATCTGGGGAACATATAGATATGCTTTGGCTTTGTTTTGAAAATCGATTGCATCTGTTCCGAAATTGATATTACTAAATTCAGTAAATGAACCATGATAAAATACTTTTGTCAAGGTAGTGCAATTATGCAATGCGTATTGACCTATTTGGTTGATGGTTCGAGGTATTGAAATACTTGTTATTTCAGATCCGTCAAAACAATTATTATCTATTTTTTTTACGGGGTAGTATATGGGATTAGAGCATTCAAGACACATGACAGAGTCTGTTATTATGATATCTCCACTATATGGTTGGTCGGTATAATCAGCAACTACCTTATAGTAATCTCCTATAGCATCATCCACTAATTCATACTTAGGAGTTGTGGCATAAATGCATGTTATAGCCCAAAGACTCATAATGAGATAAGTAAAAATCTTTTTCATAGGTGTATTGTTTTAGTCGTTAATATTTTTTTTGTAGGGTTTACCTTGTTTTTTCTTTGCGATTTGTAAGTTTTCAAACACGGTAAGTGTTGTATTATTATCTTTGCCGAGAATAAGAAGATACATATCAAATGCCTTTTGGAAGTGTTTCTCCGCTTCTTCTAATTCATTTTGGTACAGGCATAAGGATGCGTAATTATTGTAGTAGGCTGCTAAATTTTTACTTGGGTTTTTGTTGATGGCTTCTTCAATATCTATAGCCGCCTTAAATTCTTGTTGTGCTGCTTTCAGTTTGTTTTGTTTAAGGTATATTGCTCCTAAATTGCTGTGTGCTGCGGCTACTCGCTTATGGCTATTGCCATATTTTTTTATAAATATATCCAATGCTTTAGTTTGGTATTGTTGTGCTTGCTTGTAGTCATCTTGGAAATAATATAACTGACTGATACTATTGTATATCTCTGCCTTGTTTTCAGGCGTGTTGGTCTGTATGTTTTCTGCTATACTTAGTGCTTTAGAGAAATAGTTATTGGCTGAGGAAAAATCTTTTAGATACAAATATGTTTGCCCGATTTCTCCTAATACTGTAAACATCTGTTCACTATTTTCTGAGGCGTGTCTTTGTGCTCTTTGATAATAGTCAAGTGCTTTTTGATATTGCCCCATTATGTTTTTCAAGAATTGCCCTGCTTGTTTTTGATATTGAGCATTAGTGGTGTCTAACTCTGCTCTGCGACAAATATAATATGCAGCACTATCGTTTGTAAAACGCGAAAGGTGAATGGAATAGAGATTATAGTAATCGTTTGCTATTGAGTTTTTGATTTCTTGTGTTCGTTTTTCCTCTTCTTCCAATTTTTGTTGCATCGTCTCTAATTGTTGTCTTACTGCTAAGTTTTGTAATTGCTGTGTTCTTAGGTCGTTTTCGCGTTGAGCAAAATCACCTTTAGAGCGAATCAACCCCTGAGCCTCGTCCAAATTGCCATTTTCTATGGCGTTATTGATTTTTATGTCCAATTCTGAGAGTTTGCTTATATCAGTACGGGCATATTTGTCTGCCATAAGTTCCAGTAGCGGCTCAAATTGTTCGTATTTACCTTCTAATTCATCTACTTTTTTCTGAAATTCCTCTTGTTGTATTTGACCATTAGCCAGTTGTTTTTCAAACTCTTGTATGCGTTGTTCGTAATATATTTCCACATTTTGTCTTGCCTTTTGTGCAATCAGTTCTTTTTCTTTTTGCAGTTCATTCTTGTTGACCATAAGTATTTCTATACTTACATTTTCCGAGCAGGCCATTTGCCTACCTATGAGTTCTTTGTCTGCCAATTCGTAGCCTGATAATATAACACTTGAGAGTGCAAAGGCATCTCCATTTTGTTTGTTAGGTAAAATAATAGAAAATTCACCTTTCTCGTTGGTCTCTACTGCGTTGTGCGAACCTCTTATGCGAACTATAGCCCCCGCAAGCAGTTCACCTTGTTTGTCAGGACGAGATATGCTACGAACTATTCCTTTTTGTGTAACTCCAAAAGCGGATAAGGCGAAAAAGAAGATTATATTTATTGCAAATAGTTTTTTCATATTGTTCTTATCTTTCTGTCTTATTGATAAATAAATACACTCCCCTCACTACATGGCATATATATACATTCTTCTTGTAATTTGCCATTTACAACAACATTATACTGAGTTTGTTGCTCTTTTAGTGGAATATAAAGTTGTATGTTCCCGTTGTTATCAGAAAATATTGTCCTCCCTAAAATTTCTACTTTTAGGTTGTTGGTTTTTGTATTTGCCTCGTTCCTTAGCCTAAAATGTATATCTCCATAGATAAGGCTGTCTCGTTCAATTGGTAATACTATGTTGGTTTTCAGCGTAAATACAGTATCAAGAGGAAGATAGTCTGTAGCGGTAAATTGGCACCTTACCTGTCGTCCTATAAAGCGGTTGGGGATATTATTAAATCGGGCGAAATTGCCTATTGTCAGACTATCTGCTGTCTTTTGTTCATTTTTAAGACTTAAGATTATTTTTGCGTCGTTTATTTGTGGCAGGTTTAAGTTTTCAATGCTTTTATCTTTGATTTCTATGTTTACATCAACGCTTCTTGACAGATACCAAGTCAATCCTAAAGCAATTAGTATGCTGCATACTATAAGTGATAAAGTGATTTTTCTTTTTCTTCGTCTTTGTACTTCTCTGTTCCAAAGGTTTTCAAATTCCAATCCCAACATTCGGGCTATTACCATCAGTACCGCTCTTTGCCTTTTCCAGCGTCGTGAACCTGCACCTTCTTCGTTGAGATTGACCCCAAGAATTTGGTGATCTTGCATCGGGTCTGCCGATTTGGGAAAATGACGGCGAAGTGCCTCAGGAAAACACTCTGTCTGAGGGTCGTTAGAATATGGAATTCCATCTATAATAAGAGGAATAATCCTGTCTCTGCGTCCTAAATTGACGAAATAGTCAATACCTCCGTTAACAAATTGCGATTTGGCTGAGCGAGGCGAACATACTACAATCAGATATTCCGATTGCTCCATCCTTTGCTTCAACTCCTGCATCAATTCTACTGAGAGATTGATGTCATTGAGATAGCAAAAGCACGGACGCATTTTCTTGGGCAGACTCTTGTCTTTACGAGAAATGGCAGTCGGCAGCCGATAACTCTCTATGGCTTTCTGTACCCAAAGTGCTTCTTTTGCATCGGCACTCTGAAAACTGATAAAAGCAAAATACTTGTAGGTTTGAGTCATATTGGTTAAATTGAGTGATTTTTGAATATGATGTCAGATAATTGGTCGCCTTGCAAGATGTGAGATAATAAGTTCGTAATGTGGAAAATCTACTTCGGCAATATTGCTTTCATGAACGCATATCCTCATGGTTTTGCAGCAAGTCTTTTCTTTTGCGATGGCAAAAAAAGTTTGTATCATCAGGTCTATCTTCTGTTCGGTAGAGAAATCCGCAGGCAAATCCACAAATCTGTTGCCCATTACAGCCACATTGATAGTGTCTTGTCTTACAAAAGGCGAAGATAAGTTGCGCCACATGTCAAGCATAAACTGTGTATATTCATTACGCTGAATACTGATTGTGCCATTTTTCTTTAGGTGGGTGAAACTGACAAGAGCATAATTGTCGTCTTCAATATCAACAGCACATACTGTCCCCAATGTGTATCTTACTTTCTTGCCTGGTAAGTCTTCGTCGATAGAAGCCGGCGAAGTGTCTTGCAGTCTTGTTTCTATGATAGAATCTATATCTATATTGGCTTTTTGTGCTCGTTGCAAAAACAAACCATGCACTGAATTGGGACTTATGATTCTGCCCAACTCTGTATCGAAGGTATCAACAGCATGTATTACTTTAAGACCTTCTTGGTCAAATAAATCACAACATTCAACTATCACCCTCAGATCACTATGCGGGTCTTTATATACGGCTCGGGTCTTGGGCCAATTGAAAATAGTAGCAATAATGGCTATTATAAGCACCAATAATAGAATAAATATAGGCTTATCAAAAGGTAGGTGTACTAACTGATATAGCCAACGATAAAGAATGGTCTCGTCCGGAATAACATTGAGCAGTGCATCTGAAAAAGTAATAATCACACCAAAAGTAGCAATTGTTGCTTTAAATACATCACCTGCTAACTCGCGCCAATGCTTTTTAAGGAATTTTATTTTTGCGTTATGCTGTTTGTTCATTGTGACTATTAAAAATTGTACACCATAAAATATAATTCGGGGCAAAGATACAATAATTTTTTTAATTGGTATAGTAAAAACGAAAAAAGCGAACTTAATATGTTCGCTTTTTGCTGAAATGCTTGTTTTTAGTACTTTGTCGGGATGAAAGGATTCGAACCTTCGACCTCCTGGTCCCAAACCAGATGCGCTAGCCGGACTGCGCCACATCCCGAATGCTTCCTTTCTGAAAGCGGGTGCAAAATTACAGCAAATATTTTATTTGTGCAAATAAAAATAAAAATGTAATTTTGCAGGGTGAAAATTTATTGAGTGATATTGAACATTATCAAATAATTAAATGATTAAAAAAAGTAGCAAAAATAAGTATAAATTGAGTGTAAATTTGAAATAAAGAGTAAAAAGAATAAAAAGTAAAAATAGTAAAATTTAAATAAAAAGTAAAATTATGCAGAAAAGTCCGTTACAAATTGCTCGCGCATCTTATCAACCCAAGGTGCCGCGTTCGCTTCGTGGAGCAATGATGCTTCATGAAGGCAAAGCCACACAGTCGGTGGCAGATCAAGAAGAAATTAAGAAATTGTTCCCGAATACTTATGGGTTGCCCGTAATTGATTTGGTTGAAGCCAATGAAGCAGACAAACCTATTTTGCCTCAGGTTAATGTGGGCGTTATTTTGTCCGGTGGTCAGGCTCCTGGCGGTCATAATGTAATAGCAGGTCTTTTTGATGGACTAAAGCGTTTGAATCCCGAAAATAAACTATATGGTTTTTTAGGCGGTCCTTCAGGATTAATCGAGGGTAAATACCAAGAATTAACCGCTGATATAATTGACCAATACAGAAATACGGGTGGATTTGATATCATTGGTTCAGGGCGTACTAAATTAGAAGAGACATGGCAGTTTGACAATGGTATTGAGGTCTGCAATAAATTAGGCGTAAAGGCCGTTGTTATAATAGGTGGTGATGACTCTAATACTAACGCTTGCGTTTTGGCAGAGTATTATCTTCAGAAAAAAGCAGGTATTCAAGTAATAGGTTGCCCTAAAACCATTGATGGCGACTTGAAGAATGAAATGATAGAGACATCATTCGGTTTTGATACTGCTTGCAAAGTTTATTCAGAGTTGATCGGTAATATTCAGCGTGATGCTAATTCGGCTAAGAAATACTGGCACTTCATTCGTCTGATGGGTCGTTCTGCAAGTCATATTGCATTGGAATGTGCTTTGCAAACCCAACCCAATATCTGCCTTATTTCAGAAGAGGTTCAGGCTAAAAATATGACTCTGAATGATATAGTAAATCAAATAGTAGATGTTATAGTTGCTCGTGCAGACAAAGGCCTGAATTTCGGAACAATCCTTATCCCCGAAGGACTGATTGAGTTTATCCCCGCAATGAAGAGATTGATTGCCGAACTCAATGACTTGCTTGCTAAGAATGGAGAAACATTCAATGCCCTTGATTCAGACGACGAGAAGCGTCAGTTTGTAAAAGGCTTGTTGTCAGAAGAGAGTCGCGAGGTATATCGTGACCTGCCTAAGGGTATTGCCAAGCAACTTACTATGGATCGTGATCCTCACGGAAATGTGCAAGTAAGTTTGATTGAGACTGAAAAGATGCTTATTGAGATGGTTGCCAAGAAATTGGCATTGCTTAAGGCAGAAGGCAAATACAAAGGTAAATTCTCTGCTTTAAACCATTTCTTTGGCTATGAGGGTCGTTGTGCTATACCATCTAATTTTGATGCCGACTATTGCTACTCGATTGGCGTTACCGCTTCTCAACTGATTGCTGCTGGCAAAACAGGTTATATGTCGCTTGTTCGCAATTTGACCGCACCGGCTGAGGAGTGGTTGGCAGGTGGTGTGCCTATAACTATGATGATGAATATGGAACGCCGTAACGGAAAGATGAAACCTGTAATACAAAAGGCTCTTGTTGACCTCAATGGCGCACCATTTAAGTATCTTGAGGCTCATCGTGCCGAGTGGGCTGATGAACACTTGAGTTATATTTATCCGGGACCAATTCAGTATTATGGACCTACAGAGGTTTGTGACCAACCTACTCAAACCCTCAAACTTGAAAAAGGAAAATGCTAAATTCCTTATTCTAACAAAAAATCAGCAGGCTTAATTGCTTGCTGATTTTTTGTTTGTCCTAAATCGCTCTAATGATTGACTTTGGCCTTTGATGTTCTCAATTCAGGTGGGTTATTGGCAGGTTAGAATTGGAAGTAAATAAAGGCTTGAAGGTCAGCAGTGATGAACTGATATACAAAGATAACAACTATCACTACTATTATTGCAATAAGCCATACAGGGAGGTATGAGAAGTTGAGTCGGTACCATCGCTTCCAACGCTCAGGCAGCCAGTGAATAGCCATTCCAAGTACAAAAAGAAGGAACACCTGCCAATACTCTGCCACTATGTCCGGAATGATTTGCAGGTCCCATGCAGAGCCAATTTGATTGACCATCTCTTGTGCAGTCTGCCATGCTTCTTGATTGGCAGTACGAGGGTCAAGATTGGAGCCTGAACGGAAAAATAGTCGAGTGAAGGTGATGAATGTGAATGTTTGCAGTACTGCCCAAATAGTTGCTAATGAATTGGTGAAACGATTGTCTTTTACTTTGCTTGTAATATTAGTAAGTATGAACCAAATATATCTGATAATACTAACAGACCAAATTGCAATTATCCAAATTGAAAAGAGTTTGAATACAGGCAATGGGAAGAATATAGAAATGATGATAATAGCGATGGTTGTGAGTGAGAGTAGAAATATCCTCAAATGCCATGACATATCTTTCCATAATTTGTATATGATCATTCCGATACCATTAAGCCCGCCCCAAATTATGAAGTTCCAACTTGCTCCATGCCAAAGTCCTCCAAGAAGCATAGTGATGAAAGAATTGAGATTGGCATAGATTTTTTTTCTTCTTTCTTTTTTGAATACTCCCACAAGAGCAACAATAATACCCACAGAGGCAATAATTGCGGCTGCAACAACTGAGCCGGTGAGGATGAGTGCAATAAAAGCAAAGGTGATAATCCAAAAATATGTGCCAAAAGTGGCGTTTCTATTGCCTCCAAGCGGAATATATAAATAAGTTTTTAGCCACCTTGAGAGCGACATGTGCCATCTTCTCCAAAACTCTTGAGGATTGAGTGATTTATAAGGTGAATTGAAGTTTTTGGGTAGGTAAAATCCCATTAACATTGCCACACCTATTGCAATATCAGTGTAGCCTGAAAAATCGGCATATACTTGCAAAGAATATAAAAAGAGTGCAGATAAATTCTCAAATCCGGAGAAGAGTAGCGGGTTCTCAAATACTCTGTCGATGAAATTAACAGCGAGGTAGTCGGAGAGGATGATTTTTTTGATTAGTCCGTTCAGGATCCAAAATACTGCAATTCCAAAACGACGACGAGTAAGGTGAAAGGGCTTGTAGAGTTGAGGGATAAACTCAGAGGCGCGAACGATAGGACCTGCCACTAATTGCGGGAAAAAACTCACATAAAATCCAAAATCAAGGAAGTTCTTTACAGGCTTGATTCTCTCACTATAGATGTCTGCTGTATAACTGATTACCTGAAAGATATAGAATGAGATACCTACAGGCAAAACAATTCTGTCAACATTGAATCTGCCGTCCGCAGTGAAACCATTGCCAGCCCATGCAAAGATATTAAACACTTCGAAATTGGCACCAAACATATCGTTTATCATGTTGGTCAGGAAGTAGGCATACTTAAAGAATGAGAGCATGCCCAAATCAATACATACACTCAAGATAAGCCAGAATTTGGCCAATGAGTTTTTCTGCTGCGTTTTAGAACGATAGATTTGTTTACCTATCAACCAGTCGCTTATTGTAACAAAGAGCAGAATCAGAATGGCTAAGCCGCTCGTTTTGTAATAGAAGAAAAGGCTGACGAAAAATAAAAAAGCATTTCTTAGTAAGAGTTTGCTATGAAAAAGCGAAAACAGCGCATATACAATAGCAAAAAATGCCCAAAAATAGAATTGGGTAAAGAGGAGTGGTGAATTAGGGTCAAAAGCAAAAATATGGTGCAAAAAATTATGCATTACTTTTCTTGTAGCATGTTTGTGCTGTCCGGGTTGAGATATTCAATTGGTTGTTTGTCTTTCTCACGCCATGTGTAGTAATTATATCCTGTTAGAAGAGCATCACATAGAATTTCTCCTACTTGGTATGCCCCTTTGCGCGTGAAATGAATATAGTCGCTTGCTGCATATCCACTTCTTACCCATGTTGACATTGCGCCAACGCCACCCATTGCTTCAAATAGCGACCAGTAAGCCACGCCTGCCTGCTCGGTTAGTGCCGTAGATAGAGCCTCGTCAAAATAAGGTAAAATCGGGTATGTCTGCATCTTGCCTTGCAGACGGGTCGTCATGTCACTCGGGCCGATAAAAAGAATCTGAGCCTGTGGCGCCTGGCGTTGCATATATTTCACTTGCGTGAGCAGTGTGCCTATGTATTTATCCGCTTGGGCTTGTGTCTTGATATATGGCATGCTGTTGCCACCAAACTGCATAATAATAAGTCGTGTGTTAGTGGCAGAAAAATAGGTGGATAGTTGTTTGGAATCAATTCCTGAAAATATAGTACCCGAACAACCGCGCATAGGTATATTATCTACATTAACTCCTGTTTCGCCAGAAAGGCTGATGCCATATATGTCACCATGTCCTGACAGAGTGATAGTGAGATTGGTCGTACTATCAGGAACAATAAGATTGGTGATTTGCATAGCAGAGCCGTCGTTACGGACAGTGCCTTTTTGCCCTTTCCATTGTATGTTGATATTTCCGCCGCCTGTCAGTAAAGTGGCCTGATTGAAGTAGTGAGCGGAATAGACACCTGTTTGTTTTGAGCGAGGCTGGAAAGTAATACTGATGGTAGTATCAATAACAGCGGTTTGCCCCATTGGTCCATAGCGTTTTGAGCCTTCGCGGCGCATTGATTTAGAACCAAAAACCATATATCTCTTTGGCTCTTGTGAAGTTTTGATACCTTCGGTGATTGATTGTACAGTTTGGTACAAAGGTACTATACCAATGCCCATCCCACCAAATTTTTGTTGTAGATTGCGGCGTAAGACAACAGATATACGGTCCTCTTCTATTTGTGAGTCACCATAATGCACCACTCTAACTGCATTGCTGTCAGCATGGTTAAGAGCATAGTAGAAAGAATCAAGATATGTGTAATCTATTGCGCCGTCTTTTAGAGGGAATTGTATCCGCGCTTCATTGCTTCTGAAGAAATCAAGAAATTCTTGCTCTTCTTGTATGCGCATTTGGGTTGCTCTTTGTGCAAGCAGTTCTTCCGGCGAAAGAGGGGACTCTTTGAGAGTAGTGTCTTGCTCGAACATTTGAGTTAGAGTAGGGTAGCGGAGTGTGGCTTGTCCTATAGTTAGTCCGTCTTGGGGAAAGACTGCTGCAATGGCTGCTAATACACCTATTATGCTGAATATAAAGAGCGTTATGTAAAAAGGTACATACTTCATATAAGTAAGTTCATTTAGCATGCAAAATTACAAGAAATGTTTGAATTGCGCAAATGAGAAAAAAATAGTAATTTTGCAGCCGCCAAGAGCGCAAGTGCCCCAACCTTGCGATATCGACAAAGAAAATAAATAACAACTTTGTTATGATTGAATATCGTTCTTGATATAAAAGAAAAAATGAAACTCTCAACTATTGTTTCCGTACTTGCATGTAACACAAGAGTCGTAGATGATGTAGATATAGAGTATCTGCTCACTGACTCTCGACAACTAACTTTCCCTGTAAAGAAAACCATGTTTTTTGCCTTAAAGACAAGTAAAAACGATGGAGCAAAATATATGCAGGATCTATACCAAAAAGGTATTAGGGCTTTTGTAGTGCAATCTGATTCGGAATATCTTAATACTTATACTCTTGATGAGGCTACAATAATTGTAGTTGATAATGTCCTTGATGCCTTGCAAGATTTAGCGGCATATAAGCGTTCGCTGTATAAAGACATTCCTGTGATAGCAATTACAGGCAGCAATGGTAAGACAGTTGTGAAAGAATGGCTATATCAACTGCTTAAAGATGATTATCGAATTACTCGTTCACCAAAGAGTTATAATTCACAAATAGGAGTGCCGTTGTCTGTGTGGCAGATGAATGATAAAACGCAGTTGGCTATTTTTGAGGCAGGAATATCTGAAAAGGGTGAGATGGCGAGACTCGAGAGAATCATCAAGCCGACTATCGGTGTAATAACTTACATAGGTGAAGAGCATGGGGAGAACTTTTCTTCTTTACAAGAAAAAAGGCAGGAAAAAATGCTTTTGTTCAAAGATGCCAAAACGATTATAGAGGACTCTACTCACCAAAACTCAAGAACATGTGCAGCCGTGTTGAGGTATTTAGGCTACGATGAAGAAACTATCCAAAGACGCCTAACCGAAAAGACTCATGAAACGGTGATGGAAGTGAATCTGAATGCTTTGTCATATAATGTGCGGTATTTCAGAAGTTTACTCAAGCCTACAACAAAACTCGTCTGTATGGTTAAGGCCTTTGCATACGGAACGGGCGAAGTGGAAGTAAGCAAGTGTTTGCAAGAGCGTAAGTTGGCTGATTATTTGGCAGTAGCCGTAGCCGACGAAGCGGCAGAACTCCGTGCCGCGGGAATTAAACTGCCAATTATCGTAATGGATCCAGAAGATGCTGCTCTGCAAACTATTATAGAGAATAACGCAGAGCCGAATATTTATTCGTTTCAGGCATTGCAAAACATAATTGAGGCAGTAGAGGCAGAAGGCTTGGAACATTATCCGATACATATCAAGATTGACTCAGGTATGCATCGATTAGGTTTCGAAAAGAAAGATATGCCCCAACTCATTGAGACACTGAAGAACAATAGTTCTGTACAAGTAAAATCTGTGTTTTCTCATTTAGCCACTGCCGATGAGCCTTCGTGGGATGATTTTACTTTGAGCCAGATTGAGAATTATTCCGCTTGCGCCGATATGTTATGTGCTGCCATGCCATATAAGATTGACCAGCATATACTCAACAGCGCAGGTATAGAGCGATTCACAAGTTATCAGAAAGATATGTGCCGATTAGGAATAGGTATGTACGGCTTTTCTGCTATACAAGACAATGACAAAAAACCTTTGCTGAGAAATGTATGTACTCTGAAAACCACACTTCTGAGTGTAAAGACAGTTGCTGCAGGCGAAAGTATTGGCTACGGAAGACATACTTTTCTTAATGAAGATCGTCAGATAGCAGTTATTCCGATAGGCTATGCCGATGGCTTTGACCGCCGTTTGGGTAATTATGGCGGACAAGTAGTGGTCAGAGGCAAAAGGTGCCCTATAGTAGGAAATATATGTATGGACCTGGCTATGGTGGATGTAACAGGAACAGATGCCAAAGTGGGTGATACCGCAGAGATATTCGGCGATAATATAACTATTCAAGAACTGGCAGATAAATTGGGTACTATTACCTACGAGATACTGACATCGGTTTCTCGAAGAGTAAAAAGAATATATTGGGAAACAGATGACTTGAAGTAGATTAAGGATACAAGTGCTAATGGTTCTTCCATTTTTTGAAATAAATAAGAGTAAGTAGAAATAAATATACACAATATATGACTAAGCATTACGATTTTTTGATTATCGGTGGTGGCGTGGCAGGTATGTCTTTTGCCTTGCAAGTGGCAAGAACGGGTAAATATAAGATTGCATTGTGCTGCAAGACCACTTTAGATGAAGCCAATACAGCAAAAGCACAAGGCGGAATAGCAAGTGTTACAAACCTGCTGGTAGATGATTTCGAAAAACATATCCACGATACTATGGTAGCAGGCGACTGGATAAGCGATCCGTTAGCAGTAGAGCAAGTGGTAAAGAATGCTCCTGATGGCATAAGAAGGCTGGTAGAATGGGGAGTGAATTTTGATAAGAAAACCGATGGCTCGTTTGACCTGCACAGAGAAGGTGGTCATTCAGAATTTCGCATATTGCACCATGCGGATGATACAGGTGCGGAGATTCAGCGAGGGTTGATGGAGGCTGTGCGGCACAATCCACACATTGAGGTGCTCGAAAATCATTTCGCAGTAGAAATTATTACACAGCACCATCTGGGAATAAGAGTTACAAAACGCACCCCAGACAAAGAATGTTATGGGGCGTATATATTGAATCCCAAAACTCAAAAGATAGATACTTATCTTTCTAAAATAACCCTGATGGCAACCGGAGGAACAGGGGCTGTATATGCTACAACAACTAATCCTAATATAGCAACAGGCGATGGTATTGCCATGGTGCATCGGGCAAAAGGAAAAATCAAAGATATGGAATTTGTGCAATTCCATCCTACTGCACTCTATCACCCCGGAGAAACTCATCCTGCTTATTTGATAACAGAGGCCATGCGTGGATATGGAGGAATCCTAAGATTGCCCGATGGACAGGAGTTTATGCACAAATATGATGAACGCCTTTCGCTTGCTCCAAGAGATATAGTGGCTCGGGCAATAGATAATGAAATGAAAATCCATGCTTTAGACCATGTTTGTTTGGATGTTACTCATAAAGATGCAGAAGAAACAAAGCATCATTTCCCCAATATATATGCTAAATGTTTGTCAATAGGAATAGATATAACTAAAGAATATATACCTGTAGTTCCTTGTGCTCACTATATGTGTGGTGGAATCAAAGTTGATTTGGACGGTCAGTCAAGCATACAAAGACTATATGCAGTTGGAGAGTGCAGTTGTACCGGTTTGCATGGTGGCAATCGTTTGGCATCCAACTCGCTTATTGAAGCCGTAGTATATGCAGAGGCAGCCGCTAAACACTCGTTGTCGGTGGTGGATAAATATACTTTCAACGAGAAAGTACCTGCGTGGAACGACGAGGGAACAATGAGTAACGAAGAAAAAGTGCTAATCAGTCAGGATGTGAAAGAGGTGGGACAAATAATGAGTACCTATGTAGGTATCGTGCGGTCTGATTTGCGTCTGAGGCGTGCATTGGAACGATTAGACATACTTTACGAGGAGACTGAAGACCTCTTCAAGCGTGTTCATCCTACAAAAGATATTTGCGAATTGAGAAATATGATCAATGTAGGTTATCTTATAACTCGACAAGCACTTGAGAGAAAAGAGTCAAGAGGTTTGCATTACACCATCGACTATCCGAAAAATCCGAATCTGAATACTCAGGAAGTTTGGTAAGAGGTTGATGATAACGAAGTAAGGACACAAAAAAAGGTAAGCGATCTGCATCGCACCGCTACAACCTTATACCCTTGCTTCGGTCAAGACCTGGGGGAGTTCTAAGGGAGCTGGTCGTGCAGGACTTACCGACTGCAAAAGTACTGCTTTTTTCTAATATGGCAAAACAAAAATGAGTTTTATTATATAATTACCTGATTGCTAACTGATTTTATCATATCACAAATAAGGGCTGAATTGCCATTTGAGCCCAATGAAGAGAAATATCACCTATTGAAAATGTTAGGTGATTTTCTTGTTAGCAGGGATACTGACAGGCTTTTCCTTTTGCAAGGTTATGCGGGAACAGGAAAGACAAGTATGATGGCTGCTATGGTGCGGGCACTTAATCGTCTTCAACAAAAAACTGTGCTTTTGGCACCAACCGGCAGAGCAGCCAAAGTATTATCTGCATATTCCGGATTTCCTGCTTATACCATTCATAAACAAATATACAGACAAAAGGATATGGGAACGGAACAGTTTGGATTGTCGTATAACTCGCTGCAAGACACCCTGTTTATTGTCGATGAGGCATCGATGATAAGTAATGGGGGACAGGATGGTGTGGCTTTTGGAACAGGTAGGCTGCTTTCTGATTTGATAGAATATGTGTATTCAGGCAGAAATTGCGTCCTTTTTCTGATTGGTGATACCGCCCAACTACCACCTGTAGGACAAGAGAATAGTCCTGCATTAGACAAAAACACATTAGAGTGTTATGGGCTTAAGGTAACTGATTTTGTGCTCACTCAAGTGGCGCGTCAAGCATTAGAGAGCGGTATATTATTTAATGCAACCACGCTTCGTAATCGTTTGAACGAAGGCAAAACCAAACAGGTACCGCAATTCTTAACTGATGGTTTTGCCGATATACACAAGATCACAGGCGAAGAGATGCTTGAGGATATAGAGAAAGCATACAGAGAAGTAGGACAGGACCAAACTATGGTTGTTGTCAGAACCAATAAAAGGATGAACCTGTATAATCAGGGAATAAGAAACAGAATATTATGGCGAGAGGATTTGTTGACTGCAAGCGATAGGATAATGGTAACTAAGAATAATTACTTTTGGACAAGGCAGTATGAAGGTATAGATTTTCTTGCTAATGGTGATATATTTGAAGTGGAAAGACTGAGAGGTGAGCGAGAGATCTACGGTTTTCGTTTTGTCGATGCTTCTCTAAAAGCATTGGATTATGATTGGGAAATAGATTGTATTTTATGTTTAGACACACTACTATCTGAATCACCTGAACAGAATTATCAAATGCAACGGGAATTGTTTGAAAAAATAGCGTTGGACTATCCGGAAATTCATTCTCGAAAAGAGTTAGTAAAGACTATAATGGAAAATCCTTATTACAACGCTCTTCATATAAAGCATGCCTATGCCGTCACTTGTCATAAGGCACAAGGTGGACAGTGGAAAAGGGTATTTGTGGACCAGGGTGTAATAAATGATGAACAATTAGGAACAGATTATTATAGATGGTTATATACAGCCCTTACTCGTGCCACAGAGGATGTATATCTGATAAATTTTTGATTTAATATAATACAAAAATAACAACTGCTATAGGCTTTGGTGTCTATAGCAGTTGTTGTTTATGAGTTCATAGAAAGCAAAAATTCGTCGTTATCTTCTGTGCGTTCCATTCGTTCTTTCAAGAACTCCATTGCTTCAACTGAGTTCATGTCGCTCAGGTGCCGTCTCAGAACCCACATGCGTGTTAACACTTCCGGTGGCAGCAACAAGTCATCACGGCGGGTTGAAGAAGCCATGATGTCAACAGCGGGGAATACTCGCTTATTGGAGAGGCGACGGTCAAGTTGCAATTCCATATTGCCCGTGCCTTTGAATTCTTCAAAGATAACATCGTCCATCTTGGAGCCTGTCTCTGTTAGTGCTGTGGCAATAATGGTTAGCGAACCGCCGTTTTCTATATTTCTTGCTGCTCCAAAGAAGCGCTTGGGTTTGTGTAGTGCTTGGGCTTCCACACCTCCTGACAATACTTTTCCGCTTGCGGGAGCCACTGTGTTGTAGGCTCTTGCCAGGCGTGTGATGCTATCAAGTAATATCACCACATCATGCCCACATTCTACCAATCGTTTTGCTTTCTCGTGAACGATATTGGCTACTTTTACATGGTTTTCAGCAGGTTCGTCAAAGGTGGAAGCGATAACTTCTGCATTGACCGAGCGAGACATGTCGGTAACTTCCTCTGGGCGTTCGTCAATCAGAAGCACTATCATATAAACCTCAGGGTGATTGGCGGCGATAGCATTAGCAATTTCTTTCAAGAGAACTGTCTTACCGGTTTTAGGTTGCGCAACAATTAGTCCTCGTTGCCCTTTCCCTATAGGCGCAAAAAGGTCTATAACACGGCATGAGAGCGGATCGTTTTTGCCATTGCATAATGAGAATTTCTCATTTGGGAAAAGAGGAGTGAGATGCTCAAAGGCAACACGATCGCGCACCTGTTCGGGCAAGCAACCATTGATGCGGAGAACCTTGTTCATGGGGAAGTATTTCTCGCCATCTCTTGGCGGACGAATAGTGCATTGAACGGTATCGCCTGCCTTGAGACCATATTGACGAATTTGTTGCATAGAAACATAAATATCGTCCGGCGAAGAAATATAGTTGTAGTCGGCTGAACGGAGGAAACCATACCCATCCGGCAGTAGTTCCAAAGTTCCATAGCCCTGAATATTATCCCCAAAATCGTATTGTGGACGTTTGTCCTGCTTGTTTTTATCTTCTTTGTTTTTATCTTGTTTATTGTTCTCTTTTTCTTCTTGATTATTTGGCTGTTGGTCGGCTATTGCCTGATTTTCTAAATCAGTTGCAGTCTTTGTATTGATTGGGTTAGTGTCTTCTGACAGTTCGTTTATTGTCAGTTGTTGTGTTTCTTGTGAACTGCTATCTGCCTTTTTTGTCTTAGTTGAGCGTTTTTTCTTTGGTTTGGTTTCTGTATTTTCTTGTGCTGTGGCTATAGGATTAGGCGCAACTGTTTCTAATAATTGTAATTCTGTGCTTTCAGTATTTTTTTTGTTTTTCTTAGTCGCTTTGGCGCTATTTTCCTTTTTTATTGTAGTGGGGATAGTTGATTGAGCAGTGGCATTAGTTTGTGCTGCAGGTTCTATAAAGAGGTCGGCTGCCCTCTGTTGAATTTCTGCAGCCTTTTGCTCTGTACCATTTACCTCTATTAGAGTTTGTTGCGGCTCTGACTTCTTGCTGAATTTGTCTAAACTAACTTTTTCTGTTTGTTTACGCTGAATATGTACACGCTGTTTTTTTCGATGGTCACCTTCTTGGTTGCGAGCATCTACTTTGGCTTGTACTTTCATTGCCTTTTGGTCGGCTTGTGCATCGAGAATATTGTAAATAATAGATTGTTGAGTGTCTTTCTTACTCACTTTCACACCGAATGACTTAGCAAGTTCGGTTAGTTCTTCGAGCGTCATTTGCCCGAGTTTTTGCATATCGTATGCCATAAAAATAAAATATAGAAAAAATAATGGAAACAATAGAGACAGACCATTCTCTATTTTGCGCGGCAAAGTTACAACAATTTTTTCAATCCACAAAATTTTTGTAATTTTGCCGCAAATTAGTTGTGAACAACTTTTTTCCCATTTAAAGTATAGAAATAGTATAACACAATAAAGTACAATAATCTTATGTTGTTTCTTCAGACTACAATGCCTCAGGTTGATGTAAAGAGTGTAAATGACTCTATAAAGCAACATACTGAAGATATGCTCTATCAGTTGCAGACCAATCCTCGTGGCTATTTTGAGGAGTTAGGCCATCAGGCTATTTTGTTTGGTATAAAGGTAGTAATAGCCCTAATAATATATTTTGTAGGTGCATGGCTAATTGGTAAAATCAAGAAGATGCAGAAGCGTCGGTTTGAGCGGCGCAAAGTTGACCCGACAGTTGCTTCATTTGTATATTCCGCCACTTCGTTTTCGCTTACTGTGTTGCTTATTGTGATTACTATTGGCACATTGGGTATTGACACTACTTCGCTTGCGGCTTTACTTGCGGCCGGTGGTATGGCAATAGGAATGGCTCTGAGCGGGACGGTTCAGAATTTTGCCGGTGGAATAATGATACTGGTGTTTCGGCCTTTTAAGGTTGGCGACTGGATATCAGCTCAAGGATACCAAGGAGTAGTGACCAATGTGGCAATAACCAATACAAGAATAAAGACGATAGATGGCAGAGAAGTGGTTTTGCCCAATGGGGCACTATCTAATGGTACAATTGACAACCATTCTACTTTGCCCTACAGAAGAGTGGATATGTTGGTGAGTGTGGCTTATGGAACTAATGCTGATGAATGTATAGAATTGCTGATGAAGATATTAAAATCCGACGGAAGGGTACTCGATAGTAATATAGAAGGATGTCAAGACCCATTTGTGGCGCTTAAAACGCTTAATAGCAGTGATATATCATTTGTTGTAAGGGCATTTTGCAAAAATGAGGATTTCTGGGGATTGACCTATGATTTGAACAAAGCAATATACACCCAATTGCCTGAGAACGGAATACAATTTGCCTATCCGCATGTAGATGTAACTCTGCTTGACAAAGAAAAATAAGTAGGCTATTGGTTGTTTGGAATGTTTTTTGTACTTTTGCAAGCGTAACTATGTAACGCAACGCAGCGTTACCCTAAATTATAATGTTATGAGAAATTTATTTTCAATGCTTGGCGGCCTTGTAGCAGGCGCAGCACTCGGTTTGCTTTTTGCTCCTTATTCAGGAAAAGAAACTCGTGATAAACTTGAGGCAATGGTAAAAGAAAAAATGCCTAATTTGTCGGCAGAAAGACTTGAGGCTATTGTTGATGAGATTCTTGCCAAAATCAAAGGTGAAGAAAAAGTAGTTGAGGCAGACTAATTATTATAGTCCTAAAATAATAATTGTTTATGGGGACATATAGTAAGTTGTTTGCTGATTGCAAAGAATATCTTTCTACCCGTTATGACCTTCTCCGGCTTGAACTTTTGGAGAAGTTGTCTATAATAATAGGTATGTTGGTGTTCTTGATAGTGACGTTGTTTTTGGGTTTTGGCGCAATCGCTTATTTCTCGGTAGCATTGGTTCACTTGATGGCTAATGTAATGGCTCCTGCTGTGGCTTGCATAATACTTGGAGGAGTTCTCATAGTGATATTGTTATTATTGTATTGGCAGCGCGAGAAATTGTTTGTCAATCCTTTAGTTAAGAAATTAAGTCAGATTTTGTTTGCTCCTAAAGAGCAAGAAGTGTCTGACTTGAATTTAGCAAACAAAGAAGAAAAGGAGGCTGAACATGGCGAAACTATATGAACTGACTACATTAGAGAGCATTGCAGCAGAGCGAATTGCTCTTGAAAAGCGTGCCTTAAAACAAGAAAGCAATTTACAAAAAGAGGTTAACGACATAAAGAAATGTTGGAAAGGAGTGTTTAGCATAAGCAATGCTGTGGGTAGTGTGGTCAAGGCTATTGCTCCCAGATTAGATCTGATAGTGTTGGGAACCACTTTGCTTGGCAAGTTATTTCGCCGAAAACGCAAATAAAAGAAAAATCACGGATTCATTTGAGTCCGTGATTTTTTTGATATAGATGTCTTAGATGTCTTAGAAATCTTAGAAATCTTAGAAATAAAGGAAACTAATAGATTTTTCCTACGACCCAATTTGAGAAGCGTTTGGGTAGGAGTTTCTCAAGTAACACAAACAAATGATATTGCAGTCCGGTGGTGTAGAGTGGAGCAGGATTGTTTTTATGGGCAATAGATAACAGTTTTTGGGCTATTTGGTTGGTTGTCATTCCGTTCTGCTCGTCTTTTTCCATCGCTGATACAGCCTTTGCTTGTTTGGTATAGATGTTTTGTGCAGAGTTGTTTTTGTTGCGTGCTGCAGTAAAACCTGTTTTCACATCACCTGGCATAAGTGCGCTTACTTTGATTCCAAATTCAGCCACTTCGTTTCTCAAGGCAAGAGTGAGAGCATTGATGGCGGCTTTTGAAGCAGAATAAAACGATTGATAGGGAATGGGTAAAACTGCGGCAACACTACTTGTAAAGATAATCTTACCACTTTTTTGTTGTCTCATAGTAGGCAATACTGCCTTGACAGCATTGAGTGCGCCAAAGAGATTCACATCGAATTGGCGTTTGGCATCTTCTGTGGCTGTGAATTCTACGGCGCCACTTATTCCATATCCTGCATTGTTTATGAGCAGGTCAATATGACCTTCAACATCAAGCACTTGTTTTACTGCAGACTTCACTTGCTCTTCATCGGTCATATCGCATTTGATATGTTCAATCTCGCTTGTTGATTGTCCACTCCGAGAGAGTTCATATACTTTGTAGCCTTTTTTAGCGAAGAGTTGTGCTGCAGCCAAACCGATGCCGCTTGAGCCGCCTGTGATAATTGCTATTTGTTTCATTGTTTTATATAGATTATGCAAAAAGAAGTATTATGAATTGTGAAATTATGATTCTTAAGAAAGTAACGAGCGGATAAACAGTGGCGTAAACAACAGCCGGCTCGTCAGTATCGGCAAGTGAGGTGGCGTATGCAAGAGGTGGAGCGTTGGTGTGTGCGCCGGCAATAAGTCCGCATGTAGTAAAGAAATTTAATTTCATAAGCATCGCAACTATTCCTATAACGATTGCCGGCAGGAAGGTGATAAGGCTTGCGCATAAAAGCCAAAGTACGCCTGTAGAAGAAAATACTGTCTTGAAGAATTGTTCGCCTGCGGTTAGCCCTACCGACGCAAGGAAAAGGCAAAGTCCGAGTTCTCTAAGCATAAGGTTGGCAGATTGTGTGGTGTAGGTGATTAGTCGGAGTTTGTAGCCAAATCTGCCGAGTAGAATTGCCACTATAAGCGGCCCGCCTGCCAAACCCAAGCGTGCCGGCATTGGTAAATGCGGAAAATAGATGGGAATTGAGCCAAGCAAGATTCCGAGTAATATGCCTAAGAATATGGTTATGATAGGTGGCTCGTTGAGTTTCTTCAATGTGTTACCCATCATTTTCTCTGCTTGTGTTATGCCTTCCAATGGTCCTACCACCATCACTCTGTCACCCACTTGCAACACCAAGTCGGGGCGGGCAAGAAGATTAATACCTGCACGGTTAATACGAGTGATATTTACATTAAGAGCAGAGCGTAGGTGTAGTTGACCGATAGTCTTGCCGTTGATATTGTCTTTTGTTACTACTATCCGTCGTGAAACAAGGTCACGGTCATCGTCTTTCCACTCATATTCAATTTGTTTTCCGAGCATTTGCTCTAATTGTTCTTTGTCACCATCGCGTGTTACAATAAGAATGATGTAACCTATATGAAGAATAGTGTCAGCATGCGGTATAAACACTTTTTCGCCATCGAAGAGTCGTGTAGCAATGGCTTGATGACCAAATTGTTGCTTGAGTTGTGAGAGCGTGGTGCCGTCGATATTTGGATTTTGAATAAGGAAGGTTAGAATATCCGGTGTGTCGGCATCGTTCTGAACCGATAATTTGAGTTTATCTAACTCTTTGTTTATGTCAATATGGAAAAGCCGTTTTAGCAGCATCATTACTGCAATAGTAAGCAAAATAGCAGTAGGGTATGCTACAGCATAACCAAGAGAGATAGCCTCTATAGGAGTGCCTTTTATTTGATGGATTTGTTGTAGTGCTTCTTCGGCTGCGCCCAATGACGGGGTGGAGGTTATTGCACCCGACATAATACCCGTGAGCATTGGTATAGATACTTTGCCATGAAGCATGTAATAGAGGGCTATCGTTATGCACACTCCCATGAAGATATTGAGCATCGCAAGACCATTTAGTTTAAGGCCTCCTTTTTTGAAAGAGGAGAAAAACGAAGGACCAACTTGCAAACCGATGCTGAAGATAAATACGATAAGCCCGAAGTTCTTGATAAAATCAAGTATTGCTGTATCTATTTTTACATGCAGACTTCCGAGAATAAGCCCAACGAAAAGTACTAAAGTCGCGCCAAGAGATATTCCTTTTATGCGCACTTTGCTCAGTGACATACCTATTACTATAATAAAGCAGTAGATAAGCAGAGTGTGTGCAACAGAACTTTGAGTAAGCAAATCAACAAACCAATTCATGGCGCATGGTGAGATTTATTTCTTTCGCATATCAATATAAATGCGGGTGATTACCTTTTTGGTGTATTGTGGAAAATCACCTTGCATCATCCAACTATAATAGCTCGTATCTTTTGCAAACACTTCTCTGACTGTTTGACCCTTGTATTTGCCGAAATTAAATGTCTCTTCTCCATTTTGATTGTAAACGATTCTGCCGGCAAAATCTGCATATTTGTTGTGAGTAGTGTATTCTGCAAGTTTTTCCACTGTATCGGGCAGGTCAGGGTATTTTTCCATTTGTGCCATAAGTACTTCGTAGGTTGCTCGAGTATCCGCTGATGCGGTGTGAGCATCTTCAAGCGATTTTTGGCAGTAATACTTATATGCAGCCGAGAGGTTTCTCGGCTCGCGTTTGGCAAAGATAATATATGCATCAACAAAATGGCGCCTTTTTAGGTCAATGTCCTGACCGGCACGCAGCAGTTCTTCCGCGAGCAGAGGTATATCGAAGTTGTTGCTGTTGTATCCCGCAAGATCACACCCTTCTATAGTCTTTACCAATTCGCCTGCTATCTGTGCAAAGGTGGGGCAGTTGATTACATCGCTGTCGTATATGCCATGAATTTTGCTTGTGGCTTCAGGGATGTGCATCTCTGGGTTGATACGATATGTCTTGCTCTCAGACGATCCATTAGGATAGATTTTGAAATAGGATAATTCAACAATACGGTCTGAACCTATGTTCAGACCGGTTGTCTCGAGGTCGAAAAAGACCAGAGGTTTCGTAAGTTTTAGTCTCATTTTTAGAATTACCCTTAATCGTTCAAAAGCATTGGCATGAGAAGCATAACCAAATCTTCGTTAGCCTCATTATCGAATGGCAGAATAAGTCCTGCACGATTAGGATTCTCTATTTCGAAGATTACATTATCCGATTGCAGTGTAGCAAGAATTTCCATGAGGAAAGGAGCCTTGAATCCTATTGACATAGGCTCGCCTTCATAACTACATTCGATTGTTTCGTCAGCAGAAGTAGAGAAGTCAATGTCTTGTGCGGAGATATTGATTTTGTTATCGCCCAACTCGAGTTTGATAAGTCCTGTGCCGGGGTTAGCAAATACGCTCACACGCCTAACGGTTGTAAGAATAGTTTGACGATCAACGGTAACTTTATTCCTATTGTTTTGAGGAATTACAGCATTATAATTTGGGAAACGCCCTTCTATTTGGCGGCAGATGACAATGGTCTGACCAAATTCAAAGCGCACATTCTTATCGGTAAAGTTAATCTTTACATCTTCTTGTTCCTTACCAAGAATTGAACGCAGAAGATTAGCCGGCTTTTTGGGCAAAATAAAACTTGCAGGCTCTGGCAGGCTGATTGTAGTATTGATATATCTAACCAAACGATGAGCATCGGTAGCAACAAGTGTGATTTTATCTGTTGCAATATCAAAGAACACACCGTTCATTACAGGACGAAGTTCGTCGTCTGCTGTGCAGAATACTGTCTTGTTGAGAGCATTGAGAAGTGCTTCGGCTGCGAAATTGAAAGAGCGAGCATTTTCCAACTCTTGCACCATTTCAGGATACTCAGCACCATTGATTCCTACAAGATTGTATGTACCATTGCTGCTTTGGATGTTTAATCCAAAAGTCTGGTCATTGATGTCAAATGTAAGAGGCAATTCAGGAAACTCTTTTAGTGTGTCCAAAAGCATCTTGGCTTGGAAAGCAATTTTGCCTTGTCCCTCTGCTTGTTCCACCTCTATTTGTGTACGCATTGTGGTTTCACCATCTGATGCGGTAAGAATCAACTGATTCCCTTCCAAATTGAAAAGTACGCACTCAAGGATGTTCAAACTATTTTTTGAAGCAATCACACGAGCAAGTGCTTGCATTTGTTGTAGCAACTTTGTGCTGGATAATGTAAATTTCATATTCTATGTAGGTTTTATATTATTTCGTCTTTTATCTCTGATTTTGCCAAATCTACTATGTGAGCAGTATTATCACGCTTTCACACCTAATAATCAATTAGTGCGCAAAAATACGCATAGTTTTTCAAACGAGCAAATTATTTTTCTTCGGAGTCGATAATTTCGTCGCCTCTCGATTTCCATGGCCTTGGACCTAATATACGCTCCACATCTTCGGCCGTTATCACTTCGCGCTCCACAAGCAAGTCGGCTATCTGGTGGTGTCCTTCTTTGTATTGCTCTAATATATCTTTTGCTCGCTTCATTTGTTGGGTAATGATATCAGCCACCTCTTGGTCCATTTTCTCTGCCGTTTTCTCAGAGTATGGCTTAGAAAAACCATAGTCATATCTGCCTTGTGAATCGTAATATGAGATGTTAGGCATTGATTTTCCCATACCATAATACGATACCATGGCGTATGCTTGCTTGGTTACTTTTTCCAAGTCGTTGAGTGCTCCTGTGCCGGTCTGGTGCAGGAATTGCTCTTCGGCGGCTCTTCCGCCCAAGGTAGCGCATATCTCATCTAAGATATGTTCACGGTTGGTTATTTGTCTTTCTTCCGGCAGGTACCATGCTGCGCCAAGCGCTATACCTCTTGGAACAATAGTTACTTTGACAAGCGGATTGGCATATCTAAGCATCCACGAGATAGTGGCATGTCCTGCTTCATGACATGCGATAGCACGTTTCTCGTCGTCTGTCATTATCTTGGTCTTGCGCTCAAGGCCGCCCACAATTCGGTCAACAGCATCCATAAAGTCCTGTTTGCCTACAGCATTATGATTGTTGCGTGCTGCGATAAGTGCGGCTTCGTTGCATACATTGGCTATATCAGCACCGGAAAAACCAGGGGTTTGCTTGGCAAGGAAATTTACATCAACTGAATTGTCTAACTTGAGTGGTTTTAGATGCACACCAAATATGGCTTTGCGTTCTTGCAAATCAGGCAGTTCTACATGTATTTGTCTGTCGAATCGGCCTGCACGCAGAAGGGCTGAGTCGAGCACATCTGCGCGGTTGGTGGCTGCAAGGATAATCACGCCTGAATTGGTTCCGAAACCATCCATTTCGGTTAGCAGTTGGTTAAGCGTGCTCTCGCGCTCATCGTTACCACCCGTTATGGCGTTCTTGCCTCGGGCACGCCCTACTGCATCTATCTCGTCAATGAAAATAATCGAAGGCGCCTTCTCTTTGGCTTGTCTGAACAAGTCTCTTACACGACTTGCACCTACACCTACAAACATCTCAACAAAGTCGCTACCAGACATAGAGAAAAATGGCACATTAGCCTCGCCAGCCACAGCCTTAGCAAGCAGAGTCTTACCCGTACCCGGAGGACCAACAAGCAAGGCTCCCTTAGGAATCTTACCTCCTAAAGCAGTGTAGCGCTCAGGGTTCTTGAGAAATGAAACAATCTCTTCCACCTCTTGCTTAGCACCTTCCAAACCTGCTACATCCTTGAAGGTTACTTTGTTCTTATCATCGTCTTTACCAATAACTTCTGCCTTTACTTTGCCTATATTAAATATGCCGCCTCCCATACCACCTCCTATGCCGCGACTCATCCATATAAAGAACAAAATAAATATGGCAAATGGAAGTATGTTGATAAGTATATACCAATAGTCTCTGCCTTTGTCGAATTTGATTTCGATAGGCTGTTGTCCCGCTTCTTTTCGCAGCGTGTTTTGCTCGGTCATGTATTTATTAAACTCATCTACCGAAGGTATGGCAACGGCTATCACCTTGTCTTGCTTCTTGTTGTCTGTGTCTGTAAATACCGTTCCTCGCTTATCTTCTCTTACTTTAGCCTTAACAGTCTTGTTGTCATACACTACCATAGACTCAATCACATCTGCTTCAATATATGCCTGCAACTGGGTATAAGTAATGTCTTTTTGTGGCTGTGAGTCAGAGAGAAAATAACTGCCGAAAATAATGACTATAATAGTCAAATATAACCACATCAGCAGATTGTTCTTTTTCTTTTTAGGTTGTTGTTGATTATTTTGTTCCGCCATAAATAATAAATTTACTTTATTGTTCCTTGCTTTTTACACTTATTTTGACTCTTGATAATCTTTTAATGAATTATCAATTACTCTATAACAAAATTATTATTTCTTTTGTTTGTGCAGAGCGCAAATTATTGATTTTGAATTCTTTTTCTATAAAAAGTTTTCAGACTATCTCTTTGATTTCTTTTACTTTTGCGTCTGCCCAAAGCGATTCTATGTCATAAAATTCTCGTGCTTGGCGTTGGAATACATGTACCATCACATCGCCATAATCAAGAACTATCCATTCTGCATTTTCTCTACCTACTATTTTCATAGGTTTTTCTTTGGTTTGTTCTCTTACGAAATCTTCAACTTCATCGGCTATAGCCACTACCTGAATGTTGGAGCCACCTTGGGCAACAACAAACCAGTCGCAAGGCTTTGCCTCCAACTTACGCATGTCTAAAATACGGATATCCTGACCTTTTTTGTTTTGAATACCTTCTACAATTTTGTCGATCAATTTCATTGTCTTTCCCTTAATTTTATTTAGCGTGCAAAGATATAACAAATTTCTCAACCTCACAAAAATTATGTACCTTTGCGGCTTGAAATGAGAGCATCGCTGAATAAAGAAGTTTTCCGATTGGCTTTACCGAGTATTTTAGCCAATATCACTATCCCTCTTGTAGGTATAGTGGATACTGCAATTGCCGGCCATACACCTCAAACTGCCGCGATTGGTGGAATAGCAATAGGCAGTATGCTTTTCGACTTGCTTTATTTGAATTTTGGTTTTCTGCGTGTTGGTACTGCCGGTCTGACGGCTCAAGCATACGGCAAAGAACAAGTAGATAAAAATATCCATGTAGATGCAGCGCGAATCTTAGTGCAGTCGGTTGGAGTGGCTCTTGCCGCATCTTTGCTCATATTGCTTTTGCAGTGGGTCTTTTTAAGAGTATCTATGGCACTGATTCCATGTTCTCAAGAGGTGTCGGATTTTGCTACCACCTATTTCTATATTCGTATTTGGGCGGCCCCTGCCACACTGAGCCTGATGGTGTTCAGAGGGTGGTTTATAGGCATGCAAAATACCATGGCAACAATGCTTATTGACCTCGTGGTAAATGTGAGCAACATGCTCTTTTCGTGGCTTTTGGCTATATATACTCCGCTTGGTGCAATGGGAGTGGCGTATGGAACTTTAATCGCTCAGTATTTAGGACTTGCAACAGCGTTATTCTTGCTTCTTTTCAAGTATGACAACCGCGTAAGACTTATTGCTGATAAGGCGGTGATTCGTGCTGCTTTTCAAAGAGAAAATATCAAGCGTATGTTTGTGCTAAATGGCAATCTCTTCGTTCGTTCTCTGTGCTTCTTGGTTATATATGTTGGTTTTACCTCAATAGCATCCAAATATGGAGATACAGAGTTGGCGGTGAGCAGCATTATGATGAAACTCTTTATGCTTTTCTCATATTTGATTGATGGTTTCGCATACGCGGGTGAGGCACTAACAGGTAGATTCGTAGGCGAAGCAAATCCGCAAGAGTTGCACCGTACTGTTAGAATATTATTTCTGTGGACATTGCTTGTTGGAGGGGCATGTGCATTGATTTATGGTGTCTTTGCAGAGCCGCTTGTGAGTCTTATGACCAACCATCAAGAGATTATTTTGGCATCTCGCCCTTATTTTATCTGGCTTGTTCTTATGCCCATCATCAGTTGTCTGGCATTTCTATGGGATGGTGTGTTTATAGGTCTTACAGCAGGAGATAAACTGCGAAATGCCATGATTCTGGCTGCATTGAGTTTTGTCATTTTTTATGTTGCATTACAACCATTTTGCGGTATTCAAGCACTTTATATAGCCTATTTCGCCCACTTGTTGGCAAGAACAATTTACCTGACTATTGTTTGGATTGGTATAAAAGCAAAATAATAATTGGTTAATTGAAGGTGTGTTGATCTATTTATAGAATAAATGCACCGCCAATTTCTTGTTCTACAACATATATTCACTTTTTTATATTCCATATTTGAATAAATTTTCTTACTTTTGTACGCAAATTAGTATGCGTGAAAATCATGTTTATTTTTGTGAAACAACTTGTTCGCATATATAAACCAGAATAATAACCCGAATAATCATATTATTATGAAATCAAATCTACTCTTTGTATCTAAGTGTGGTAATCTGAGAGGTGCTTTTTTGATAGTCTTTTTCTTTGCTTTCAGTGTCTTATATTCATACGCTGCTGACGAGTCTGTAACCTTTTCTGACAATGGGTATGCTAATCAGGAAGCAGTGGAAAGTTATGCCGGTACTGATTTTACCATTACTTTTGATAAGGGAACAAATAGTAATGCTCCTAAATACTTTACATCAGGTACTGCTATCCGCTGCTATGGAGGAAATTCCTTTACAATCAGTAGTACAACCAAAACCATAGTAAAAATCGAATTATCTTTTGCGTCCGGAGACGGAAGTAATGCTATTACTACCAATGTTGATACGTACAATAATGGCACATGGGAAGGTAGTGCAACATCTATTACTTTCACTATAGGTGGTACGAGTGGTCACAGAAGAATAACGAGTGTTGCTGTTACTTTTGCATCCGGCACTGCCACTACATATACCGCCACATGGTATGTGAATGGTTCGCCTGTTCATTCTCAGACGGCGGTTGCAAACACTGCCTTGACAGCACCGGATGACGAACCTACTCCTGCCGACTGCGATGAAGCAAAAGAGTTTGTTGGGTGGACAAACACTGCAATAGCAGGCTCCACAAACACAAAGCCTGCTGATTTATTCTCAGACCCTACGACTAAGAAAATGCCCTCTTCAGATGTCGAGTATTATGCTGTGTTTGCAACCGCAAGTAGTGGAGGCGGCACAACCACTTCTACTTTTGTCGCGTCCGAGCAAGGTTATTCTAATGATACACAAGCGTCAGAAAAAGTGATAGATGGCGTAACATACACATGGGGTGAAGGTGCTAAGTATTATAACTCAGGTTCTTCAGTGAGAGTGTATAATACCAATACTTTGACTATCAGTTCCGCAAATACGATAACTGCGATTGACTTTACATATTCTCAAGGTGCGTTCGTTCAGAAATCTGCTTCAACAGGAACTATTACTTCGGGTGATTGGTCTGGTTCTGCTAATTCCATCACTTTCACGAATAGTACGGGTAGCCAAGTCCGTATAAGTCAAATTGTCGTAACCGTTGGTGGTGGGACTACATACTCCGCTTATCAAACATCATGTACCCCATTGGCTTCACATACTATCACGATAGTTAATGGCGCAAACGGTACTTATTCTATCAACCCAAATACCGCAGTAACGAGTGTTATGACGGCAGTTCTGACAGTAACTCCTGATCAAGGTTATACTTCTTCTGCTTCAGTAACAAGTGGTACGGCGCAAATAAGCAAATCGGGAAATGTATATACTATTACCAATGTAACCTCTGACATAACCATCACCATTGCATACGAAAACATACCTACATATACTGTCACATTGATTGACAACGGAACGACACGCGCAACAGAGTCAGTAGAAGAAAATGGCACCTATGAACTGCCCGCAGACGGATTGTCGGAATGTGTGGATGCTAAATTTCTCGGATGGGCAGCAAGTAGTTTTACTAATGGAACGACTACCCAACCTACAGTGGTTTCAGGAGAACAGACTATAACAGGCAATACAACATATTATGCTGTATATCAGACTACGGAACAAGGTGACGATGATTGGACGCTGATGACCTCAACAGATATACTCTCTGCGGGAGATAAGATAGTTATAGTGCCTGTAGGCGATACGCATGCCATGTATCAAGAAACTGTTAGTTCGTCTTATGTTAATTATTGGTTATTTAATGACTCTGAAATTGATAATGACGATAAGAATTGGTTTACCGTAACTGAGTCTTCAACTACCGGTGAGTGGTATTTAGGCGATGCAACTAATGGATACCTTCATAATAGTAGTAGCAACAACTTAGAAGTAAATACCTCAGGAAGTAAATCCTCTTGGGAAATAGAATGGAATAGTACGGGAAGTGGTTTTACTTTCCAAAGTAATTTGGGCAGGTATCTTGCTTGTAGAGCGGATTTGTCAGGCGGTAATCAGTATAAATATCGTATGAATGGTGAGGCAATATCAGCATCTAACAATAGTTTATACTATTTTGACCTTTATAAGACAGGCGGCTCTACTATTTATACCAACCGTCCGCAGTGCTGCACACCACCTACTAACAAACTACAACTTGAGGCAAGTGCAACCACAATTATTGGTAGTGGGACAATTACTCTGTCTCTTACAGGTGGAAATGGCAAAGATATCAGTTGGACATCAGACGGAGGTACATTGAGTGGCACGAGCAATAGCGGGGCTACCATTACCTTGCCCCAAGCATCAGAAACAAAGACATATACCATCACCGCATCTCAAGAAGATGATGATACTGACCCGGATAATGTCATTTGCGGTGCCACACAGAAGGTGGTAATTACTGTGAAAGCACAATTCGCCATTACATACAAAGTAATAGTGGAAAATGTAGAAGAGGTGTTTTCCACAATAACAGTGGTTGATGAAGCCGACTATACTCTTCCGGATTTATCAGAAGACTTTACCTGCCCTGACGGCATTGCTTTCGCAGGATGGGCAAGCAGCGCTACCGCCACGGCAGTTGAAAAAACGGCAGGAACCACCATTACAGCAGATAATAATAAAACATGGTGGGCAGTATGGGGCGCTTCGTCCGGCACCTCTGAAACGGTAGATTTATATCAAGAAGTAACAGATATAAGCAGATTTCCGCCGGTGATAAGGTGATAATTGCCTCGGCTTCCGTATGGAAAGCAATGAGTACAGACCAACGCACAAACAATCGCGGTTCAGCTACAACATACGAGTATCAGGAAGATGATACCAAGACCTATTTCTTCTCTACCGATGCTGTACAAGTATTTACTTTAGGTGGTAATAGCAGTGACGGATGGTCGTTCTTTGATGGAAGTAAATATATATATGCCGCATCGTCAAGCAGTAATAATCTGAAATCTCAAACCACTAATGATGATAATGGTCTTTGGACAATATATATAAGCGAGTCAGTTGCAACTATCACTGCTAATGGCACTAATACGCATAATCTCTTGCAATACAACAATAGCAGTGATATATTCTCATGCTATAGTTCGGCTCAAACTAAAGGTGGAGTAATGCTCTATCGACGCACAGGTGAGACAGCAACCATTGTTACTTCGTCTTCAAGCAGTGTAACTACTAATACTACATGCGTGAGCGGTGCAACTATTCGTGCTATAGGCAATAGTTGGATAACAGGTGCTCAAGGGCAGAAAGTGAAAACTGTATATCAAATCGTAGCCAAAGGGTTTGAGACGGCTCAGACCTTGAGCATAACAAACAATACCGATCCCACTCATTTTAGTGCTTTACTTGCAACAACAGCCATACCACAAGAGCCTTCACAACTTGAGACCACTCTCACAATTGAATATACTCCAACTGAAAGCAATACTCACGACCAAACTACTATCACTCTTACCGCAGGCGATGTTACGCGTACAATCACTATAAATGGTCGGTCAGTGCCTCAAGAGTTTGTACTTATCACTAAAAAAGGTAATTGGTATGCTTTGCCTGCAAATATGTCTCAGGCAGGGCAACATGACGGAATCAATGTAGTGCCCGACGATGCTGCTAATCCAACTCAAGTACCTGTAGCATCTGCTTCTGCCTTGTATTCTCTCAAGTCGGTGGCAACAAGCAGATATGCCAGTGCCGGCGGTTGCGTCAGATTAGTCGGCAACGACAACAAATGCTTGTGGGCAACATCTACATCAGGTGCAACCGACATCCGAAATTATGCAGCATTGGGCGAGACCAACGGCGCACAATACGAGTGGAACCTTTATACAGAAAATGGCACTACTTATACCATTACCTCGCCTCAACATCCTGATACCGAAGGTGGCAGAAAATTGGCTTACGGAGCCAGATTTGGTCTCTACAAACAAGAATCGGAGTTCTATATATTGCCTGTCGGATGTTCCGCACAACCCGAAAATGTAGAAGTCAGTCCTGCCCGCGAACAGGTTACAATCTCGTTCGAAAGTAATGCCACAGAGTTGGTCGTAAATATCTATGATGCAGACGATAACTCACTTGTTGCTACTGCCACAGTGAACTCCTCACCCATAACTATCTCTAACCTCAAAGAGATGCACGAATACACATACGAAATTATTCCTGACGGAAATAATGATTGCAAGGTAGGTGACGAATTTACTACTACCGGCCCTTCAGTTGATGTTGTTGAATGGATGGAAGATGCGGTGATTATATATGTAGATAAAGATGAAGACCTGCATCCAAAGGTGATTGTTGACGGACAAGAAGAACACGGTTCAATAAGTAGCGGAACAGTAGCAAATGAACTCTTCTTTGCTAAATACTTCGAGGGTGCCGGCACAATGAAGTTAATCTCTATATTCAATGGTACGGTAAATGATATTGACCTTGACGCCGATGCATATAATATACATTATATATGTGTGGGTAATGGCAATAATAAATTCTCACCTCAAAGCGATAAGAACTATCCATTGGGTGATTTAGGGACAATAAAATCCGGTCAAGAGATAATTTTCTTTACCGGTCCTCAAGAGTCTGATTTGCAAGAGTGTTCTAATGCCTTCCTTGATAGTGTAGCACTCCTTTCCGGCGAAGATAATAACCCCCGTTGGATAAAATGTGATGGCCAAACTTCCTATGGTAATACTAAATACCCTAAGTTTGATTTCTCCGGTAATGACATATTAGTGCTACAAAAAGGCGGTACGGATATCGATGTCTTTGGAGCTAAAAACACACCACCGGCAAGCAAAAATTGTAGGGGTGAGGATGCTTGGGCTGGAACAGCCATAAATATGGATTATGGTAAGTCGCCTAATGACCCGATATACAAACCGCTTTTCGATGCTTCATCGCATACCCCTACTACAGATGCAGAGAGAATTGATATTCTCAGAGGCTTTGGAGTAGATCTTGAAAATGAAATAATCAACATCACTACTGCTCGTTGCATCCTCTTTAGAAATAAATCAGTTAAAGATGGCTTTGATGCGGTAAAAAATAATACTGACGACTTTTCAACCTTTACCGAAGCCGAGTGGAACGGTAGGTCGGTATGTATGACCAATCCGGGTAATTATAATCAAGCAGGTGTTACAAATGATGCAAAGGCAACATGCAACTCATATCAAGATATCGGTAAGTTCGACTATTCAACATATTATATCGATGAAGTAACTATCATTCCAAGCGAAGAATTGGATACATACGGATGGAAACCCGAAGAAAATTTGTATAAAATAGATATAGACAATCTTGAAAAATATACTTGTCTTTTCCTCACTTTCCAACTCACTGACGATGATGGAAACATAATTACCTCACAGAGAAAACAAGTGCCGATTCTTGTTAAATCAGCCAATGCAACTACCGACGAGTTGTTCTATAATATCATTGATAATGACTATGAAAATTCTAAAAAGCGTTGCTCTACCTGCGATGTTGTTGTAATGAGAGACGCAGTTCTTACAAAAGCTACCGCCGGTGCTGAGCACGATGTGAACAAAGTGAATAATATTCAGGTTTACCCGGGTGGCAAACTTATTGTTCCTGCTGCAGGTAACGATTATCAAATCAATTCGCTTAGTTTCCGTCGTGAAGAAGATAATATATCTGCAGGTGATATTCAAGGTGATTTAACTGTCAAGCAAACCAATGGCGTGTATCTTGATGTTCGCATCGACCCGTCTAATTGGCATTGGCTCTCACTACCATTCGATTGCAATGTGGCTGATGTAAAATTCTCTAATGGTGAGCCGGCAAAATACAATACCGACTGGTTCTTGATGTATTACGACGGACAGCAAAGAGCAGCCACACAAACCGGAGGCTGTTGGAAAGTATATGAAGAACCTGTAATTCATGCAGGTCAGGGACTTATTGTAGGAATACAAGGTCTGTCCGACAAGCCTAAAGTAAAACTTGAACTACGCTTCCCGATGGCTAACGATGTGATTGCGGCCGAACTACAAAACAAAACTCTTGATGTATATGCTTGGGGATTAGGAGGCGAAGGCATTATGGGCGACACCAAACCACAAGAACATTTCGGATGGAACTTAGTAGGCAACCCGTATATGAATTATTATAGAAAAGGCAATTTGAATAGTTTTAATGGACTTACATTAGGCAAACTCATCTTGGATACCGAAGGACACGACACCTATTATAACAATGGAGACGGAATTGCTTATGTTGCTGTACCGATTAACGGCGGTTGGACAGCATACGAGCAAAAACCGGTTGCGGGTAATGACCTCCTGCCTTTTACCAGTTATTTCGTACAAGTAGGTACAGAGACCAATACTGCAGACGAACAATTAACAGTGCTCTTTGATCATACCAATCGGGGTAAATCTTCTATGATAAGAAGAGTAGTGGAAGAACAAGAAACACCTGCCTTTGTAGGAATTTATCTCACGGCTGCCAATGGCGAAAAAGACGAGACCGCACTTGTCGTCTCCGATCGTTTCCACAACCATTTCGAAATTGGCAAAGATATGTACAAGTGGTTCGGCGATTACTATAAATACTATTCCAAGCCGGTGGTATATACCATCTCACCTGACCATAAACTTGCGTTTAATGCCCTGCCTGAAGCATCCGCTGCAGCGCAAGTACCTGTGGGATTCTATGCCGCTGCCAATGGCAACTATACTTTCGCTCTTAACAGAAATAGCGATTTGCAACGAGCAGAAGAAGTGTGGCTCTTTGATGCACAAGAAAACACATATACCAACCTCATGCAAGAAAACTATCAGTTCTACACTACCAAACAGCAAAACGAAAATCGCTTCTTCCTATCCGTTAAACTTGCAGAAAAACAAGATGATACTCCAACCAACTTGTCTGATTCTAAAAATGCTGATATCAAGGTAACAACAAGTGTAGGTTCAATGACTCTCACTGGTCTGCCTGTAAATGCTCATGTATGGATATATTCTACTAACGGCTCTTTGCTTGTCAATCAAACCACAGACTCATGGCAGCAAACATACCACCTGCCGGCAGGGGTATATAATATAAGAGTGGTGGCGCAAGAGGCAGTAACACTTCGTGGAATAGTTAAATAAGGAGGACATGATTATGAAAAAACAAATTATTCTGACAATCTTATCCTGCTTTACTTCACTAAGTATGGCTGTGGCTATGCAGAGTACTTCTGTTTATGTTAATCCTAATAAGTCTTATAGTGGGTTAAATAAGTATCAATATAGTAATACCAAACCAAACAATATTGATGCATATAATTATAATTATTCACCAGTGAGAGTAAGCGAAGGTAAAGTAAATAGTTATGGAAGTGGAAATATATATATGGTATCAGGTAAAGAAGGGTATCATAGTACTTTCAACTCCTCGCATAATGACAACCATGCATATCCTGCTGTATCATACTCGCTTCCGGCTAAGAGTATGTATAGTAGTACTATTCACCCCATAGGAGCAAATAATATGGATGATTCAGATGCAGAGGCAAACATGCGCCGAGTAAATCCTTTTACCCCACCTGCCGACCCATTTTTGCCAATAGGTGATATGCCATGGTGGCTTGCTACTTTCTTTGCAATCATAACATCTTTAATCAAATCATCAATAAAAAGAAAAAGACGGCAAAGCGAATAATCTAAACATATTTCATTCATAACAACTCAAACGCAGACAATGACAATCATTATCTGCGTTTCTGTTTTTGCTTTTTATAATTCCAATGAAACTGCCAATTAAAAACTTTTTGTCAGTTAAAGAATTTACACTACCTTTGCATGCTTTTAGGTAAAAATAATTCTTTACAGACTATGGATGCAAAATATAACCCACAACAGATTGAAAATAAGTGGTATGAGTATTGGCTTGAACATAAGTTTTTTCACTCCGAGCCAGATTCTCGTCAGCCATATACTATAGTTATTCCCCCACCCAATGTAACCGGTGTACTGCACATGGGGCACATGCTTAACAATACTATTCAGGATATTCTTGTTCGTCGCGCCCGTCAAGAGGGAAAAAACGCATGCTGGGTGCCTGGTACTGACCATGCCTCTATTGCAACTGAAGCCAAAGTGGTAGGCAAATTGGCGCAACAAGGAATCAAAAAAACTGACCTCACACGCGAGCAGTTTCTTGAGCATGCCTGGGATTGGACACACGAACATGGTGGAATAATTCTCAAACAACTTCGTCGATTAGGTGCATCATGCGATTGGGATCGCACAGGATTCACAATGGACCAAATGCGCTCCGAGAGCGTGATTAAAGTGTTCTGCGACTTGTATGACAAAGGACTTATTTACCGCGGCGTGAGAATGGTCAATTGGGACCCTCAGGCACTGACCGCACTCTCTGATGAAGAGGTTATATTCAAAGAACATCATGGTAAGCTTTATTATCTCAGATATAAGGTTGAAGGCGAAGATGCTTATGCTATTGTAGCCACTACCCGTCCTGAAACCATTATGGGTGATACTGCTATGTGTATCAATCCTAATAATCCTAAGACTGAATGGCTGAAAGGCAAAAAAGTTATTGTTCCTTTGGTGGGCAGAGTTATTCCTGTTATTGAAGACGATTATGTGGATATGGAGTTTGGAACAGGCTGCCTCAAAGTAACACCTGCTCATGATGTAAATGACTATATGCTTGGCGAGAAGTATAACCTGCCATCGATAGATATCTTCAATGATAATGGAACTTTAAGTCAGGCTGCAGGACTATATGTAGGTATGGACCGTTTCGAATGTCGCAAGCAAATAGAAAAAGACCTGCAACAAGCAGGACTGATGGAGAAAGTAGAAGACTATACCAATAATGTTGGTTTCTCGGAGCGTACTAATGTACCTATCGAACCCAAACTCTCCATGCAGTGGTTCCTGAAAATGGAACATTTCGCGCAAATGGCTCTACCACCGGTAATGGATGACCAAATCCGGTTCTTCCCTGCTAAATATAAAAATACATATCGCCATTGGATGGAAAATATAAAGGATTGGTGTATCTCTCGACAACTCTGGTGGGGACATCGTATTCCTGCATATTATCTTCCACAAGGCGGATTTGTGGTGGCTCCGGACGCCTCAAAAGCATTGGAGTTAGCAAAAAAGAAAACACAAAACCCCAATCTTACTATTGACGACCTAAAGCAAGACCCTGATTGCTTGGATACATGGTTTTCTTCATGGCTTTGGCCTATTTCGCTCTTTAACGGAATCCTTGAACCTAATAACAAAGAGATAAATTATTATTATCCTACTGCCGACTTGGTTACAGGACCGGATATTATATTCTTTTGGGTGGCTCGAATGATAATGGCAGGCTATGAGTACGAAGGTAAAATGCCTTTTAGAAATGTTTATTTTACAGGTATTGTCCGAGACAAACTCGGCAGAAAAATGTCTAAGTCGCTTGGTAATTCTCCCGACCCATTAGAACTCATTGATAAGTATGGCGCAGATGGCGTGCGAATGGGCATGATGCTCTCCGCGCCGGCAGGCAACGATATCTTGTTTGACGAGAGTTTGTGTGAGCAAGGACGCAATTTCAATAATAAAATATGGAATTGTTTTAGACTTATTAAAGGCTGGACAATAGCAGAACATATTGATGAACAGGCTCAAGTAAGTAATAAGTTGGCAACTGAATGGTTCCGGCAAAAACTTGCACAGACAGCCGTCGAAGTAACCGACCATTTTAGCAAGTATCGTCTCTCTGATGCACTCATGGCTATTTATAAACTCTTTTGGGATGAATTTTCATCATGGTATTTAGAGATGATAAAACCCGCTTATGGCCAACCTATTGATAAGCAGACCTATGACTCTACGCTCCGTTTCTTTGACCAAATGTTGCGGCTCTTGCACCCCTTTATGCCGTTTATCACAGAAGAATTATGGCAAAACCTGACAGAGAGAAAACAAGGTGATACCATTATGTTTGAGCCTATCGACCAGATGAAGGCAGACATCGACACCTCATTGCTTGAGCAAATAGAAACGCTTAAACTCATTGTCGCCGGCGTGAGAAATGTGCGTCAGCAGCGTAATATCCCGCAAAAAGAGCAGGTGGTACTTCAAATTATTGGTAAGCAGCAATTCAGCGATGCTTTCCTTATGCTGATACGCAAACTCTGTTACACATCCGAAATTGAGGCTGTTGAGCAAAAAGCACAAAACTCTGCATCGTTTATTGCAGGGGTAACAGAATGTGCAGTGCCTCTTGATAATTTTATCAATAAAGACGAAGAGCGTGCTAAATTAGAGGCTGACCTGAAGTATCAAGAAGGATTTTTGCAGAATGTAATGAAAAAACTCTCCAATGAGCGATTTGTTCAGAATGCAAAACCTGAAGTAGTAGCGATGGAACGCAAAAAGCAACAAGATGCATTGAGCCGTATTGCCGTAATAAAACAAAGTCTTGAGGCTATGAAAGAATAATAAAGTTTATTTTGTGTAAATCAATCAAAATGCGTACTTTTGTGCGCAATTAAAAAAAATATATATGGACAAATTTATAGTTTCACCTGCACCACATGTTCATTCTGACGATAGTGTGCAGCGCAATATGCTTAATGTGATTATAGCGCTTGTGCCTGCGTTTATTGTGTCGGTGGTGGCATTCGGGTGGGGAGCCTTGATACTGACATGTGTATCAGTGGCTTCATGTGTGTTGTTCGAGTGGCTGATAGCAAAATTTATTCTGAAGCAAAAACCAACTTTAACCGATTTGTCTGCTGTATTGACAGGTATTTTGTTGGCATTCAACTTGCCCAGCAATTTGCCTTTATGGATAGTAGTTATCGGTGCTTTGGTGGCCATCGGAGTAGGTAAGATGTCTTTTGGTGGATTAGGTCAAAATCCTTTCAATCCGGCACTTGTCGGCCGAGTATTTCTGCTCATTAGTTTTCCTGTTCAGATGACAACATGGCCACGTCCGTTGGGCTTCCATTCCGCTATGCCTTTTGTTGATGCTCAAACAGGGGCTACACCGCTGGCTATCATGAAAACTGCCATTAAAGATGGTGACGCTTCGTTGCTCGACCAACTGCCATCATTTTGGGATATGGCGGTCGGATATTTAGGCGGATCGTTTGGTGAAATATCGGCTATAGCATTGCTTTTAGGAGGAATTTACTTGATTTGCACCAAAACCATTACATGGCATATCCCCATTAGTATAATGGCTATGGTGGTTCTGTTCTCAGGTATATTATATCTATTCCTTCCCGGTGCTGCATCACCGCTTCACCACCTACTCACAGGAGGTCTCATGCTTGGTGCTATCTTTATGGCTACCGATTATGTAACTTCACCAATGACACCATGGGGACAAATAATATATGGTTTGGGTATTGGTCTCATTGTCGTAATTATTCGCACTTGGGGGGCATATCCCGAAGGTATGTCGTTTGCTATACTGATAATGAATGCGGTAACACCGCTACTTAATATGTACATTCGTCCTAAACGATTTGGAGAAAAGAAAAAATGAAACGATTAGAAAGTAACTTACTCAATATGACTGTCTCGCTGACCCTTATAGCCCTTATGGCAGCGGGAATGTTGGGAGGTATGTATGTACTTACCAAAGAACCAATTGAGCAGTCGAAAGCGCAAAAACAAATGGAAGCCAAACTGCAAGTATTGCAGATGGATAGTATAGAATTTGCTGATGCTCAGGAAATAAATGGAGTAAAAGTGTATCAAGCATATAAAAATGGTGAATTGGTGGGGGCTGCCGTAGAGACCTTTGACCCTAATGGCTTCAATGGCAAATTTACACTTATGGTTGGGCTTGACGCCGCTATGGTAATAAAAGGCTATTCAGTGCTTGAGCAAAATGAAACGCCAGGGTTGGGAGCCAATATGACCACATGGTTCAAGACTCCTAAAGGCAAACAAAACATAATAGGTCTTATGCCAGCCTCAGTTAATATGACAGTTAGCAAAGAAGGTGGTGATGTGGATGCTATAACTGCAGCCACTATTACCTCACGCGCATTCCTTAGGGCTGTCGTAAGAGCATATAAGGCTTTTGACTCATGTGTCAATGCTCAAATAGATAATGTAGAATCATGTCAAAATGTAGATTATGAATATGAGCATGACCACAATCAAGTTGCTACAGCAAGTCAAACTGATGAGTCAGTAGATAATATATCCCAATTAAGCGAATCAGAAGATAATAAATAACTACAAACGGCTATGAATAAAGCATTAAAAACACTAACGAATGGTATTTTCAAGGAGAACCCTACTTTTGCTTTGGTTCTTGGAATGTGTCCCACGCTTGCCACTACCACCTCGGCTATTAATGGTATGTCAATGGGACTTGCTACATTGTTTGTCTTAGTATGCTCCAATGTAGTTATTTCGCTATTAAGAAATCTTATACCTGACAAGGTGCACATACCTGCATATATTGTGGTTATTGCAACTTTTGTTACTATGGTTCAACTTACTATGCAAGCATACTTGCCGGCGCTATATGAGACATTAGGACTTTTTATTCCTCTTATTGTTGTCAATTGTATTGTGCTTGGTAGGGCTGAAGCCTTCGCGGCTAAAAATGGAGTAGGCTTATCGGCTCTCGATGGCTTGGGAATGGGATTAGGATTTACGCTCTCGCTTACAGTGCTTGGCGCTATAAGAGAGTTGCTTGGAACAGGAGCAGTATTTGGTCTAACTATTTACCCTGATAACTATGGTATGTTGCTCTTCGTACTCGCTCCGGGAGCATTTATTGCACTTGCATATCTAATGGCAATAATGAATAAAATTAAAAAATAAACGATATTAACTGCAAGTAATAAAAAGGTATTGAATACTTATTCTTGCCGATAAACATTAAATCACTCAAATTTATGGTATATTTTCTTATTATAATAAGTGCGATATTTGTTAATAATATCGTCTTTTCGCAGTTTTTGGGAATATGTCCGTTCTTAGGAGTAAGTAAACGAATTTCAACTGCATTGGGTATGGGAGCAGCAGTTACCTTCGTTCTTACGCTTGCCACTATTGTTACTTATCTCTTGCAGAAATATGTGTTAGAGATGTTCCACGTTGAGTTTTTGCAGACTATTCTCTTTATTCTTGTTATTGCTACTTTGGTGCAGATTATAGAAATTGTATTGAAGAAGACCTCCCCTTCGTTGTATCAGGCGTTGGGTGTTTTTCTTCCCCTTATCACCACTAACTGCTGTATACTTGGTGTGGCAATACTTGTAGGAGATGGCACATGGGCTGCTAAAATAAGCGGCGCAGAGCCTAATTTGTTGCAAGGTACTATTTTTGCCTTTGCTACTGCAGTTGGTTTTGCTCTGGCACTTGTACTCTTTGCCGGAATTCGAGAACAACTTGCAATGAACAATGTACCTAAAGCCATGCAAGGCACACCTATAGCGCTGCTTACCGCAGGTCTGCTCGCAATGGCCTTTATGGGATTCTCCGGAGTAGTATGATATGGAAATCACTCCAATTGCCTTCGCACATAACGGATACAAAGAAAAGTTCGGCATACCTCGTCAATCGGGGCGTGCCGCTTCTGTCATTACAAGAATTGTGATGACTAAACAATTCGGAACCGACGATTCCGTGCGAGGCATTCAGCAATTCTCTCATATTTGGCTTATTTGGGGATTTTCTGAAAATCACCACTGGTCGCCTACCGTCAGACCGCCTCGGCTGGGAGGAAACAAACGCATAGGAGTGTTTGCTACAAGGTCGTCTTTCAGACCTAATTCATTGGCGTTATCAGTTGTTAAACTAATATCGGTAGAGAAAAATAGCAATGGCGAAATTGTACTTGTTGTTGGTGGAGCAGATATGATGGATAACACCCCGATATTTGATATCAAACCATATATACCCTACGCTGATTGTGTGAGCAATGCATCGGGTGGTTTCGCAAGTGCGGGAGAAGACTACCGACTCGAAGTAGAAATACCGCAAACGATTATGAATATGCTCAGTGAGCAGCAGAAACAAGATTTAACTGACATACTTGCTCAAGATCCGCGACCGGCATATCATAACGACCAGCGAGAGTATGGACTGACATACGATAACATGAATGTGAAGTTCAAAGTTATTGATGGCGTATTATATGTTACTGACTGCAAACAAATAAATGACTTAAGATGATTTATTTAGAGTTCTTTTTATCATTTCTTAAAATTGGAGCATTCACTCTTGGTGGTGGGTATGCTATGATACCATTAATAAGAAAAGAAGTGGTAGAGAAAAAGAAATGGATAGATGACGAAGAATTTTTGAATATGCTGGCTCTCTCACAGTCAGTGCCCGGAGTTATGGCTGTTAATGCTGCTTTTTTTGTAGGATATAAACTTAAAGGAGCAAAAGGTGCTTTTTGTACCATTTTAGGAAGTATTTTACCTTCGTTTGTTATTATTCTGCTTATCGCTGCCGTATTTACCCGCTATCGACATTTACCGCAAATAGAAGCCATTTTCAAAGGAATAAGACCAGCAGTTGTAGCATTAATTGCAGCACCGCTATGGAATATGGCACGGGCGGCCGGAATGATGAAAACAGATAAACATAAATATACTAATAGACAGATAATTGTCAGTTGGCTCTTGCTCGCACTGCCTATTGCTTCTGCACTGCTGATTTGGCTATGCAACATATCGCCTATTTGGATAATTATAATAACTATTGTCTCGGCTTTGGCAATAGTGGAATTTCGTAAAAGGAGAAGCAAGTTATGATGTATTTATATCTTTTCTTGTCCTTTTTCAAAATAGGACTATTTGGCTTTGGAGGCGGATATGCTATTTTGTCGCTTATTCAGTATGAGACAGAGCGATATGGTTGGCTTACGCAACAGGAGTTTGCTGATATGGTGGCAATTTCTCAAACCACGCCCGGACCTATAGGCATCAATGCTGCCACTTATGTCGGATATAATGTAACGGGAACAGTATTAGGGTCGGCACTTACTACATTTGCACTTATCCTACCTTCGCTTATACTAATGTTTGCATTATGTAATTTATATTTCAAAATAAAAGATAATGTATATATGGTTGGGGTTATGCAGGGACTAAGATATATTGTTGTAGGACTTATTGCCGCAGCCGCGTTGTTGCTTATGACGCCCGAAAACTTTATAGACATATTTAGTTATGCTCTCTTCTTTTTAGTTTTTATAGGCACATTATTCTTCAAAATCAATCCTATATTGCTCATTATCAGTAGTGGCGCTGTGGGGTATGTGATGTACTACATCTGTCAATAAGTTTGTTGAAAAATTGTTTTTGTATTATAACAAAGGCTACTTAATTTTGCTGCGTAATATGAAATAGACTATTTGTAGGTTGTTTCATTTGCCTATTTAGCAATAAACAGTCATTTTTAAATTAAGAATTACTAAGATGAAAAGTGATGAATTGGGTTGTAGATGATATTATTGTTGAGGTTGAGCATCGTTCGGTTCGCTCTCTTCGTCTTACGATATACCCGGATGGAAGAGTAAAACTCGTTATACCATATTTTACAACTGAATCTCAAGCAAGACAATTTCTACTTTCAAAAAATGTGTGGCTCAAAAATAAATTATCACAGATAAATGAGCGAAAACAAGTAGAGCAAGATGAAAGTAAGGTGATGCTCTTTGGGCAATGGCTACCAATAGTACAAACGCAAGTCAGTGGTTCAATAGGTGTGGTGCGCTTTGCTGACGAATTGAGGCTCTATTGCCGACTAGATACCTCTAAGCAGCAGAAAAAAGCAATGATTGACGCATACTTAAGGAACGAATTATATAAATATTTAACTCTATCGGTTGAACGATATAGAGTTGAATTTCAAGAAAAAACAGTTACTTGGAAAATAAGAAACATGAAAACAGAGTGGGGTAGTTGTATGGCTAAAAAGCGCTCGCTGCTTTTTAATTTACAACTTGCTCATAAGCCTTTACCCTTGATAGATTATGTTGTTGTACATGAATTATGTCACTTGCAAGTACAAAATCATGGACCTCAGTTCAAACAACTTATGACGCAGCGAATGCCTGACTGGGAAATTAGAAAAAAACGACTCAATAACTAAATTAAAATCAAGTTGTGAGAATCTAAAATTAAGATATAATTCAATTCATTTACTGATTAAAAAAATAATATTATATGGCACAAACAAGCAACAGAAGTTCACGCTCCAAACAGCAATCCACGATAGTTGTCGGTCCTAATGATGCAGGCAAATTGCCGCCGCAGGCCGTTGAATTAGAAGAGTCGGTTTTAGGAGCCCTTATGCTTGAAAAAGAAGCATACGGAACAGTAGCAGAGATATTGTCTCCAAGCAGTTTCTATAAAGAGGCGCACCGAAAGATATACGAGGCGATGCTTCATTTGGCAGCAAAAGAAAATCCGATAGATATGCTTTCTGTTGTGGAACAACTGCGTCGAGATGGCACTCTTGAAGAGGTAGGTGGGGCTGTATATATATCACAACTCACGGGTAAAGTGGCTTCTACTGCACACTTGCTTTATCATGCACAAATCGTTGCTCAAAAAGGTATTGCACGCGATCTTATCGGAATGTCTTCTGATATCATCAAAGAGGCATACGATGATACGACAGATGTTGAGGAATTGCTTCAGAAAGCAGAGGGTGGTATATTTGAAATAAGCCAGCGAAGCCAAAAACGCGATGTTGTACAAATAGACCCTGTTATTCAAGAGGCTTTTGCAAGAATGGAAAAGGCAAGGCAAAATGATAATAGTATGTCGGGAGTTCCTTCAGGATTTACTGATTTGGACAAAGTTACGAGTGGCTGGCAGAAGTCCGATCTTATAATCATAGCCGCACGACCTGCTATGGGAAAGACGGCATTCGTGTTGTCGATGGCTAAAAATATGGCGGTCAACTACAAAGTTCCTGTTGCCTTATTCTCACTTGAGATGTCTAATGTACAATTGGTTAATCGTCTGATAATGAATGTGTGTGAGATAGAAGGCTCCAAAATTCGTAATGGTAAATTTACTATGCAGGAGTGGAATCAACTGGAGACTCGTGTTACTTCTCTTATGGGAGCACCAATATATGTTGACGATACTCCATCTCTGTCAGTTTTTGAATTGCGTTCCAAAGCCCGTAAATTAGTAAGAGAACATAAAGTGCAATGTATTATCATTGACTATTTGCAACTGATGAATGCTTCAGGTATGAACTTCGGCAGTCGAGAACAAGAGGTCAGTATCATCTCTCGTAATCTTAAGGCACTCGCTAAAGAATTGGATATTCCTATCATTGCACTCTCGCAACTTAATCGTAGTGTAGAAGGTAGAACGGGTATCGAAGGCAAAAGACCTCAACTGAGCGACTTGCGTGAATCAGGAGCAATTGAGCAAGATGCGGATATGGTTTGTTTTATTCACCGACCTGAATATTATTTCCGAAGTGGGGAAAAGTCGGCTGATTACGACCCGTCAATGATTGGTATGGCGCAGATTATCATTGCTAAACATCGTAATGGTGCAACGGCAGATGTTGTGCTCAGATTTGAGCAAAAATTCACAAAATTTATGAATAAAGACGAAGAGTTTGCGGGAGAAAGCCCATCTATGTCAGCATCACTTGCCCAGCCTGCAAGTCAAAATAGCGAACAAGCATATAATTCATACTCTTCCAAATTTGATGATAGCAGATTTGAAAATGAAAACGGAGCAGTACCTTTTTAATTGTACTAAGACACAAGAAAGAATTTGAAATTATCACTACTCTTGCAGATATTCGTTTTTTTTAATAATTTTGCAAGTCAAAATTTAATATCATGGTAATAGTTCAGTATATTAAAGATTTGTTAGAGTTGTTGCCTTCTCATAGGCTCAAAAAAAAGAAAAATGATTTAAGAGCGTATTTAGGTCAACGACGAAGAATCCTTTATCAAGAGCAGGTGATAAAAGCATCTGAAGAAATCATAGAGCAACTCAGAACCAATCAATTGTACCAAAACGCTTCGTGCATAATGGTATATTATCCAATGAAAAATGAAGTTGATTTGCGTCCGCTTATGAACGAAAACAGCGGAAAAAGGTTTTTCCTGCCTGTAACACATAGAAGATATATTGAAGTAAGAGAATACAAGGGCGAGACAAACTTGAAAAAAGGAAGGTACCGTATTCCTGAACCGCAAACTCCTACATATAAGGGTAAATTAGACTTGATAATAGTTCCCGGTGTGGCATTTGATCATAAAAGATATCGTTTGGGAAGAGGCGGAGGATATTATGACAGATTCCTCAAAAAATTCACCGATGTTCCTAAAATCGGCGTGGCATATAAATTTCAGGTGGTGAGCGAATTGCCTGTAGAACCTCATGATATCAAGATGACACAACTTATAGTTTCCCAATCTGTGTAAAACTATATTCTTACGAATCCTTTAAATAACATAATATCTTGGCGAGAAAAGCATATTTCGGAGCGGCAATTCATATTGTTGCTCGCTCTTTTTGTAGGTATGTTTTGTTCTTTTGCTTCAGTTTTGCTCAAAACACTTATATATTTAATCAGTAGTTTTGTTCATAATATTGTCGCAGTAAGCTCACATGAATGGCTTATTTTGCTTTGTCCAATGTTGGGTATTGCGTTGTCTGCATTATTTGTTAAATACATAGTAAAAGACGATATTTCTCATGGAGTGACAAAGATATTGTTTGCTATTTCTCAGCGTAAATCTATAATTAAGGTTCATAATGTATGGTCGAGTGTTATAGGCTCTTCACTTACAATCGGTTTTGGTGGTTCTGTAGGTGCCGAGGCGCCAATAGTTCTGACGGGAGCGGCGATAGGTTCTAATTTAGCCCGTCTCTTCCGACTTGACCAAAAAACTATGATGCTCATGATAGGTTGTGGTGCTGCAGGGGCAATAGGTGGTATTTTCAAAGCACCTATCGCAGGATTGGTTTTCACGCTTGAAGTACTCATGATTGACATGACAATGGCTAACATCTCGCCATTGATGATAAGCAGCATTACCGCAACAGTCTTTACATACCTCTTTTCGAATTCAACACCTATGTTCGAGTTGGTAACCATTCAACCTTTCCAACTATATCGAATCCCTATATATCTCTTCTTGGGAGTAATATGCGGCTTAGTGTCGTTGTATTTCACTCGTGGCATGAATTGGCTTGAGGATAAATTCCGTCTGATTAAACAAGGTTGGATAAAAGTATTGGTTGGGGGGCTTACTCTGAGTGTGCTTATTTTTATTTTTCCTCCGCTTTATGGTGAAGGATATGATAGTATTGTCTCGCTTCTTAACACCGATGGCACCTCTACTCTAACTCATAGTCCGTTTGCTATGTTGCCGTATTCTGTATGGTTGCTTGTGGGGTATCTGTTGTTGATAGTTCTTTTGAAGATAGTTGCATCGGTAGCAACCAATGGCGGAGGTGGTGTGGGAGGTATATTTGCGCCATCGTTGTTTGTGGGCTGCCTAAGTGGATTTGTTGTGGCTAAGTTGCTTACGATAGTTGGCTTGGATGCTCCTGCTACAAATTTGGCACTAACAGGTATGGCGGGAGTAATGGCAGGCGTTATGCATGCGCCACTTACGGGTATGTTCCTTATAGCAGAACTTACAGGCGGATATCATTTGCTGTTGCCACTGATGATTGTCTCTATTACATCATATATGACCATTCTGCTTTTTGAGCCTCATTCTCTATATGCTATGCGACTTGCAAAAAAAGGAGAATTATTAACACACCATAAAGACAGAGCAGTACTTACGCTGCTGAAAATGGAGAATGTAATAGAAAAAGATTTGAGGACAGTGACACCAGATATGACGCTTGGCGAATTGGTAAAGGTAATATCTGAAAGTAACAGAAATATATTTCCTGTTGTATCAAATGACGGAAAACTACTTGGGATACTACTTTTGGATGAGGTGAGAAATATAATGTTTCAACCGCGATTATATAAGCGTTTTACAGTGGAGCAACTGATGAACTCACCTGTTGCTTTGCTTGAGGATACAATGTCTATGGAGCGTGTAATGGAGATATTTGAAGACACAGGTGCTTGGAATCTTCCGGTTGTGGATTCAGAAAAACATTATATTGGTTTTGTGAGCAAAAGTAAGATATTCAACTCCTATCGTCATGTGCTTGTGCATTTTTCTGAAGACTAACGATTTATGAGAATAGCAATTATCAATGGTCCTAATATGAATCTGCTCGGCTTAAGACAGCCGGAGTTGTATGGAACTATGTCGTTTGAAACATATTTTGAGCAATTGCAAAAGAAATATCCCGCTATAAAGTTAGTCTATTATCAGTCAAATCATGAAGGGGATATAATAGATTATTTGCAAAAAGAAGGTTTTGCGGCAGATGGTATAGTGCTTAATGCTGCGGCATACACTCACACCTCAGTGGCTATTAGGGATGCAGTGCTCGCTATCACAACACCTGTTGTAGAGGTCCATCTTACAGATATTTCTCATCGCGAGAAATTTCGTCAATTTTCGTTTTTGACGGATGTATGCAAAAAAACTATTATCGGAAAAGGGTTGCAGGGCTATGCAGAGGCAATAGATTATTTGATTGCCCTTAAAAAATAGACATAAGAGTCATTTTGCAGCCATCTATATAACAAATCTGTTATTACATGTTTTTGTTTTGGTTGCGGGCGAGGACCGGCAAGCCTACCGCGTTCCAAATGATGGCTGCAAAATGACTCTTATGCTATAAAGATATTGTACCTTTCATGTACAAAACGACAGTAATCTTTATCCGTATTTTTCCACCACACTATCCATAATCTGGAAGAGTTCGTTTTTTGTTTCAGCACGAAGCATGGCGATGCGTGTCTGTTTGAAATCAAAAAGTCTTTTGAATACAGGTGAGGCTGCAAAATGACGGCGCGAATGAACAATACCTTTTCGCTCATCACCGCACCATTCTATGCTTTTTTCTACATGTTCTTTAAGTATATCTATTTGCCATTGCATGGAGTGTTGCGGGAGTAATTCGTCGGTAGATAAATAATGTTTTATCTCTTCAAAAATCCATGGATGACCAAATGTGGCTCTACCAATCATTATTGCATCCACACCATATCGATTAAAGTAGTCTTTTGTTTTTTCAGGGGTTGTAATATCTCCATTCCCTATAATGGGAATATGCATGCGTGGGTTGTTTTTTACTTCTCCTATTAAGGTCCAATCAGCCTCACCTGAGTACATCTGCGAGCGTGTTCTACCGTGTATGGCAAGTTCGTGTATTCCGCAGTCTTGCAGCCTCTCTGCCAAATCGACTATTATTTTCTGACTATCGTCCCAGCCGAGCCGTGTTTTTACTGTTACGGGAATTTTGACGGCATTTACTACTGCACGAGTAATTTCTAACAATTTTGGTATATCTCTGAGCAAACCGGCGCCTGCTCCTTTGCCTGCAACTTTCTTTACCGGACAACCAAAGTTGATATCTATATAATCAGGCTTTGCCTGTTCGACTATTTGTGCTGCTTGAGCCATAGAGTCGGGTTCACGGCCATAAATTTGTATAGCAACAGGGCGCTCATTGTTGTGAATAATCAGTTTACGCTCGGTAGATTTAATATTTCTAACGAGCGCATCGGCATTGACGAATTCTGTATAGACCCTATCTGCTCCGAATCTTTTGCATAAGAGACGAAACGCAGGGTCGGTCACATCTTCCATTGGTGCCAAATAAAGCGGATATTTCTGTTCTATACTCATTTATATCACTGATAACTTAATAGAAAAGATTAGTATTTTTATGCGAAATACTAATCTTTTTTTAATTGTTTTGTTTGAATTAAAGTTTCTCTATAGCCTCTGCTATGCTATTGGCTATTTCAGCCATTTCTTGAGTGTCAAGGTGCAGTTTAGGGTTACTAAAGAGCATATCTTTTTCCGAATCAAGGGGAATAAGATGTACATGTACATGTGGCACTTCCATACCTAATACTGCCACTCCTACTCGTTTGCAATCCGTGGCGGCCTTAATTCCTGCAGCGACTTGTTTTGAGAATACCATAATTTCGCTCAGCAACTCATCATTTAAATCGAAAATATAGTCTGCTTCAGGTTCCTGCAATTTAGGCACGACAAGAGTATGACCTTTTTTCAAGGGGTTGATGTCTAAGAACGCATAGAAATGGTCGTTTTCTGCTACTTTGAACGATGGAATTTCACCATTGATTATTTTACTAAAAATAGTCATAATGTTTAGTCCTTTCTACTTTGCTTAAAAATCTATTTCAAGGATTTCGAATTCCATGGTCCCTGCCGGAACTTGAACTGTGGCTATTTCGCCTACTTTTTTGCCAAGCAAACCTTTGGCTATAGGGGTGCTAACAGACAATTTTCCTTCTTTGAAATTAGCCTCACCCTCGGTGACTAACTGATAGTTGAATACTTGTCCGTTTTTAACATTCTTGATTTTGACTTTTGTGAGCACTTGCACTTCATCTTTTTTTATGCGGCTTTCGTCAATAATGCGAGCGTCCATAATCTTCTCTTTCAGAAGCGCGATTTTGCTTTCCAGTTTGCCTTGCTCTTCTTTAGCCGCATCGTACTCTGCGTTTTCGCTCAAGTCGCCTTTGTCGCGGGCTTCTTGAATTGCGGCAATAACTCGAGGACGCTCTACGCCCTCAAGATAAACCAATTCATCTTTAAGTTTCTGCAGACCCTCTGCAGACAAATAAACTACTGCCATGATATTTTGATTATTTTAATTTTTAGTTGTTAAATAGTTTGTCAGCACAAAATCAAGTACTAATTAAATCAGTACTTTCTATTAATAATTTCTGCTGCAATTATTGCTTGACGCACATTTTCTTGGTCTGACAAGTCTATAATCACATCTTGTTGTTCAGACTCTTGTTTTGTTATGTCTTCCATTTTTTTTCAAACTTATAAAAACCATGAGTTGCTTCCCAGCAACTCATGGCCATTAAACCTAAACCTTAACTATGAAAATTTTATTTGTTTTCGAGCGCAAAGGTACGCTTTTTTTATTATATAGCAAAACTATTATTAGAAAAAATGCTTTTTTCTACCTTTTAGCCTATAATTTTGGCAGTTAGGAATAAAAAATCTACCATATATCATTCAAAAAGCGTAATTTTGTGGCGAAGAACAAATAGTTTTACGATGAATAAGCAGTTTTATATTGAGACTTATGGCTGCCAAATGAATGTGGCAGATTCCGAGGTAGTGGCGGCTATCATGCAAACCACCGATTATACTTTGTCCGAAAATATTGATAATGCAGATGCAATTATTCTCAATACATGTTCGATTAGAGATAATGCAGAACAAAAAATCATTAGTCGCTTGAGAGAGATTAATAGCAAAAACAATAAGGCAGGTCATGAAGGAAGAAAGATTATCGGTGTAATTGGTTGCATGGCTGAGCGAATAGGGCAGGAGTTGATAGATGAATATAAGGTTGATTTTGTAGCAGGTCCTGATTCGTATCTTGATATTCCTAATTTGATAAAACAAGTAGAGGACGGTCATAAGGCAATCAATGTGGAGTTATCCCGTACAGAAACATATCGCGATATTATCCCTGCGCGAATAGGTAAATCGATTTCCGGTTTTGTTAGTATAATGCGTGGATGTAATAATTTCTGCTCGTATTGTGTAGTGCCATATACAAGGGGAAGAGAGCGAAGTAGAGATGTGGAGTCAGTACTTAACGAAGTAAAAGACTTGCAGCAAAGAGGGTATAAAGAAGTAACTTTGCTTGGTCAGAATGTAAATTCATATAAATATGAGGATGTAGATTTTCCTCAGTTGCTTGAGCAGGTGGCATTGGCAGTGCCTCAAATGAGGATTCGTTTTACCACTTCTCATCCAAAGGATATGTCTGACAAAACTCTGGAAGTAATTGCCAAGTACGATAATTTGTGCAAGTTTATTCATTTACCTGTTCAGAGCGGAAGCAATCGTATATTAAAACTGATGAACAGAAAATATACGCGCGAGTGGTACTTAGATCGTATTTCTGCAATTCGTCGCATATTGCCCACTGCTACTATCGGAACGGATGTTTTTTGTGGCTTTCATTCCGAAACAGAAGAAGACCATCAACTGACGCTTAGTCTAATGAGGCAGGTGGGGTTTGATACTGCTTTTATGTTTAAGTATTCAGAAAGGCCAGGTACTTATGCTTCCAAACATTTGCCTGATGATATTTCTGAAGAAATCAAAATTAGGCGATTGAACGAGATTATCGCATTGCAGCAACAATTGTCGCTTGAGAGTAATAAAAAAGAAATAGGAAATATTGTAGAGGTGTTGGTTGAGGGCTTTGCAAAACGAAGTCAGGAGCAGATGTTTGGTAGAACATCTCAATATAAGACTGTAGTCTTTCCTCGTCAAGGCAGACATATTGGTGAGTTCGTTAAGGTGAAAATTGAGGAGGCTTCTTCTGCTACATTATTAGGAAAAGTGGTTGAATAAAACTGCTGAAAAAATATATTTTTTTGATATATAAAAAAATATGCGTACCTTTGCGCACTTAAATTTAAGACTAAGCGAACAAAAACAGATTTTTATGCCAAAGAAACAAATTTTGGATATTCCTAAGTTGTGGGAATTGAGTGATATTTGGGGCGCGCTCACTCCTGAAGAGAAAGATTTGGTGGAGCAGAACACCCAATATTATAGTTACAAGAAAAACGAAATCATTTGTCGTGAGGGTGATGAACCGAGCAACATGATGATGCTTGTAAGCGGGAAAGTCCGTGTTTATAAAGAAGGTGTGAGCAATCGCAATCAAATAATTCGTATGCTCAAACCTTGTGATTTCTTTGGTTATAGAAGTATTATCGCAGGTGAATGTCATAACACGAGTGCAAGCACTGTGGAGCCGTCGGTGGTCTATTTCATTAAAAAAGATGCGTTCTTGCAGGTGCTCAATAGCAATCATCGTTTTTGTTATCTTATATTAGTGGAGATGTCGAGAGATTTGGGTAAAAGCGATACAAGAACAGTTAGCCTTACTCAAAAGCATATTCGTGGAAGGTTGGCGGAGTCGTTGCTTGCTCTCAAAGACCAATATGGATTGGATGAAGATGAAGCAACAATCAGTATGTATCTGAGCCGTGAGGATTTGGCTTCGTTGAGTAGTATGACTACAAGTAATGCTATTCGCACACTGAGCGATTTCCAACAAGAAGGTATGATTAGCCTTGACGGCAGAAAAATTAAAATTCTCGAAATGGACCAACTTGTGCGTACAAGCAGGTTGGGTTGAGAATAATTGAACAATTGGCGATTTAGTTATTCAACTTTTGCCTTTTGAACAATTCTATAAGTATGACTTCCGAATTATATTCAGTTGAGTTAGATATTGTCAATGGAAGACTTTATCATGCTTTGTTGTCGATGCAGCAAATTGTGGTAAAGTTGTCTGATTATAACTTGAGAGATAGGCTTTTGACACTTGAGCAAAACTATCGTTATCTGCTTGACTATTTTATTCAAGGCGGTGATGACCCTCAGCGTTCTGCTGTTTTGCAAGATATGTCGCGCAGTGCTCTGAAGTTGTTGGACGATGTGTTCCTTGCTTCGTTCAAACCGAATGGGCTATATGTTCAAATGGTAAATAAAGCGCAGGCATACAGGTCAGACGGAACAAAGGAAGGTGATTTCAAACAACAATTTTATCAGATTTGGCTTGGCAAGGACGATAATCCTGATACAGATGATAATGTTTCGGCATTGCTGATTAGACTTTTGCATAGTTTTTCGCAGGCCCATTTGTTAAGAATTCTTGCTTTGTTGAGAAGTGAAGATATGCTTGTTCAAGCACAGGCACAAACTGCATTTGTCTTGCTTATGCAAAGATATGAACAAAGACTTGTGTTTTATCCTGAAATACAAAAGGAAATAACTAACCTATTGTCAGATAAGACTCAGCGTGAAGCGCTTAGGGAAGTATGTCATGCTTTGCTCAACACAGCGCTCACGCCTGCTGCAAGCAGAGAAATGAAAAGTCTTCAAGATGAACTCATGCCACAAATAGACAAAGGCAGTAGGCAGGTGATTATAGCGATGGAAGAAGCAGACGAAGATAATCCGGAGTGGAAAGATGGAATATCAAAGGTGATGAGCAAACATGCCGACAGAGTACAACAATTGCATCAGCAAGGGGCTGATATCGCTTTTGCTTCTACAAGCGGAGTAATGAATTATGGCTTTTTTCATAATGATATTGCAAATTGGTTTTTGCCATTCGACAGCAATAACAAAGAAATAGATATTGATTTTACTTCGCCGTCAGGAAAGTTGTTGAAAGGAATGATACTTTCGCACGATGATTATTGTGATATAGACAAATATGCTTTATGTTGTATTTTTAAGCGTGCCTCCGGTGAGATGTTTGACAAGACTATTCCGTCGATGATTAAGGAACTGGGCGAAATAGGTGATTTTGAAGATAAGAACGAACCGTTGCAGCGCAAACAACTTATTGTGGGTTATGTCCGTAACCTCTACCGATTCTTTTTGCTCAATCCTTGGGGAATACCAAATATCATGGATTCTGCAATTGATATTGGACAAACGGATATTTTTGGTAAGATATTTACCTTGAAGCAACAAATGAAATTTGCTGATCGTTGCATGACTCTTGAGTGTTATAAGCAGGCAGAAAAACTTTATGCTTCATTTGATGATTCAGCAGAAGTATTGCAGAAATTAGGTCTATCGCAGCAAAGACAAGAATTATATGACATGGCTGCTGTTACTTACGACAATGCTTTGGCATTGAAAGAAGATATATGGACGCTGTCGCATTTGGCTACTTGTCTGAGGCGTCTAAATCAGAAACCTAAAGCACTCAGGGTATATAACAGGATTCTTGCGCTTGATTCTACGAGAAAATCTGCCCTTCAGCAAAAGGCACAAATACTCTTAGATTTAGGCCGACAAGACGAGGCTATGCAAGTGTTTTTTAAGTTAGAAGCTTTGTTTCCTGACGACATCAACACTGCACGAGGAATGGGGTGGTGTGCGTTGTTGCTCGGGAATTATCCTACTGCTGAGAAATATCTTGAAACGATGGCATATTCAGAAGATGCTACTGCTAATGACCTTATCAATTACGGTCATCTGTTGCTTCTGACCAATCATTTGAAGGAAGCAATGCATACTTATCTTTCTGCAAGACCGCTGTTGGAAAAAAATAGTCAGTTGCTCAATTTAGTTAGAGCCGACCGACCGATGCTTATCCAAAAAGGTTTGAAAATAGATTTGCTCACTCTTGTTGATGAGGCACTTCTGTTGCAACTCAAGCAAAAGAAAAACTAAGAATTATCTGTTGCCTCAAATAATTGTTGAATGTAGTAATTTGTTTTATCCTTGAGTATAAATCTCCGAGGATTTTATGAGTCCGTTCATGACAGCATATACTGTGAGAGCAGGAACAGAGCGAAAACCTAATTTGTTTGTAATATGAGCGCGGTGTGTTATAACTGTGTTCAAACTAATGAATAGTTCGTCCGCAATTTCTTTGTTGAGTTTACCTTTTACTATCAGTTTCAACACTTCTTGTTCTCGCTTTGACAAGACGCTATTGTTTTCGTTGTTACTACGATGTTTTCCTCCTGCTTGCCTTAGGCAGATAAGTTGCTCCAGCATTGCTTGCTGATTGAGTGAAATATCTAAACATGGAAAATCGTTGATGGTAGTTAGTTGTCGATTCCTAATTAGAGCAAAAGTTATTTGTGGCAAGCAGTGGAAATAATCACGATGTTTTTCAAGCAAATGTTCCGAAACAAAGAAATGAACAAAATAAGGCCGATTGCCATCTTGGCGTTCTACCTCTTTTTTTAGTGCATCAATAGACTCGTAGATAACAATATCAACAGTAGGAAGAAAGGACTGCAAGATATTTTGCAAACCCACTGCCGAAACGAATTCATTTTCTACTATGCCTATTGTACTCTGCATCTTGTTTTCTTATATAACGCAATTAATATTGTTCATCTGCTGAAGGGAAGGAACCGTCTTTTACGGCATTGATATAATCGCTGACAGCATTTTCGACTGTGCCTGCCAGTTGTGCGAAGTGTCTAAGGAACTTCGGTTTGAAGCCTTTGTTGAGTCCCAGCATATCGTGCAATACGAGTACTTGTCCGTCTGTGCCATTGCCGGCGCCAATACCTATTGTGGGAATAGATATGCTGTCTGTTACCTGTTTGGCGAGTGTGGCCGGTATCTTTTCCAATACGAGAGAAAAGCAACCTGCTTGTTCAAGCAGTTTGGCATCGCGGATCAATTGTTGTGCCTCTGCTTCTTCTTTTGCTCTTAAAGAGTAGCCTCCAAATTGGTTGACTGACTGTGGAGTTAGCCCAAGATGCCCCATAACAGGAACACCCGCTTTAACCATGCGACGAATAGCAGGGGCAATCAACTCTCCTCCCTCTAACTTTACAGCATCTGCCCCTGTCTCTTGAAGTACGCGAATAGCATTTTTAACGGCCTCATCGTCATTAACTTGATATGTGCCAAAAGGCATATCAATAACTGTTAAAGAATGTTGACATGCGCGGCGAACTGCAGAGCCAAGAAATATCATTTGATCTAAAGTTATAGGAAGAGTGGTACTATATCCACAGACGACATTGGCAGCGCTATCGCCCACTAAGATTATATCAATTCCTGCTTCGTCAACGAGGGATGCGAGGGTGTAATCGTATGAGGTCAGCATACTTATTTTTGTCCCTTCTGATTTCATTTTGCGAATACGAGCGGTACTCATTCGAGGGCGCATGGGCTTTTCATTGCCGTTGTTGCTTGCATTTTCACCTAAATATGACATTTTAATTTGATTTTATTGTTGTGTATAATAAGTTGTTATAAAAAAATATAAAGATAAATTATCAGATATTTAAGATAAATATAAATATCACGAAATACGCTGCAAAATTACTCAAAAAGTTGTGTATGTACAACTTTTTGAGTAATTTTGCCACTCGTAAAGATTGTTTGCAAAACAATAAAAACAAAACAATAAAACATAGAATTATAAAATAGGGAAGATATGTTGCTATCAATGACGGGTTATGGCAAGGCGGAGTGTCTTGTAGAAGGAAAAAAATATATAGTAGAGATTCGTTCTCTAAATTCAAAACAGGCAGATATTAATTTGCGTGTTACGCCTCTTTTAAGGGAAAAGGAACTTGAGATTCGTTCTATATTGGCTCAAAGTTTGGAACGGGGTAAAATAGATTGTTCAATATGGCAGGATATAGATTCCGAAAGTAGTAAATCTGTTTTTACGCCTATCAACACAGAGGCATTGGATTATTATGTTAGTCAGATAAGTGCTTATGCAAAACAGAAGAATATAAGTACTGATCCTATAGCAATAGCCATGCGTATTCCTGATGTTATGAAGGTTCAAGAGAATGTAGTGTTGTCGGCAGAGGAATGGGAGGTGTTTGTTGGGGCGATAAATAGTGCGATAGAACAATTTAATAAGTTCCGTAAGCAAGAGGGGCAGGCGCTACAAAATATGTTTGAAGAGAAACTGAAAGGTATATTACTGCTATTGTCGCAAGTAGAACCTCTTGAAGGTGAGAGGGTACAAAAGATCAGGTCAAGATTAGAAGAAAGCCTAAAGCAGTTGTCTGAAGATACAAAACAAGCGGTTGATAGGAATCGTTTGGAACAAGAGATGATATTTTATCTTGAAAAGTTGGATATTACCGAGGAAAAGGTGAGATTGAGAAATCATATTCGCTATTTCTTTGAGACGATGAACGAGGAAAAAGGGGTAGGTAAGAAACTTGGTTTTGTGGCGCAAGAAATGGGCAGAGAGATAAATACATTAGGAAGTAAGTCGAACCACTCGGAAATGCAGATAATAGTGGTAAAGATGAAAGATATTCTTGAACAGATTAAAGAGCAAGTGCTCAATGTATTATAAAAAATATATTAAGGGAAGTTATAAAGCAATTTTTAGAAATCTTGATTAACCAATAAAACAATACAATTATGAAAAGAACTTTATTTTCGTTGTTAGCGACTATCGTGCTTATATTAGTTTCTGCAACACAGGTTTTTGCCGCCGTTAAACTCGGCGAATTTACATTCAGGGTACAGGTGCCGAGTGCATTAGGCTGGAAAGGTGATGTGTATGTGGTATTTAGTGATTTGGCGGATCCAACCTTAATGATGGAGGTCGGAAATGGTTGGTATTTGATGGATTACTATAATATAACTGAAAATGATGGGTTGAATGTATGCCTGACAAATGATCCAAATACTGATTTCTTTTCCGCTCAAGATAAATGTGAGGTGTTGTATATAGATGACAATAACAAAGATTGGTGTTATGAGTTGTATAGAGATGCTAATGGAAAATACAACTTCAAGGACCCGTATATGGGCGATTGTAATAGGCCTGATGAAGTGATAGGCAATTTCAAATTGCGCTTTAATGTACCTGAAGAATTTAATTGGAGTAAAGTGTATTTCTCTTATAGACTTGAGTCAAGTTCAACTTTTGTAACAAAAGAACTTGCTGATCTTGGTGGTAAATGGTATGAGTTTAAGTTAGACAACTTAAATCAAAGCACATTGTCATTTTATATTACAAATAAGAAAACTACTAATGAGTCTGAATTGGAAAAAATAAGTGCATTGATGCTGTTGGACAAAAACGATGCGCAACTATGTTACCAACTTGTAAAAGGTCAATATTGGGATCCTGAATTATGTTCATTGAATATTGTGTATGAATGTGACCCCGTAATAGAAGATCCTGATAAGGACAAAACGAATATAAGAATTTTGGTGCCGGATGATGCTGAATATCCATCTGCTGAAAAATGGGTATATTGGTGTGATAATAATGAGTCGCAGAAAGGTTGTGTACAACTTGAAGATATAGGTGGCGGTTGGTGGACATGCAAGGCAGATATACCTGATAATGTTTGGGGTCTTAAGTATTATCTTTCTGGCATGGAAGTTACTCGTTGGAACTTGGTTGATCCTGCTTGTGCGGGAGTAAGTGTTGACAGCGAAAGAGAAAATTGCTACGAACTGAACTATACTAACTATCAATATGCTTTAAGAACGATAGATTGCAGTGCAACTGATCATAATTATACGCCAAAGGACTTCAAAGTAGAGACAAAACAAGGTAAGGCGATATACACATGGAATTCTGATGATGAGCCTGCCTATTGGCATGTGAAGGCGGGTGATTATGTAAATGATTACTTTACTCAAAAAGAGGTTACTGTTGTTATCAATAGCGATAAAGATGAGCAAGCACCTGAAATAGAGGTGTCGGCAGCGAGCGATGATAAGGTGGATTTGTGCAAGGCCAAAGTATTTACCCCAACAGATGCCGTTCCGGCAGGAAAGGCATTGGAGATAGGAGGCAATGCGGTAGGAAGCGGAACTATACGATTTACTTGGAACAAAGTATCAGGAGCGAACCACTATTATGTAAGGCTATGTAACAAATATGATGAAGAAGTGGAAATGGTACGCACGCAAAACAATGAATTTACTAATTCAGTATGGATGCAGCCAGGTGAAGTATTCGGTTTGTCGGTTACATGCTATGACAAGAACTTGAAAACGATAGCAGATGGTGATTTGAAATTCAAAATGGGAACCAAAGTATTTCTTGGAGAGGTAACTACGAAAGTGCTTATTCCTACAAATTGTGGTTTTGATGTAAGTAAAGGCGTGTGGGCATTGTGTAGAGATGAAAATGGGGAAACAACAGTAGTTAGTACAACAAATAACGATGGTGTGTATGAATTCACATACAATTGTCCTACTTATACTTTTAATTTTTTCTTGATTGACAATCAGAATTCGTCTTCTTACAGTCAGCGTAGTGATGAGGTGAGAGTGACAGCGCAGTCATGCTATGAATTGCTTTATCAGAAAGTAAGTAGATATGGATATTCGTGTAATCAGGTGGCAGAAGTGAAAGATTGCCAACTCGCAAATTATGATCGTACTCCACGCGACCTTCAAGAAAAAGAGATATCTAATGGTGTGGTACGATTGAGTTGGGAGGCAGATAATAGTGAAAGATATGAAGTGCAACTGTATCATATATTAAATGGTGATGAATATAATTATACGACGCAGTATCCATCTGAAAATTTCATAGATATAGTGTATAGTGGTACAACCAATAAGCAAATATCGAGATGGGCGGTGCGTTCGATATCTAATGATAAGATACAGCAAACTCCGCTTAGTGCTTATGCAGAAGGAAATGCCTTCTTACTTAAGCCATCAGAATATACTCCTTCTGATTTGGACATAACAGTAAATGGTGAGAAATGCGCATTTGAATGGAAAGTAAATGGTAAGGGTGTACATAAATGTTTATTGGAGGTGGCTACATATAAAGATGGTTTCTTCTATGGCATGGTATATCAAAAGGTATATGAGTCGGAACAAGATATGTCGGAAATGGACTTGTATGTAACAGACGAGATTATGTTTATACCTCAGATACTCACCTGGCGTGTATATGAATTGAACGATAATGGTGAGAAATTGGGTTGCAAGCGTGGTCCTGATGCATTTGGAGTAGATGAAGCGACATCGCCTGTTTATACGAATTTGGGTGTTAGCGTAAATGATATGAAGGCAACATTTATATGGCAGACTATGTGGGAGCATGGTTCGGTAGTATATTTGACTGACGAGAATGGCAACACCACACAACATTTTGCTAAGACAGCGCCGCTGACCGTTACCTTGCCAAATATTGGAAAATATAGTTGGAAGATAGGTGTAGGTACAGAGTTGGAGAATGGTAATAATATGGCATTGGGCAATGACTATATCTATTCAGGTGAAGATTTCTGGGCATTACCTGCAAGTGTGGATAATGGAGATAATGGCGGAGGAGATAATGGTGGTGGAGGAAATGGCGGCGGAAACGGTGGCGGAAATGGTGGTGGAAATAATAAAGGTGATGACGACGACGATGATGACGATAATAAAGGCGGAAAAGATAATGATGCCTTGGAAAATGTATATACAGAAAGTGAAAGCGTAGCAAAGAAAGTAATCATAGATGGCAATTTCTATCTGTTACATAATGGTAAGTTGTATAATTTGCAGGGAGTAGAGGTGAGGTGATGGGTAAAGGTTAAAGGTTAAAGGTTAATGGTTAATGGGTTATCATATAAAATTAGCATATTATGATATTGATTTTTTGTGCACCTTCAGGTTCCGGTAAATCGACCTTCGTAAAGTATTTGCTTGAGAACTATAAAAATTTTGAGTTGTCGATTTCTGCAACTTCGCGTCAGCCGCGAGGCAAGGAGCAACATGGCGTAGAGTATTACTTTATAAGCGCAGAAGAGTTCAGAAAACTTATCAATGAGGATAAGTTTGTTGAATATGAAGAGGTATATACCGACTATTTCTATGGCACATTAAAAAGTGAAATAGAGCGTATTCAGCAAAAAGGCTATACGGTAATATTTGATGTAGATGTAAAAGGCGGTCTGAACCTGAAAAAGATATTTGGTGATGATGCGTTGTCGGTGTTTATTATGCCCCCTTCTGTGGAAGAATTGTCTCGCCGTTTGCATGGCAGAGGTACAGACACTGAGGAGATGATACAAAAGAGGGTGGAAAAGGCATCGAAAGAAATGGAGGATGCACCTTATTTCGACAAGATAATAGTTAATGATAAGTTGCCTATTGCACTGAAGGAATTAGACGAATTGCTCAAAGAGTATAAAATGATATAGCACATAGAAGGGTTAACATGATTATTGGCAGATATGAAAGTAGGTTTGTATTTTGGTTCATTTAATCCAATTCATAATGGTCATACTCACCTTGCTGAATATCTATTGCATGCGGGTGGGCTGGATGAAGTGTGGCTTGTGGTGTCGCCAAATAACCCATTGAAGAAGAGGAGTGATTTATGGGATGAAAAACTCCGTTTGCGTTTGGCTGAACTTGCTACGGAAGATATAAATGGTCTGAAAGTGAGTGATATAGAAACCACTTTGCCCCTGCCTTCATATACTGTCAATACCCTTATGGCTTTGTCGGAAAGATATCCAAATAATGAATTTACTTTGCTGATGGGTAGCGATAATATGTCGATTTTTGACAGATGGCGTGATTGGGAGTATATAGTGAATAATTTTCCCATTATGGTGTATCCTCGCAAAGGAGATGATATAGAGTATTTGAAACGAAAATATCCTAAGATGAAGGTGATAGACGGTGCACCGCTTTTGGATATTTCCTCTACGCAAATCAGGAATTTACTTAAAGAAGGAAAACCAATAAGTGGATTGGTAAACGATAAGGTGGAAGAAAAGATTGCGAGTATGCAGAATGAGTATAGCAATGTTGATAAGACGGAAAAAATAGGCATGTAAAAACGGAATAGAAGTATGATAGGTGTATTTGATAGTGGAATAGGAGGACTGACAATACTGAAAAGTATAAGAGCCCAAATGCCGGAATATGATTATTTATATCTTGGCGATAATGCTCGTGCTCCTTATGGGTCGCGGTCGTTTGAGGTTGTGTATGAATATACCTTGCAATCAGTCAACTATTTGTTTAGTCATGGTTGCAGCCTTGTTATTCTTGCTTGTAATACTGCTTCGGCAAAGGCATTGCGTACGATTCAGCAAAATGATTTACCAAAGATATGGAATGAGAGTCGTCTTGAGAGGGTGTTAGGAATTATTCGCCCTACTGCAGAGGTGATAAGCAACTATACTCATACCAATCATATAGGAGTAATGGCAACTCGAGGAACGGTTGATTCTGCAAGTTATCCATTGGAGATTCATAAGCAATCGCCGCACATTGTAGTGACACAGCAAGCCTGTCCTATGTGGGTGCCGCTTGTTGAAAATAATGAGCATAGAGGCGATGGCGCAGATTATTTTGTAAAGAAATATATTGATCAGATGCTCTTAAAAGACAATGATATAGATACACTTCTACTTGCCTGTACTCATTATCCTCTCTTGCTTGAAAAAATACGGAAATACCTGCCACAACATATCAGCATATTAACCCAAGGAGATATAGTGGCAACTTCTCTTAAGAATTATCTATATCGTCATAGTGATTTATCTCAAAGTTTGTCTAAAGGTTCTACATGTACTTACCTGACTACAGAATCACCTGAAAAATTCTCGCAATTGGCAAGTATATTTTTAGAAAATCCTATTGAGGCAAAACATATCAGTCTTTAAGAAATGCCTTAAATCTCCTGAAAATCAATTTGAAAAGTTAAAAAAAGCGCTCGTGTGTATTTTTATAGTACTTTGTATTGCAAGGTACTAAATTATGTCGTACCTTTGCAGCCATCATTTGGAACGCGGTCGTCCTCGCCCGCAACCAAAACAAAAACATGTAATAACAGATTTGTTATATAGAAGCGAGATTTTAATACGACAGGAAAGTTGTATGTGATAAAAAACGAAAATCAATTAGGTATGTTTACAGAGAATATCAAGACACAGATGCGAAAGGGGATGCTTGACTATTGTATATTGCTATGTTTGAGTAGTAAGGAGGCATATACAGCAGAGTTGATAGATAAACTTAGGCAGGCCAATATGGTGGTAGTAGAGGGAACTTTATATCCTTTGCTTTCGCGAATGAAGTCGAATGAGCAATTGGATTATCATTGGGTGGAATCTAATAGTGGTCCTCCTCGAAAGTATTATTTTATTACAGAGCGAGGTAGGCAAGTGCTTAATGAAATGGAGCAAGAGTGGATTTCAATAAATAATTCGTTAGATATATTAAGGAAAAATTAACTATTATGAAGCAGACGATAACAATAAATATAGGCGGTATAGCGTTCTATATAGATGATGATGCATATAAGATGCTGGAATCATATTTAGAATCAATAGAGAAAAATCTCTCGTCGGGAACTGACAAAAAAGAAGTAATGCGTGACATAGAGTCAAGGATTGCAGAGTTGTTTCAGTCGATAAGCAAGCAGCAGCATGTGGATGTGATAACGGCAGAGATGGTAAAGGTGGTGATGGCCCAACTTGGTTCGCCTGAAGATTTTAAGGATAGTTCAGACGAAAAGAATCAGGGCGAAAAAGATAAACAAAACTCGCTTTTCCAGAAGAAGATATATAGGGATATAGATAATAAGATATTTGGAGGAGTATGCTCGGGTCTTGCGCATTGGTTGGATATAAATGTGGTTTTTGTAAGACTCATTTTTGCGCTAATGTTGTTGCTTTATGGTGTAACGCTGCCTGTGTATATAGTGTTATGGATAATAATGCCGGCGGCACAAACAGCCGCTCAGAGGCTTGATATGAGAGGTGAGGAGACAACGGTAGAGAATATAGAAAATGAAGTCAAGAATAACCCTTCGCCAAAGAAAAACGACGATGGTTGTTTGCTGACTATGCTGAAAGTATGTTTGTGGATAGTTGGTGGTTTTTTCTTGTTTATTTTGTTGTTGTCTTTAGGAGGAGTGTTGTTAGGGTTGATAGGTGCATTGACCGGTCTTGTAGCAGTATCTCCGGCTGGCATACTTGGTTTGTTCTTTACTCATCATGATTGGCTTTCGGTGTTGATGGCAGTATTACTTATAATATGTATAGGTCTGCCAATTGTAGCATTGCTTTATGCAATAATAAGATATTCTCGCAAGGGTAAAATGATTTCCAAGAAAGCGGTATGGATTACTTTTATAACATGGGTAATAGCCGTAGTGGCTACTATCGTCATTGGGGTGTATGAATTATTTACTAATCCTCAGATAAAAGAGAGTTTCAAGTCTCAGAATATAGTGATTACGACAGATACGGACGAAAATGACGAATATGTAGATAAGGTTTTTGAGGCAGATGGTGAAGATGAAAATAATTTAGATTCTATTCAATAAAACTTAATTAAACTAAACTTATATGAAAAAGATTTTGAAATGGTTGCTATTATTGCTGATTTTAGTAGGAGTGGTTGTTACTTTCTTCTACTTGTGGAAGCGTGAGCAGAAAGAGCCTGTGAAGTATAGTGTGTGCGTAGTAGAGCGCAAGGATTTGGAGAAGACCACCATAGTGACGGGCAAGGTTGAGCCTCGTGATGAGGTGGCCATAAAGGCTCAGATACAGGGAATAGTAGATCAGATATACAAAGAAGCGGGTCAGTCCGTAAAGAGTGGTGAAGCGATAGCCAAGATTAAGGTCGTGCCAGATATGCAAGCGCTCAGTCAGGCAGAGTCGAGGGTGAGATTGGCAGAATATAATCTGAATAATATCAGAAAAATATATGAGAGGGATTCAGTACTTTATGAAAGAAAAGTTATTGCTCGTGAGGAATACGAAAGTTCGAATTTGAAGTATATTGAGGCGAAAGAAGAATTGAAGGTATCGGAAGATAATCTCTCGATAGTTAAAGAGGGTGTAACAGCGGCAGCGCGAGAATCAGGCAATACGATAGTTCGCTCAAGTATAAGCGGTAAGATATTGGAAATCCCTGTAAAAGTAGGTAATTCGGTTCAGAGTGTTGGCGCTTTTAGTGAGGGTACGACAATAGCAACGGTGGCAGATATGTCAGATATGCTTTTTGTTGGTAAGATTGACGAGACGGATGTGGGCAGACTAAAAGAAGGAATGCAGATGAAACTCGTTATAGGAGCGTTGAATGAACAAACTTTCAGTGCCACCTTGGAATATATCTCTCCAAAGGGTACAGAGAGCAATGGGGCAATGATGTTTGAGATTAAGGGTGCTGCGAAAATACCGGATAATGCACATGTAAGAGCCGGCTATAGTGCTAACGCAGAGATAGTGTTGCAAGCCGTTCATGATGTGCTGACTTTGCCTGAAGAGGCAGTGCATATCACTCCTGATTCAACATATATTCTGTTAGCAAAAGACACGACGGCGCAACAAGTTGAGGCAAGACAAGTTGTGATAGGTATGTCGGATGGTATCAATATAGAGATAAAAGAAGGAGTAGAGGAGGGTGATTTGGTAAGAGGAAACGAAAAATAACTTTGATTCACCATTTTAGTTCTGTGTATTAAGTCTATTGTTACTTGAATTCTATGAAAAGGAATTTGTTATTAATATCATTATTAGTAGTTTCAATATGTATTGATGCTCAGGTTTATTCTCTTGAGCAGTGTATTGATTCGGCTCTTCAAAACAATATATCTCTATTGCAGCAAAAAAAACAATATGAGTCATATCGGCTGTCATATATTCAACAAAAACATAATATTACTCCAAGTGTGAGTGGTTATGTAGGTCAGTCGTGGTCTTTTGGTAGGGCAACGGGTGTGGATAATATCACTCGTTCGCAAAACATGTCGAACACCAATTTCTCATTGTCAGCGAATCTGTTGCTTTTTGATGGTTTGGGAATGAAATTTCGGATAGACGAGGCTCGTGCAAATATGCAATCATCGGCGGCGCAGACTGAGCAGTTGGAGTCAGATTTGAGAATAGATATTATAGGAATGTATCTTCAGGCGTTGCTTAAAAAACAATTGCTTTTGCTTGCAGACTCACAATTGGTCAACACAAAACATAAGATAGAGCAGCAGCAACAGAAGATAGATGAGGGTAAACTTGCTGAGGGGGAAATATATTCTTTGCAGTCTCAATATGCCAAGGAGGAGTATAGCAAGATTCAGTCAGAAAGTGATGTACAACTTGCGCTGTTGGATTTGGCTCAGGCGATGAATATAATCTATACTCCGGACTTTGATATAGTGGAGCCTAAGGATTTATCTGAATTTTCGTCTGTATTGCCGTCAGCCGAAGAGGTATATAAGGTGGCAGTTGCGAATAGGCCTGAGATAAGGTCGGCTCAGATGTTGCTTGAGGCGCAGCAAATTGCTCTCAAAGGTGCGAAATCGGCTTATTCACCTACGCTATCAGCCTCGGCAAATATAGGTACCGGATATTACCATCAGTATGGGGCGGAAAACGCTGCCTTTGGAAAGCAACTTGGGGATAATTTTCAGACAAATGTGGGCCTGACCTTGCAAATACCCATATATGACCGTATGCAGACCCCTAATTCAGTTAAGCGTCAGAAGATAAGCATACAGAATCAGGAGTTGCAGATAGTGCTCATAAAACAAAATCTGCGTAAGGAGATAGATCAGGCATATTATAATGCTCTTGCGGCTCATGCAGAACAGATGTCTTCTCAAAAAGCAGAGCAATCGGCCAAAGAAGCATATAGATATATGGAGCAGAAGTTTGAAGCAGGCAGAGCCTCGGTGTATGAATATTATGATGCCAAAAATACATATCGTCAGGCTGAATCTCAGTTTTTGCAGGCACAATATAATTATATTTTCAAACTACAAATACTTGAATATCTTAAAGGCAGATGATAACTCTAAAAGACATACATAAATCATATAATTTGGGCAAGCCAAACGAGTTGCATGTGCTCAAAGGAATAAATCTCTCGATAGCCGATGGTGAGTTTGTGAGTATAATGGGTGCTTCGGGTAGTGGTAAATCCACTTTGCTTAATATATTGGGCATATTGGACAACTACGATGCGGGTGAGTATTGGTTGGCAGGCCGACTGATAAAGAGTCAGTCGGAAACCGAGGCAGCCCGACTTCGCAACGAGTTGATAGGTTTTGTTTTTCAGTCGTTCAACCTGTTGAATTTCAAGACTGCCTTAGACAATGTTGCCCTTCCGCTTTATTATAAAGGAGTATCAAGGCGTGAGCGCAGCCGTATGGCAATGGAGCAATTAGACAGAATGGGGCTGAAAGCCTGGGCTGATCATTTACCGAGCGAGATGTCCGGCGGTCAGAAACAGCGAGTAGCGATAGCCAGAGCGATAGTAAGCAAACCTAAGATTTTGCTTGCAGACGAACCTACAGGTGCATTAGATTCTAAGACTACACTTGAAGTGATGGATATCTTCAAGCAACTCAACGGGGAGGGAATCACTACAATAATAGTTACTCATGAACAGTCGGTAGCAGATGCTACAAATCGTTTGATAAGAATCAAGGATGGCAATATTGTCTGAAATATGGTCCTCACTTACTTTGAATAAGTTTCGCACTGCAATGACCGGTTTTGCAGTGGCCTGGGGTATATTTATACTTGTAGTATTGCTTGGTGCGAGTAATGGTCTTCAGAACGGAATACAAGAGAATTATGGTAATCGTCATCAGAATTCTGTTAGTATATGGCCGGGTTGGACATCTAAGCCTTATCAAGGTCTTCCGCGCGACAGACAACTTTATTTCACAACTCGTCAGGCTGACATGCTGCGTCAGTTGCCGGAGGTAGAGTTGTTTTCTATAGTGGCTTCTACAAATATAACTATCACATTTGGCAGCCAATACTCTTCAGTTTCGCTGGTGGGTATTGAAACTGACTATCAAAAGATATATAAGAAGTCGGTATTGCAAGGAAGAGCGCTTAATTTGCTTGATGAGCAGCAAAAAAACAAAGTTTGTGTAATAGATGAGCGTACGGCAGAAGAATTGATGAGTGATAATATAGTTGGTAACTATCTAAAGATAAATGATATTTATTTCCTTGTAGTAGGAATATGCAAAAATGGTGATAGATGGGAAGAAGCAACAGTGCATATTCCACTTTCAACCTACCAAACTATATTTTCACCTCAGATGCGTTTTTATAATGTAGTTTTTACTGTCAACTCGTCAGCCGACATGATACCCCGTCCAAAGCCTGGTCAGGAGCGTTGGGAAGCAGTTTCGCCTTTTGAAGAAAAGGTGCGCCATTTGCTTTCGCCTTCTATGAAGTTTGATCCAGAGGATAACCGTGCCTTATGGCTTAATAGTGCTCAAGAAGACTACTCAAATGCTCAGTCGATAATGCTTGCTATTCGTATATTTATTTTTATAGTAGGTATTTGCACTCTGATTTCGGGTGCGGTAGGAGTGAGCAATATTATGCTTGTGAGTGTTAGGGAGCGTACCAAGGAATTTGGAATTAGAAAGGCAATAGGTGCTCCGCCTCAATCGATACTTCTTTCTGTTGTAGGCGAGAGTATAATGATAACTGCATTGTTTGGATACTTAGGTATGTTTGTGGGAATAGGTATAATGGAAATAGTTAGTAGATTGGTGCCTCATGGCGACTTTCCTTTCACCAATCCTACGGTAGATATGGCTGCGGTGTCTGCGGCAACGCTTATCTTGATAGTGGTAGGTGTGTTGTCAGGCTTCTTTCCTGCGCTGAGGGCTGTTCGCATAAAGCCAATAGAAGCGTTGAATTACGAAAAATAGATTGCTCAGATGGATTTTTTTGATGAGATATGGCAAACAATCAGTAAGAACCGCTCACGGTCGTTGCTTACGGCCTTCGGCGTGTTTTGGGGTATGCTTATGTTGATGATTCTTATCGGATTGGGTAATGCAATGACTAATGGCATATATGGTCAGTTAGAGGGGGCAAATATGAATTATTGTTCTATAGGTACCAATCAGACAAGCAAACCCTATAAAGGTTTCCAAAGTGGCAGAAGTTGGGAGATACTTAACTCTGATTTGCCTAAGGTGAAACAACAAGTAAGCGGAATAAAGGCTTTTGCTCCTATTTGTTTTGCCGGCAATGCTTTGGTTTCATATAAGGACAACCACGAGACATACTCGGTTCGCGGAGTGACGCCTGAATTTAATCAGGTGATGCGAATAGACTTGCTTTTTGGTAGGTTTATCAATCAGATTGATATTGAGGAACGGCGGAAAGTGTGTGTTATAGGAATAGAGGTATATAAAGTGCTTTTCCCCAATGGCGAGAATCCGTTGGGTAGAAATATCACCTGCGGGAGCGTGCAATATTCAATTATAGGTGTTAAGAAGCAGGCGTCAAGTCGGATGTTTATAGGAGGAAATCCTGATAAGATGGTACAAATACCACTTACTACAGCGCAGCAGGTATATAACTATGGCGAAGATTTACATTCGTTGTTGGTGCTGGGTGAAGATAATGTGGATATGAAAGTGATAGAGACGGAGGTTCAGGATGTGCTTAAATCGCTGCATAATGTTGCTCCTGACGACAAGAAGGCGATATGGAGTTGGAATATGTCGGAGGAACTGAAATCGATAAATTATTTGACGATGGGCTTAACGGCTCTTGTTTGGTTGATAGGATTAGGTACTTTGATTTCGGGAGCGGTAGGTGTGAGCAATATCATGCTTGTGACGGTGAAGGAGCGTACAAAAGAAATTGGCATCCGCAGAGCGATAGGTGCCACGCCATGGGTGATAATGAAGCAGATTATAGCCGAGAGTGTGCTGCTGACATCGATAGCAGGTGTGGTAGGACTGATATTTGGCATAGGCATTTTAGCCATAGTTGACCCTATGGTTAATCAGATGGAAGTATTTTTTAAGAATCCGCAGGTAAGTCTTCTTACAGCCATTATATGCTTGTTAATTATTGTACTAATAGGTGTTTTAGCAGGACTATTGCCTGCTTTGCGTGCTCTGAAAATAAAACCTATTGAGGCTCTGAGTGAGGAATAGTATATTTCCCGAGCAAGTTGGTGGCATAAAAGTACAATCAAAGTACCAATATAAATTATTATTAGTGATACCTAAAATGCGCTCTATGCTAATTTTTAGGTATGCCCTTTAATATTCCGCAAAAAAGTCGTACCTTTGCGCGCTGAGCGGGCAAAGTGAATAGGACAATAAAAATCATTATCTCTTTGTACTCTCAAATAACAGAATAAAATACTCAACAACCTTATGTTTCTTACTATATTAAAATCCAAGATTCACCGTGTGTGTGTAACCGAGGCCAACCTCGACTATATAGGTAGCATAACTATAGACGAAGACTTGATGGATGGTGCGGGAATAGTAGCGGGTGAGAAGGTGTCGGTGGTGGATAATACCAACGGTGCTCGACTTGAGACATATACTATTGCAGGTAAGCGTGGTTCAGGATGTATTTGTATGAATGGTGCTGCGGCGCACCTTATTCACCCAGGTGACATAGTGATAATAATGTCATACGCATTGATGACTCCTGAGGAAGCAAAGACTTTCAAGCCTCAAATTATATTTCCAGAGAACAATAGGATTTGATGTTTTTCGATTTACAACATACCGACACTGCTTCTGCTGCTCGTGCAGGAGTTATTCATACAGACCATGGAGATATTCAAACTCCTATATTTATGCCTGTTGGCACAGTGGGTACAGTTAAAGGTATTCATTTTCGTGACCTTGTGAACGACATAAAGGCGCAGATAATACTTGGCAATACTTATCATTTGTATCTTCGTCCGACCACAGAAATACTTTACCGTGCAGGTGGTTTGCACAAGTTTGAGGGGTGGAGTAGGCCGATATTGACCGATTCGGGCGGCTATCAGGTGTTTTCGCTTACATCGTTGAGGAAAATGACCGAAGAAGGTGTGCATTTCTCTTCTCATATTGACGGCAGAAAACTCTTTTTTACTCCTGAGAACATAATGGACATACAACGCCTTATAGGTGCTGATATCATGATGGCTTTTGACGAATGTACTCCCGGCACTGCTGATTATGGCTATGCCAAACAATCGATGGAGCGCACTCATCGTTGGTTAGACCGTTGTATTGCTCGTTTTGATTCCACAGAAGGTCATTATGGCTACAAGCAGCATCTCTTTCCTATTGTACAAGGTTGCGTGTATAAAGACTTGCGTGAGGAGGCTGCCAAGCGGCTGACAGATCTGGATAGAGATGGTTATGCTATTGGTGGGCTTGCAGTAGGAGAACCGGAAGAGGTTATGTACGACATGATAGATGTGGTTAATCAGATTCTTCCTAAACATAAACCACGCTACCTTATGGGCGTGGGTACGCCATGGAACATACTAAATGCGATAGAGCGTGGGGTAGATATGTTTGACTGTGTGATGCCTACCCGTAATGGACGCAATGGTATGATATTCACATGGCAGGGAGTGATGAATATGCGTAACAAGAAATGGGAGGATGACTTTACGGAACTTGACCCATGCGGTACTTCGTTTGTGGACCATGAATATACTCGTGCGTATGTACGACATCTTATTCATGCCGAAGAAATGCTCGGACTGGAAATACTCTCACTGCATAACCTCGCTTTTTATCTTGAATTAGTGGGCAAGGCAAGAGAGCATATTCTTGCAGGCGATTTTAAGCAGTGGAAAGAGTCTGTTATGCCGCTCTTGAAGCATAGAATGTAAGAGAGAATTTCTATAATTGCCGCATCTAAATAATGATATTACATAAGTAAAATCAATTGTATAGTGGTATCCAACTTATGCTAAAACGCCTTGATTGGTATATTATAGCAAAATTTTTGGGCACTTTTTTCTTTTCTATAGTGCTCATTTTGTCGATTGCTGTGGTCTTCGACATAACCGAAAAAATGGACCATTTCTACGACAATCAAGCGCCGCTTCATGCTATTATCTTTGACTATTATGTCAATTTTGTGCCATATTATATGAATATGTTTTCTTCGCTGTTCATATTCATATCGGTCATTTTTTTTACGAGCAAGATGGCAGGCAATTCAGAGATAATAGCCATACTTGCCTCAGGGGTTAGTTTTCATAGGTTGATGCTTCCATATTTTCTTTCCGCTACATTTCTTTTTGCTCTGTTTTTCTGGCTTGGTGGTTATGTGATACCTCCGGCAACAGGAAAGATGCTCAATTTTGAAGATAAGTATGTGAAGCGATTTAAGAAGGAGAATGCCCGTAATGTGCAGATGGAGGTGGAGCATGGTACAATACTTTATATTGAGTCTTTTCAGTTGCGTACCAGTTCGGGCTATCGTGCTTCGCTTGAACATTTCGATGGTAAGACTCTTACGATGCGAATCACAGCCGACCGTATTCGTCATGATAGTGCTTATTGTTGGCATTTGGAAAATTACACTCGCCGCGATTTCAGTGGCATGCAAGAGAATCTGACAGTAGGTGCAAGGCTTGATACTATCATTCCTATACTTCCGCAGGAACTCTTTATCACAGCCGAGGAAGCGCAGCAGATGACCAATCCGGAACTACAGCAATACATAGAAAAGCAAAGACAGCGAGGAGCAGGAAACCTCAAGGCATTTGAAACCGAGTGGTGGAAACGCTGGGCTTCACCTATAGGAGCATTTATTATGACCTTGCTGGCTGTGTCACTTTCTTCAAGAAAAGTAAGAGGAGGTATGGGGAAAAACTTAGGAATAGGTATTGCACTCTCTGCTATTTATATCCTATTCTCTACCGTCAGCACCACTTTTTCTGTCAATGGCGTTATGTCGCCCTTTATGTCGGTTTGGTTGCCTAATTTTATATTCCTTGCAATAGGATTGGTGCTCTATACCAGAACTCCGAAGTAATATCTCGAACACCACACATAAAAAAAGGATATGAAAATCGCTTTCCATATCCTCTATGTATTCTAAGTTTTCTAAATGTTCTATAGATTTATTTTCCAATCTTTTGGATACTTAATGGTGTAGCAAACATCTATTTCTTTGCTCTCGCCTGCACCTAATTCTATCTCATATTTCAAGATACCTTTTTCGGTATTATTTTCAGTCCATTGGCTGCTTTTATCACTCAGTTCAACAACAATATCTTTGGCAGTGGAGACAGGGTAGGGCTCTTGCAGGCTGACCATAACTGCTTCGCGCTTGTTGTTTCTGATAGTGAGTCGGTAGGTGAGTGTGCGTTGGGTATCCTTGCCTGAAGTCTTGCTTTTGTCGGCTATTTTCTCTCGCTTGATATTCAGTGCAGCATCTTCACCCAAAGTGAGTTGTAACTTATCATCGGTATTGGTTGAGTTGAGCCATGTTTGACCATAATAAGTATCTCCTACCGTCAGGTTGGCCTGTGCACTTAGGAGCGAGAGGTCGTTGTAGTTGTTGATGGCTGCCGTCAGATATACCGCTCTGTCAAGTTTAGGTACACTCATATATTTATATGTTACATCAGTTGCTTGTTTGTTTACCAGACTTATGGTTTGTTCTTTTCCGTTACCTAAGATAGAATATGGCAAGTCGATGGCATATTCAACCGACAATGCTTGTTCTTGTACGGCAATATAATCTCCCATCGACTTATTTGCTTCGGCAGTCGACTCCTCCACCATCATGTCCATCATCGGCTTTTCTGCCATAGCGACTTTGGCGGAAGCACGGGCAGCATAATTAGCCGATGCTACATATCTTGGCTGTTCGTATTGTCGGCTTAGGAACCATGTGCTCAGTTGTGGCACTTGGTTGTTGCGTGAGGGAGTGCCTGTTGATAAAGTAAGGCGAACGCTGTTCCAATCGATTCCTGTGGTTTGTCTTACTTTGGCCTTAAGATTGAGATCTATTGGCTTGTCTTTGCCTGCTACTACCACATCGTACATCGGTTCCCACTTAGCCTTAGTGGTGAAATAACTGATTTGTACTTCTGTTGCTCCTGCGCGGGCGGCTAACACTGTCATGCTCAGCACTCCTGAACGCTTCGAGTTCTTGGTGCCGTCCTGACGAATCTGACTTTGTAAATTGCTTATCCTCTCGTTCAATTTCTTTTCTTTGGTTTGCAATTCATTTTGCTCTGTGAGCAACTTGCCCTCGCGCTGCTGAAAATAGGCTAAGTTCTTCTCTATCTGCTCGCTGCTTATTTGCTTGTCACCCGACATGCTATTGTCTATGCCTTTCTTGAGCAATTCCTGCATCTGCTGATTGGTCTCAAGTTGCTGTTTGACAGTGCTCAGTTGATTTTTGTATATATCCAATGAGTCTTGAAGGCTTTTTTGAGCTGCGGGGTTGCTATTGTTGGTTAGATAGTCGGTGCTATATTCGAATCTCGATACAACGGCACCATTGGCTAACTTGACTTTCAAACTGCTTTGGTCCAACTGTGTGGAAAGACCTTCTATTCTTACTTCATTTTCGCCTTTTTGCAGGTTGATTGAGGCTTTTTGTGTCAATTCTGCTCCATTGAGAAAGACCACAGCCTTCTCGGCTTTTGCTTCGCCCTTCACAATGTTGCTCTTTGAGGCAGTGCCTTGCGCATTTGTTACCATCACCAAGCCAAGCAGGCTCAATGAAACCAAAAATAATTGCTTCTTCATGATTGTATAGTTTAGATTAATTGATGCTTCTATAAATTGACCTTCAATTATCGTTCCAAACTGATTTTAATCAAAAAGAGTTGGCTTTCACCAACTCTTTTTGATTAAAATTTGATAATTCGGTATTTCGGTATTTCGATTTTTTTATTTCGAATGTTTCTTTATTTCCTCATTATTCGATATACCTCTGAGCCGATATGCAGCAGATATACTCCGCTTTGTGGTGTTGATATAACGCTGCCGCTCATAATCTTGCCGTGGTATATTTGTTTTCCTACAGCATCGTACAAAGTGACCTGAGTTGGCTCGTCTATTCCGTTTATCACGAACTCGCCATCTCTTTGAGCAATGGTAATTTGATGCTCAGCGTCTGAAGTAGATGTGGTGGTCTGAGAGCCGTCGGTTACTTTCAGAATCAGCATAAAGCGGTTCTCGTACTTGCCTTTTGCCAACTCTACTCTACATGACTCACTCGCAAGATTATACTCTTGTTTGGTCTCTGAGTCATATAATGTGGCAACTAAACCTTCAGTTTCGTCGGGCATTGAGATGGTGTATGTGCCGTTTTCTGCAATGTTAACCCCAAGCATAACTGTGCGGTCTTGAACAGGCATTGAGTTGGCAGCCAACTGCTGAATCGGGTCGTCTTGAACGCTACTTAAACTATACAAATCACCATTACCGTTGTTGAGTTTTTCTAAGTCTAAGTTCAAGTCGAATCCTTCGGTAGCATCGTCCGTGAGGTTGATATAGGTCTGATCTGCAAATTCTTCGTTGTCTTCTTTGGTCTGTCTCAACTCTAATCTTACTTGTCGGCGCAATTGTTCATCGTTTGTCGCCATGCGTCTTCTGATATTTGATGATTTCAGTGACGCGCTATTGGCTGTCCAGTGCATCACGCCTGCCCACTGAGCCATATATGCAAAGGTAGGATACATATCTTGGCTGGTTGCATCGAAGGCTACATAACTCCGGCTTGAGTCACCGCGTTTCTTGAAGTCATAACGATACAAGAAGGTGTAGTTGGCCACTGTGGTGCTCATGCTATATGTGTTCCAATCGTAGTCAGAGCGTACACTGCTGGTTGTTACTCTTGCTTGAGCGTAAGTGGGGTTGCCAATCAAGTGCCAGTTAGAGTCTTTCAAGCGTCGGTCTTCGGTCGCTGTCTGCTTGTCGCAGATATATGGGTCTAAAGTAACTTGCATATCGGTCTCGTTTTCTACTGTGAAGTCTTCGCCTGTATCCTTGCTCGGGAAATAAATCCTGACAAGGGTCTTATCCTCTAATATTGGCTTATCTCCGTCAAACATAGGATCACCATTTGCGTCTTTCTTCTGCACCTGAACTACCTTGAAGTCGTTGGTCGTGTGTAGTTTCAGGTTGACAGCATACCCTTGATAAGCATGCATATAATCTACTCCGTCTTGGTCTTGTTTGTACCAGAAGGTGGTAGTAGGTTTGTACCAACCATTTTGAGCGCGTTTCTCGCCTGCGTAGCGACATATCTGCCATTTGCGGATATTACCGTCTAAAGCAGCGTAATCGGGGTTGTAGTTGCCTATACCAAACACATCGCTCACCATACAATCGTACGGCAGACATATCCAGAACGACGCCTCCACATAATCGCCCGATTCAATACCAACTGAGCGAACATCATCTAATGTGAATTCCAATACTGTTATCACTTTATGTACGGCACTCACACTCTTGCCGGTGTTTACACTGATGACTGACGATTTGGTGTCAGCATAACGGGTAACCATCATATTTGCATCAAGGACTTTGTTGTCTGATATGTTCTCTGTGTCATCCACAAGCCATGCTGTGATGATACGATTGATCTTGTAGTCGTAGATGATTCTCATGTGCCAGCGGTCGTTGCTATTGCCGTCAAGCAAAGCAGGGCGTAATGGTGTATCTTCGGCATCCACTCCAAGCAAGTACTGTATTAAGTTGCTGCCATCATGATAGAAATGTATAGGTGCTTCCAACACTATGGTAGAGGTATTGTCAGCGTATAACTCCACTTGATAGGTGTAGTTGCTTATATCGGTAAATACAGCCATGCCGTTCTCTGAAGAATATACCTCGTTGCCGGTCTTGCCTTTGTAGAGATAGTCACCATAGGCTTGCAAATAATTCACATTATTTCCCACATTTGCTGTAGAACCCATCAAGGCAGCCCTCTCGAAGCGGTTGGAGTAGTTGTCGTATGCAAAACGGATATTAAGACCATTGCCTTCGTATGCTGTCAATACTCCATTTACATCGTGATACTCGTTAGTTATGTTTGGCACTACTCCGCCCGGGCAGAAGCGGTCGGCACCTAAGATAACACTAAGTGAGCGGTTGTATTCATTACCAACTGTGGCTACAACCGGCTTCTCGGCTATTATCCATTGGCAATAGTAGTGGTTATACCACTCGTTTACGCTCGTGCGGTCGGGCACAAAACGATTGAACTTATTGCCTTCGTTAATATAATTGATTGTGCCGCCTGCCGACGACTCGCATGAGATATAATAATTGCCTTTGTAGAGTTCCAAATTGCTCAGTGTGCTGTTTGATGCTATCTTTGCTTTGAACACATTGCCCGGGTAGGTAGTGCCGTCGTACGAGTGGTTCTGAGGATCGCCATTTGTTAGGGTGCGCATTTGTGACTTATAAGTCGAGGTCACATCCATGTCTGTGATTGTAGCACCGTCGGAGGTCTGAATATATATCTTGGCTGCATCGGTCAGGTTGGCGTAGAAACTAACCCAGTCGGTAGCGTTCTCAACCATATTGCTGTAATAGGTCTTGCTGCCTATGGTGGTCTTAACGCGGTAGAATGTGTTGGAGCAGTTGTCTTCTTTGGTAACAGCCCAGTTGGCAACGCCTTCTTTATTACCCGTGATAGTTAAGCAGGTATGACCTGTTATTTCCAAATCATCTGATTTATTGGTCTCCATGTCCTTACCATTGATAATCATCTTGGTATAGTAAGGATATTTGAATTCATAAAGCCATGTCTTGGCATCCACAATAGAGGTGATAGTATCTTTCATCTCGCCCGGGTAATTTTCGTTCTGGTATGTATTATCATAGTTGTTCCAAGCATATATCATCTTAAACCATCCTTGCGTCGTCTCGTTTTCTTTGATGGTGATGATATATGGTGTGTAATTGACAACTTTCACTTCATTTGAGGTGAATTGCTGTCCTCCGTATGTCATCTTTACACGGAATTTATACCATGACGGTGTTGTACCAACAGGTTTTGAAACGGTGGCGTTGGTTGAGATAGCGTTAAATTCCGTCCATGAGCCATAAGTGCTATTAGGATTGGCGGCAGTCGTAGCGGCGCAATACTCGTATGTGTATTTCAATTCGCCTGTCTGTTTGCCGGCATCTACTACTTTTGTATATGTGGTGGTAAGAGTTAAGTCAGAACCAGTCTGAACCATACTTGGTGCAGTTAGAGTAACAGTAGGTTTGGCAATAACTTGATAGTAGATACTTGATTCATTGGCTGTACCCTTAACTTTATAACCTGTTGGACCGTACTCCCAATAAGCACTCACTTTCAATGGATATTTGCCTAAAGTTGTCCCGACATTAGTTATTGTATAAGTGCGTGCATCTGATGCCGTTGAAAGTTTCGTTGTGAGCAAAGAAGTAGCAGTGGCTGCGTCTTTTGCACCATTATAATAATCATATTTGAAATGTGCGTTGGCGGTAGGAGCAGATGTGTGTGTGGTGGACAATATAAGTGAAGAGTTCTCAAACACTATATATGGGTCTGCACTTGTACCTGTTCCTTTCACTGCATTGGTAGCCGTTAATGCTACCGTACCTGTCATAGCAGTTACAACCGGTGATGGATAAGTTACAGTGATGGTTTTGTCATTTTTGTCGAAGGTGAAACGATAGGTTGTACCCATTGTTGCAGCAAGATGATAATTATTTCCATTGGCTGTAAGCGTCTTGGCAGTGCCTGCGTCTGACGAAGTGATATATTCATTTGCACCTGAAGCACCATACCATGCCGAATTATAGACTACCTTAAACTCTTCGTCTGCGTCAGCGTCAAGAGAAATATCATAGTAGTATTTAGTGCTGCTGCCAGCGACTGCTGTCATATTTGTTGTTGTCGTCCAAGAGTTTTTATTACATGATAATATGATATTCTGTGGGTATTGTATTGTCAGTTTTGAAGTGTTTGAATTGAAAGAGAAGGTGTAGTCGCCTGCAAGCGTGGTAGTCATATAGCAATTTTGTGTGCCCGATTCGTTGGCATACATGCTCCATGGATTGTCGCAATTGTATGCAGTAACAGGGTTGCTTGGGTTATTAGCGCGTGCTGCAGGTGAACCGGTCTTGAAGCAGTAGAAGTTGCAGTTGTATACCACCATAAATTGATAGGTGGTGTTTGCTGTCATATTTTCTATTGTCTTGGAATAAGTATTGCTTGTAGGAGTTCCAAAGTCATAGTCATTGGTTAAGTTCCCTTCACCATCGTAAAACAGGAGTTTATTGATGGTTGGGAAAGTAATTTCAAGCTTCTTGGATGTTGTGTTGAAGTTGAAAGTATATGTGCCTGTGAAGTCCACGCGCAGCGTAAGGTTGTCTTCATCGGAAGCGTTCAATGCTGCTACCTCGCGAGTAGCGCAACTGAGTGATGTAGAGTTCTTTGAGAAGTACTCACCTTGATAAATAATCTTGAAGCGGTAGGTCTTGCCACCTGTCAGCGTCATACTTTTTGCGGCAGTACCTGTGGTAAGAGACATATCTTCAAATTTAAAGGAACCATTTTGGCCGTCGTCAATCATCAGTTGTGGTTCAAACGACGGACATATCATTGTGCCCATGCGTTTATGACCATCTGTGTTATTCTCTGTCGGAGCATACCAATAGCATGTTTCCTCAAATGGATTGTCGAAATTATCGGTCTGTGTTGCACTTGTTCCTTCACTTATGTAGAACTTATTGTAGGTGTTAGGCAGGTCATAGGTGTACCATTTATATACCGTACCTGTTGCTGCTAATGTCATGGTTGTACCTGGGGCTGTCGCATTTTCTTGCTTTGTGCCATTGCAACTCGCTTCACCTGTCCATGCGTAAATCTTAGGAGCGGTGCGCGCCAAAGCACTACGAACCTTAATGGTAGTAGTACCGGTGGAACGAGTTGTAATTGACTTTGAGTTTGAACTGACTCCTGTCCCTGCTATATTCTTAGCGTATGCTTTGACTGTATATGATGTATCCGCTGTCAAACCGGTTATATAGCCCCAGAAATATGCAGCATTATCCCCTTCTTTACAAGTCATGGGGTATTCTGTGTCGCCTATCTTAAAACCAACCTCAAGCATGTCTTTTGCAGCACTGCCATCGCCACCATAGTTGGTGATATGTCCGGTGACGAAAATCTGATTGGTGTTGACCATGTAACTTGCATCATCGCCTGTGTCGAGAGTTACCGTCGGAGCTGCAAGAGAGGTGTTATTGGTCAAATAATAATACTTTTTTCCGTCGCGTTGTTCATGATAATTAAAATACCAAAATGTTCCGGCTGTATAAGTTGACTTGCTCATGGAAAGGTTTTCAGATTGCTCTCCTGCATTGCCATTGTTTAAAATGAAATTGGTATAATAAGAGTCAAGAGTTACCTTATACCATGTGCCTTGATATACCTCGCAGCCGGTGTCGGTTCCACATACACCGGGCCATGCAGCATTTTCTCCGTTGCCATAGGTATAGTAATTAACGCCGTTTGCCCAGTTGCAGTTGTTTTGCACATATATATTCCAGCGTTCATAAACGGTCAGATTATATGTCTTGGTGTAATCAGTACCGCCAACACTCATTGTCACCGTAATAGTCTTGCTGCCGGTGGAAGCAGGTGTATAGGTCCAGGTTGCTCCACTATAACTGCTTGCTGTCTGAGTGAATGTTCCGCTTGACGCATCTGAGATAGACCACGAAACGCTTGCCCCACTGCTGACATTGCTCGATGTAGCGGTGAATGTCAGAGCACCTGTAGGATTTTCTCCTATCCACACCTTAGATGTAGAATTTGCTTCAGTAAGTGAACCAATACTCGGGTCTTGTGACCATTGAGCATAGAGAGTGGTAGCACTTGTTTTCTTCCATGTCCCGTTTGTGTTCAGGTAAGCTGATATATTTGAATTGTACGAGACTAAAGTGCCATCATTATTCATAACCTGATAGCCGCCACTTGTGGCTGTCCAATAGCCGGTAAGGTTCCAATCAGTACGAGTAACTCCCGTGTAGTCAGAAAGAGTAGAACTGCCTACATCTGCCTTAGCAGACCCGTCAGCAGCGCCACCATTCTTGCTGAGTGTAATTGGAATCTGCGGACAAGTGATAGTCACTTTCCCTGTGGACACATTATACTTGATAGTAGTTGTTCCCGTATTGATATATGGGGTGAATTGTATGTTTCCACTATTATCAGTAATAGTACCATTGGTGCATGTATGACTACTGCTATAACCAATGGCTCTATCCCATGTTCCCATCTCCACAATCTTAAATTGATGTGCAGAAGCAACAACATTGGTAAACGTTTTACTGAACTCTGTTCCGCTGCTAATGGTCATTTTACCATTGGCGTTATTTGTTGCCCAAGAGCCTATGCTATTCCAATTATCACCGGTTATATACATGCTAAATGCTCCTCCTGCGTTCCAATCTGTTGCTCTTACAACATTATTTGTTGAAGAAATAGAAACCGAAAATTCATTCCATTTTTCGCTATAGTCAGAGTTGTATCTTTTTACATAAGCAGTTCCTGAAAATGTTCCGACATCTACAGAATACCAATTATTGCCGAGTGAGGTGAAATTTTCATTTGAATTGGTATAAACCTGAAAAGCAGCACTTCCATCGTTCCACGAAGAGAAATAACCAGTATATAAGTATAATGTATAGCCCCACATATCTCCTACGCCGACAGTCATCAGTAGCATTACTACGGCAGCGGTGCGCATAAGGCGGCTCACGAGCGACTTACGGGACACATACGGGACAGATACAGCAGAGACGACAGACGATGCAGCGCCCTCTGTGACACCATATAATATACTGTTGTTTCTCACTTCAGATTCAGACGAGTTAAGTAAATTCGTTTTCATATCTTTGTAGTTTTAATTTCGTTGTTATATATTTTCCTCTTGACGAGGTTTTTTTCGAGTATTAATGTATTTTTTGGCTAATAATAGCAAAATAAAAGCGGTAAATCCGCTTAATTGGATTTACCGCTTTTAGTTAATTATAAAAGTTACCTATATAAGAGATAATAAAATTCTATTTTGTGATTTAGGATAATTTATGACAACTAAAAAGAATTTTTTGGGTAATTTTGGGTGATTTTAGACTAAGAAAATTTGCTAAATTCGTTTAATTTGTTGTATATTAAAAAATATGTTTTCGTTGTTTCTTCCATGACTATCGATTATTCTCGTTTATAACTCGTTCAACAAACCATCTATTGTACGAAATTCCATCTTTCCTTCTTTGAAAGCTTTGCCATGCTCTATGGCTTCACGAAAATCATGGGCGAACTGCTGTTTTTTTCTTAGAGCCGTTATTTTCTTTTGCTGGTTCTTCTTTATGGAAGTAACCTAATGATAAGATATAATCAAGAGTCTTTTGTGCATTCTTGTTTCTCGGATTGTAACTTAATGTTACTGTAGCCATAGGTTTTCTTCCTTTCTGTTTGTTGTTGATTCAGTTTATTATTATTTGTTCTACCTTTGCGAGTGTGGACACTCGCGCTCTTAAATATCGGCGCCCACTGAAGCTCGTGCTCTTGTATGTAGGCGAGTACATGATACTCTACCTCCTGCAACTGCAAAAGTACGATAATTTTTTGATAGCTGCAAGTTTATGTGCCAATTAGCGCATTTATTCCAAGTCTTGCATCGTTTTGCGGTAAATCCAATCTGTCAAATATCGTCTTTGGCTTTAATATATTCCTTATATATACACTCATATATATATATATCAGGAATAATAAAGCATATCTATGGGTATTCTTATGCTTTTTTCTTGCGTTGGCGTTCAAAGACTTTTACTGCCATCATAATAAGCGCAAGCAAAGCCATTACCCAACCTTCACCAATGGGTGCTACCTCGCCCGGGTCGTCATCGTGTGAACCGGCAGCCCCCTCACGCCACGGACGAACGACAGCATTATTTGAAGACATGTTTGGTTCCGCCAACTGTATGTTCTCAGAAAAAGGAATAGTGACAGGTGCACTATACATGCTACCTCCCAAAGAACTCATTTTAGGAAGTACCAAAGCACCACTCGTAACACCATTGTTGTTATTAGTGCTACGAACCGATTTAGACGAAATTGTATAGATAGGATTCTGACTCGTGGAGATTCCCACGAAACTGTTTTCATTGGCGTTTGCGCATAATGCTACAAATAAGCATAATGCCGCCATCATTTGCCTGATAGTGTTTTTCATTTTGTGTGCAGGTTAGCGTTTTTGTGCATGGCAGTGTGTGGCTACCTTTAATCTACGCCTCGTGTGTGCTTTAGCGCAGGTATGCACATTACAACTCGCAAATTTACAAACTTTATCTCATATACCAATATATTGTTTTACCAGACTGTAGTATATTTCTGTTTAATAGTTGAAATAGATTGACGAATGGTTCTGCGGATGACGATACATTATAATAAGTGCTGATATGAGTAGTGATAAAATAAGTCCCGGTAGATAAATAAACCTATCGGGACTTATTATATAATGTAAGCAGACTACTTACGATGCAGTTAAGAACAGATTATTTGATTTCTTCTACATCTTCTATATCAATCACTTGATTGATGTGTTTAGCAATGTTATTGAGTTTTTTCTCTACATGGTTTATAGCGGCCACTTTAGCCCAGTAGCCGATTCCATCGAAGATAATACCCAATCCCACGAGCCATGCTATAGTTTTTGCTGATGCTGCGGGGTCATAGAACATGCCGTAAAATCCGGCGCAGATGATAAGTACGCCCAGTAAGCATAGTACCCACCAGCGTTTCCAACCAAGACGCTTATAGTTGAAAGAATCCATAAGCAAATTGATACCTTCGTACATCACCCAAAAAGCAAATATAAACGGCAGTGCAACAGCCAAAGGAGCGGGGTTGATAATCAGTACTATACCGAGTAGTACTTGAAGAATACCTGCAAGAAAAGTCAGTCCGCTAAAGGGATTGATTCTGCGTAAAGTGGCCCATACACCAAAAGTGCTGCAGCCGGAAACTATAAGCATAAGTCCGAATGCCCATGCTAACGAAACGATAGTGCTGCCCGGATAAATGATGCATAACACACCTAAAGCCACAAGGGCTATTCCACCAAGGCACATCCAAATTTTAGTACTTGTTTTCATGATTTTTAGTATTTTTGATTTATGTTATTTATAATTGTGTCGAAAAATCCAAAGACTGATTCAGTAAAATAAAGAGAGCATGTCTTGTTCTATGCTCTCTTTGGATATTATTATTCCCTTCTCAGTCTTGCTCCGTCTGATTCGGGGTCGCGTGGGCGACGCGTTTCGTGTCCAAAACGCTCGTCATGACGAGGATAACTATGTCCTTCGCGGTTGCCTTCGCGTTGTGGGCGCTGTGGACGCTCTCCGCGCTGAGGACGCTCACGGCGTTCAGGCTCTTGATACCCTTCGGGCTTCTCTTTCAAAACACGAGCAGAGAGTTTGAACTTGCCGGTCTTCTCGTCAATCTCAAGCAACTTGACATTGATAACATCGCCTTCTTTGATGCCCGTTTCTTCCATAGTCTCAAAGCGTTTCCAATCGAGTTCTGAGATATGCAACAGACCTTCTTTGCCCGGCATAAATTCTACGAAGCAACCGTATGGCATGATGCTCTTGACTGTGGCTGCATAAGTCTCGCCTACCTCAGGCAGTGCCACTATAGCGCGAATCTTAGCGTATGCAGCGTCAAGATTATCTTTGTTGTTAGATGCAATTTCAACAACTCCATAATCGTCCACTTCGTCAATAGAAATGACGGTATTGGTGTCGGCTTGTATGCCTTGTATGATCTTGCCACCAGGGCCAATAACAGCACCAATAAGTTCTTTGGGTATATTGAAGGAGATAAGTCTTGGAGCGTGTGGCTTGAGGTCAGGACGCGGAGCAGGCATACATTCCTCTATTTTGTTGAGGATATACATACGACCTTCGTGAGCCTGACGAAGAGCATTCTCTAATATCTCATAACTCAACCCATCTACTTTGATATCCATCTGGCATGCAGTCAGACCGTCGCGTGTACCTGTGGTCTTAAAGTCCATATCGCCAAGGTGGTCCTCGTCGCCAAGGATATCACTGAGCACTGCATAGTTAGTACCTTTGTTTTCAGATATAAGTCCCATAGCAATACCTGAGACAGGTTTTTTGATAGGTACACCTGCGTCCATCAGAGCCAATGTGCCTGCACAAACGGTAGCCATCGAACTGGAACCATTCGACTCCAAGATATCGCTCACTACGCGCACGCAGTAAGGATAATTATCAGGGATGATGGGTTTGAGCGCGCGCAAGGCCAAGTTGCCATGACCGATTTCTCTGCGGCCGACGCCTCGCGCAGCCTTTGCTTCGCCTGTTGCAAAAGGCGGGAAATTATAATGCAGCAAGAAACGCTCGTATTTTTGCACTATAGCCTCGTCCACCATTTTTTCGTCGCGTTTTGTGCCGAGGGTAACAGTGGAGAGCGATTGGGTCTCGCCACGGGTGAAGATACTACTTCCGTGAGGTCCTGACAATGGACTAACCTCGCACCAGATAGGACGGATTTCTGTGGTTTTTCTGCCATCCAAGCGCTTGCCTTCGTCCAAAACAGCGCGACGCATAGCCTCTTTCTCTACATCATGATAATAACGGTCGATAAGAGCAGCCTTAGTCTCCAATTCTTCTTCTGAGAATTGTGCTTTGAAGTCTTCTCTGATTTGGGTGAACATCTCTTCGCGGTGGTGTTTGTCGGTGTCAGCCGAGGTGGCCTGTTCGTATGCTTTCTGATAGCATGCATCATGCACTGCCTGACGCAACTCTTCGTCGTTTTCTTCGTGGCAATACTCGCGTTTTACGGTCTTGCCGTATGCTTCCATCATCTCTAATTGTGCCTGGCATTGGGGTTTGATAGCCTCGTGAGCAGCGCGAATAGCATCGAGCATCTCTGCCTCGCTAACCTCTTTCATCTCGCCTTCTACCATCATGATATTATCTAATGTGGCAGCAACTACCAGTTCAATGTCGGCTTTTTCGCATTGCTCAAAAGTAGGATTGATGACAAACTCACCATCTACTCGTGCCACGCGTACTTCTGAAATTGGACCTTCAAAAGGTATATCAGAGCATGTGAGAGCCGCAGATGCCGCAAGACCTGCAATTGACTCAGGCATATCCACCCCGTCTGCACTATAGAGAGTAACATTAACGAATGTCTCTGCGTGATAATTACTTGGGAACAAAGGACGCAATGCACGGTCGATAAGGCGTGCTATCAAGATTTCGTAGTCCGAAGCCTTGCCTTCGCGGCGAGTAAAACCGCCGGGGAAGCGTCCCATACTTGCAAATTTCTCTTTGTATTCAACTGTGAGGGGCATGAAATCAGTGCCCGGTACGGCATCTTTTGCCGAACAAACGGTGGCAAGCACTGTAGTGTTGCCGAGAGTAACCATCACTGCACCATCGGCTTGCTTGGCCAATTTACCGGTCTCGAGTTTAATCTCACGACCATCAGGTAATGTGATGGTTTTCTGTACGATATTCATAAATTTAATGTGTGTTTTTTGTTTGGCATTGGGAGCGATTTACTTCCAATTTCGACATTGCCAAACGGGTTAATACTAATGACTCGAAAAATCGTGCAAAGATAATGAGTTTTTTCTAAATGGACAAAATGTTTTTATAATGCACTAAACTTTCCAAACTTCTAAAATATCTAAGACTTCTAAACCTCTAAAAAACTTTCTTCTGTTATGTCGAATCTGATTCGACATCGCTCGCAGAGCGGAAATCGTTAAATACGCATAATTAGTAGAAATGGAATAGTATAATTGGTTGATACCCTTTAGCTGGTTTTATATTATTCGCAGCAGTTGCCGCATCCGTTTTGGCAATTGCCTTCGCAGCCGCCCTGATAATCATCTCCACAGCCATTGCCGCATTTACCTCCACCGCATCCACCACATTGAGGATGAAGCAGTTGGTCGATTTCTTCTTTGCTACCGTCATGAATATCAATGATTTTCCCTATGAAATGTAAGTCCTCGCCTGCTAATGGGTGGTTGAGGTCGATGGTTACTTTTTCGTTGGTTATTTCTACCACTTGTGCTCTGACTATTTGTCCGTCAGTGGTGGTCATAGGAACAATGGCGCCTTCATATACCCTTTTGTCGTCAAACTTGCCATCAATTTCAAACAACTCTTTGTCAAGAGTGAGTACTGCTTCCGGGTCATACTCTCCGTAGGCTTGTGAGGCTTTAAGACGGAAGTCGAAATCGTCATCTTTATCCTTATCTTGAAGCGCTTGCTCAAATGCCGGCAACATCATACCAACTCCATGACAATATACAAGCGGGTGCTTGCCGGTTGTGGTTTCCAACAAGGTCTCTTTACCTATTTCATCGGCACTGACATACATATCATATACCAATTTCACAATCTGATTTTTCTTTATCATAATCTTATTTTTGTTTGTTAATTTCTTCTAAATTATCTAAACCTTCTAAATCCTCTATCATTTTCTTCTACCACCAATTTACATTTGCGTTGGTGCTTGATGTGCTACTCTTGTCATATTTAAGGTCAGCCAGCATAGCGGCATTTACGCCGATGTGGAAGGTGTAACTCTTATAGGGTCCGAAGGGCACAAAACTACACGACATTGACCAGCAGTGCAGGTCGCGAGATACATTGAAATTGGTGTAGGTGAATTGCTTGGCTTTGAAGTCATAAGAGGTGGTGGCACTTACTTTCCAGCCTTTGCCTAAACTCAGCGAGCCAGACAGCGAGAGGTTGTGTGTCCATTGCATGTTGTATTTCATTTTATCGTAGTTGAAACTGCTGCGATCTTCGGCATATCTGACAGTGTAGTTGATGCTTAGGCTCCACTGAAAATCGGTCTTTACATATCCTGCTTCCACTTCTTCTTTTTTGGCTTCTCTTTCTTTTTTAGCCTTGGCTGACGGGTCTAATTCGACCGACTCGTCCGAAGGACTTTCGGATTCTGTTGGTGGCGGCGTATCCGAAGTCTTTTTGCCATTTTTCTTATCAAACCATTTCTTGAAAGTCTGATTGTTGAAGGTGTAACTGATGGAGGTGCTTGTGCCTAAGAAATTGAGGAATTTCTTATGATGCCAATACTGTTTGTTGGTACGCACGGGGTTGCCGTCTGCATTCAATTCGTACATATATGGGTCGAATTGTCCCGACAGATTGAGAGTGTAGTTTAGCGGGAGTTTGATGCGTAAATTGGCGGTAAAATTAGACCATTTCATTGAGTCTGCAAGAAAATTATATGCTCCTGTTATTGAGAAGTTATCAATAAGCGATATTACCTTATATGGATTTTTCCCCGTTGTATCTTTATCGTTTCTGATTTTCATCTCAAGGTTGTTGCCAAGAGAAAAACTGATACTACCATTGGCTATCTGTGAAGGCGTACCGAACATGCCGTTTTGATAGCGGGAGTATGTAACAGGATTCCATGTAGTATCACCCGTTTGACTATCTACTGTTGGTTTTAAGTACTCGCCATAGTAGTTAGTATTCATTTTCTTTTGTAGTTTTGAGAACTCGGGAGTATAGTTGAAACTGATACTTGGAGTGAGTACATGGCGGAAACGATCTACTTTATCACCGAAGAGTTTGCGAATAGGGGTGTAAAAACCATATATTTTGGTGCTTAAACTAACTCCCGTTGAAAGGTCCCAAACGCGGTAAAAACCATTGGTTGTATCTCTAACCACAGTGTTTTGTTCTTTGTCCCACTGTTGGTCTATGCGCTGAAAATACCAACGCTCGTTGTAATTGATGGTTGGTGTTAATGTAAGATATTTGAATAAGGTAAATGATGCAGACACGGGAATAGAATGTTTTACTCCGTTGCGCCAGTCGTTAAGGAAATTAGAGTGGAAAAGATAGTTTTCTTTGCAGTCGATAGAGTTCTTTATGTTTCCCGTATAACTGATTGAAATTTTCTCATACCATTTCTCTTTGCCTATTGGATTTTTTCGTTTGAAAGGATATACGCGGCTCATAGACACATTGATATCAGGCAAAGTCAGACTTATTGTTGAGTCTTTGGTTCTCTGACTGACGAGAGCCGACATTGAAATAGACCAAGGAGAGTCCGGAAAACGCTGTGTATAGTTGATACTTGACGATTTGGTGTTCTCCGAGTTAGCGGCGGCATTGTAATAACTATCGATATTCGAGCGGTTGTAGCCCGAAGTAGAGAAGTTTACACTTGCCGAGAAATTATTGTACGGATTTGCTTTTTGGTCTTGTGTGTGTGTCCATTTAATTGACATATTGGTCGCCGCTGTATAGTCAGGCATACCTTTCTCACCTGTAACATCTTTTCTGTAGTCAAACGAGATATTGCCGTTGAAATGGTATCTCCATACATATTTGCTCGAAGCCTTTATAGCCCATGTGCCTTTTGTATATAGGTCGCCCACTATTTGTAAATCTACATAATCGTTGATGGCAAAATAATAACCTCCGTTTCTTAGGTATAGACCTCGCGTGTAGTCATCGCCGAATTGCGGCATGATGATACCCGAAGAGTTTTTATCGGTGAATGGGAAAAATCCGAAAGGAATAGCCAATGGCAGTGGTACGTCGCCTACTACCATATATGCCGGTCCTGTGGCTATATAGTGCTTCGGGCGTACTTTGGCTTTAGTCATCGCAAGGTAGAAGTGAGGGTGCTCATGATCATCGCAAGTGGTGTATTTGCCATCCGCCATCATCAGATTCTCGTTATCTATTTTTTTTGTCCTTTCTGAAATGATATATCCCTCGCCTTGCTGAGTTACCACATGCCTTATGTATCCTTTCTGTGTCTTTAGATTATATGTAATTTCGTTGGTTTGATAATTATCCTCACCTTGCTCAAATACAGGTCTGCCAACCCACTCGTTGTTAATTGTATCATACACACCTTTGGCATATATGGTCGAACTATCCATCTTTACGCGTATGTACTCACTCGTAAGGGTCATATCTTTGTATTTCAGGTCGCCTTCGCCATGCAAAAATGCTATACCCGTACCTGTTAGTACAATAGAGTCTTTGGCTGTATATTCTATAGGAGCGTCCACCATATTGCTCTTGCGCTCAGGTGGTTGATATGTTGAAGAATCGATAGAGTCGGTGGAAGAATATCTGCGGCTAAGACTATCTTTGGGTACTCGATGTGGTCGGGTTAGTGGTTTTAGCGAATCAGAGGATAATTGTAGAGAGTCTTGCTTAACTTTCAGCGAATCGCTTGTGGCGGCAAGCGAATCGGCAGGCAGATGAGTGTGTTTTGGGCTTTGCTGAATACTGTCAGAAGTGTTATTAAAGGTAGTATCAATAGGCAATGTATGTGCACATAATAACTGTGCACACATCAATTGTAGTAAAAGCAGAGAGAAAACTGCAAATACTATTTTCTTGATATGCAAAACATTAGTCTTCATTATGGGCACATTTGCTCATAATACATACTACCTTGCAAAATTACAAAAAACATTCCAATCAACAAAATTGCAAAATTTTCTTTACCTTCAAATAGTTATTATGCCCTCAAGGAGTAAATTTATAGGGAATTTTAGAGATTTTGCAGTTTCAAACCTTTTTTGTACCTTTGCCGTGCTTAATGTGCGTAAATGTGAATGGTTATGAAAACATACATATATAAGCGGCTAACTGTTTTGTTTTCAGTAGTTATAACATGGTTTTTGGCATGCTCATTTACTGTGGTTATAGATGCCGGTCATGGCGGACATGACCCTGGTGCGATTGGCAGTATAGCAAAAGAAAAGGACTTGAACTTGGCTGTAAGCAAGCGTTTGGCTAAACTTATTGAAGATTCGTGCAGTGATGTGGATGTATTTATGACTCGAAAAACCGATGTGTTTTTAACCCTGCAAGAACGCGCAAATTTTGTAAATAAGCATAATGCTGATTTGTTTATATGCGTGCATACTAATTCGGCTGAAAATAAGAAAGTAACAGGAGCCGAGACCTTTACTTTGGGTATGGATAAGATGGCGTCAAACTTGGATGTGGCAATGCGTGAAAACTCTGTTATGATGCTAGAAGATGACTATAAAACCACTTATCAAGGTTTTGACCCTAATTCCGTTGAGAGTTACATAATGTTCGAATTTATGCAGGATCAGTATTTAGACAAGTCGCTTCAGTTCGCTTCTGCTGTCCAGCAGTGCTTTGTCAAAACAGGCAGGGTGGATCGTGGCGTAAGGCAGGCCGGTTTCTGGGTACTGCATAAGTCTGCTTGTCCGTCTGTATTGGTCGAAATGGGCTTTATAACCAACAAAGAGGAAGAACAATTCTTGGCATCAGAGCAAGGCAAACAACAGATAGCAATGGCTATTTTCAATGCTTTCAGGTCATACAAAGCAGCGCTTGAAAAGCGACAAGTAAAAGAGGAAAAAGAAGAAGTTAAGGAGGAGCAAAAGGAATTGCCTTGGACATTGCCTGAAGAAGAGAAAGACAAACAGCAAAAACAGACCAAATCAAAGGAGAAAAAAGAAGTAGAGAAAACTGAAGAAAAAAAGCCGGCAGTGGCATCTAAGGAAGTTTCCAAGCCAATATATAGGGTGCAGATATTTGCCGTAAAAGCGCCACTCAAAGCAGGTGATAGTACATTCAAGGGAGTGAAAAATGCCGATTATGTCAAAGCAGGCAATTTCTACAAGTACATGGTGGGCAATGAAACTGACTATCAGAAAGCACTCGATTTGCAAAAGAAACTTAGGGAGAAGTTCTCAGATTGCTTTATTGTGGCATTCTTAGACGGAAAACAAATTTCAGTAAAAGAAGCATTGGAGAAAAAATAGTGGATGGATGATATAGTAAGTAATATGAGCAGATATGCTCGTAAAATTCAAAAGACATAATTAGTATCAGATAAATCAACTAATCAATATGAAAAAATATTCTCGTGAGATTGTAGTAGGAATTTTGGCTATCATTGCCTTGTTTTTGTTGTATTTCGGATGGAATTTTCTTAAAGGAGTGAATATCTTTACCTCAACTTACTCTTATGTTGGTAAGTTTGAGAATATAAACGGCTTGACCGAGCAAGCGCCTGTATATGTGCGTGGATATAAAGTAGGTCAGGTGGATAAAATTTCATACGACTTTACTCAAGTTGACGGATTTACCGTTATATTGTCAGTAAAAAAAGATGTGCTTTTGGTTGATGGAACTCAGTTAGCATTGGTGTCACAAGGAGTACTTGGCGGTGAGGCATTGCAACTGAATATACCAACAGGAATAGCAGAAGTAAAGTATCATGAAGGTGATACTTTGCCCACAATTGTTGTCCCCGGGCTGCTTGAGAGTTTGCAGGCAGGACTGCTTGAGGATGTTGATCAGGCCGTAAGAAAAGTGGATTCATTAGTGACACAGGTTAATAGCCAATTAGAGGGTGATCATATCAAAAATTCACTCGCAAAAGTGGATAAGATTACTACAGATTTAAGTGCTTCTTCTGCAGATCTAAAGAAAGTAATCAAAGAAGATGTGCCTGTGATAGTAGGTGATGCTAAAATAGCAATGGCAGATGTGAAAAAACTTACGGAGAATGTAAAAGATGTAGATTTGAAAGCCACTGTTGCTAAAGTAGATTCTACTATGGACAATGTCAAAGGTGTAGTGGCATCTATCAATTCCAAAGAAGGTACATTGGGATTATTGATAAACGATAAGGCATTGTATGTCAATATCAACGATGCGGTAGAAAACGCTGATAGTTTATTAGTTGACCTAAAAGCACATCCGAAGCGATATGTCCATTTCTCGTTATTCGGAAAGAAAGACAAGAAAGAAAAATAAGTATAAACTTAATACCACATATTTTTATGAAAAAACTATTCTATTTGTTTTTGTGTTTGATAGTGGCTGCGAATGTGTTTGCAGAGCGTGTATCTGAATCTGATGCTGCAGTTGTGGCCGGCAATTTTATGGGAATGCAAGTTAAAAACGGCAAAATACAACTCAAACGCCTAAAGTCCTCTGCGCAGACCGATCCAAGGGAGTTTTATGTGTTTGAAAACGAGGATGGTAAGGGCTGGGTTTTAATAGCCGCAGACGACAGAGCAACCCCCGTGTTAGCCTATTCCAAAAATGGTAGTTTTCAGTTAGACATGTTGCCTGATAATATCAGTGAATGGCTGTCTATATATGACAAAGAAATCAAGATAGCGCGTGAGAATAAATGGGAGCAGGAAGAAGGTGTTGCTCTGGAATGGAATAACCTCAAGAAATCTACTGCACTAACTGCTGTTGAGGTGGTTCCGGCACTTGTTGCTACTACATGGGATCAAGCACCTTATTACAACAGGCTATGTCCTGCTGACTCTTATCTGACAGGTAATCCATATTACGGACATGCAGTAACGGGTTGTGTGGCTACTGCCGTTGCACAAGTAATGAAATACTGGGAATGGCCTAAGAAAGGTACAGGATATAATAGTTATTCTTACACCAATCAGGAATATAAAAATGCAGGATATAATCGCAACTGGCCATACGGAGTAATCAGTTCTGACTTCTCACAAGTGGAATTTGATTGGGCTGATATGCCACTATATTTAGACCAATACAGCAGTAATAATCAAGTCAATGCAGTTGCTGAATTGATGTTCAACTGTGGTGTCGCATGCAATATGATGTATGGTGAAGAGAGTGGAGCAACAGTGTCAGATGCAGGTACAGGCTTGATTAATTATTTCAGTTATTCTGATGCAATGCTTGACGGCGGATATAACTTTGGTTGGGGATATTCACCCGAAGACTACTCAAACCTCTATTATGAAAGTGAATGGAAAGAGATATTAAAAAAAGAATTAGACGAGAAGCGACCTATAATTTATAGTGGAGGTGTTCACTGTTTTGTAATGGATGGGTACGATAGTAATGACTATTTCCACTTCAATTGGGGGTGGAGTGGTGTTGACGATGGTTTCTACTCGCTCAATGCGCTTCGCCCAACATCAAGTTATGGTATCGGTGGAGGAGATTATGACTTTACTAATCAACAATACGCACTATATAACATCCGACCTAACGATCCTTCGGCTGACCCTGCAGTTAATTCCAAACACTATAACTTACAAATGAAGTCTGAGATTGCAATATCAAGCGACTCTCTTAGATATAACGCAGATATTCTGACTCTACAGGGCGAGATTACAAACTCGGGTATTGATGATTTCGAAGGAGAACTAATGGTTTCGTTGTATGACAAAGACTCTACTAATGTTTGGCCTATCAATAGCATCGAATTAGAAGACAATTTGCTAAAATCCGGCGAGAGCGTTCTAACCGATATTATTCAGTTTGATTTGAGTGGCTACAAAGACATATATCCCGGTACATATTATGTGCAATTTTACTATATTCCAACCGGTTATCAGGCAATACCGGTGGGCAATGATAATTATGAGTCAAGAGTAAAACTTACGGTATATCAAAAAACCGACCTTCAGATGATGAGCGAATTGAGCATGTACACAGGGTCGTATTTTGCCGATGATGTAGCAACCATGTATGTTCAGGTAAAAAATATCTCGGAAAACGACTACACAGGTGCAATCAGATTAGTACAAAACGATTCTAAAGGTCAACAAACGATACTTCAGGAGAAAACAATCTCTCTTGAAGATGGTAATCGAATCGCAACCGGTGAGACTGCTGTGATATACTTTGATGTAACTTGGAAAACAGAAGGTGTGTTCCAACTTTTGATAGAATATAAAGATAGCAACACAGGTGAATGGATGCTATTGGGAGGCGATTATCCCAATCCTACAAGTGTGGAAATTACAGTACAGCCGGTACCAACTGTCTTGCCTGACGCATTTGAGTATAACGACACCGAAGATATGGCATTTAACTTGGGATACTCGTTTAAAGATGATTTGACAACAATTAACACGCAGCAAGTAACGATTCATAGCGAGGATGATGTGGACTATTATGTTGTCAATCTCAAAAACGATAAATACGATTATACTATAAATACGGTACTTTATCATGCCGGAACAAGCAAAGGATATACAGTGGCTGCAACAATGTCATATAAGTTGGATAATGGTCAGTGGAGCAGAGATTATGATAGCCGTATGCCACAAATTAAGATTGAGAAAAACGCAGAATTATATATCAAAATTGAGCCTCAGAAAAAAGGCGAGATAGGTACATACCAACTTATTATACAAGTAAGTAGAAAAATTCATGAAGAGCCGATGGAAAATAACGATGCCTTAGAAGATGTAAGTTTGAACCTAAATGTATATCCCAATCCTGCCACTAACTATTTGTACATAGATATGCCTGTAGTGGCAAGTATTCAAGTGGTTGACATTACTGGCGCTGTGGTATTGGTAACAGATTCAAAGAAGGTGGATGTTAGCGGCCTCAATGCGGGTAATTATATAATAAGAGCCGTTGGTGAGGATGAAGTAAGAATAGGTAAATTTATTAAAAAATAATGATGAAAGCATTTGTATTTCCGGGTCAAGGCGCCCAATTCACAGGAATGGGCAAAGACCTTTACGAGAACTCAACTCTTGCGAAAGAGTTGTTTGATAAAGCCAATGATTTGCTTGGTTTTCGTATAACTGATATTATGTTTGAGGGTGATAGCGAAGCCCTTAGACAAACCAAGGTAACTCAACCTGCTGTATTTTTACATTCAGTAATTTCATATTTGGTAAGCGATGCGGGTGTGCCTGATATGGTGGCCGGTCACTCCTTAGGCGAATTTTCTGCATTAGTGGCTTGTGGCGCTTTGTCGTTTGAAGACGCTCTCTTGCTTGTTTCTAAGCGTGCCATGGCTATGCAGAGAGCATGCGAATTGCAAGAGAGCACTATGGCGGCTGTTATTGCTCTACCTGACGAAAAAGTAGAAGAGGTTTGTGCTTCAATCAAAGACCAGATAGTAGTTGCAGCCAACTATAACTGCCCAGGACAAGTGGTTATTTCCGGAACAGTTGCAGGAATAGAAAAAGCATGTGAACTAATGAAAGAAGCAGGTGCTAAACGAGCACTGAGATTGCAAGTGGGAGGTGCTTTCCATTCCCCGCTTATGCAACCTGCCGCCGACGAACTGGGTAAGGCTATCTTAACCACTGACTTCAAAAATCCTATCTGCCCTATTTATCAGAATGTAGATGCCGCACCTCATACCGATGCTGACGACATTAAGCAAAACCTATTAGCACAACTCACATCACCTGTGCGTTGGACCAAATCAGTGCAGAATATGATAGCCAATGGAGCAACCTCTTTTAGAGAATTTGGTCCAGGTGATGTGCTCAAAGGACTAATCAGAAAAATCAATTCAGAAGTAGAAACAATATAATAAATTACTAAATATAGCACAATGTTTAGAACAAAGACTTGCGGAGAACTCCGTATAGAAAATGTTGGTGAGCAAGTGACGCTTGCCGGATGGGTACAGCGTATCCGTAAAATGGGAGGTATGACCTTCGTTGATTTGCGCGACAGATATGGAATCACCCAACTTAGTTTCAATCAAGAAACCAATGCCCTGGTGTTTGATAAAGCCAATAAATTAGGTCGTGAATTTGTATTACAAGTAAGAGGAACAGTAGTTGAGCGTTATTCAAAAAATGCTAATCTTCCTACAGGTGATATAGAGATAAATGTAGAAGAACTTAATGTCCTCAATGAGTCTATCACCCCGCCTTTTACCATAGAAGAGGATACCGATGGTGGCGATGATATTCGTATGAAATATCGTTATTTGGATTTGCGTCGCGAGTGCGTGCGCCGTAATTTGGAATTGCGCCATAAAATGGCATTTGAGGTGCGTAGATATCTGGACGAACAAGGCTTTTTGGAAGTTGAAACCCCAGTCTTGGTTAATTCCACACCTGAAGGTGCAAGAGACTTTGTTGTGCCAAGTCGCATGAATCAAGGACAATTCTATGCTCTTCCGCAATCACCTCAAACGCTGAAACAACTCCTTATGGTAGCAGGATTCGACCGCTATTTCCAAATAGTTAAATGCTTCCGTGATGAAGACCTGCGTGCTGATCGTCAGCCCGAATTTACTCAAATCGACTGCGAGATGTCGTTCGTTGAACAAGAAGATATATTGAATATGTTTGAAGGTATGTCGAGGCATTTGTTTAAGGTGATTAAGGGAATTGATTTGCCCAAATTACCTCGAATGACATGGGCTGATGCAATGAAATACTATGGATCCGACAAACCTGATACTCGCTTTGAGATGTGCTTCGTAGAACTTATGGATGTACTTAAAGGCTATGGATTCTCTGTGTTTGACAATGCACAATATATAGGTGGTATATGCGCCAAAGGTGCTGCAAGTTATACCCGCAAACAAATAGACCAACTGACGGATTTCGTTAAGCGTCCGCAAGTAGGTGCTAAAGGCTTGGTATATGCTCGCGTTGAGGCCGACGGAACAGTGAAGTCAAGTGTAGATAAATTCTATACTCAAGAGGTGCTGCAACAACTCAAAGAAGCAATGCAGGCGCAAGCGGGTGACTTGATACTTATTATCAGCGGCGACGACACACTCAAGGCTCGTAAACAACTATGCGAATTGCGCCTTGAAATGGGAACACAATTAGGACTTAGAGATAAAAATAAATACTCATGTCTGTGGGTTATAGACTTCCCCATGTACGAATGGTCTGACGAAGAACAGCGCCTTATGGCTATGCACCATCCGTTCACTTCGCCCAAACCGGAGGATATACCGCTACTTGACACCGACCCTGCAGCCGTACGCGCTAACGCATACGATATGGTGATAAATGGTGTTGAAGTAGGTGGTGGTAGTATTCGTATTCACGATGCTAAATTACAGCAGAAAATATTTGAGATACTTGGTTTTACACCCGAACAAGCACAACAGAAATTCGGATTCTTGATGAATGCCTTTAAGTATGGTGCACCACCTCACGGAGGTTTAGCGTACGGCTTAGACCGCTTTGTTAGTCTATTCGCAGGGCTTGATAGTATCCGTGACTGCATCGCTTTCCCTAAAAACAACCAAGGTAGAGATGTTATGCTGGGCGCACCCGGAATAATCGACCAGTCGCAATTAGACGAATTGCAATTAGAAATCAAAAAAGAAAAGTAAATGCATATTAAAAGAAAGATATTGCTCTTATGCAGTATTGCTTTATGTTGCTTTGCACAGGCCCAAGTACTTGAGCCTGTGCATTGGACTATAAGCACTAACAATTTGCAGGGGGATTCCCTTTTTCAAGTGGTTTTTCATGCTAATATCGACAAGGGATGGCACCTCTATGCCACTGACATTCCGCAAGGAGGACCTGTCGCAACCAATATTGAAGTGAGGTTGCATGATGCTGAAAATGAATCCAATGACAAAATCATAGTGCCAAAAGAAATAAGAGTAAAAGGCAATAAAAAAGAATTTTGGGATGAGGTGTTCGAGATGAATTTGGCTTACTATGAACAAGAGGTAGATTTCATTTTAACTCTACCCAATCCTCATGTCAATCTTACGGCTGCAGTGGAGTACATGGCATGCAACGACGAGAGTTGTATTCCGCCGGCAACAGAGGAGTTTGAAATAACCATGCCCTCTGCTTCACTCAACTCTGCATCCTCATCGCAAAACTCACTATGGTGGATTTTCCTTATGGGCTTGTTAGGTGGTTTATTGGCTATATTCACCCCGTGCGTTTGGCCGATAATACCGATGACGGTTAGTTTCTTTATGAAACGCAATGAAAGCGGAAAAGCACTGAAAGATGCTATAATTTATGCAGTGTCTATTGTAGTTATTTATGTAGGTTTAGGACTTATTGTTACTATCATATTCGGAGCAAGTGCACTCAATGATATATCTACAAATGCTATTGTAAATCTGTTCTTCTTTGCCCTGCTTGTTTTGTTCGCACTATCTTTCTTTGGCGCATTTGAAATTACTTTACCTGCTTCTTGGAGCACACATATAAATAGCAGGGCGCGTTCTACATCTGGAATAATGAGTATCTTGCTCATGGCCTTTACTTTAGTTATTGTCAGTTTCAGTTGTACAGGTCCTATAATCGGTACTTTGCTTGTAGAAGCGGCAGGTAAATCGTTGCTCGCTCCTGCTATAGGAATGTTAGGCTTTGCCCTTGCTTTAGCATTGCCTTTCTCGCTCTTTGCCATGTTCCCCGATTGGATGAAGAAACTACCTAAATCGGGCGGATGGATGGATAGTTTCAAGATTGTACTTGCTTTCTTGGAATTGGCTTTGTCTTTGAAATTCTTTAGCGTTGCAGACCTGGCTTATGGTTGGCACCTGCTTGACAGAGAAGTGTTCCTTAGCCTTTGGATAATTATCTTTATGTTGTTAGGACTCTACCTGCTCGGCATTTTTCATTTCCGACATGAAGAAAAACCACAAGGCATATCTGTATTTAGATTCTTCTTGGCAATTTGCTCTCTGGCATTTTCTGTATATATGCTGCCGGGACTCTTTGGAGCACCGCTAAAAGCAATATCTGCATTTGCGCCACCTATATATACGCAAGATTGGGTATTGACTGATTCAGAACAAAAGAGAGTAGAAAATATAGTTGCCTATGATTATGATGATGCACTCTTAAAAGCACAAAACGAGGGTAAAAAAGTATTGTTAGATTTCTCTGGGTATGGGTGCGTAAATTGCCGAAAAATGGAGGCAAAAGTGTTGTCAGATAGTAGAGTACAAGCAAAATTGCAAGATTTTGTGATAGTAACCCTTATGGTGGATGATAAGCATAAGTTGGAGAAACCAATTGTAGTTACAGAAAACGGAAAACAAAAGACTTTGAAGACCATAGGTGATAAGTGGTCGTATGTGCAACGAAAAGAATACGGAGCAAATGCCCAACCATTCTATGTGAAATTGACATCTGATGGTAAGCAAATAGGAAAGGCTTATTCTTATAACGAAGACATACAAGAATTCTTAGATTGGTTGGATAAAGAATAAATTTTTAGATAGATTATTATGAAATTTTATAGACCTAATGGTAAGTCAATAGAGACCAATACAGATAATAAAAGTTACATGGTGCAAAACAATCGTCGCACTGTCAATCCTTCTGAATACAAAACTCGTCGGCCCAAGGAGAAAGAAATGATATTCGGGCTTCGTGCCGTGATGGAGGCTATAGATGCAGGCAAAGAATTAGACAAAGTGCTAATCAGGAGAGATATGAGTTCGGCTTTGGCAAAAGAATTGTTAGGGAAATTAGAGGGTACATCAACCACTATTCAGCGTGTACCACAAGAGAAACTCTCGCAATTTACCGACAAAAATCATCAGGGAGTAATTGCATTCATATCTCCTATCTCCTTTTATAAATTAGAAGAAATTATCCCTTCGCTATACGAACAAGGTAAAGTCCCTTTTGTAGTTATTCTTGACGGCATTACTGACATGCGTAATTTTGGAGCAATAGCCCGTACATGCGCTTGTGCAGGGGTTGATGCTGTGGTAATACCTGCTCGCGGTGGGGTGGCAATAAACGGTGATGCAATAAAAACATCTGCCGGTGCACTACATTCTTTGCCTGTATGCAAGGTAGGTCAGATGCAAGATGCTATTCGATTCTTGATTGAGAGCGGCTTGCAAGTAGTGGCTGCCACTGAACATGCCGATAAAAACTATACACAAGCAGATATGCGCGGACCATTAGCCATTATTATGGGAAGCGAAGATATGGGAATATACGAAGAAAACTTGAAACTTTGCTCGCAGAAAGTGAGAATACCTATGAGTGGAGCAATAGAGTCACTCAATGTAAGCGTTGCAGCCGGTATTATGATATATGAGGCTATCAGACAACGAAATTAATTATACATATCAGGAAATAAAGTGGGACTATCTGCCGAGAAACGATTAAGAATCTTAGTAAGAAGTGTTTCTCTGATGAGCCGAGAACGATTCCTAACACGATATCTTTTTTGATATCTCTCTACCGCACGCAGCTCTTCATCATTCAGCATGATACATATTCTATGACTGCGTTTGCTGGGTTGCTTGTATTTTGTCTTCTTTTTCAAAATTGAATAGCAATTGATGCACCAATAGTGCAGAATGTTAATGTAGTCTTTTGAGTATATTCTTCACCTTCTATATCTTCAGTTAACATGGCTGAACCTTGTTGAATAGAGGCATTTAGTGCTAACAATAACGCAGAGTTTTTGCCTAACTGTCGTCTCCAACCGGCATCTACCTGTCCATGCAATCCACCCTTATAGTTCTTTTTTGGTGCTATACCATATCCGAACGAAGCCCCGATAAATGGTGCAGATTTAGTTGTTGTGAGAGGGGCCTCTACTCGAAAAACTATGGGCATAAATGCGTAATTACTGCTCATATATGTGCCAAAATAGCCAATACCACCTCCAATAAAAAGTCGCTTATTAGCAACATTACATGCACCTACATGTGCCATTATTGAAAACATGCCTCCAACCTCGTTGTGAGGAACAATAGCCACACCACCTGATGCTTTGATGTTTAGGGCTACCTTGCGAGTTTTTTCTTGCTGCTGTTCTTCAGGCTCGAGCGGAGTAAAATTGTTGTTTATCGAGTCTATTTCAGCCCTTGGATATTGAAACCGCTGACCATCGTAATCTTTTATTACTATCACTTCATCGTTTTGAAAAACCACATTACCTGCTATAGTCTGCCCGTTTTTCAGAGTAATTGCCACATCGGCATTTGCAGGCTGCAAAACCAATAATGCCAATAAGCAAAAAACGATATGTAATATTTTTCTCATACGTGGCAAAGTTACAAAGATTATTTTGAATACCAAAATGTTGTGTGCAGATTGCGTGAAAGGCTGAAAATATAAGTTGCGAAAGGATTTCTTTTATTCTTGAGTTTTACAATATACTCTAATTAGCGATTATAATAATTCTATTCTTCAATATGTTTTGCCTGATTCCAGATTTCGTCCATTTCCTGCAATGTCATTTCTTTCAGTTGTTTGCCTTGCATTTTGGCTGTTTGTTCAAGGTAGTTGAAGCGTCGTATGAATTTACGATTTGTTCGTTCAAGAGCATTGTCGGGGTTGATGTCGTATAATCTTGCGGCATTAATAATAGAGAAGAGCACATCTCCAAATTCGGCTTCCATATTATCGTGGTTGTAGTTGTCTATCTCGCTTTGCAACTCACCTATTTCTTCTTTTACTTTTTCCCAAACCTGACTTCTTTCTTCCCAGTCGAATCCAACTCTTCGTGCTTTGTCTTGTATGCGTGAGGCTTTGATTAGCGATGGTAGGGCATCAGGTACTCCTGCAAGTACAGTCTTGTTGCCGCCTTTTTCTTTAAGTTTCACTTGTTCCCATTGTTGCTCCACTTGCTCTGAGTTGTCAAGATGTTGCGCCTCAGTACCCTCTGGTGGATAGATATGTGGGTGCCGAAAAATCAGTTTATCGGTCAGTGAGTTGCAGACATCTGCTATGTCAAAATTACCGCCTTCTGAAGCAATAAGAGAATAAAAAACAACATGTTCAAGTACATCACCGAGTTCTTTTTTTATCTCAGTCATATCCCCTTTGATTATAGCCGAAGCCAATTCATATACCTCTTCTATAGTGTATGCACGAAGGCTTTGCATCGTTTGTTCATGATCCCAAGGGCATTTTTGCCTGAGATTTTCTTGTACATCGAGTAGCCGCTCAAAGGCACTGAGTTGTTCCTGACGAGTATGCATGTGGTTAAATGATTAGTGGTAAATATAATTTCTATTCAAAATTTTTGAGTGTTATGTTTCCCTTGTCGTCCATTTGTGCGTATGTCCATTGTTTGAACATATCTCCAAGAATAATGACTCTGCTGTTGGTAGCAAGACAGAGGTCTAATTCTATGTGTCTGTGTCCGAAGATATAGTAGTCGTAATGAGTGCTCTGTTCTTTTTCTTTGGCAAAGAGCACAAGTTCTTCTTGATTTTCTCCTTTGTATCCTACGGGGTGTGCCAGTTCTTTTTCTCTTGAGCGTTTTGCCCAGTTGTATCCGAACTTGTCGCCCCATGCCGGCGGCATAAAACACCTAAAAGACCATTGCAAAAACCGATTATGAAAGATTTTTCGCAGAAGTATGAAATTCTTGATTTTTCGTTGGATGTTTTTGGGATATATACTCATTATGTACGACGGCACTATCCCATCTCCATGTGCCAGAAAGCATTTTTTTCCATTGATAGTAATAGAAAGAGGTTTTTTATGAACCTTAACACCTGTTTGTTTTTCAAGCCATCCAAAAGTCCAAATATCATGATTACCAATAAAGAAATGTACCTCTATGCCGCTTTCTGTCAGTGTTTTTAATGCATTTAGTGTGGTTTCATACCCTTCGGGCTTACGCCAAAAATATTCAAACCAGAAATCGAAGATATCGCCGAGTAGATAGACGGCGGTTGCATCTTGCTTCAATGAAAGAAGTTTGGCGGCAAAATCATCTTGATGCTGCCTCCAATCTTCCAATGCTCTTGAACCAATATGTGCGTCGCTGAGAAAATATATCATTATTGAAGTCCGTTATTTCGTTATCTCGATTACTATATTTACATAAATCCGAGTTCAAGTTTTGCCTCTTCTGACATCATATCTTTGCTCCATTCCGGTTCAAAAACCAAATTTACATTCACTGTTTCCACTCCATCAATGCTACTCATTTTCTGCTTCACATCCTCTACTAAAAAGTCCGCTGCAGGGCATGACGGGGCTGTAAGTGTCATGTCTATATCCAATGTATGTTCGTCTTTTAGTTCAATACGATATATGAGTCCTAAATCATATATATTGACTGGTATTTCAGGGTCAAAAACTGTTTTGAGTAATTCAACGATTTTTTCTTCTTTTTGTAAAAATTCGTTCATAATGTGCTTTGTTATTGTGCTTTGTTATATAAGTTGAATGTTTCCGTTTTGAACATGGAAGAGGCGGCTTTCGTGTTGGAAAGCAAGTAATTCGGAGATATGTTGTCGGTCGGTGTCTGTGATAAAAATCTGTCCGAAAGTCTCGCTTCCAACAAGTTGCAGTATTTTTTCCACACGCTCGCTGTCGAGTTTATCAAAGATATCGTCAAGAAGCAAGATAGGCTTTTTATTGTGTGTCATATACTCGGCTTGAGCCAATTTAAGTGCTGTGATATAAGTTTTTTGTTGTCCTTGTGAGCCTACCTGACGGAGCAGGTGGGAACCAAGCATCATGTCGAGGTCGTCTTTATGCGTGCCTTGTGAAGTCCAACCAAGAATCAAGTCGCGTTGGCGGGTTTGTCTGAATGACTCAGAGAGTTCGCGGTCATGCAGTTGAGAACGATAAACAAGAGAAACGGATTCTTTGTTATCGGATATGTAGTTGTAAATCTTGTTGAATATGGGGATAAAATCACAAACAAATTCTTCTCTTTGCTTGAAGATATATTCGGCATATTGAACCATTTGCTGCTCAATTACTTCGAAGAGTGTTTCTTCAATAGGCATGTTGTTGTCTGCGTATTGTTTTAGCAGAGTATTGCGCTGTTTTAGCAAGTTGTTGTAGGCGGTAAGGTTAGCAAGATATTGTTTGTTTAGTTGTGAGATGGCTGCATCAATAAATCGTCGTCTGCAATCGCTTCCGTCGGCAACCAATTCGCTATCTTCCGGCGAGAGCATCACCAAAGGCAAAAGTCCTATATGGTCAAGAAGCCTTTTATAATCTTTCTTTTCGCGACGAAATTGTTTCTTTGCGCCTCTGCGAATACCACATGTGATAGTCTGTGTATTATTGTCGTTTTCTGATTGCAAATAAGCCATACCATCATATACACCCTGAATCATAGCCATATCAGCCTCATGGTTGATGGTGTGTGAGTCAATAGGTGTGAATGCGGATTTACAAAACGAGAGGAAATAAATGCAGTCAAGCACATTGGTTTTTCCCATGCCATTTTGCCCTACAAGACAATTTATCTTTGGCGAAAATTCTAAAGATGCATCTTTGATGTTCTTGTAGTTTAATATATGTAATTCCTTAAGATACACGGCAGACTTTCATGTTTATATTTGTTAATAGCAGTAACGCAGATGGCTTCATACCTATCAGGCTCGTCGAGAGTGAATGTGGTTTGAGTGGTTTTGCCTGCTATATATTTGGGATTGTCGAAATTGATTTCTTCACCTAATGGGAAAGCATAAATCACATAGTATTGTGCATCTTGTGCTGCTTGCCAATTAAGTGTATGTTGGTTGATAGTAATACTTTGCGGCGGCATAGGCATACCGGCAGATATATTGCGGTTAATAGGTGGCAGGGCATGATAAAGGAAATAGTTATTTGCCAAACTATCAAGCATTCCCTGCGGATTAGTGAGCATCGGGGCGGTAGAATACATTATCGAACCGTCGATTTGTTCTATAGATTCATTAAGAGCAAGTTGACGGCATATTTCATTTGGCGCTTGCCATGCAGCGGGTGCTTTCTTGTTTGTAAGTTGTGAAACAAAATGACCTACATAAAGATTCTTGCCATAACTATTTTCAGCCCACCAATGAGCCAAAATCTCATAGTCAGCCACCCGTTTGCCTATCTCCCAGTAAAGTTGAGGAGCAACATAATCAATCCATCCTTTTTCGAGCCACAAAAGGATGTCGGCATATAGGTCATCGTAATTTTGTACGCCTGCCTGGGTTTTGCTTCCGCGCAAAGGATCTGAACTTTGGTTACGCCACACTCCAAAAGGAGATATACCAAATTCTACCCAAGGTTTTATTTGCTTAATAGTTTGCTGCAGTTCTTCTATAATCAAATTAACATTATTCCTTCGCCACTCATCGATATTGCTATATCCTCTTGGGTATTTTTCAAATGTTTCTTTATCGGGAAAATCTATCCATAATGATTCGGAACCTTTGGGTGCGCGGACTTTGTAGGGATAGAAATAATCATCAAAATGGATGGCGTCGATGTCGTATCTGTTTACTATGTCTGCCACTACATCTGTCAACCACTGACGGGTTTCATCCAAACCGGGGTTGAAATAGTACTTATCGCCATATTGAAAGAACCATTCGGGGTGCTGATTGTAGATGTGTAGTGAGTCTAAATCTTGAGTTGTGAAAGTATGTGTTGCTCTATATGGGTTGAGCCATACATGCACATCAATGCATCTCTTATGTGCTTCTTCTATGACGAAACTCAATGGGTCGTAAGGCTCGTCGTTGTTGGCGCCCTGCTTGCCTGTAAGCCAATAAGAAAGCGGCTCTAATTCGCTATAATAAAAGGCATCGGCTGTAGGACGAATCTGAAAGACAATCATGTTGAACTTGAGCCTTTCCAATTCATTGAGTATTGTAATCATTTCCTCTTTTTGTTGTTGGGAATGACCAACAGCCGTTTGTGAAGGCCAATCGATGTTGGCAACGGTGGCAATCCAAGCACCGCGCATCTGGCGCTTTACTTGACATAATGCAGGAAACAAAGGCATTAATAAAGCCAAGATGATTGTGATAATTGTCTTTTTCATAAAGCACGCAAAATTACAAGTTTTTAGTCAAATACACAACTTTTGTGTATGTCGGAAAAAATACTTAATTTTGCACGCTTTTTCGGAAGAAAAAGAAAAAAGAAAAATACTAATCATAAAAAGGCACAAAATCAGATGTTTGATAATCTATCGGAACGCTTAGAACGCTCGTTTAAGATACTTAAAGGTGAGGGAAGAATCACCGAGATAAATGTGGCTGAAACTATGAAAGACATTCGTAAAGCATTGCTTGAAGCGGATGTGAATTTCAAGACAGCCAAGACTTTTACAGAGAATGTAAAGCAGAAAGCATTAGGTCAGAATGTGCTTACTGCGATTCGTCCTGGTCAACTGCTTGTCAAAATTACTCATGACGAGTTGGCTGCTTTGATGGGAGGCGAGGCTGAACCTATAAATCTGAAAGGCAATCCGGCTGTAATTCTGCTCTCAGGTTTGCAAGGTTCCGGTAAAACCACTTTTGCAGGCAAACTTGCTAATCGCTTGAAGACTAAGCAAAGTAAGAAAGTGATGCTTGTTGCGTGTGATGTATATCGCCCTGCAGCCATCGAACAAATACGGGTGCTTGGCGAGCAAATAGGTGTGGAAGTATATACCGAAGAGACCGAAAGCAACCCTGTAAAGAAAGCACAAAAAGCCATAGATAAAGCGCGTACATACGGATATGATGTGGTTATAGTAGATACCGCCGGTCGTTTGGCTGTGGATGAGCAGATGATGCAGGAGATAGCGGCAATAAAAGAGGCTATCAAACCTTCTGAAACACTTTTCGTGGTTGACTCAATGACGGGTCAGGATGCTGTAAATACAGCAAAAGAATTTAATGACCGCATTGATTTCGATGGCGTTGTTCTTACCAAATTAGATGGTGACGCACGCGGTGGTGCTGCGTTGTCAATACGCTCGGTTGTAGAAAAACCTATTAAGTTTATCTCTACTGGCGAGAAGATGGAAGCGTTAGATGTGTTCTATCCCGCTCGTATGGCTGATCGTATATTAGGTATGGGCGATGTGGTCAGTTTGGTTGAGCGTGCACAAGAGCAATACGACGAGCAAGAGGCAAGGAGAATAAGCAAACGAATCGCGCAGAATAAGTTTGACTTTAATGATTTCCTCTCCCAGTTGCAGCAGATAAAGAAAATGGGTAATATGAAGGACTTGATGGGTATGATACCGGGTATGGATAAAGCACTTAAAGGGGTGGATATAAGCGATGATGCCTTCAAGCCGGTTGAGGCTATTATCGGTTCCATGACCCCCCAAGAAAGAGCCAATCCTTCATTGCTTAACGGCTCACGCAAAAACCGAATTGCAAAAGGTTCAGGTACAAGTATAGTTGAGGTAAATCGTTTCCTGAAACAGTTTGAGCAAACGAGCAAGATGATGCGCAAAATGACGCAAATGCAAGGCAAACCTCATTTCCGCAGATAATAAGTCAATTTTCTAACAATGACCATAATCGACGGTAGGCAAATAGCGGCTGATATTCGGCAGGAACTAAAAACCGAAGTTGAGCACATTCTCAAAGCAGGTGGCAGACCGCCATGCCTTGCTGTTGTCATTGTTGGGCATAATCCTGCCTCTGAAACCTATGTGAGAAATAAAATCAAAGCGTGCCAACAAGTAGGGTTTAGAGCAAAAAAAATTTCCTTTGAGGCTGATGTTAAACAAGAGGAAGTGATAAAAGCCATTGAACAACTCAATGAGGATAGTTCTGTTGATGGATTTATCGTACAACTACCATTGCCCGAGCATCTTAATGAAACACATATTATGCAAGCAATCAACTATAAAAAAGATGTTGATGGTTTGCACCCGATGAATGTAGGTAAAACGGCATTAGGGATGCCTTCCGTAGTAAGCGCAACTCCTAAGGGAATAAGAGAATTGCTATCAAGATATAATATTCAAACAGAAGGAAAGAGTGTAGTGATAATTGGAAGAAGCAATATCGTGGGCAAACCTATGGCAATGTTGCTTATGCAAAAACCTTATTTGTCGTTACCTAAGATGGCTTCGCAAACACTGGGCGATGCAACTGTAACTTTATGCCATAGTAAGACCCGTAATCTGAGGCAGATATGCCTTGGTGCTGATATTATAATTGTAGCAGCGGGACAACCTAATCTGCTCAAACAAGATATGGTAAAAGAAGGGGCAGTAGTAATAGATGTAGGAATAAATAGAATAGAGGATAATTCACAAGAAAAAGGGTATCGATTGGTAGGCGATGTGGATTTTGAAAATGTTGCTCCCAAATGTTCATACATAACCCCTGTCCCCGGTGGCGTTGGACCAATGACGATTGCTTCACTGCTGCAAAATACTATGCAGGTATATAAAACAAATAACCGAATATAATTCAATCAAATATGAAATTCTTATTTATTCTCTTAACTGTTTTCACTACTTATACCAAAGGAACATATCATTCAGAAGGTGTGGTGCAAATAGAGCAAACCAAAGATTCTGTTAACCAAGTAGTGGATCATTTTGCCTATGATTTGCAGACAGATATTTTGCGACTTTTCGATTGGGCTTTTATTGGTACAGGTGATCAAAAATCAGCGAATGACACTGTCGAAAACGAAGAAGTGGATGAGAAAAATTCTGTACAACTTCGTTATAAAGAAACTTTCTACGATCCTGCCACTCGATATGGATATGTTATTGTTGATGTTATTGTTCCTAAGTTTCACACCTTCAAAAATATGAAAATAAGCAGCCTTTATACCGACTCTATTACTCAAGATGGTGTAAGGCATGCGAGAATAGACATTGATTATTCTGGAAGTCTGCTTAAAGTGGCAAATGGAACATTTCATGTCCGACCAATAAGCGAAAAATTAACAGAGTTGCAATTAGATTTGAATGTGCGTTTTGGCTTCTTCTTCAATTGGTTTATCACTCTCAAAACATATAAAAACTTGTTGGAATGGCGTTTGGATACTATCATCGGAAATATGAAGCAACAAGCCGAAGAGGGTAGAGTAACTGACCGTCGTCCTCCTTTAGAATAACAAATAGGATACTTAAAACAATCAGACAACATCATTATTTGATGCTGTCTGATATTGTTTTTTTAATGATAGAATCTCTTGCTGAAACCACTCTTGTCATCACTTGGCGTCGTGCAGTGGTTTGTTGTTGCAGTTGCAAAAAACGACTAAATTGTTCTTTGGTCAATACATTTTGTAGCATTGAATTATATCGCTTTGTCCTATTTGCATAATCTGTTTTTGAAAATTCATTCTCCCTGCGCTCCTTAGCAAAAATCAGGTTTATCTGATACACTGTATCGCGTTGCAAAGAGTCAAGCAGCAACTCTCTTGAGAGCCGTTGCGTGCGTTTTTGTGCTTCTTCTTCTGCTGTTCGTATAGGGCGTATGGCGGTTGTCTCTTGTGAGAATACAACTGCCGAACATAAAAATAATATAATGAGCATCAGATTTCTCATGATACTCATTTATTATCAAACTTTGTGCCATAAGTCTTATTTAGCAATCAACACCCATATTCTTTAGTTGATTAGCAAGTCTTTCTGTGTCTGATATAAACTTTTGGGCACTTTCTGTATTTGGATGTAAAATGCGATGCTCGCGTCTAAGATACAATTGATTGGCTTGCCGTATAAGATTTTGTGTCTGCTTAGAGAAATATGTCTCTGAAAATCGCTGCCATATATATTCTATAGCCAATTCTGAAGGATGCAACATATCTGAGGCATAAAACCTATAGTCTCGCAACTCGTCGGTTACTATTTCGTATGCAGGAAAATAATCAATGTTAACATTATCTTTCAACTCTTTTTGTATCTTATCTATAGCCAAAAATAGAGTAGATTTGCTCAGTTGGTTCTCGTGTAAACCATCTTTGATATGTCTAATGGGAGAAATGGTGAATATAATTTGTTTGTTTCGTAACGATGTGTTTTGTAGCAATTGACAAAATTCTGTAACGATTTCGTTTACCTCAAGTCTTCTTCTGACAAACATATCCTGCGGCATCTTATGGCAATTGCCTACTATAGTGTGGTCGGTTTTTAATTCATAGATCCATGCAGAGCCTAAAGTAAAAATCACGATATCAGCATCTTCAAGCATCTTTCTGCCTGTACTAATACTTTGTTCTATTGCTTTCTCAAAGGATTTCAAGTCGGGTTGAGAGAAACTTCCGTGATGAAGCCACGAATGCCATAGTCCGTCAGAATAAAATGCCTTTGGGAGTTCAGATGGTGACAATAATACCTTGATGCAACTAACAATGCTCATGGGATTGTAAAGTATCCCAAAAGGATTGGCTTGTGCATGAAGATAAGCCGATTGCATTTTGTGATATATATGCTCTGAAAAGCAAGAGCCTATAAGCATTATTTTATCGTTATAGGTTATTTGCCTTTGGGCCTTGTCAATATTTACTGATGTAAGTAAATTCATGTTAATCAAATTTCATTACTTCTGAAGGTGAAATCCTTGCTATTATCTGTGTAGGAATGAGCAAAATAAGCATGCTGATGATAAGAGTGCCTATATTAAGAAGTAACCACCATCCCCAATGGAAACAAATAGGTACATAACTTACATAATATGTGGTGGAATCAAGTGGTATAATATGAAATAGATATTGCAATAGAGCCAATGTGAGCCCTAATATATTTCCCCAAAACAGTCCTTTGATAAGCAGGAATAGCGATTGCCAAAGAAATATCTTACTTATGAATGTGTTGTTGGCCCCCAATGCCTTTAGAGTACCTATGAGTTGTACATGATCTAAAATAAGAATTATCAATCCCGATATGATGTTAAATCCGCTAACGATGAGCATAAGCAGTATGATTACTAATACATCCATATCTAATAGTGCTAACCATGAAAAAATGGCAACATTAAGTTGACGAAGGTCTTGTGTGTCAAGAAAATTACCATCTGAATCTGCTACATTTGCAGTCTTGTAATAAATCTTTGTCGTTGTTTGGTCTAACTTGCTAAAGTCTTTGATTCTTATCTCCACTCCGCTCACTTGCGAGCCGTTCCAACCATTTAGTTGTTGCAGAAGTTTTATGTTGCCAACAACAAATTGTCGGTCTGCTTCTTCAAATCCACTATCATATATACCCGTGATATTAAGTTTGCGAGCGCGTATTTGATCATTAATAAAATAGCAGAATATGGAATTACCCACCTTTAGTTTGAGCCTTGTTGCGGTGGTTTTTGATATGATAATGTCTTGATTCTGTTTAGGTAGATGCCCATCCGTAAGACAATCTTGGAAAAATTGCCATCCTTCGTGTATGTTTTGTGTCGAGTCTATAACATAACCTTTTAATACAATCCCTTCAAAACTATCGTTGGTCTTAATCATTGCAGGCTTTGTAATAAATACCTCGGCGCTATTTACATTACTTACATTAAGAATCTTATGTATCAGAGAGTCGTTAGCAATAATAGGTTGCATCTCATAGGTGAGGTTTTTGTCGTAATTTACTACTCTTATGTCCCCGCCAAACCCGCTTACTTTTTCAGTTACTGCACGCTTGAATCCAATAGCGATAAATATGGTTAGTATCATTACCATAATACCAATCACAATACCCAGAAACGCCACTTTAATAGCGGGCTTTGACATGGTCTTATCGGCATTATTATTGCTTTGTGATATCCGTTTTGCTATTTGATATTCTGTGCGCATGATTTTTATATTCATTTCCACTCAAGGGTTACCATAACGGGCTTGTGATCACTATAAGGAGCATCTATCACTTGATGATTAGTTGCTACCATGGTGTTTGAATGTAGTATGTAATCAATTCTTATACCTATATTATGTACACTTAGAGTGGGGCATAGATGTCGTGGGCATGCTTCTAACATACTATCGCGCAATTTACCTTTAATCGTGCGGTAGGTATAACTGACAGGAACATCGTTAAAGTCGCCGCAAACTATAACATGGTAGGGCGATTGTTTGATCTCTTGGCTGATTTTTTGCGCCTGAAGAGCTCTTACTTGATACGCAGAAGTTAGTTTTCGAGTAATGTGATTGGCGCTCTCTTTTATTTCTTCCGATTGAATATGAGGAATAGTTAATTCTCTTTTGGTGAATTGATTGCTTTCAAGATGGTTGTTAATCAAACGGAAAGTATCAGTATCAATTATTACATCGCATCTATCTGACTGGTTGAAATGTGACTCATAGCGTATAGTTTGTTTGTTAATTAAGGGAAAACGAGAAAATACTGCCATCCCGTATTTATGTTCTCCGTTATATAATTTGTAGTCAACATACGAATATTCATAACCTAAAGTTTCCTTCACTTGTTCTAATGTCAAGTAATATTGTCCTTTGTTTTGGCTTGTTTTGATTTCTTGAAGGCAAACGATATCTGCATCTTGTGACTTTATGAAATTAAGAATTTTATATTGATCTTTATCTAACTCTTTCCCTAAACATAATGTGTTGTATGTCATTATTTTGATGGACTTATTGTTTTGCTCGGAATGTTCTGCGCTTGCCAAACTAAAAGAATTTCGTGTAGCAGGCAAAGTAAGAAACAAACCAATAAAAAAGATGATGGTATATAACTTATGTTTAGTGAATAACCAGATGATTGCCAAAACGAAGTTAGCAAGTAAGATATAGTTGTATCCTATCCCTAAGATGGCAGGTAGGCTGTAATGAGAAGGTGATATGTACATCGCACTTGTAGCCATTAACCATAAAATTAAGGCTATAAGATTGATGATAATCAAACTAATTCTGAATATGAATGAAATTAATTTCACTCAAGTAGTTACTTTTTTTGTTATTGTTGTTGTTATTGTTATTGTTTGTTATTTGAATATCTTACCTTTTTCGTCATCTGTGAGACTATCGTATCCGTAATGTTTTATTTTGTCAAGTATCCTGTCTTTCTCTTTTTGTTCTTCTGTTTTATCGTCTTGATAACTGTCTTTTACGGGATCTTGATAATGATAATTGCTATATTTGGTTGTATTATTTTTTTTGCGTTCAGCCCTTTTTGTTTTCCACCATTTTGTTAGTTTCGACTCGTATGGCGTAGCAGAAAAGGTTTCTTTGTCTTTGTGTCTCCACCAAAGTAAGAGCAGCCATCCGAACAACATACCGCCTAAATGTGCAAAATGAGCCACATTATCTCCTGCTGAGGGTGCTATGCCTTGCCATAGTTCGCACAAAGCATACAAAATAACAAATATACGGGCAGGAATTGGGATGGGAACAAAGAGGAGAAACATTTTTACATCAGGGAATAGCCAACCAAATGCGAATAGTATTCCGAATACGGCACCTGAAGCCCCAATCGTTACAGCCCACATGGCGGCCTGACCAGCGAAAAGCCACCATACCAACTCTTGCACAAAACCAGCACCGATTCCGCTCACAAGATAATATATCAGAAATCGCTTACTTCCCCATCGTTCTTCCAATGGCGGAGCAAACATAAGTACGGCGAACATATTGAAGAATATATGGCCAAAATTGGCGTGCATGAACATATAGGTAAATGGTTGCCAGAGGTAAAAAGAATCAGAACCAAAATAGTGTAAGCCTAATATATTGCTCAAGTTTATACCTATACTGCGGCTAAGAACCATGTCTGCAAGCCAGCAAATGAAATTTATAACTATTAAATTTTTTGATACTTGTGGAAGCCTATCCCATAAACTGCTTTGACTCATGTGAATTATGATTTAATTATGAATGTTAATAATAAGGTTAATAATAAGTATATAAGTTTTTTTGTACGTCCAATAAACTCGTAACTTGTGCCGTAAAGTCCAAAAAGTGTGCAAAATTACAAAAAACTATTATAAAATAAACAAAAGTTCTTTTTTTTTGAGAAATAATTTGCAGAATGAAAAATATGTGCTACATTTGCAACCGATTTTCGCTGAATTGGGATTCAGGAAGTCGTAAAAATTAAACGGTTTAATTTTAACTAAAACAACTATGAACAAACAAGAACTTGTTGCTGCTGTTGCAGCAGAGGCAGGCTTGTCAAAAGCTGCTGCCGCTAAGGCATTGGATGCTGCCGTAGGTGCTATCTCCGGTGCTTTGAAGAAAGGTGAAAGTGTACAACTTATTGGTTTTGGTACATTCTCTGTAGCAGAGCGCGCAGAGCGTAATGGCGTTAATCCTGCAACCGGTAAGGCTATAAAAATCGCAGCAAAGAAGGTGGCTAAATTCAAAGCAGGTAAGGCTTTGGCTGAGGCTCTCTAATTTAGAGAAATCCTTTGGGATAAGGAGGTTACCAGGCTTGGTAGCCTCTTTTTTTGTAGTTTGTGAGAATGATATAAAATTTGTAATTTTGCAGGCTGATGTTGTATATTAGGAAAATAGTGCTTTGTTGCTTGGTTTTTTGCTTGGGTATGCATGTATTCGCAAAAGACCCGGAGGTGCGTAGTGTCCTAAAAACATGGACTTTACCTAATGATATGGGTATTGCTGACTCTGGTAGGGTGGATACCGCTTTTCTGAATTATCCTATGAGAGATGTGATAAATGATTATAGCATAGCAAACTCATATAATGGAAACTTGGTCTCTCCTATTGAGAGCAAGATATGGTTCGACAGAAAGGAAGATATTGATTTTTTGTTTGCTCGTGCCTATATGCCATTTATACTAACATCTCGTAAAGTGCAATTTTATAATGTAACGACACCATATAGCAAGATAGCGTATAAGAAGGGTTTTGGGACTTATAAAGAGGGTAATGATATTGATTTTGCTTTTACTGGGAATTTGAATAGTCGCACTAATTTAGGTCTTACTGCCAACTATCTGACTTCAGTAGGAAGGTATCAAAATCAGGCAGGAAAACGCTTTAACGGCTCAATTTTCGGTTCATACAATGGTACTCATTATGGGCTTCATGCGGCAGTGATGTTTAATAAATTAAGCAATTTTGAAAATGGAGGCTTGCAACGACCAGAGGAGTTAGGCGGGCAGATTGCGTCAGGCGACTTGCCTGTAAATCTTAATGCTATGTCTGGTTATAAGTATATATCGGGCTTTTTGAATCATCATTACAGTATTTGTGTGGAAAGAGACAAAAAAATATCTGTTCCTGTGGATCCAAGCAACCCCAAAGGCGAAATGAAAGACTCAATAGTTATAGAATATATACCTGTTACAACATTTCAACATACTTTCGAGACCAATCAATCGACAAAGAGATATGTAGAAAAGGCCGCGCAACAAGGGTTTTATGAAAACAACTATTTCAACACCACGCAAACCAACGATTCGGCTAATGAACTGAGTATAAGAAATACTTTGGCAGTTACTTTTGAAGAAGAATTTAATAAATGGCTTCATTTTGGTGCTACCGTGTTTGCAACCAATGAATTTCAGCGATTCGGATTTACGGCTCCAACCGATAAACCGTTGTATCCTGATTCTTCCATGTTGGGCTTGTCTATTTCGGAACTGACATCGAGGACTTTGTCTTTACAAACAGATACCAACATGACCGCTCAATGGACGAACAATACCATGATAGGGGGTGCGATATATAAGAATACGGGTAAATGGGTCAGATATGGTTTTGATGGAGATGTATGTTTGGCAGGCTATAAGTTGGGAGAGTTTAAGATTAACGGGCATGTCAATGGGGTATTTCCAATCGGAAAAGATACACTGTACTTGAATGCTAAAGCGTATGTGAGGAATCAGAAGCCGAATTGGTTTGTTCAGAATTATCGTTCGAATCATTTTACTTGGAACAATAATTTTAATAAAACATTTCGTTTTTATGTGGGCGGAGAGGTTAGTTACCCAACCAAATGGGTGGTGCCTAAAGTGAAAGTAGGTTTTGAGAACTTGACTAATTATATATATTTTGATTCCAATGGTCTGCCTGTCCAAAAAGGAGGAAATATACAGGTGATTGCGGTTGATGCGACTCTGAATGTAATAGCCAAATGGTTTCATTTTGACCATAATGTAGTGTGGCAAAAGAGCACATCTGATATTATCACTTTGCCGGATATTGCATTATATGCCAATTGGTATTATTTAGATTGTTGGTTTCATGCGTTAGATGTGCAGATAGGTGTTGACTTGCGTTATAACACGAAGTATTATGCCCCTTTATTAAATCCGGCCACGGGTCAATTTTGTGTTCAAAACGAAGAAAAGGTAGGCAACTATCCGATAATAAATGTTTATGCCAGTTTTTATGCGCGAGCCATACGGTTGAAGTTTTTTGCGCAACTTCAACATTTGAATCAAAGCATGATGAGGTCTCATACATATTTTTCAATGCCGGGTTATGGGTATAATCCTATTGTATTTCGTGCCGGTTTAGCATGGCATTTCTACAAATAAAAAAATGGCATAATCATTGAAAAGGTATAAAGTGGTAATAAATACCGAGTTGTAAAGAAACAGAAAAGATAACATAAAGTACAAAGAAGATGACATACACACAGAATTTATACAAGGTACTTCAGTTTAGTCGTCAAGAGGCTGAAAGATTGGGCAGTAAGGCAGTAGAGCCTGAGCATTTATTTTTAGGTATGAGTCGTATGGAACATTGTCGTGCGCTTATGATTCTTGAGCGTGCCGGTGTGGATGTGGCAAAAGTAATGGCGAAACTCAATAAAGTAAATAATGACAAATTGGCAGATACTTTGGACAGCCTTACTTATAGTAGGCAATCAGCAAGAATTTTGCGGATACTCGATTTGGAAACCAAAGCATTCCGTGCAGATGCAGCAGATACAGAACATCTGCTGTTTGCAATACTCAAAGAAAATATGAATAAGGTATCAGAAATACTTAGAGAGGACTATGGTGTAACATACAATAGTCTTGAGAAATTAAATCCGAAACCTCGTCAGACTCGCGCAGGGGCAGGATTTTTAGAGGACGAGGATGAAGACGATATGCCCTCTGCTTCGTCCACTCAGACTCAACAGAGCAATGAGAAAACAGAAAAACAGGAAAAAAGCGATACACCTGCGCTTGATATGTTTGGTTTCGACTTAACTCGTGCTGCGGCTGAACAATCGCTTGACCCTGTTGTAGGACGAGAGGAAGAGATAAACAGAGTGATACAAATCCTTTCTCGAAGGAAGAAAAATAATCCTATCTTGATAGGTGAGCCGGGGGTGGGAAAATCTGCTATAGTTGAAGGTTTGGCGATGAGAATAGTTCGCCGTGAGGTATCACCGCTGCTCTATGACAAGCGTATTATATCGCTTGATGTGGCGTCGTTGGTGGCAGGCACAAAATATCGCGGACAGTTTGAGGAGAGGATGAAAAATATACTCGCCGAACTTCATAGGCATAAGAATATCATACTTTTTATAGATGAGATACACACAATAATCGGTGCGGGAAATAGTGCCGGTCAGTTAGATGCCGCCAATATGCTCAAACCCTCTCTTGCTCGAGGTGAGGTGCAGTGTATAGGTGCGACAACGACCAATGAGTATCGCACTTCCATTGAGAAAGATGGTGCTCTTGAGCGTCGTTTTCAGAAAGTAATGGTCCGTCCTACAAGTAAAGAAGAGACTCTGCTTATATTAAAACAATTGGCACCTCATTACACAGAACATCATCATGTGATTTATACAGATGAAGCCCTTGCACGCTGTGTAGAACTTACGGATAGATACATCACTGACCGTTCATTCCCCGACAAAGCCATAGACGCGATGGATGAGGCAGGCGCAAGAAAACATATAAGTGCACCGCATCTGCCGCTCAAAATGAATGAGATAAAAAAAGAACTCAAAAAAGTAAGGCAAGAGAAAGATTCAGTTCTTCAAGAGCAAAACTTTGAGATGGCAGTGGTGCTCAGAGATAAAGAGGCAGAATTGGAAAAGCAACTGCAGATGCAGATTCGTCAGTGGGAAGAGCAACAATCGGCAACGCCTGCAGAAATCACCAACTCAGATATAGAGGCTGTTGTTAGTATGATGTCAGGCGTGCCATTGCAGAAAATAGAAAAATCAGAGAATGTTCGTTTGAAAGAATTGGCTTCTACTCTTGAAAAGAAAGTAGTGGGACAAAATAAGGCTGTGGAGACGATAGTAAGAAGCATACAAAGAAGTAGGGTAGGGCTTAAAGATCCTAATCGACCGATTGGTACTTTCCTCTTCCTTGGACCAACGGGTGTGGGAAAAACTTATCTGACACAATGTCTTGCCGAAGAGATGTTCGGTTCAAGGGACAACCTAATAAGACTTGACATGTCTGAATATATGGAAAAACATGCAGTCAGTTTGCTTGTAGGTGCTCCTCCGGGATATGTAGGTCATGAGGATGCGGGTAAGTTAACTGAGGCAGTGCGCAGAAAACCTTATTCTATAGTCTTGTTTGATGAAATAGAAAAGGCTCATGAAGATATTTACAATATCCTTCTGCAACTTCTTGATGAAGGGCGCCTGACGGACCGACAAGGACACGAAGTGGATTTCCGTAATACAATCATTATCATGACAAGTAATGTCGGCACACGCGATTTGAAAGACTTTGGTAAAGGTATAGGTTTTGCCTCACATTCTATGCTAACCGATAAAGATGCTAAATCGATGTTAAGAAAAGCACTTAACAAAAAGTTTGCTCCTGAATTTTTGAATCGTATTGACAATATAGTTACCTTTGACCAATTGTCAGAAGAAAGCGTTGGAAAAATACTTGATTTAGAACTCAATAAAGTAATAGAAAAAATAAGTAAGTTAGGTTTCCAACTTAGTTTGACCGCTGAGGCTCGCCAGTTGCTTATGCACAAAGGTTATGATGTTGAGTTTGGCGCTCGTCCTATGAAGCGTGCTGTACAAACCGAATTGGAAGACTTGCTTACGGAATACTTGCTTGAGCATGAGTCGGCGGAAGACAACACTTTGATAACTGTGGATGCACAGGATAATGCATTGATAATAAAATAATAATATAATTTTAATAGATGAAACTATGGTACTACAATTGACCGATGCCACCTTCAAGGAAGCTCTGGCACAAAATCAGATTCTTGTAGTTGATTTCTGGGCTCCATGGTGCGGACCTTGCAAAATGATGGGACCAGTAATTGATGAATTGGCAGAAGATTATGATGGCAAAATCGCTGTTGCTAAGATGAATGTCGATGAAAACGATGAGACATGTGCACAGTATGGCATAATGAGTATTCCTACGGTGCTTTTCTTCAAAAATGGCGAGTTGGTAAATCAGAATGTTGGTTTTGCCCGCAAACCCGATATGCAAAAGAAGTTTGAAGAACTCCTTTAATGCTCTAAAAAGGCTATTTGACTTGTGTCAGATAGCCTTTTTCTGTCTTAATGGGATTATTTGTATTTTCAACTAAGACAATATCTTGTATTTAATATTTTCCTAATTCGATATTTATTTTTTTTGATTATGGGTGGTCTTGCGATAATATTACTATTGCCTCTATTAGGTACTGTATTAGGTTCGGGCTTTGTGTTTTTCATGAAAAACAACATGTCTGCTACATTACAGCGCACATTGTTAGGTTTTGCCTCAGGTGTGATGGTGGCAGCATCTGTTTGGTCGTTGTTGATACCTGCCATCGAGTCGTCCGGTTATGATGGTGCGATGTCGGTAATGCCCGCAACAGTTGGTTTTTTGCTCGGTATAGTTTTTTTGTTGCTCATCGACCAAATCACCCCTCACCTTCACCCTGGCGAAAATACTCCTGAAGGTCCTCGTAGCCGTCTGTCACGCACTACGATGCTTGCTTTGGCTGTAACAATACACAATTTCCCGGAAGGCATGGCAGTGGGTGTGGTTATTGCCTCTATACTTCAAGGTTCAGAGAGTATTAGTGTTGCCGCTGCATTGGCAGTGTCGGTAGGTATAGCCATTCAAAACATACCTGAAGGTGCTATTATCTCTATGCCTCTAAGAGCAGAAGGTAATAGCCGCTTAAAAGCCTTTCTGATAGGAAGTCTTAGTGGGGTGGTGGAGCCTATAGGAAGTGTTCTTATCATTTTGCTCGCATCGCTCATGCAACCTTTCTTGCCCTATTTGCTTGCCTTCGCAGCAGGGGCAATGATGTATGTGGTGGTAGAAGAGTTGATTCCCGAAGCCTCCACAGGTGAGCATAGCAATCTTGCAACTATCGGCTTCGCCATAGGTTTTGCGCTTATGATGGTATTGGATGTAGTGTTAGGATAATAATTTTTTAGTATGATAAGATATTATTCTTATAAGTATAAATTAGGAATTTTCGATAACGAGTCCTATAATCTTGCTGTCGATGAGGTGTATTATGTGCAGTCGCTTACTAATGAGAAGACCAACGACTCGGTGAGAGCCTTAATAAATGAAATAAGCGAATTGTGTCTTCATGGTGGAGAGTTTTTCCCTTATAAGTTTAGATATATAGGGCATTATGACGACCAAAATGAATTGCTTTCGCTATATCCTAATGTAGATAAATATCTAAACAACGCGGAGAGTAGTGAAGCCAAATCACAATTTCAAGGCTGCCTAATCTGCCATTTACTTCCTAATCAAAATGCCGACAATGAAAATTTAGGCTATCTGTGTGTTGATTTGAATAATTGTCCTCAAACCATTGTTGCTGATATAGTTAAGCAATTTATAGATAAAATAAATTCATTTAACCGCCAAGCACTTGAGTCGTATGTTGATTATTATTCAAAAACCGAGTGGGAAAATTTTGTCGTATTAAGCAAAGAGTCTAAGACGGCAAGATTTAGTCTTCCTACCAAAGGGGCAGGCTTAGGTAGATTGCTGCAAAAGTTTGCAATGCCGGCAGCAAAAGAAGCAGAAGACCTTTCGAGCAAGTGTTCAGATGTAGATTTGTGTGAGAGTATAAATATGGCTCCGGGCGCTTTTGATGCTCCATGTGCAGAAAAGTCGAGTTATAACCTATCGGCAGAGTCGGATTATTTGCGCCAATTAGCCAATAAGATTCGTAGGGATATACAAGAATTGCAGCGCCATAACGGAATCAATATCCTTATTGAGCAACTCAATGGCGAGGGACTACTCGCACTCCAACAACGTTTGCAACCCCAACCGAGCAAACTGATTATCAATGATAAATTTCAATTTTTGTTGCCGGAGTATGATATAGAAGTGAAAATGCCCACTTTAAGCAAAGTAGTATATATTCTCTTCCTTCGTCACAAGGAGGGAGTTCGACTCAAAGAACTTGCTGACTATAAAGATGAACTACGAGACATTTACCTCACTATCTCCCCTCGCACGCAAATCAGTACTTTACTCAGTAGTATTGACGACCTTACCGACCCTCAATCAGGATCTGCCAACCAAAAAATATCACGCATATCATCTGCTTTCAGAGAACATCTTGCCACAGATATTGCTCAGCCTTATCTCATAATAGGCCCAAGAGGGGAAAAACGAAAAATCAATCTCAATAGAGAACTATTAGAACTACCTTCTGAACTCACAAGAAAATAATTGTATATCAAACTTTTGCCTCTGAAGTGTGGGCTGTAATTGAGTTTGCAACCTTGCATAAAGTCAGTCTATACTTTTTCTTGTATTACCTTTGCATCGGATTTCAAAAGTAAATCCGGTGCATTTCATTTATGTTAAATCTTTAAAGTATCAAGAACTATGAAATTCTATCATCTTATCGTATTAGACGCGAGCGGTAGCATGGATTGTATTCGCAAGACCGCTCTGTCAGGTTGCAACGAAACTATCCAAAGTATTCGTTCTCTTGCTAAAAATGCCGACCAAGAACATTTCTTATCTCTTATTTGGTTCAACTCCGAAGATGTAACTCATTATCTGTATGATTGTTGTCCTATCAGTTCTGTTAACGATTTGACCTTAGATGACTATATCCCAAATTCTTGCACACCGCTTTATGATGCTGTGGGTAAAAGTATTTGTCACCTAAGAGACCAACTGCCTAAATCTGAAAAAGTCAATGTATTGGTAACTATTATCACCGATGGTGAAGAAAATTCTTCAGAACTCTTTACAGCTCAGAAAATCAAATCTTTAGTGTCAGAATTGAAACAATCAGGCTGGACCTTTGCTTTTATCGGTGCCAATCAAGATGAAGTGCTTGAGGCTCAGAAGATGGGTATAAACAACAGTATGTCTTTTGAACAAAGTGAAGTGGGAACAGCAAGCATGTTCCGCAAGGCTTGTGCGGCAAGGGCAAGATATTGTGCTCAGGCACGTACTATGAGTGACGAAGAAAGAGACACAGATTTCTTCAAAGACATCTGATTTTATATCTTCAAATCTTTATAACGAACTAATATCATGTAAAATGCCCTGCAAATCATCAGTATTTGCAGGGCATTTTATGTCTTTCACCCTTCACCCTTCACCCTTCACCTTTTACCTTTCACCTTTCACCTTTCACCTTTCAACTTTCACCTTTCACCTTTAACCATTAACCATTCACCACTTCCACTCTCACTTGTCCGTTCTGATTGACAAGCGTGAAATTCTCGTCCTCAAACACCTTCATAAATATTCCGTTGTCCAGCAATTCCTTACTTGAACCAATATGTAGATTCCGACTGTTTTCTTGCCCGTCTAACAACCATATCTTATCTGCTATTTGCAGTGCCAAGTCCAATTCGTGCGTGGAAATAATAATAATTTTGTTTTGTTCTTTAGCCAGGTTTTTCAGAAGTGACATTATCTTTATCCTGTTAGGCAGGTCCAAAAACGATGTTGGCTCGTCTAATAGTATTATCGGTGTCTGTTGTGACAGCGCTTTTGCAATAAGTATTCGTTGCTTTTCTCCGTCGCTCAGTTCGTTGAAGAAACAGTCTTTTTTGTCTTCTGCCGCCACATCTCTTAGGGCGTTGTTGATTATCTCCTTATCATGTGCGGACAACTCTCCCAAGAAAGAAGTATGCTGATACCTTCCCATTGCCACTACATCGCTCACTTTAGTGCTCTCAAGCGATACATGGTCAGTTAAGACCAGCGATATAATTAGTGCCCTCTTCGACGCCGAGAGCGATGATATCTCAACATCTGTCCCATCATCTTCTGTGATACAGATTTTACCGCTAAGCGGCTTCTGCAAACCAGCCAAGGTCCGAAGCAATGTGGATTTGCCCGAGCCGTTTCTGCCCAGCAAACATACCATCGTACCCGACAACGCTTGAGCCTCTAAACCGCTTTGAACTACCGTCTTGTCGTAGCCTATAGTCAGATTATCAAAATAAAATCTCATCAGTCTATTTTATAATAAATGCCCTTACCCTCTTGTTGTGTCAGCCAACGATAAAAATTCTTGCTTATATTCACAGAGTATTTCTTACTGCTCATTGTGAGTTGATTGTTTCTTATCTCATCAAAGATTTGTATCTCTAATTTCACATCTCCCTTGTTTGCCTGACATTGTTCTATCAACTCCGCCGTAAATTCCGAATTTATCGTCTCTATCGGTGTATATAGTCTTAGCCTTTTAACTAATCGTGGTTGAATATCATGCAGATATTCCACACCAACTATATTGAAGTTATAGTCGGCTTCTGCAAATGGTTTCGGACGGAAATATTGCCTGCCTGCACCATGCTGCTCAATAGTTCCGGTAATGCAAACATATACATTCTCTGCCATAATTGCAGATAGACGCTGATATGCATCTCCAAACATGAAAAATTCGTATGCCCCGCTATAATCTTCAATGGTAAATTTCCCATAGGTCTTGCCTGCCTTGCTCACAAGATTCTTCTCTGCTTTGGTCAATATCCCGCCTAATCTGTATTGCGTGTTCTGATATTTCTCTATCCACTCTTGTGGCGTCAATTGGTTCTCCGGCGTGATAAACGAGAGCCTCTTTTCTGCCGAACGGAACGAATCAAAATAAGCCAACTCCGCTGCCGTTATATTGCAAAGTTTCTTTACCTCAAATTCATAGTCGTCCAACGGGTGAGCTGACAAAAATATACCTATCAACGACTTCTCTATATTAAGTTTCTCAATAGCAGACATGTGTGGAGAAAGCGGTAACTCAGGATGCTGAATCTCCACTGCAAACTCATCACCTAATCCGCCAAACAGAGAATTTTGTTGCATATCTTTCTCCGACTGAAACTGATTGCCGTACTTGGTAAGTGTGTCTAACACATTTTCTCCCTTTGAGTTGATGCCTACTAATTGCTCTCTATATATCCCATCTAATCCGTCAAAACCCCCTGACAATGCCAAACTCTCTAATGCTTTCCTGTTGCAAGCCGATATCGGAACACGCTCAACAAAATCAAATATCGACTTATATTTTCCTCCGTTGTTCCTTTCATTTATTATAGCCTCTACCGTTCCTTCACCAACGCCTTTTATACCTCCCAATCCAAACCTGATATCTCCTTCTTCGTTTACTGTAAAATTCATCTCCGACTCATTCACATCAGGTCTCAGCACTTTTATACCCATTGAGCGACACTCGTCCATCAATACCGTCACTCGTGAAATATCACTCTTACTTACAGTCAGGTTGGCTGCCATAAACTCTGACGGGAAATGTGCTTTCAAATAGGCCGTTTGATATGCCACCCAAGCATAACATGCCGCATGCGACTTGTTGAAGGCATACGAAGCAAAAGCCTCCCAGTCTGACCATATCTTCTCCAGCACTTTCTGATCATGACCGTTTTTCTTGCCCCCTTCAATAAACTTAGGTTTCAGGTCCTGAAGCATAGCAAATATCTTCTTTCCCATCGCCTTTCTTAATGAGTCGGCCTGACCACGAGTAAAACCTGCCAAAAGACGAGACAACAACATCACCTGCTCTTGATACACCGTTATTCCGTAGGTCTCCTTGAGATATTTATCCATCACCGGAATATCGTATGTTATAGGTTCCAAACCATGCTTGCGACGAATAAAAGAGTCAATATAATCCATCGGTCCCGGACGATACAACGCATTCATGGCTATCAAATCACCTATTTGTGTGGGACGCAAATTCTTCATGTGCTTCTGCATCCCGGGCGACTCAAATTGAAATACTGCCACCGTCCTGCCTTCCTGAAAAAGTTTATATGTCAGTGGATCATCAATAGGGATATGGTCTATATCAGGTACTGCATCTTTACCCTTTGAGAGGGCTATGTCTTTGAGTGTCTCTTTGATAATGGTCAGTGTGGTCAGTCCTAAAAAATCCATTTTGATAAGCCCCACCGACTCAATCACATGACCATCATACTCGGTCACCATCTGGTCCTCACCCGTCTTTTTGTCCTTCACTACGGCAAGCGGCGCAAACTTAGTCAAATCATCAGCACCAATTATCACACCACAAGCATGTATCCCTACCTGACGAATCGTATCCTCCAACTCCTCTGCATAATGAAGCATACTGCTCACATTCTCGTCCTGACCATTTATCAACGCCTTCAGTTCATCTACATACTTGTAGCAATTCCTTAAATTCACTTTCGGCGTCTTGCCCTTCTCGTCTTTCAACTCATCAGGAAACTTATCAGGAATCAGTTTCTTTATCGCATTCACTTCTGGCAGCGGCACCCTTTGTACCCTACCTACATCCGCAATAGCCGATTTGGCAGCCATAGTGTTGTAAGTGATGATATGTGCCACATGCGTCTTGCCGTATTTCTCACTAACCCAATTCAATACACGCTCACGACCCGCATCATCAAAATCTACATCTATATCTGGCAGCGAGATTCGGTCAGGATTCAAGAATCGCTCAAAAAGCAAATCGTATTTTATTGGGTCCAAATCCGTAATCCACAAGCAATATGCCACCACTGAACCCGCAGCCGAACCACGACCCGGACCCACCGATACACCTAATTCCTCTCTTGCCGCACGAATATAATCCATCACAATAAGAAAGTACCCCGGAAAACCCATCGTCTTCATTATGTGCAATTCATAATTTATTCGCTCCTTGTGCTCGTCGGTAAGCAAATCCCCGGGATAACGCTTCTTTGCACCCTCCCATGCCAACTTAGCAAGATAATCAGCCTCAAATTTTATTCTGTAAAGCCTATCATATCCACCTAATTTCTTTATTTTCTTTTCCGCTTCTTCCTGACTGAGCACCACCTCGCCCTTCTCGTTACGCGTAAACTCATTGAAGAGATCCTCGTGCGTGAATTTCTGACGATATTCTTCCTCAGTCCCAAATTCCTTTGGTATATCAAACAACGGCATAATAGGCGCCGAGTCAATGTCGTATATCTCCACTTTATCCACTATCTCCTGAGTGTTCTCTATCGCCTCCGGCAAATCACTGAATATAGCCGCCATCTCCTCAGGCGTCTTTATCCACTCTTGCTTGGTATAATGCAAACGATCCGTTTCGTCAATATACCTGCCCGTGCTCAAACAAATCAACCTGTCGTGCGCCTCTGCATGCTCTTCTTCTACAAAATGCGCATCATTGGTGCATATTATCTTCACACCATGTTTCCTTGCTAATTCCACAAGTACTTCGTTCACTTTCTGTTGCTTCTCATAAGTGCTCTTTTCCGCATTGGGCTTGTCCGTCTTATGACGCATCAGTTCTATGTAATAATCCTCTCCAAATACCGACTTAAACCACTCAATCGACTCCTCTGCCTTATCTATCTTTCCCTGAAGAATATACTGCGGCAACTCCCCGCCCAAACATGCCGACGAACAAATTATGCCCTCATGATACTGCTCCAACAACTCTTTGTCTATACGCGGACGGTCATAAAAACCCTCAATAAACGACAAACTAACCATCTTGCACAAGTTGTGATACCCCGTCCTGTTCTTTGCCAATAATATCAAGTGCCAACCGCTGCGGTCAACTATAATCTCTTTGTTCTCACCCGTTATCTGCTTAAAACCCTTGTCTTTCGAGTGCCTCGAACGCCTCGCACAATATGCCTCTACTCCCACTATTGGCTTAAAAGGCACATATTCTGCCGCTTTCTTCTCTAATTTCGGCAGTTCGGCTTCTAATTCAGGCAACATCTTCTCCGCCTTCTTGGCATCGGCTATCTTCGACTGTATCGACTCATACTCATGCCTGTCCTGCTCCTGCCTGAGCGCTTCTTCCAACTCCGGCAACTGCTCTACCTGACGACGAGCCTTCTCTATCTGCTCCTTACACTCACTAACTTTCTTACCCGCCTTGCCATTCACCTTCTTGCAATAATCCAAAAACTCCTTTATACCATACATATTTCCATGATCAGTCAAGGCAACAGCGTTCATTCCACTGCGCTGACATTTATCAACAATGGCTGGAACCTTCGACATCCCATCCAAAATACTGTAATGTGAGTGAACATGTAAGTGAGTAAAATTCATATCTTTCTGCTCTAAATTAATTTCTAAAATATCTAAATCCTCTAAGTCCTCTAAGTCCTCTAAGCCCTTTATTCCATCTTTTTCCCCGCTATCTTCTCAGTCCACCATACCCAAAGCATAAAAAGCATAAAGTAAAATAAATATTTGAAAAGATAATCATGCATCAAACTAAACATATCATTATGATATTCAATTACTAAAGTAATGATATATAGTCTGAATATATTAAACAAATGGCAACAAACCCAACCCAACGGAATAAACCAAAGTTTATGATACCATTTCCCGCGGGCAAACAAAATGATAATCATCCATATAAATGCTTGTTTGATGGCAGTACATCCCCATATTATTGTCTCTCCATGCCCTGTACTTGTAAACACTAATCTGTTTGGCGGTATGTATATCAGTGTGTCTCTTGTCAGCGAAACCAACCAATGTATAGTTTGGGCTATATTCGAAGCCAAAAAATCAAAAGGCGCAGAGATGTCCATCCCAAACCAATGCACCGGCCCTCCGTGCTCATCTGCATCGATCGTCAGTTTCCAAAAGAAATTGGCAGCAAACATACACACCAAAAACAATATCACATCCCAATACGGCGCCAATATATCTTTATATTTCTCTATCTTCTCTCTCATCTCTAAATATTCTAAGTTCTCTAAGTTCTCTAAGTTCTCTAAGTTCTCTAAGTTCTCTAAGGCTTCTATCCACCCCTTACACCACCGTCCTTGCAAACGGCACAGCCTCCAACTCACAAAATTCTCCTGCCTGATATTTGAAATATGCGGCTTGTGCTATCATCGCAGCATTGTCCGTCGTATAACTGAACGGCGGAATAAATACCTCCACCTTATGTCTCTTGCCATAGTCTATAAATGCCTGCCTCAATGCACTGTTAGCACTCACACCTCCCGCTACCGCTACTTGACTTATATGATAATCCTTCGCCGCTTTACGCAACTTATTCATCAATATATCAACCACAGTCTTTTGCAGCGAAGCACATAAATCCGCCTTATTCTCTTCAATAAAATTCTTGTTCTCTTTCAGGTTGTCCCTCAAGAAATACAAAAACGAAGTCTTCAGACCCGAAAAACTATAATCATACCTTTCAATATTGGGCTTTGCAAAACTAAACCTCTCAGGGTTTCCTTCTTTTGCCAAACGGTCAATCCACGGACCACCAGGGTAGGGTAGCCCCATCACTTTGGCACATTTGTCAAATGCCTCACCAGCAGCATCATCTATCGTCTGACCAACTATTGTCATCTTATTCCATGCTTCAAGCAAGATAATCTGTGAGTTACCACCGCTCACCAACAAACATATAAACGGGAACGAAGGATGCCGCTCGTCTTCTTTACCCTCACTCACAAAATGAGCCAACACATGACCCTGCAAATGATTCACTTCTATCAACGGAATACCCAGCGCAATAGCCAAGCCCTTGGCAAACGAAGTCCCTACCAACAACGAACCCAACAACCCGGGACCACGAGTAAAAGCAATGGCCGACAATTCTTCTTTTCTAACATTAGCACGCTTCAATGCAGTGTCTATCACAGGTACTATATTCTGCTCATGCGCCCTGCTGGCCAACTCCGGCACCACTCCTCCGTACTCCTCATGTACCTTCTGAGAAGCCGTCACATTACTCAAAAGAATACCATCTCTGAGCACCGCAGCCGAAGTATCATCACACGAACTCTCTATGGCAAGTATTGTTATCACTGATTTGTAATTGTTTGAATAAATGATAATATAAATTTACTTTACGCCGCAAAATTACAAAAAGTTTTTCATATTTCATACCTTTTTTGTAACTTTGCAGCGATTATAAATTTAGCATAAATGTGGCTATATTTTCTTATATTAAAAATTGCAGCCCTATGGAACCCTAAAGCACGCAAATTAGTGCAAGGACAAAAGCAAAGCCTCTCCCGCCTGCAAGACTTTACTTCTAATGGCGGTAAATTCCTTTGGCTCCATGCCGCCTCTGTAGGCGAATTTGAACAAGGCAGACCCGTCATCGAAAAACTAAAACAACTCTCCCCAAACATCAAGATAGTCGTCTCTTTCTTCTCCCCCTCAGGATATGAAGCCAAAAAAGACTATCCGCTCGCCGACTTGGTCATCTACCTGCCTTTCGCAACTAACCGCAATGCGCGAAAATTCATCTCTGCCTTCAACGGAAATCTTATTGCAGCCATTTTCGTGAAATACGAATACTGGCCTGCTTACCTTAAACAACTTAAAAAATCCGCTGTTCCCACTTTTAGCATTGCAAGTATCTTCCGTCCATATCAGGCTTTCTTCCGCCCCATTATAGGACCCGCTTATCGCTCGCTGCTAAAATGCTTTACCTCTATTATGGTGCAAGACCAACAATCTCGCCTCTTGCTCGAAAAATATGGTATTAACAACTCTGTCGTCTGCGGCGACCCGCGATTCAACCGTGTCCTGCAAGTGGCGGCTCAAGAAGATAATTCTAAATTCTCGCAAATCAATTGTCTCATCAAGCCAAAAACCATAGTGGCAGGCAGTACTTGGCCCAAAGACGAACAACTCCTCGCACGCTTTATCCGTGAACACGACGACCTGCAACTCGTCCTCGTACCTCATGAAATAAACCCCTCTCACTTGCAATTTATCTTCAACCTCTTTGAAGGTAAATACATACTCTATTCCGAACTCAACCGCCAAAATGCCCCCGCCGCCCGTGTCGTTGTGGTCGATCAAATGGGACTGCTCTCCCGACTCTATCGCTATGGCGCCGTCGCTTATATAGGAGGCGGATTCGGAGCAGGTATCCATAACACCATCGAAGCAGCAGCCTATTCAATGCCCGTCGTGTTCGGACCTAATAATAAATACTTCCGCGAAGCACAAGACCTCAAATCTATCGGCGCAGGATTCGAAATCAAAAACTATCAACAATTAGAACAAACCCTATGCTCGCTGCTCGCCGACCCTAAATCAATGGCACAAGCAGCACACTACTATGTTATTAGCGAACAAAACGCTACCGACCTCATAATTGATAATCTCAAACATACAATAGAATTATGACAAAACCAAGCATACCCAAAGGCACGCGCGACTTCACTCCCGACGAAATGAGCCGCCGTAACTATATCTTCGATACCATCCGTAGCGTCTTCCGACTCTATGGATTTCAACAAATCGAAACACCCGCAATGGAAAACCTCTCCACTCTCATGGGTAAATATGGCGAAGAAGGCGACAAATTGCTCTTCCGTATCCAAAACTCAGGTGAAAAAGCAGGCGAACCCGCTGAGAAGGGATTACACTACGACTTAACCGTACCCTTCGCACGATTCGTCGTGCAAAACCGTGACAAAATACAATTCCCCTTCCGAAGATATCAGATACAACCCGTTTGGCGAGCCGACAGACCACAAAAAGGACGATACCGCGAATTCTACCAGTGCGATGTCGATGTAATTGGCACCGACTCACTGCTCTGCGAAGTAGAACTCATACAAATCGTCAAAGAAGTATTCCGACGACTCGGAGTCAGAGTGGCGCTACATATCAACAACCGTAAACTCCTCGCAGGAATCGCACAAGTTATCGGACAAGAAGACAAACTCACCGACATAACCGTCGCAATCGATAAATTAGACAAGATGGGATGGGAAAAAGTAGTCGACGAACTACGAGAAAAACAACTTCCCGAATCGGCTATCAACACCCTCGCACAAATACAAAATATCAAAACCTTAGACCAAATCAAACTCTTCCTCCAGAACTCCGAAATCGGACTTAAAGGCGTCGCCGAACTCGAAGAGATATTCAGCACATACAATAGCCTCAATCCTCATGCAACCAACCCAACAGTCGATTTCAGCCTACTCCTCGACCTCACACTCGCGCGCGGACTCAATTACTATACAGGGGCCATCTTCGAAGTCAAAGCACTCGATGTCGAAATAGGTAGTATCACAGGAGGTGGACGATACGACAACCTCACCGGCATCTTCGGACTGCCCGGCATAAGTGGGGTAGGTATCTCCTTCGGTGCCGACAGAATTTATGATGTGCTCAACCAACTCAACCTCTACCCCAAAACAAGCAAAGACACTATTCAACTGCTCTTCGCTCACTTTGGATCCGCCGAAAGACAATATTGCCTCGCATGGGCTAATGCACTTCGACAAAATGGTATCAATACCGAAATATATCCCGACATCTGCAAAATCAAAAAACAAATGAACTACGCCGACCAAAAACAAATACCATTTGTCGCTATCGTCGGAGAAACTGAAATGCAAAACCAAGTCGTTATGCTCAAAAATATGCTAACCGGCGAGCAAAAACAACTCTCTTTACAACAATTAATAGGTGTCCTAAAAACTACCTTGTAATGATTTTCAATTCTCCCACTCCGAATACTCCGACTACTCCAAACACTCCAAACACTCCACTTAATCCAATGCGTAAAATAACTATCATATTATCCCTTCTGCCAATCCTGCTTTGGGCGGCTCCTAAAACCAACCACTATTCCGCTCTCGAAGGCAAATCAGGTGTCCAACTCTTCAACGCTATCAAACAATGCGCCGAACAAGGATACACTCAGTTAGACTACGACGAACTCGAAAAATATATGTGTATCGTCGATAGCAAAAACGGACAAATCATCGATGTCTATACCGACTGCCTCTTCGACTGCGACGATGCTAATGGCGGCAACTCCAAAATATGCGACAGTTGGAACAAAGAACATAGTATCCCTAAAAGTTGGTGGGGAAGCGAAAACAAAGAAACACGACAAGGATGCGACCTCTTCCACCTCCTGCCTACCGACTCCCGCGCCAACAACATACGCTCCAATCACCCCTACGGCGAAGTCACTGGCTCATACACCGCCTGCGGTACATCCAAATTCGGATACAACGCCGCAGGAATACAGTGCTTCGAACCTACTCCACAATACAAAGGTGACCTCGCACGAGGCTATTTCGGTACTCTCGTCAGATGGATGCTCGCTGCCAATAAATCCACCGAAGGTGCAGTCATGTTCAACGGCACCTTCACCGCCGATGCCAATTTCGGACTCACAACCTATAGCGTCAACCTACTACTCAATTGGCACCGACAAGACCCCGTCTCCGAAAAAGAACTCGCCAGAAACGACTCCATCGAATCCACACAAGGCAACCGCAACCCCTTCATCGACTATCCAGAACTCGCAGAATACCTCTGGGGAAACAAAAAAGGACAAACCGTTAGCCTGCAAAACCTCACATCTCCATACACTGACTATCAACCCGCCAACCCCGAACAACCACAAGAACAAGACAAAACCAATGGCAATTACTACCGCGTGAAAAATGACCTCAGCGACTGGACAGGCACCTATCTCATCGTATTCGAAGACGACGACAACTACGAATACTACGCTCTCAATGGCGCTCAAATCACTACAGCCAGCAAAAACGGACCACAAAAAGCCATAACCATCTCACAAGACCAAATCAATGCCTCTGCCACTATCGACCCCTGCGCTATCACTATAGAGAAATGTGGCTCCGGATGGGCACTCAAAACAACCAATAACCTCTATATCGGCAACCCCGACGGAGGCAACAACCTCAAAGCACAAACTACACCACTACCACATAACATCAGTTGCTCAGCCAACTCCGTCGATATCGTACATAACAACACATACCTCAGATTCAACACACAAGCATCACAAAAAATATTCCGTTACTACAAACAAAATACACAACAACCCATCAGCCTCTTCAAAAAAGAAGAAAACACTACAACACAACTCCAGAACTATATCAACCCTGAATCAATTGTCCAAGTATTCGATATCATGGGACGGAAATACCCCAACATGACAATAAAACAATTGAAACATAACCTCCCCAAAGGTATTTACATAATCAAATACAACCAAATCTCACAGAAAATTATTGTTCAGTAAACTATATATAAATCTAAAAACAATACAGTTATGAAAAAGATTTTCTCTCTCCTGGCACTATCGCTACTACTCGTGGCAATGCCAACAGTCAAAACTCAGGCTATCGAAGAGCCTGCTGATTGGGCATATATGATGCTCACAAGCGACAACAACTTCGGATGGGGTTTCAAACTCACATCTACCAATGGGTACGAATACTCCGTCTCCGGTTACAACGGATTCGCAATCTATCCCATACCGCATTTCCTAAGCGCTGATGTCGATGTTATTACCGAATGGGGATACTACAAACCACAAAACAACAACAATATCGTCATTTCTAATGGACAAACCGAACTCTATGCTACAACCAACGGACAACTAAATGCAATGGAGACTAATACTAAAGTCTATACCCTCTCCAAAGACCAGTACTTCCCATCTGCCACTAAGTTCAACCTCAAACTGCAATCACAAGACAACTACCCCGCAGCCACTTGGGATGCCGTAGAAGGAGCAACACGCTACTACTACCAACTCATGGACCTCGACAACAACCTCTCTGTGCTCACCTATGGATATGAAACTACCAATCAATGGCAACACTACTCACAACTCAATGAGAGCAAATCTCTCCTGCTCGTCGTTATCGCACTCAACCAAAATACACCTATTACATACGATACCTCCACCGAGAGTTTCACTCCCACTATCGTCGGCACTACTACCTTCAGAATACATGTACCCACAGGAGTCGAATATCCAAGCGAAGATATATATATATGCGCAAGAGATAGTTACGACGAATCTCACTACTTCGAATGTATGAAAATGGACAAAAAAGAAGGCAATTGGTACGAGAAAGAAATCACTATGAATACCACTAATGCAGAAGTCACTATCTCTGACCAAGAAATCACTTCTTTCTACAACTTACCCTCTATTCCCTATGTTTACCCCGTCAATATCAATAAAGCCGCTACACAACGCTGCTACGAAATCTACTACAACGGCTCAGGATATTATTCCATGTACCTCGCCGAAGACTGCAACGCACCTGACCATGACTACAGAGCAAAAGATATCAAAGTAACTACCTCACCAGGTAAGGCAACCTATTCATGGACATCTACCGATAAACCCAATGCCTTCTCCGCTTATATCAACGGACAATATTTCCATACACAAAAATCTGAAGTCACATGGTATGCCGATAACGCTACAACCGCTACCGCACCCGCCATCGAAATCTATCCGCTCGACCAATATAATAATTATTATGGCGCACCCGTTTCTTATGCAGCAGGAGAATCTATCGAACCCACTATCTATAAACCACAAAACTTCCAAGTAACCGACAATAAAAACAATACCTTCACCATCACTTGGGACGCCGTACCCGACGCTGACAGTTATCTCATCGCCGCTAAATCACCTTCTACTTCCTACTTCAACGATTGCAGCAACCAAAGGGCTCACTCCTTCACTACTGATATTCTCGATGAAAAAGGTACTTGGACACTGCGCGTCTATGCCTACGACAAAGATAATGTCATGATGGGTACTGCAGATGTCAATCTCGACCTTGCAGAACTCTATACTATCAACGAATGTAATGTCAGAGTTCTCATTCCTAACGATAGCCGATTCGATACACAAAACGGAGTATTCGCTTGGTGGAAAAGCAATAACAACACCGCAGGAAAAGCCGTACAAGGCACTAAAGAAGGTTCCACCAACTGGTATTCATTCACTATAACCGATATACCGGACCCTGCCTTCGACCTCATGATCATCGACAACGAAAACAAATCCCTGGCTTCGCACACCACTACCAATCTCGCCGACCTGCGACTCAACAGCCTCTGCGCAGAAATCAGATATTCTACTACTTCATCACACGACTTGTTCATCACCGATTGCAACCAACAAGAACATAATTACACTCCTACTAACCTCAAAGCAGATGTCTCTGTAGAAGGTAGAGTACTACTCACATGGGACGCACCCGAAAAACTGCCTGAAGGATACTACTACGAAATCTATCTTAAATTCAATGACGGCAAATCACCCGCAGAAGAATGGATATACCCCGAAGGCAAAGGCAACAACACAAACGCCGTGTTCTTCTCCACACAAGACCGACAAGTAGAATACTGGATCATCACAGTGCATAAAATTCCTAACACACTCGCCGCTTCCGACAAAGGCGATGGATTCTCTATCACCGGAGCCACCAACGCTCTCACTAACCTGCAAGCAACTACTACCGACAACGAGAACTTTAACTTCACATGGGAAGACCCCAATAACCACGGCTCATATCGTATCGGATTCTATACCTCAAGTTCATGCCAACCCGGCGACCTGCTCTTCCTCGACTATACTAAATCTACTTCCTACTCACACCACTTCCGCTCATATCACTACAATATCTACTGGAAAGTAACTGCACTCGACTCCAAAGAATTTACACTCGACGAAGCACTCGCTACTAAAACCATCTCTATCAATCCTAAAAATGTATATGGTTTAACAGAGTACAATGCACAAGTCGATAAAATGACCGTCAAATTCTCTTGGAAATCAAGCGTTGACCCCGACCAGTACAATATCCTAATCAACCAAGAAGAGACTTTCCAACTCAAAAATGTTAAGTCGCCTTATACATATACCTTCAAAACAGCAGGATATACCAACTGGAGCGTACAATTCATGGAGAAAAATAGCAAAGGCGAACTCTTCTGCATATCATCTTCATACGGCGGAACATTCACTCTCATCACACCCGCCGAGAAATACTACACTCTCATCGTTAAAACATCCGAAGGCGGATCCGTCAACGAAAGCGTCAGTGGCAACTACCCGGAAGGCGCTACCGTCACACTCGAAGCAACACCCGACCAAGGTAAGAAATTCTCCGAATGGTCCGACCATAACGAAGATAATCCGCGCAACTATAAAGTAACCAAAGATGTCACTCTCACCGCTAAATTCACCGACGCTAAAAAATATAAAATCACTGTCGATGTAACACCTAAAAACAGCGGTATCGTAAAAATCAATGGTAAAGAAGCCGACTCCTACGAAGACTTCGAAGGAACCGAAATCACCCTCGAAGCAGTCGCTAACCAAGGTTACCTCTTCTCTAAATGGAGCGAAGGAGAAACCAAAGAGAAAATCACTCTCACACTCGACAATAACCTCGACTATACAGCCGAATTTATTGCTGAAGACAACGCTGTGGAAACTGTCCTTGTTGATAACGCACAAATTCTCATCGATGGCAACAATATCACCGTCATAACCAACAACACACAATCTATCAGCCTCTACGACGCAACCGGCAGAATCATACAAAACACCAACTCACAAGAGGCACATTTCCAAGTTACACATACAGGACTCTATATCCTCAAAATCAATAATAACACCACCAAACTCATTATCAAATAATGAGTTTGGTAAATACCAAAAAAGAATAGAGGCTCATGCCTCTATTCTTTTTTATATCTAAGTTCTCTTAATTCTCTAAGTCCTCTAAATCAGCGCAGCCTCTAAATCCTCTAAATCAGCGCAGCGTTCTAAGCCCTCTAAATCCCCCTAATTCATCAACTGATTCTCTATCTGCTTCACCGAACGCCGCAAGAATGCGTCATACTCTATCTGCTCCGTCACAGTCCTTATCGCATGCAATACCGTCGCATGATTCCTACCACCCATCTTCTTGCCTATCTCCACCAATGGACACTCCGTCAACTTCTTAGCCATATACATCGCTACCTGACGAGCCTGAGCAATCTCACGCTTACGCGACTGAGCATACAACTGCTTGGCATCTATCCCAAAATGCTCACATACCACCTCAGTTATATGATCCAATGTCATATCAGGACTCTTCAACTCCACTATACGAGACACAATCTGCTCCGTCAACTCCATGTTTATCTGCTGATTCGCTAAGGTCGAATGGGCCAACAACGACGCCAACACACCCTCCAAATCCCGTATGTTATCCCGTACATTCTCTGCTATATAATTGATGATATCTTCGCTTATATCCAAACCATCATGATATATACGGCTCTTCAATATGTCTTTTCTTAACTGAAAATCCGGCTTCTTTATCTCTGCAAGCAAACCCCACTTAAAACGAGTAATCAACCTATCCTCCAAACCCTTCAATTCTACAGGCGACTTGTCACTCGTCAATACCAACTGCTTACCTGACTGATGCAAATGATTAAAGATAAAGAAAAATGTATTCTGCGTACCCTTCTTATCTGCCCAATATTGTATATCATCCACCAACAATACATCCACAGTCTGATAAAAATTCACAAAATCATTCACCTTATTATTCACTACCGCATCCTGATACTGAACCATAAATGTGTTCGCACTTACATACAACACACGCTTCCCAGGATGCTCCTGCTTTATCATGTTACCTATCGCATTCAGTAGGTGAGTCTTGCCAACTCCACTCCCACCAAATATAAACAACGGGTTAAATATCGTCTTACCGGGACTCGTCGCTATCGTCACACCAGCAGTCCTCGACAACTTGTTGCATTCCCCCTCCACAAAATTACCAAATGTCAACTGACTATTCAACTGACTATCCAAATCCGACACACCTACCTCACGCCTTATCTCATAACGCTCACCAGTCAAACTACGCTTCGGCAACTGCTCCACACCCTCACTCGGTATCGTCGAACCCGCACCTGACCTGCTGTCTATCAATACCCTATACTCCAATCGTATCCCCCTACCAAATACACGCACCAATACCTTACCCAACAAGTCTATGTAATTCTCCTCTATATACTCCACTACATACTGACTCTTCACCTGCAATACCAATACCTTGTTCTCATACTCCAATGGAACAATCGGCTCAAACCATGTCCTATACGCACTTCCCGAGAGATTATCCCTCAAGATCTGCAAACACTCCTGCCAATATGTCTCCATCTGATTCATCAGTATATCTTCACTTTCTATCTGTTGTCTTTTCTATATATCGTTTTATTCACTTCTTAACTCATATACTCTCACACATAAAAGAAATTATAATTCACTTCCTGTGCATTCGTACGATAATTGTTCACCAAATTTCGCTAAAAAAATGCCTCACCTTGACCTGAGAAAATGAAAAACTACTCAATCTTAGCGGTTTAACATATCCCATAGTGAGTCATCCTTTCGCTTGCAAATTTCTAACATTTTTTTTACATACACAACACCCCAAAAACAAATTTTTTTACCCTTTTTACTATCTTTTTTATTTTCAATAGTTTAACTCAATCGCCTAAAAACCAGCCAATTACAATATCTCTCGCCTTTAACTCTCTGATTTTGAGTAATACCACTTTTTATGCCATTCGCACCCTAACTATTTGACTACTTTCTATTAAACCCACAAAATAAAAAAATGCACCTCTCAGCACATTTTTCTATATCCTCTAAATCATGCGCAGCCCTCTAAATCATGCGCATCCTCTAAATCACGCGCAGCCCACTAAATCATGCGCAGCCCACTAAATCATGCGCAGCCTCTAAGTCCTCTAAGTCAGCGCAGCGGTCTAAAGCCTTTAACCTTTAACCCTTAACCCTTAACCTTTAATCCCTCAATACACCTCTACTACCTCCCTCTTCACTCTACGAGTAATCTCACCCGACTTCATCGGCTCCACACCCGTCTTGCGCCAGGTCGCACGCTGAGTCGCCCTCACATTCAACGGGATATCTTGCTTCTTCGTACTCGTTATCTTCACATCCGCTACCAAATTCTTCTCCTTCACATATATCTTACCATCTTCACCACGCTCATATATCGTGTTCAAACTCACCTTACCATTTCCACGACGAATCCGAAACTTCTCAATCCTATCCTGATCCATATTCAGCAAATTCAACATATCCAAATACACACCCTTCACCTTATAACCAAACGGAATACTCACACTCGCCTCTCCCTCCTCCGAAAAACGCTTCACACTATAAGTCTCACTATCCAATATATAATGACGCTTTATCTCAAACTTAAACAAACCTAAATAATTATGCTTCTCCCTATGAGTCAATACCGTCTCACCATCATTCTCCGTCGTCACCGTCCAATGCTTCACATCACTCATAAACTTCCTGAAATCATACTTTATATTACCCATCCCCCACAATGCCTTATGTACTACTACTCCCGAATCCACCTCACTCGCTGCACGCAACTCCTTCTCCGCTAACTCTCCACTCTCATATATATCATTCGCACGAGCACGAATCGACTTGTCAAAAAACCTCTTACAATGCTTTCCCGAAAATTGCAACGAATCCCTGCCATCCGACCGCCGAGCAGGCATCACTACCACCTCCGCTATCATCTGCTCCATCCCCCAAGGACTACCCTCTGCATCCATCCTTACATCACTCACTATCTTATAACGAGTGTTATCATCCGAAAAATCATACTCCATCCTGTTATATACCTCATATAGCAATCTGGACATCTCCTTACGCCTGTTCTTCTTCTTACTCGACTTACCCTCTACCACCATCTCCTGCAACGCTATCGGCTGCTCCTTCAATACTATCGTCATACTATCCCTACTCGCCAAATCACCTATCGTCACCACTGCCTTCTCATAACCTATAAACGACACTATCACCTCCGAAGTCTCATGAACATGACATGTCAACTCAAACCAACCATCATTATTCGTCGCAGTACCTATCTCTGGTATCGCCGACAAATAAACCGTCGCAAAACCTATCCCCTCACCACGCTCATCCACAACCCTACCTACGTAACTCTCACCACGCAACTCACACGCTATGCCGCCTAACAACACGCATAACAATATGCCTAATAATTTCTTTCTCATATCTCTAATGTTTCTAAATTCTCTAGTCTCTCTAGTCTCTCTAGTCTATCTATTCCCTCTAATCCCCCCCCTACATCCTCGGCGGCATACCCTCAACTCTATCTCCACCCTCCAACATCTCCTGCATCCTACCTGCCTTTCCCTTCGCCTTCAAATCACCCATCTTATTCAACTTATATGTAAATGTCAACATAAAATATGTCGGCAATGTATTATAACGCTTATACTCCACATAATTCTCTCCTACCGTCTCTACCACATTCTTCTTCTCATTCAACAAATCGTATGCCTTCAGCATCAATGTACCATTACCCCAACTCTTGCTCAACGACATATTCCACATCACCTCACTCAAATCACCTAATTCCTTCCCATAACCCAACCTGTCCGTATAGCCTATATCACTCTTTATCTCCCATCCCTTCGGCAAATGTAATGCCAAATCACCCGTCACAGACCAATCTAACACATTCTTTCTGCTCAACTCACTCAAGTTATTCCATGTACGAGAATAACTCACACTCCCCTTCAAACCTATATCCACTATCTTATGGGTAAACCGCAAACTCAAATCCTCACTCAAACGCATGTTACCGGTCTTGCTCTCCTCTCCACGCAACCAACTCTCCGACGCTATCATCGACTCTATCTCATCCACACTCTTCTCACGCAATATGTATGATATACGCCTACTATAACCTATCGCCGTACGAGTGTTAAACTGAAACATCTTATTATAAAACGGAGTGTTATACATCAAATCACCATTCACAGAGTAGGGTAGAGCAACAGCATTCACCGTCTGCTGATACAACTTACCCGTCTCATCATATATACTATTTCCCACCAACGCATCCTTCGTCAACTCTCCACGAATACCTGCCATCATACTCGAAAAACGATCCTCATTAAACTTCGAATACATCAAACGCAAACTATGCTTAAACGACGGCAACAAACCCAAATTTCCTACCGTCTCACTCATCGCATTCGAATTGTCTCTAACTGGCTCCATCTGACTTATCGACGGCTGACTGCTCACACCACGATACTGCAAACGAACAAAATTCTTCTTACCCATCTTATACTTAAAACTCATGTTCGGAGAAAAATTCCATACATAATTATTACGACTACTAACCTCACCACTACCATATATCGTACGAGATAAAGTCTGAGAAGGATTCACCTTCACACCAGCCATCAATTCAAATAACTTCTCTACCCACTTGTAATTCAACTCCAACGACTCACTCAAATATATATTCTTCAACTTGTTACTATAATCTACATCCAATACCTTCCTCGCACTATCCGCATACTGCTCCTTATCCGACCACCTGTTACTCTGACTATAACTCAATGCCGTCTCTATAAAATGACTCGTCTTCCATATCGGCTCCACATACGACCCACGCAACTCATAACTCAAATTACTCTGATCCTTGTCCGTCCACTGATCCACATTACGCGCGCCATCAACCGTCCAATTATTCGAAACATTTCGCCCCTCACTCCTAACATTATCTATATTCACACTACCACGCAATGTCAATGTCCGACCACGCTTCCAAAACTTATGATTATATATCAACTTCAACTGACCTCCTATATCTCTGCTCTTCCCATCATTACGCTGACTACCACGAGTCGTCCTTACACTGTCCCTATAATAATCATACTCCTTATAACTACCACTCAACAAATTCGTATAACTTATCTCTGGCTTTATCGTCAACGAATTCATACTGTCTATCTTCCACTCAAATTCCAAACGACCCCTCACATCCCAACTCCTCGATTCCTTCATCACCGAATCATTCTGCTTATACCTGTACTCATCAGTCCACTCCTCCTTCTCACCTTTCGTACGAGTGTCATTATATAAATGTGTCATACTCACATCTCCACCATACATCCAACCGCCTCTTCCCGCTATATTCGTGTTCACACCTATATTCTCCTGCCATGTTATTCCACTACCACTCCCGCTCATTCCACCACGACCACGACCCGTACGCAACTCATTCGTGTTATTTCCACCACCTATTATCGTCGTCTGACTCTCACCAGACATTATATTCATAAACAAACCACCATTATAACGCCAATCCTCCGACATAAAACGCTTGTTATAACCAAACCACTTCCCATTATCTGCCACCATATCCGCACCCGCACCCAACGAAAAATTACCAAACAAACCCTTCTTCTTGTTCTCCTTCAACTTCAAATTGATAATACGCTCACCATCATCATCATCAAAACCCGTCAACTTCGACATCTCTGACTTCTCATCTATAACCTGAACCTTATCTATCATATCCGCAGGGATATTCTTCGTCGCCGACTGTACATCATCGCCGAAAAACTTCTTTCCATCTACCCTGATTCCCGTCACCTGCTCACCATTCACCGTCACCTTCCCGTCCTTGTCCACCTCCACACCCGACATCTTCTTCAACAAATCCTCCACTACCGCTCCCTCACCCACATCGTATGCCGCCGTGTTATACTCCAAAGTATCACCCTTAACCGTCATCTCTGCAGCATGACCACTCACTACCACCTCACTTAATACCTCCACCTCCTCATCCAACTTCACAACACCCATATCCTTTCCCTTCTCACCAACTCGCAACTGCAATACCTTCTCCTTATAACCCAACGACGACACATACAGCCTATAACTCCCCACACCTACATTCAACAACCTAAACCGCCCCTCTACATCCGTCTGACAACCACCAACAAGCGTCGAATCCGTTCCACCGTAACTAAACAAACGAACCGCTACCATCTCCAAACCCTCACCCGTCGCACCATCCACAACCTTCCCACTCACTTCCACACCACGCTCAACACCCAACACACACATCCCTAACGATTGCATAACCGCTAACAAAACTACTATCAACAACCTCTTCTCTCGCATCTCTCTTATTTACTTTAAGTTTCTAAGTCCTCTAAAATTTCTAAGCCCTCTAAGTCCTCTAAATCAGCGCAGCGGGTTAAAGCCTCTAAAGCCTCTATACTCCTTTTTTCAAAATATATGCCATTTTATTTGTTTTGCATTTCAAAAAATAATCGTAACTTTGCGCCGTGTATAAAAACACAATACCACAATATTACTAACCTGCGCCTCTAAGCGCATAAATTTATACCACTATGGCTGAAAAAACACGCTACACTGACCAAGAATTAGAAGAATTCCGCCAGTTAATCAACGAAAAACTCGTTAAAGCACAAGCAGAATACGAACACCTCGCCGCTATGGTCGCAGGAGAAGGCAACGATGTAAACGATACATCACCTGTTTTCAAAGTTCTCGAAGAAGGAGCATCCGTACTCAATAAAGAAGAAATGGGACGACTCGCTTCCAGACAAATGAAATATATCCAAAACCTCAAAGCAGCACTCATCCGTATCGAAAACAAAACATACGGCATCTGCCGCGTCACAGGCAAACTCATTCCTAAAGAAAGACTACGCGCCGTTCCGCACGCCACACTCTCCATCGAAGCCAAAGAAATGCAAAAAAAATAATCCCCCATAACCCCTAATCCCCGCACACCTAACCACCCTCAGCCCATAATCACGCCCAGCCTTCTAAAGCCTCTAAGTCACGCCCAGCCTCTAAAGCCTCTAAATCAGCGCAGCGGTCTAAAATCTAAATCATCTAAATCCACTAAATTAACTATGTCCCCAAAAAAACAATCCATAATCGTCCTCACCATCATACTGCTCGCACTCATTCTCGACCAGACCCTCAAATTCTATATTAAACTCAACTTCACCCTCGGACAAGCACAATCCATTCTGCCTTTCTTCCAACTATGCTTCGTCGAAAACGATGGCATGGCTTTCGGTATCGAGTGGTTTTCCAAACTCCTACTCACTCTCTTCCGAATCGCTGCCGTTGCACTCTTCTCATACTATATCTACCAACTTATCTTCCGGCAAAACGCACGATTCATATACATCATCTTCGTCGCGCTCATCACCGCCGGAGCACTCGGAAATATCATCGACTGCCTCTTCTACGGACTCATCTTCTCCGAATCCACCTTCAACTCCGTTGCCACTCTCTTCCCCGCAGGTGGCGGATATGCTCCCCTCTTCTATGGCAAAGTCGTCGATATGTTCTATTTCCCACTTATTCACAACAGCGCAGGAGAAACCATCTTCTTTAGACCCGTATTCAACCTCGCCGACTCTTTCATCACTATCTCCGTATTCGCTATTCTCATCTTCTTTTCCAAAGACCTCAATAAATCCCTTTCCAAAAATAACAATAACTAACTAAACTTTCCCACATCGAAGAGAATACAATTTAATTTTGGGTAATTTGGGGTAATTTTGGATAATTTTTGACAACCTAAAAAATCAAGAAAAACGCAGTTTTTCGCTTAATATAATTAGTAGATAAAATCAAGAAAAACGCAGTTTTGTTAAATTCGTTTAATTAGTAGATTCCCAAAAGAAAAAACGCAGTTTTTCGTTCAATTTGTAGATAAAGAAAAATATAACTCGCAGATTATAAGAAACCAGATGCACAATAAAATCCTCATAATCTTCATATCACTCTTTCTCCTCTCCGCCTGTACTATCCGACCGCGGGGCATCCTCTCCAAATCACAAATGATCGATGTCCTCACCGACCTGCACCTCGCCGATGGTACTCTGCAAACCAAAGGACTCGTCAACGCTAATAACAACCAATTACTCGACAACTACTACGGAGTCGTTCTGCAAAAACATAATATCACACAACAACAATTCGACTCCTCTCTCGTCTGGTACACCGACAACCCTAAAATATTCAATAAAATCTACCCTAAAGTACTCGACAATATCCAAAAACAAATCGACCTGCTTCCCCCTGACGAACTACAACCCATTATCGCCGAACAAAACACTAAACTACAACCCACAAAACATATCCTTCCACTCGACTCACTTCAAATCATCCTCACACAAGGACTCACACCTATCTACCCTCCAAAAACCACCAAACTCGACTCCATCCCATTCCTATGCATCCTTCCTGACTCCTTGCCGTCTTTCCAACACGACTCTTGCAGCATCCAAAATAATTCTATACCTTTGCAACCCCTAAAAATCAACATCGATGAACCAAACTTCAATACAATACGACCAGATAATAGAAAACTGCCGTAAACTCTTCATCCTCAAAATGAAAGACTACGGACCATCATGGAGAGTCTTCCGACTCAAAGGCATCACCGAACAACTCTATATCAAAACCAAAAACATAAGACAACAACAAGAAACAGGGGTCAGCCTCGTCGGAGATACTATCATCGATAACCTTACCGCTATCGTCAACTACGGCGTCATCGCTATCATTCAATCCAGAAATAACTACGCAGATGTCATCGATATGACCAATCAAGACGCATTACTTCTCTACAACCAAATCATAGACGAAGCAAAACAACTCATGACACAAAAAAACCATGACTACGGAGAAGCATGGAGACAAATGTCCGTCGAAGGTATTACTGACATGATATTCGCTAAAATCATAAGAATCAAAACTATACTACAAAACCAAGGTATCACTCTCGCTTCAGAAGGCGTCGAAGGCAATTTCTTCGATATCATCAACTACGCCATCTTCAACCTCATACACCTCACCCTCTAAAATATCTAAATCATCTAAATCCTCTAAAACCCAAATCAATGAAACCCTCCATCAACCGCACACTCTCTATCATCGGCACCACCGCCCGTACTCTCCTCGCTATCACATTCCTCTTCTCAGGATTCGTCAAAGCAATCGACCCTCTCGGCACTACATACAAAATCGAAGACTACCTCAAAGCCTTCGGAGGATTCTTTAACTCGCTCCTGCCGCTCGCTCCTACTGCCGCTTGGATACTCATCGCTGCAGAATTCCTCATCGGATTCTGCCTCCTGCTCAATATCAAAACCAATATCACAGCCTACCTCGCACTGCTCTTCATGATCATCATGACCCCCATCACACTCTACCTCGCACTCACTAACCCCATCTCCGACTGCGGATGCTTCGGTGACGCCGTCAAACTAACCAACTGGCAAACTTTCTACAAAAATATCATACTCCTTCTGCTCGTCATCATCCTACTACTCACTAAAAAATACTCCTATCCATTCCTCAAACCTACCACACAACTCATTCTCCTCGCAGCCGCTACCACATTCATCTTCATCTGGATGATCATCACCATCACCAACCTGCCACTCATCGACTTCAGACCTTATAAAATAGGTAACAACATACCACAACTCATGCAATACCCCGACGACGCTGAACCTGACCAATACCAAACACTACTCATCTACGAAAAAAACGGACAACAACAAACCTTCACACTACAAGACTACCCACGCGGTGACTCCACATGGCACTTCATCGACCAACAAACCAAACTCATAAAAAAAGGATACGAACCACCTATTCACGACTTCGAAATCATTAACCTCGACGGAGACGACCTCACCGATGACATACTCCAAATGCCATCAGTCAACCTCATCATCATGTACGACCTCAATAAAACATCACAAACTAAAAAGACTATCAAAAACCTACAAAACATAATCTCTGCAGCACAACAAGACTCTCAACCTCTTTTCATCCTCACAGGCAGCAACGAAGATGATATCTACAACTTCTGCAATCAACACACCTTCCTCACTACTGAACTCTTCTGCCTTTCTGACCCCGTAACACTCAAAACCATCGTCCGTGCCAACCCCGGACTCGTAACACTCACCAACGGCACCATCACCAACAAAAAAAATCTCTAAAATATCTAGTCCATCTAGTCTATCTAGTCTATCTAGTCTATCTAGTAAATCTAGTCCATCTAGTCCATCTAGTCCATCTAGCAAAATCTAAAAAACATCTAAATATATGAGAAAAAAAATGGTCGCAGGTAACTGGAAAATGAACAAAAACCTGCAAGAAGGCGTTGCACTCGCAACCGAACTCAAACAATTAGTCATCAACCCCAAATGCGAAGTGGTTATCGCTACTCCTTTCATTCACCTCGCTACTATCGCACAACTCCTCAAAGACTCTCCTATCGCACTCGCCGCTGAAAACTGCGCCGACAAACCCGCAGGAGCCTTCACAGGAGAAGTAAGCGCAGAAATGGTTAAATCCACTGGAGCACAATACTGCATACTCGGACACTCCGAAAGAAGAGCATACTACCACGAAGACTATGATATACTTCGTGAAAAAGTACTCCTCGCACTCCAAAACCAACTCAAACCTATATTCTGCATCGGTGAAGTAAAAGAAGAAAGAGAAGCAGGCAAACAAAACCAAGTTGTCAAAGCACAACTCGAAGGTTCTGTCTTCAACCTCACTCCCGAACAATTCCAAAATATCACACTCGCATACGAACCCGTCTGGGCTATCGGTACTGGACTCACTGCCACACCACAGCAAGCACAAGAAATGCACGCTTACATCCGCTCACTTATTCAACAAAAATACGGCGAACAAATCGCACAAGACACTACTATCCTCTATGGCGGATCATGCAACGCTAAAAACGCTGCTGAACTCTTCCAAAATCCCGATGTCGATGGAGGGCTCATCGGCGGCGCATCACTCAAAGCACCCGACTTCCTCACCATCATCAACGCACGATAATCACCCAAGACCTCTAAATCAGCGTAGCGGTCTAAGACTTCTAAGTCTTCTAAATCTTCTATACATCGCAAGCCTTGTCCCCTTGACAAGGCTTGCTTTTTTCCCTTTTCTCCCTCTCCGCCTGCTCCCCAAAAATCTCTCCGTCCATTTCGTCCGAATTTAATTCGGACACCACCTCTCTTCCTCCTTACATATCTCGCTCAATATATAATGATAAAGCGAACTCTTCTTATCCATCGCTCCCTCTCTTCGTCGCCTCCAATCCTCCCGTCTTGTCGCGTCTTTATATTCTTCTTTCGCACGCTCCAATGCCCGCTTGAACCTCTCCGAATTTCCCCGTCGCCTCTCTGACACTATCTTATAACCACTCCTTTTATATATAGAGTGACCCTCACCATCGAAACTCTTTCTTACATAATGCTCCTCATCTATTTTCCCCACCACCTCCGACACCATTTCCATCGGCAAGCCTTTCTCTCTTAGCATCGCCTCCGCCTCTGCCTTACGCCGCTCCGCCTCACGAGCACGCTTACGACGCATACTACGAGCACTCTTACTCTCGCTTAACTTACCATCCTCCCTCACCATCTTACCATGCCTTAAATTCTCCATATTCCCATGCCTTAAATTCTCCATCTTCCCATGCCTTAAATTCTCCATATTCATATAATAATTTATAATCCCTCTAATCCCTCTAATCCCTCTAATCCCTCTAATCCCGTCTAGTGTATCTAGTCCCTCTAGTCCGTCTAGTGTATCTAGTCCCTCTAGTGTATCTAGTGCGTTTACTCCCTCTTTCTCCCTGCAAATTTACGCCTTTTCCTCCATATCTCCAAATGTCCCCTCGCCCCTTCCGCCCCCTCGCCCCTTCCGCCTCTCCGCCCTCTCCGGTTTCTCCGGTCTTTCCGCCCCCCATCAAAAATCCCCCTCAAAAATCCCCCCCAAAAATCCCCCCCAAAAAAAATCCCCTCTCTCTAACCCCCTCACTCTCACCCTTTTCCCCCATAAAATACAAAAAACTTTCCAAAACATTTTGCCATATCAAATAAATGCTCTACCTTTGCACCCGCTTTTGAGAAGCAAGCGTGCCTCTCTTTTCCCTACCAAAACAGAGTAGTGTTAAAATCGAATTACATGCCATATATAT
>JAFVDX010000033.1 GCA_017478225.1 Paludibacteraceae bacterium | reverse complement strand
GTATTGCTTGATAGATGGATAATCTTCTATATTTATCGGTGAGTATTTCTCTTTAACGCCATTGTGTGTATTGATTAACCATAAGCCATCCCAATCATAACCATATCTCTTTATGTCGCGACCTCTTAAAATCGGTCGTATAATCTCAGACGTCCTTTCCCGTTCTGCCTCATCCAAACAATTTGCTAAAATCTCATCGCGTTTTTCTGTCGTAATTACGAACGCATCATTATAGCCTGTTTTGATACCATAGTTGATTTGGATGTTCCAATCTCTAAGTGGGATACCAACTGCCTCTATTTTGCCTTTGATAGATTGCTCAATTTCAGACATGATTACCCAACTATCAGATGTGTTAAAGTCTATCTTATCACTATGCGACTGAACATAATCGCTCAAATTCTTTATGTCATCTATCTTTGCATTTTGACAAGATACAGCCGTACACTTCCGTTGTGCATTAACTGCTTTGGTGACCAATAAAATATTGGTATCAACCGTTGCATTCTCAAAAACTTTAATACCGGCAAAATCAATTAGTATGTCCGGTGTCATTTGACTGCTTAAGAACTCACGTGTTTTCTCTCCATATCCAGAACGCATCCACTTATTGGATGTAATGAAGCAAAGAATGCCGTTTGGTTTGAGCAATTGGTAACCTCGTTCATAGAACAAACAGTAGATGTCGCCTGTCCGTGCGTAGGTCTTGTAATTATTACGCGAATCACCTTTAGAAGGTTTGTATAGATCTGCAAGTTTTCCTCCATCAGCTTGCAATTGAATGTATGGAGGATTGCCGATAATAATATCAAATCCAGCAAATTTACCCGCCTCATCCAAGACTTCCGGATACTCAATCATCCATTCCAAAGAATGAGCATATGAGCTGTTACTTAAAACAGTTTTGTTCCTTGCCTTATCGAATATGTCTAATTGAGTATCGCCAGAGAATTGTATGCGATATTTAATTTGCTCAATAATATCTTTTACTGCTTGCTTCTGTTTTTTATCACTTGTTTGCTTATACTCTACAACAGCCTGTTTATATGCAATTATATATTTTTGAAGGTCATTATCATTTACAACAGGTTCTCCCACAGCAATGGGATATTTATTTTTGAGCGAGTCACCGCACTTAATGTTAATATCAATGTTCGGCAGAGTCTCCAGTTCGTGCGTATCGTCCCGATAGTAAGCATTTTTGAGTAATTCTATCCATAAACGCAAACGGCAGATATTGACCGAGTTAGAGTTTATGTCTGCACCAAACAAATTATTCTCAATAATACGCCGTTTTAGTTCAAAGAGTGTCTTCTGAACGCGTTGGCTCTCAGTATTGTTCGGATTGTAGTGAAATAATTCACCATCCTCATCTAAAATAATCAATTCATCGTTGTCAATAGAAATGCTATAATTCTTTAGACGCTTTCCGTTCTCATCTTGAAGCAATCCTAATTCTGTGCGTACTGCTATGAGCCTATTAAGGGCAGAAACAAGAAAGTGACCAGAGCCAACAGCTGGGTCGCATATAGTAATGGAATCTAATAAAGCAAGCCCTTCTTGTTTATCAAAGTCTTGGTTATGTATATCGGTAAGATTTTTACAATCCCAGCCGAAATGCTCATTGAATTTATGTATGACCGTACGTTCAATTGCTTCGCGGCACATATATTGTGTAATGAAAGCAGGAGTAAAGAATGAGCCATCTTTATAACCGTTTATTTTCTCGAAGATTAGTCCTAATACAGAAGCACTGATTAGCGTTTTATTCTCGGACTTGGTTATGCTATCTAATTGGTCGCTACCGAAATCGTACGCATCTAAGAAACGGAACAGGTATTCCAGAGTTTCCAACTCCAGTTTCATATGATGACCGTTCTGGTCTTTGAGAACAGTCTGGGAGAACAAAGGGATAGTACCCGATTTAAGTCCAGTGATACGGAAGTACTTGTCCTCATTATCCGTCAGTTCAAAAAGCGAACTATTGAGATACGGAATATTGCGAAATTTCTCTTTAACTTGCGGCGGACGATTTTTGGTGGGGATAGCAAGAACCTTGAAAAACAATTCGTTGAGTTCATCATAATCCTTGATATACTGTGGTGCAAGAAAGCAATATTCATCTGCTTGTTTATTACTGTGATAACTAATTAGTTGGCTCTCTAAAAGCTTGAGAAAAAGTACACGGTTAATCCATGTGATAACCAGATTAAGAGCAATATCGAATTGCGCTGTCTCAGATGTAACCCCATAATCTTCTAACTGGTATATTGTACTCTCCAGCAGTGAGTTAATATTACGCCGTGCAGCAGGTTTTCTCTCAATAACACTTTTGCCGTCAATCTTATGCTCCTCTAAGCCGATAATATGCAGCAACTCGTTATAGAAAGCCGTGTTAAGCTTATTTGAGTCTGTGAACTTGACTTCTTTGAGTAAGTGGGCAGGTTGTAGAATACGGTAGAATTTCAGTTTTGCAGAATCACTATGTAGCGTGCGAATATCAACGTAGGCAAAGTCAATATCTTGTTTTACTTTATCAATTTTTGGTTTTGCAATGAGACCGTAAAAATCTTTTGTCTCACTAAATAACGTTCCATGATTTGCATATTTTTCATACTCATCCTTGAATTTTTTGTCATCTACAAAATATCTTTTAAATTCCTTTGCATCAATAATAAACCATTCATAACCATTAGTAATGATAAGGTGTTTAAGAGTATAGTTCTTTTTATCCCATTCTCGCATAAAATAAAGAACTAACTCTTGCATAGCTTTGCAGTTTAAATTATGCACTGAAGGAAATTCAGACTGATTGTTAGGTGATTTAGTTTCGATAATCACCTCAATAGAACTTGTTGCCTCATTTTTTTGATAAATGGCGCAATCAATCGAACCGGCAGTATTAACGAGATTTGTTTTTCCATAGAAAGACTCTTTCAAGAAGGTTTCGATATAACTCTTGTTATGTTCTTCGGTCTCATTGGGCTGGATGCTTGCTTTGAGATTACGCAATGCATGCAAGAATGCATCAAATTGCTCACTCGTTGGCTTTTGACGCAACAACTGCTTATTGAGTATGTCCTTAATTTCCTTTAGCATGGTATATGAGTCTTTTGATATTCCTAATTCATTTTTCCATCTGCTCGCGCAAGTCGGTCAGTTTGATGCCATTGTACGTAAACCAAAGTGTGCCTTGCACGGGATGATTAAAACCTTTAATTTGCTGAGCTAATGCAGACAGAGAGGTTGTTTGACCATTCCACTCAATACGACGGTCATCTATCACTATCGGCTGGATGGAACTATCTTCGATAAATACTACTTTCTCACCTTTCTTAATACCACACATAGAGAAACGGAAAGGACCACGTTTGGCATTCTCCTGTACTTCTTTGGCAATCTCTTCATCAATCACCTCATGACCTTCCGGCGTGAGGCGTTTGAGACATTCCGTAGTACCACTAATCTTGGCGATGCTTTCCAAGATAGAATAGGCTTCCTCGGCAGACATTGCATAGAACTCTTTAACACGTTTCTTTTCGTCAAAGGTTTCAATGGTACGTAGATCCGGATTGAGGTTGTCAATCAGTTTGTGCAATTCCATATCGGTCAGTTCGCTCTTGACCTCATATATAGCATATACACGGAAAGCAAACGGAATGGTCTCACTCCGGTTCAGTTGGCGTAGACGCTTCTCTATGTCGTGCGCATAGCCGATTTTGACGTACTCTTTGAAGGATGGATTGGTAAGGATGTAAATTACTCCTTTGTGTTCTTTAGCCATATTGTGGTAGTTGATTTTATTCCTAATCAATGTTTGTTGCACGCAAAAGTGCTGACATTTTTTGATATATATGATAATATCTTTCGCTTTAACTTAAGCGTTAGCTTTTAATACTCTATTGATTTTTGTTGTCAAACTTCGTATTTGTTAGTTGTAAAAGCAAGCATTTAATTTGCGTGCAAATATACGACTTTTTTAGTAGATATACAAAATGCCGTTTTTGCGCTGAAAGACGGCATTTTAGGTGGTCATGCTCGGGATTTTCGATGCAACGTGCAACCATCAAAGCGTTTTATATACCTTTCGCCATTGTGTTGGCGGCTTAATTGCAAAATTTTTTACTTATCAAGCAAATTTATTAACTGACCATATAGCGACTGTCCGAAAAAAGTATTATCTTTGCGCATTGATTTACGATTTTTGTTTTGCGACTACAAAGTAAATCAAAAGGGCTGAATCCACAAAGGAATCAGCCCACTCTTTTTTGGCTCCGATAAAATAGTTTTTTATCGGACAGTAATAATTTTTTTAAATTGTTTGAGGCATACTTTTCACATGCCATACATTTTGGACGCAAGTTAAAAAAATAGGGAGGACTCGGGTGAGGTTTACTTCAACTTCTGTCCGAGGGCGTTATAAATATTCCCGTTATGGAGAATGAAGAGTTGCCCGTTCAGCAGCACTTTGTCGCCATTGTGACCTGTTTGGACTTGCTCAAAAGCTGTTGGTGAGGAAGGTACACCGGCGGGGGCAATCTTGATAGCCTTGATATATGCGCCTACATTCGTGGCGTCATCGTTCATTGCGGTTGTAATGCGTGCAGGAGCAGAAGCGGGATTGTCTGCATGCAGATAGATAACGACATGCGTCGGGACGGTTGTGTTATAATGAACCTTCGCCCAGCCTAACGATGCTTGGGTGATAGATATAGCAGCCTTTCCCTCCATCTTGACCCGTATTGTATAACCGGGCAAGGTAATACATTCCACCAGTATATCGCCTTCTCCTTCGGGTACATCCAGAACCAGCGATCCGGGCAGCATAGTCACCCAATTGGCGGAGCCGGGAACAGTATTGTTCAGTGCTTCTTCCACTTGTTCATCGGTAAGAGAAGTTGTTATTTCCAATTGTCCGGACTCGGCGTTGTATGTATCCGATGCAGTGGCTGCGAAGAACACATTCTCGCTACCGTCAGGTGATATTTGGGCGAAGTCGATGGTTGTTTGCACATCATCGGAAACCGGTACAATCGCCGGCGTGATGTTCGTTGATGTGAAATAGCCCTTATTACCGTTCAAACCGTCCGGACGGGCATAGGTCTTGTTCGTATTTTTTTCGTCGTACAGAGTGCCACTTCCGCCGATAAGTTTGGTACAACCTGAAAACATGGATAATGACCCCATCAAAGTTTTAGTACTCCAGTCGTCATCGCAATAAATGGTCTTCAGTTCAAAACAACGGGCAAACATGTTATTCATACCTTCTACCTTGCTGATATCGAAATTTCTTACATCCAACTCTGTAAGAGAAGAACATTGGAAAAACATATTTTGCATATCCGTTACATTCTGTGTATTGAAGTTGCTTACATCCAACGAAGTCAGCGATTGGCATGTATTGAACATATAAGCCATATTCTCCACATTCTTCGTATCAAACCGGCTCAAATCCACCGATTCTAATTCGAAGCAACCATTGAACATAGCTCCCATAGTTGTTACTTCGGATGTATTCAGGTAGTCCAGATGCTGAATCTCGGTCAGATTCATAAACATATAAAACCACGATGCTGTATATTTAGGACGCGCCGATTTCATAGATTCGTCCAATACAACGGTTGTAATTGAAATAATATCTGCGCCTTCTACGTTCATAGCGCCGCCTTGTTCTTTCCAATTTTCCACCACGCCAGGGCGAGTAGTCTTCTGATCATCGTAATAGAGCGTAAACACGCCCTCAACGAGGGTGGCGTAGATTTCTTCTGCGGGTGTGGTCGGCAGTTCTATTCCGGTTACATAAAATCTAATGAAGTCCGCAGAGCTCTTGATGATGAGTTTGTTGTTTGCATCGCTTACCTCGCCGCTGATTTTGGCGAGTACATAGTACAGGTTACCTACATTGTCGTATTGATAGCCGTTCCCGTCGTAGGTGATGGTGATAGCGGCGTCTTTAATAGTACCGCCGAACGAATCATCATTGATGTCGTCAAAAGCGCAAAGATTGTCTGTGTTATCGGTCAGCACCATCGAAACGGGCAGTGTGCCTTTGGTTCCGTCCACAGAGAAAGTGAAGACGAATTGCGGATTCTCTCCATTGTCATAAGCGGTAATTCCCCATTGCTGGTTAGTCTTGTCCCAACTAAGATGCGCAATGCCCGGCGTCATCTGTTTGTCAGTGGCAAACATTGTTCCTACGCTTGCTGCAAGCGCGAGGAAAAGAGTAAATAGTTTTTTCTTCATAAATTTTAGTTTTTTAGTGATTATATAGATGTTAATTATAGTTGGTCTTTATTTCGCCTTATTTCATATTGAATCACTATTTCCCACAACTATCAGTTGATTTATAGGTTTACTTATATACAAGGCGACAGACACAAAGTGTCTGCCGCCTGTTTAAGTCGGATATATCTGTTGTCGTTTCTACTCTCAGTCTGCTCTCTTGCCGTCCTTCTAAGACGCAAGCCCGTGCGCAAATAGATAGATAGATAGTCATTATATCTTCATCTTAATTTGCGACAAAAGTATATATAATTTTTGATATATCAAAACATTTATCTAAATATTTTACCCCAACACCACGTCCAACACCATCATCAGTACAAAACCAATGGTGTCGGTTCGCCACAACCGAGATGGGGACACAATTACATCCTAATGAGATGGTCAGTAAACATGTTTCACGAAGCAGAAGACAAAGGCTTCATACTTATGCCGGTTTCTACAGTAACTGACAATTGGAACGACCTAAATGATAAAAAGCACTCCAAATAGTATGAAGTGCCCATTATCAATAAATTCAAGGTAAAATTTATCAGTTACTTTATTTCTTCAAATCTTCAGGTAGTATAGGCATAGCGCCGTGTTGAGTGCAGACAAATGCAGATACATTAACGGCAGTTTGATGCGCTTGACGAAGCGATTTGCCACGCAGTATCTGTGCCACAAACGAACCTGTAAAAGAATCGCCAGCACCTACTGTATCTGCCACTTCCACTTTTGGTGTAGGAAGGAACGAGGTTTCGGTATGCGAAAATACATACGAGCCATCAGTGCCACAAGTAAGAATAAGCATACGGAGATTAAAATCATTGAGCATACGGAGACAAGTAGCCTCTGCAGAGAGGTCATAGTAGCCAAAGAGATGCTGAACAATAACTAATTCTTCGTCGTTAATCTTGAGTACATTACACAAGCGCAACGACTCCTCTATAATTTCTTTTGAGTAGAATGATTGTCTAAGGTTGATGTCGAAAACTCTAAGTGTGTCATCTGTGTCAGGCATGGCATTCAGAAAAGCATGAATGGTCTGACGACTCACCTCTGAGCGTTGCGCCAACGAACCGAAACAAACGGCCTTGGTTTTCTGAGCAATTGCTTTCAGTTCATCATTGAAAGGTATATTATCCCATGCTACATTTTCGCAAATATCGTATTGTGGAATACCTTTGTCGTCAAGTGTTACCTGAACGGTACCTGTAGGGTATTTGACGGTTTGCAGACAATAATGCAATTGTCGTGCATCGAATTTCTCTTTGATTTCGCTGCCGAGTTGGTCGTCCCCAATAGCAGAGATAGCCATCGAGTTGAGTCCGAACTGCCCTGCATGATAGGCAAAATTGGCAGGTGCACCACCTATTTTTCTTCCTTCGGGAAGGCAATCCCATAGCGCCTCGCCGATTCCTATAACATAGTTTTCCATATTGTGGTAAATTTAAGACTAAGATTTATATTTGATTTTCATTGTAAGACATGCTAAATAAACAGCCCCTACCGCCATCACTATCACTGCTCCAATTGTGCCCATTACATCGCTAAGCAGTCCCATAAAGAACGGGAAAATCGTACCACCAAAGAGACCCATAATCATAAGTCCTGATATTTCGTTCTTGTGCGTGGGGTCATGTTGAAGCGCTTGTGCAAAGCATATAGAGAAGATATTGCTATTGCCAAATCCAACAAGGGCGATGCCAAGATACAGCACCCATTTGACATCACCTATAGCAAGTAGCACCATAGCACAGCAAATCATTGCAGCAGAGATGGCAAAGAAAATGCGTTCAGGCACATATCTCAGTATTGCCGAACCACTCAAGCAACCGATTGTACGGAAGATAAAATAGAGCGAGGTAGCAAAAGCAGCGTCGTTAAGAGTCATTCCAAGTCGCTCCATGAGAATCTTTGGAGCCGAAGTATTCGTACCTACATCTATACCCACATGGCACATTATGCCTAAAAAGCACAAGAGAATAAACGGATTGCCGAGCAGTTTGAAACAGTCAATAAACGAACTTCCCTTAGCCACAGGCTCTTCATGAATAGTGGTAAGTGAGAGAGCCACAATAGCCACAACACCTATCACAGCATATATCGGAAACAGAACTCGCCAGCCCAAGCCCCAAGAGGGTATAATTGCCGTGGCCCCCCACATGGCTATATATGGAGCAAGAAAAGAAGCAATTGCTTTTACGAATTGTCCGAAAGTAAGGGTAGATGAGAGGTTGCCCGTTACTATATTCGACACTAACGGGTTAAGCGATGTTTGCATAAGTGCGTTGCCTATTCCAAGAAGTGAAAATGCACATAACATAAGTGCATAACTCTCGCCGAAAAGCGGCAAAAGAAGCGAAAGAACGGTAACTACGATTGAGAGTAAAACCGTTTTCTTGCGCCCTATCTTATTCATCAATATGCCTGTCGGCACCGAAAAGATAAGGAACCAAAAGAATACGAGCGAGGGCATGATGTTAGCCTGCGCATGTGTCAGATTAAGGTCCTGCTGAACATAATTGGAGGCTATACCCACCAAGTCAACAAAGCCCATAGTGAAGAAACAGAGCATCACTACAACGAGTGCGCCTAAAGATGATTTGTTGTTTGACATAGAATGTATGTTTTTGTAGTTGTGAATTTCATGTATTATTTAATTTCCGACTATTCTCTATAGATTAGTTTTATGTATCTTGTTGGCTCTTGCTCGGTCGCTATACCTTTATAACTACTTTGCTCAAGCCAACAATCTACTCAAAACAAACCACATATTAACCTAAAACTTTTTTAGATATGCCTTAATATCAGACTAATCCGAAATTTATAATTTAACAGAATATATGACAGCGGTTGCGCCTTTGGCTTCAATATGATTATAAGGTTCAGTTGGGAACACCAAATTAGTCATTGCCCAATCTCCATTACCATCGAATGCCTCAATAGAGCAACGGTCAATAAAGAGACGAAGCCGATAGGTATCGCGTTTGACAAACAAAGGCACACCGGCTACGCAAGGAAAATCTTTCGAGAAAGAATTGTCACCTGCTTCACGGCGATCCATCGAGAAGGTGGAATTACTGAAGTTATATGTCATCACCACTTTCTCTTGCTTGTCGTTAGACAGAGTGATAACAACATCCTTCTCTTTTACTGGCACCTCAATATCAATCACGCACATCTGAGTCGGTTGATTTGCCACCTCCCCTATCAATGCCTCATTTTCGCGCGATGGACAGACAGCAACACGATACTCGCCTAAGTCATCTTGATACAGACTCAAGTCGCGCGCAATAGTATTTTGTGAGCGATACTGCAAAGTAGGCAGTTGATTGGCATATTGCCAATTAGACATCCAGCCAAGCGCTACTACACGATTGTCGGGAGCATTGTGGAAAGTAACCGTTGCATAATGGTCTTTGCCATAATCAAGCCATTTGGCTTTCTCACTTTTCTTGTCATCACATGTGAAAGTATTGCCATCCCATGTACCTACAAAATATTGTGTAGCCGAACCGCCAAGTGGTCCGCCAGGGTTGATATTGCACAACAATACCCATTTCCCAGCCTCGGCTAATATCTCCTGTGTTGCATTATCGTTTCTCATAGGCAGATAAATCAAATCAGGACATTCCCAAACACCCTCATGGCAACCATAGCCTTCGCCAAAACGACTCAGATAGTTCCATTGGCGCAAGTCGTATGAAGCATAGAAGCGCATCTCTTGCTGGCATGCGAGCACCATCACCCAACGATTGGTGAGAGTATCCCAAAATACTTTCGGATCACGAAAATCGGCAATAGTGTCACACAAGACTGGATTGCCCTCGTAATGAGTAAAGGTCTGACCTCCATCAAGACTATAAGCAACAGCCTGTTTTTGGCTCTCGCCATCTGCAGTATAAATTGCCACTACAACATTCTCCCCAAAGCCTGCTGTGTTCTTAGTGTCTATCACTGCCGAGCCTGAGAAAATCGTGCCCCATACAGTAGGACGGAGAGCCATCGGTTGGTGCTCCCAATGAATAAGGTCACGGCTTACAGAGTGACCCCAATGCATATTTGCCCACATAGCCGCATAAGGATTATGCTGATAATAAAGATGCCACAAGCCTGTTGCATCATCATAATACATACCATTAGGGTCGTTCATCCAACCTCTGAGAGGAGTATGGTGGTAAGCGCAACGATACGGATTATCGGGCAAAGGATATAGGTCTGCTGCACCTGTCGTAATGGCATCCCAGCATACCATTTTATCGCGTCTAACTGTGTCAGGCAAAAAAGTACGAATCTCGAAAGCAAGATTACTTTTGTTCCAACGACTCATTTCGTAAGGAACAAAATAGTCGATGCTGTCTTTTGCCAAGCGTACATGAATTGTCTCCAAATATTCATCACCGGCTATCACTCTAATTCGAGCCTCACCCATCGACTCTTGTACCGGCAACCACAATGTGCCATCTGCCGTGCTTACTCGCAACACACTCACCTGAGTGCAAGTGTAGTTCTTCTTAGCCTCTTTGCATGAAGTCATGGCAAAAGCAAATGCCACTAACAGAATAAGTGTAAAAAATGAATTTTTCATTGTCAGTTCTTTTTTATCAATTGTCAGCAGAGTCGGTAATCAGCCCACTCTGCCGTAAAATTAAAATTATAGTTGTGCGCCTAACATATTGTAGCGTACACCATTTTTGATGATGATAATCTGTCCGTTTTCAATTATTTTCTGAGTCTTTGTCTCAATGGTTGCATTGTCCAAAGCAGTTGATTGATCTTGTAAAACAAGTACTATGTCCGTTACATTAAATGCTGCGCCTGATTCCTTATTAAACTGAATCATCCAATGACCTGCTGCTGCTAATTTTGTGCGAAGAGCGTCGGTTAAGGTAACTTCTGCATATTCGTTGTTTTTGGTGAAACCATCATTGTCAACTATCACACCGTCATTCTCCCATGTACTCATCAGTTTAACAAAATAATCCGTACGATTTGCCTCTGAATAAATACGAAGAGATTTTACCTTGCTCCAATCAACGCCGGCATAGCCTTCTTTATACAATTCTATTGCACTCCAAGAATCTGCCCAGAAAAAACCGGTCCAAACAGAGATGCCTGACTTCATGTCTTTACCATCTTCCAATGTAACCTTTGTTACAGTGAAATCGTTGCCGGTAATTTCCAAACCATAAGTTTTCAAACTTTCTACAGCAGATGCAGTAAGAAATTGCTCTAATGTGCCATTGTCGAACAAGCGCAATGCTTCACGAGTACCTGCCATGTGGTCAAAATTATCGTTCATCACCTTAAATTCTATAACACTACCTTTATTATTTCCGCCATCCATTTCTTTGGCATCGGTGTAGGTAATAACAATTTTCTGACCAGCCTTAGCAGCAGCAAATTTTTCTTTTTCAATATGAAGCGGAGTGCCCCATGTTACATGTGTTGATGTTGTCACCAAATCAGTGGCATTAACACTTAGTACAAGCACTAAAAGAAGTGCTACAAGAGAGATTTTTTTCATGATTAATAATTTTAGAGATTAGTATTGTGTTAATTGTAAATCTTTTACGGTAATTGTTCCGTTGTAACTATTTACCGACCAACAATTATGCTGAATACCATATATACGGTTAGTATAAGCCAATATATTGTTGATATAGAGCACAAATACAGAGTTGTCGGTGTAAATATCAATATGATAAACATTGTCTGCAGGAGTAGTAAACAGATAACTATCAATAGCCTCAATAAATCCCATTCCTTCTTCACCTTCCTCTTCAAAATTGATTTTGCGTTGTGTATCGCCCTCCGGATTTACCACTATTGTATAGTATTTCTTACTATCAGTACCGCGCACAAACGAAATACCAAATTTATCAGACGCACTCTCAGTTGTTACCGTCATTGAAAGATGATTATGGAAGTCTAAGCGATTGAAGAGAACATAACTATATGCAGCCATTGTATAACTCTTGCCGGCAATAGTTACTCCCTGCTCACTTTGTTTCATACTTTTTACTTCTTTGTTTTGTGAGTATTTCTGTTTGATTGCAGGTACTTCTCCTAATGTCAATGTACCATCTTCATGTTGAATAAGTCGGTGTGCAACAAGTGAGCCTGCCCATTGTGGTTCGCTATCCGCATTAGTTTTGGTATTGTCATTACCTTCTCTTGTCGGGCACCATCCCCAAATATATCTGTTAGTACCATCGGAAGCAGTCTTTGCGGCATAGAAAGCGCGGCTGTCAAGATATCCGTTGTGGTCATCCGGCCATATACCTGCATCGCCTGCTGTAGTGGCTTTCAGTTCGTCTATCGTCTTGCCCTTGAAATACTGTACTCTTCTGCCCCATGTCTTTGCATTGCCTCCACCATCCACACCGGCAGACATCTCACTATATACAAGATACCACCAATCACCCATTTTGAATATATCAGGGCATTCGTAGAAACGGTCCCACATCATTGGCATAAAGATACCTTTGTGTTCCCATGTCTTCATATCGGATGAGGTAAATTCAGCCAAATTGCCTTTCCCACCTACTTTAGTACTTATAAGCATGTGCCACAATTCATCTTCCTCGCTCTGCCATACAACAGGGTCGCGGAAGTCACTACTACTATAACCATACTCAACGCCACGAAGTCTGAAAAGCGGGTATTTGGTCCATGTCTTAAAATCAGGACTGGTAGCATACATTATCACTTGTGCATCTTCGCCGGCTTTAGGCTGATCACGATTGGCGGTATAGAAAATATAATAGAGTTTTTGCTTCTCATTATATACAACGCATCCTGTTCCTAAAGCCGCGTCTTGTTCGGCACGAGCACCAGTTGCAAGCACCTCTCCAAGCGATGTATAATTGGCTACATCATTGGTCTGAACGCCCCAAAAAGGATGGTAGGTGCCGGCTATATTCGGACGATGCTCTTGCAAATAGAGTATCTTGAAACTTTTGTCCACAGGGTCAAAGAAAGGCATAGGATCACCTACATAACCTATATATGGCTTGTAATATGTAGTGCTTTGCCTTTCGTCAGATGAGGCATATTGTGTAGTGGTGCCATCCCAGTCTCTTTCTTCTACGGGGACATTCTCATGGCAGGCACTGATGGTACATGCCGTCAATGCCACTATGGCTAACAATTTAATTGCTTTCATGGTCTTTTATTTCATTAAATAGTTAATTGCATTTTCTGTCATCTTAGCAACATTGGCATGATAGTATTCCGCTACACCCTCTGCCACTGTGTACCAATCATAAGTACCTGAGCCTATGCAGACAATATGTCCGTGAGCATCGTTTGCCAAATACTCCCACGCAACGATAGCATTATCGCCATAAGCAATATCAACGGCTCCTGTTTTGTTTCTCCAATCTTCATTATCAGCATATCCACCCCAATCAGTACCGATATGATACTGCGCTGTCGAGTTAGTAATACGATAACCTGCATCACAAGTAAAGATTGTCTGAGGTTCATCACCCTTCATGAGCAAATCTTGCCACATCGGATGGTCAGTATGTCCGGCAATATTGAATCCCCACGGACCACCAACGGTCTCTGCATCATCCTCGTTTTGTCCCCAGCAGTTGTTAGGCACACAATCCACATTTTCGCCTATATATGCGGGTAAATAGGTAGCGTAGCGTGTTAGCAAGAAATTGCCGCCTTTGGCATAATAAGACTTAAGTGTCTCTACTGCTGCCAATGCCTCTGCTGCATTTTCTTCAAATGGACCTTTACCATCTATACCGCCATCTTTATGCAGGTGCCACCATATAACTTTACATTGGCTCATGTCAACCGCACCGGAAGCAAGATCAGCAAAGGAAGCATATACCGATTTCTCTACATTGGCAAGCAACCAAGCACAAGCAGTCTGTTCTTCAGGACCAAGTTGTTGCATTGTGGCTGCCGCTCCTACATAAATAATATGAGGAGCCTCCAACTCTGTTACCGTTACTTTATAAGTACACGAAGCAGTATTGTAAGTAACAGTGAAATCCACGGGTTGAGTAAAGTCACATGGCATGCCATTAGCAGGTGTCAGTGTTGCACCATCAGTGGTTGTAACAGTAGGAATAAGCGATTTGAGATCGGTGCCGGCTGCTACCTGTGCTGAGATAGTGCGCGCTGCCTGATTGATAACACCCATATATTGTCCGTTAAGCACAAAACTTAATATACGAGCCTCATCATGACGAACACTCAGTGCAAACTCTTGAAACACATCTTTATTTGTTACGCGGATAACCTTAGGAGCAACCATATTCAAATGGTCTCCCACTTTGACCGATGCCGAAGCACCTTCAGAGAGTGTAATTGCTGTTATCTTCATATCCTGCTCGTCATAGGTCTCAGGAATAGGAACCACCAAAGTGCGTTTCAAAAGGTCTATATCTGCGGTGTATTTCTCATCTAAAGTTAGTGAGATGATATCACAATCACCATCAAGAGAAAGTACATCTTTTCGGCCCTCGCATGAAGTAAATATCAGTGCGGCGAGCAAAGCGCTGAACGCGCAAATTATTTTAGTTGTCTTCATGATATTATAAACTTATGAACATAAAAACTAATAAACATATAGAAACTCTACCATTTTTTACCAACCACCGATATTTTGCTTATAATGTCCGTTTGACGCTGCTATTTGCTCATAAGGTATGGGCAGATATTCATTTTTGTTAGCAGTAAAATGAGCACTTGAGTAAATAGCACAATTATCGGCTTCTTCTGCATAGTATTTGTTGATTACTTGTTCGGCTTCTCCCCATCTGACAAGGTCAAAGAACCTCTCTGATTCAAGAGCCAACTCAAGTCTTCTCTCCATTTTCACTTTCTCAAGGGCATTACCTGAATCTCCATAAGGCATGATACGAATCTTTGCTCCGTAGTTGATGTCATATCCAGCAAGCATTCCTGTACTTTGGGCGGCACGAACTCTGAGTTGATTAATAAGCGCTATTGCTTCGCCTGCATTGCCAAGTTGAGCCTCAGCCTCTGCACGCATAAGCAACACATCGGCATAGCGCAAGACTATACGATTCATAGGACTACCCCACCAAGCACCTTTGATAAGATACTCACTATCAGGATCTACATTATGCTTCAGAGATACATTATATCCATACAACCCATTGGAGCGACTCCATGTTTGAGTCTGAGCCATAATATATTTCGGATTGAACATATACGGGAATCCAGGAATACCTATAGTAAGGAAAAGACGCGGGTCCGCATTGTCAGTCTTCGGGTCAAAGTCTTTCTGGTTATAAGTATCAATAAGCGGCAGACCACCATCATTAGTATGGAAGGCATTAACGAGATTCTGGCTCGGCTTGTAAAAATCACAACCACCATCGGTTACCCCTGGTATATTAGGAACAATAAGCCCGTATGACCAGTTGAGATTACCGTTTTTCGTTCCGTCGTTCATAGAATATTGCATAGCCCAAATACTCTCCACTCCATTTTCATATTGTGGTTCAGGACGGAAATTGTTGTGGAAATCAACATCTAATCCAAAGCCGCCTGCAGAATAAATAGCAGGGTCAGTGTATTCAATCACCTTATTGAGATCATCTTTGTTGATTTCTGTTACAGCATGCGAATTGGGGTCATCTTGACGATAGGCTTTGTAGATATAAGCCTTAGCCATTAGTGCTGCTGCAGCGGCTTGTGTGGGACGACCTTTGTCGGCTTGCATAACAGGCAACGATTTGTAGGCTATCTCAAGGTCGGAAATAATAGCGCCCCACCCTTCGTCATTGCTAAACGAAGTGTTACTCAAATTATTGTAATCGTCTTGAGACATATTTTCCTTAATAACAAAGGGTATGTTTTTATATAATCGCTTGAGCAAGAAATGACCATAAGCACGAAGAAAATACATCTCACCAAGACGCTGTTCCTTCAAAGTATAACTATCATCTACTCGATTAAGTGCATCAATGGCTGCATTCACACGGCTTATTGAATTATACAAACGAACCCACATGTCGTTGATATTCCAGTTGGTAGTCAATATACCCTGACTTGTCTCCAATTGGTCGAACACACCACCGTCCGCCTGACCATTACCCCCCTTGTATGCATCATCCGAACGAACATCATAGTTCCACATCGAGAACGAAGAGTTGATATCTTCCGACGAAATAAACACAGCATAAGCAGAAATAACAAGGTTGTCGATATATTGAGGATTGCTCACTTGTTCTTCACTCAATGTACCTTGAGGCACATCATGATTGAGAAAACTATTGCAAGAAGCAAATAATAAGGAGCAAGAAATAAGCACGAAAGACAAATATGCCTTTATATTCTTTGTTGCTTTCATAATGTTTTCAATTTTAGTTTGTTATCATTTAGAGCGTAACATTTGCTCCTTAAAAAGTTACTTTTGTTCCTAATGTTACTGTCAATGGTATCGGGTAACCAAAGTTAGGATTTTCAGGATCCACACCCGTGAATTTCTTACTATGAATAGTAAATACATTTTGTGCCGACACAAACCAACGCCAGTTTTGCATCTTCATCTTTTCACAAGCAGTCTTAGGCAGGTTGTAACCCAACTGAAGATTACGCAATTTAAGGAATGAACCATCCTCTACCCAATATGTGCTCACGCGCTGCTCGTTGTTGTTGTCGTTATAAGATACTGCAGGTATATCACTATTTGGATTAGTCGGACTCCAAGCATCTAAAAGACGAACGCCTTTATTCATATTGACAATATTGGTTCCTGCCCAGAGGTCGGTCTCCTTCTTCAAGTCGGTAATCACATCTACACCACCTACACCTTGGAAGAACAGAGTCAAATCAAAACCTTTGTACTCAAAGTAGAAGTTCGCACCAAAAGAAACGGCAGGTACAGGCGAATAAATCCAATCTTGGTCAGCCTCATTGATAACTCCATCGCCATTAATATCGCGATAGCGGATACGACCTAAACCTGCACCCTCTTGATATGCATGATTGTCCACCTCTTCCTGACTCTTAAAAATACCATCTGCTATATAACCCACTTGCGAACCCATTGCATGACCCACAACCGATTGCACACCATTACCGCCAAAAGTTCCTTTGGCTGCAATTGTCTCAGGAAGTTTGGTAACCGTGTTCTTATATGACGACAAGTTGGCTGTTATGTCATATTTGAATCCACCTGCAGTCTTATTACGATAACCCAGCGACAATTCCACACCCATATTATCCATCGCACCAGCATTAACCCACTGTGAAGAGCCCTCACCCATGGCACCTATTCCGTCCATCAACACAAGAATATCTCTGGTTTGCTTATAGAACCAATCAAACGAGCCATAGAGTGTTTGCTTAAGGAAAGCGAAGTCTAATCCGACATTGGTCTGAGTTGTAGTCTCCCACTTTATATCATCATTACCTATCTGATTACGCTTGAAGCCGGACTGCAAAGTATGACCACCATTTGTACCCTCTATATCGTACGAAGTTCCATAACTCTGACCACCCGACTCATTCACACCATAGTTGCTCACATATATAGTATAGCGGGCTGTAGATGAAATATCCTGATTACCGGTCTGACCCCATGAAGCACGAATCTTCAAATCATCAAGCCACGAAGAAGCACCGCGCATAAACTGCTCCTGACTCAAACGCCAACCTATACTAACCGATGGGAAAGTGGCAAAACGATTGTTCTTACCAAAACGACTCGAACCATCATGACGAAGAGTAAACGATATCAAATAACGATTATCGTATGTATAATTGGCTTTACCAAAGAACGATATAAGTGAATAACCGCCTCCATTACCATAGGCTTGAGCAGTTCCTACACCTGCATCAGGCCACATATAACTGGGACTAAGCACAATATAGTCCTCTTTATAACCTGAGAAATACTCATCTATCTCACGATTCAACTCAGTACCTAAAAGGAAATCTGCGCGATGTTTACCTATCTCAAGATTATAAGTAGCAACGGCATTCCACATCCACTTGAGCCAATGTTCCTGCTTTGCCTCTACAGCATTAGTAGAATTGGCCATTGTCCCTTCTGTAATAGGATAAGTAAATATACGTTGTTTCTTTTGTGAGTAGTCAATACCTGCCGTAGTACGAATATTCAAACCCTTAACAGGAGCAATATTGATATACGCATTACCAAACAAACGCCAATAGGTGTAACGATTGTCCTTATTACGCTCAAGACGAGCCACTGGATTCTCACGGTCAGGATAGCCTCCAACAGGCCCTGCATAACCACCGTCTTTGGTATAAATAGGCAACGAAGGATTGAACTGAAGAACATTTTCCAAGAAATTACCTGGGGCAACAACTTCGGTAGTTCTATTCATCGTAAAGTTCTCACCTATCGTAACATAATCACCTATTACTTTATAGTCGCTATTGATTCGAGCCGAGAAACGGTCGAAATTACTCGTCTTGATAACACCATCGTTGCGATAATAACCTAACGAAAAGAACGAACTTCCCTTCTGACCGCCATTCGATACTGATACATTATAATTCTGTATCACACCCGGACGAGTAGTTTCATTATACCAATCAGTATCAGCCGAAGGTGTGGTTCCTGCTTCATCCAAATACTTGTTCATCATGATATTATACAACACCGGATTACCTTGAGCATTGTAACCCCAATCATAATGATACCCCAAAGCGTTGTCGTTAGGGTTTCTATTATCATTTACCAATGCCTGCCACATCACTTGTCCAAACTGCCGAGCATTCAATACCTTCATACGATTAGTGTATGACTGAACAGCAACCGAGGCATCCAAATCCACACGAATCTTTCCCTCTGCACCGCGCTTAGTGGTGATAATAATCACACCATTGGCAGCACGAGAACCATAAATAGAAGCCGACGCTGCATCTTTCAACACCTGAATCGACTCTATATCGTTAGGGTTAAGTTCGTGCATACCTGACTTGGTTGGAACCCCGTCAATGATATAAAGCGGGTCGTTATCGTTGAGTGTGCCGACACCACGAATACGAACAACCGCAGCACCTGACGGACTACCATCGGCAGAGATATTCATTCCGGGAATCTTTCCTTGAAGCGCTTTCATCGGGTTGTTCTCCTGCTGCTTCTCAAGATCCTTTGCACTTACTGCACTCACCGCACCTGTCAAATCAGCCTTGCGCTGAGTGGTATATCCGGTTACAACCACTTCCTCAAGAGTCTCGCTATCTTCCAAAAGTTCAATCTTCATCCCCTCTGCAGCAGGCAAACTCTGTGATTTGAAACCAATGTACGAAATGTTCAATGTTGCACCTGATGCAACATTCAACTCAAAATTACCATCGAAATCAGTTACTGTTCCGTTGGTAGTTCCTTCCTCCAAAATTGATGCCCCGATAACAGGTTCACCCGTACTCTTCTCTATTATCGTACCTGTTGCTTTTATCTGAGCATTCACATACGACACTGAAAACAAGAGCATAAGAAAGAAGGTAAATACAAGTCTTCTCTTTTCCATGAATTTCATGATATGATTTAATTACTGGTTATTATGGAATGGCTTTCGATTAACCAATCACCATTTCCGCTGCAAAAGTAACAACCTTATAAATACGCACAAAAAAATAATGTTGCAAAATATGAACGATTTGTTTCATTGCAACATTTCGTGCATATTTTGCAACATATATACTATATTACCTTGTTTTCTACCTTTTACTTGGTAAATGACCAAAATACTCTTTATAACATTTTGTAAAGTAACCTGCACCCGAAAAACATAATTCGTTTGCCACTTGCTGTATCGTCATATCAGTGGAATGAAGCAATTGATCAGCGCGCAAAAGTCTTCTCTCGCGGATATATTCTAATGGTCCTTTACCCGAGACGGCTTTAACACGGCGGAAAATCTGAGTTCTACTCAGTTGCAACAAACTGCCCAAATATTCTACATTGAGATTCTGATTGGTTAGGTGTGCATCCACTATTTGACGCAAATGCTCAGCAAATGCTTCATCACGCTGATTGAGTTTTATAGCCTCCTGAACATCTTCCAATTGCGGAACGACCTCTTCTTTCAACTCTTTCTTAATAGACAATAGAGTGATAACCAGAAATGCTATAGCGGCTAAAAACAGCAAACTAACTATCACAAGCCATATTATCAGGTTGCACCTGCCTGCTTGCATTTCTTTCCACATATTGTCAGAACGGAGTTGCACTATCTCTAATGTTTCCAAGTCATGAAGCCGTTCACTATACTGCATAAGCATAGCACGCGCCGCAGTAGCGTCAATCATAGTGGTTTCAAGTATGGTGTCATGCACAAATGGCTGATTGGACAAAATCTGAGCTGCTGTTTGAATCACCATATCACCCCGAGAAGAGTAAGCCGCAGTACATTCTATTATTCCATTATCTATAGCCTCTAACCCCAGAGATATACCATCAACCCCCATAATAGGCACTCGTTTTTCACCACCTTTGTTGCGCACCGCTTCTGCCGCACCTACAGCCATTAAGTCGTTTTGTGCCACTATCACATCAGGCATATCATGCACTTCAAGATACTCTCGCACGGCATTGTAAGCATCTTCCTTCTGCCAAAAGCCAGAGACAGAAATTACTTTAGGCATTGTCTTGCTTTTATCAGCAAGACAATCCATCATTCCTTTATGCCTCAATGTAGCAGGTGTTGACCCCTGCAAACCACTAACCTCCAACACTTCGAACTTAGCAGCCCGATATTTTTTGTCGGCCTCACTTTGTTTCTCAATTATCCAATCTGCCATCAACTCACCTACTCGGTAGTTATCACCGCCTATAAACGCAGTCCATTCATTACCTGTCACGCGTCGGTCTGCGACAATAACAGGTATTCCTGCTCGATAAGCACGAGTAACGGCCGGTTTAACCTCCTCTGCTTCGTTAGGACTGACTATGAGTAAATCAACATGCTCACTTATGAAACTATCAATCTGAGCACACTGCAATTCATTACTGCCATGAGCAATACGAGTAGTTAGTTTCATTCCGGGATGAAGCAACAATTCACGCTCCATCTCATAATTCATCTTCTGACGCCATGCATCATCCAAACACTGACTCACACCTATGTTGTATTTAGGCTGAGTCTGCGAACAACTACTTAGTAATAATGTAATAACAAAAAACCAAAGTAGATATTTCTTCATGTAATTAAGGTTATTTAATGGTACTTCCACAATTTCTTTATTTTGATTTCTAATTTTATCAATAGTTATTTTTTAGGCAGATATATCAATCTTTATCTATTGGTAATTCTACGGGGTCTCTGCCATAATCTTTTATATAATGCACTTCCAAATCATTTTCCACCACATACTTAGCCACGGTTTGAAGCCTTACATCCTCACGTAAATATTCATCCGATGTTACCAGAGAAAAATCATCGAAATGCTCTTTGAAAATAGCCTTAGCAGTTGGCAAATAAGTTGAGCCATCACCTACGGCATCAAATTTATGTACCTCAAGCCCTTCATTAGACTGTTTCAAATGCATAAGTCCGGGATGTGCCCCACCGCTTACACACTCAAGTGTATCGTTGTTCTGTACATACCAAAACACCCAATAATCGCCCCACACCAGTATATCTGATTCGTTGGCATCGTCGGCTGATACAATTATCACAGTCGGTATTGCTCCTACCCAAGCACGGTCTGAGCCTTCAGGATGAGCATAAAAGGGCGCTTTTTCTTGCAAAAGATAGTTACTTATAGCATCGCACGCGGCCCTCTGTTTACGAGCATTTTCAACAAGATAAATACAATCGCTCTTCTTGCCATCGAAATCAGATAATAACCACTCGCCATCTACTTTTTGCATTTCTAATTGGTGATAAGTCTTATTTTCATCCACTGTACCATCTTCCCACACTTGCTGCACCTCAATTTCTGCTGCAGCATTTTTCTCATCTATCTGATTTACACACAACACATTAAAACGAGGTGTGCTACCTCCATTGCCTGAAACAAAATAATAAATCCAATCGTTGTCAAGCGTATAGTCATTATTCACTACTTCAAATGCCTCTTCAAGCGCATCATAAAAATCACTGGTCAAATAATCTTGTGCGTCATCAACTAAAGCATGGTCAGGCACATAATCGCACAACTGCAATGCCCTTTCTTCTAATGTCTGCTCATTTTTCTTACATGAGAAAAGCACTAAACCGCATAACACACTGACGGTTAACACAAACAAAAAATACTTTTTCATATTTCTTATGATTTTATAAGTCTTAAGAGTTACATGCGCAAAATTATAAATTATTTTTCATTATGGCAAGAATATATTTATCCATACCGAATACTATAATAAAAAAAGCACTCAGAGTAATTGCTCTAAGTGCCTTTCTTTTCATCCCTTGTGTATCAAGTTTTGCTATTGCATCCACCAAAAGTGGTTGATTCTTTATTCTTTCACAATCATCATAGGAACAAACGGCTTTGAAATAGTGCCAACTTGAGAATCATTGGAAAATACTAAAGTATCCTGTGCTACAAAAAGATTTTTATAATACGAAGAGTAATAGCGGAGAATAAATGACTCACTATCTGAAGAACTCTTGTTTGCTGAAGGACTTACTATGTATAAGAAGAAAAGTCCATTTTGAGGCGAAGCAATGCCAAGACATTCCTCACCACTGAAAGCAGCGAGGATGTCTTGATTGTTTAGTTGGAAATCAGACGCCTTCTCAGGATATTGACCTCGTAAATCCACTCTTACCACCGCCGTCATCGAACTACTCATATCATAATTGTCCATTACTTTCCAAGTAGGGCGCGAAACATTACCCATAAAAGTCTCAGGTTCTTTTTCTTTATCTTTCTTGCAACTTACAAGAACACAAAATATAGAACAAAGAATACTTATTAATAAAATATTGCGTTTCATATTCGATTATTTTTGAGGGTTATTAACTTTCTGACCTGTTGCATTATAATATGTATTACCCTTACGGATGTACAATATTCCGTCGATAAGGAATTTCTCAACTTGTTCTTTTTCATCGCTTACAGTAAGCACTACGGGTGCCTTCATAGTACCATGATGACTATCTGCTTGATAATTAAGGGTTGATGATTGCTCATTGAGGACTATAAGCGATGTTCCATCTTCTGTTTCAAAGCGTAATTGCCCTGCATTATCGCTCTGTATGGTGATGAAGTAAAGCGAGTCTATGGGTTGTGCTACTGCAGCCAACTCTTTACCTACATAAACGCGGATTTCTGCTCCTTGTATATTTTTCCCTTTCACTTTGGCTATCATTGTCATATTGGTTGATGCTTGCGGATTAGAGAATACTATACTTTCATCCAAAGCCGACTTACCGAATACCGATTCTTTCGATTTTCTGCTTGCCGCATTATCTTTTTCATCATAATAGTGTATCACCACATCTCCCTCACCAATACGGCGGAAGAGATAGCCTTCTCCGGGTTGCATAGCAGTAAGATTACCTTCCCAATGCCTGTTTTCAGAGAAGTATGCAAATCGGTCGTGTGACTTAACCATATCGCCTACAGAAGCATTATCATAGTAGTCGGCAAGTGCCTCGATTAATGAAGTGGCTTGAGAGAAAAGACATGGCAGAGGACTCCACTGACCGTTGCCTCGCAGCGTTACCTGCATCGAGTCTGACGGCAACATGCTTCCGCTTACATGAATAGTATTACCTAAAGCAGAGTACATCATGTGCGTGTAGATATAACGGAAGTGATAGAGCGAACCGACAAACTGTCCAAGCGAGTCGGAATAAACACAGAAGTTGCGCGTTACGGGGTTCTTGATAAGATCGCCTTCTGTCCAAGGGTCGGAAGCCGTCATCACATTGTTTATCACTCCGCTGGCATCTGCATTAACACTAATGTTGAATGATGTCCAGTTCCAGCCTGGTTTCAGCGTGATATTCTGTATCTCACCGCCTCCTGCCGAGAATACAACAGGTTGCTCACTTCCACACCCATATACTCCACCATGAGCAAAGGTTATGTTAACCGACGGAGTGAGTGTCAGCACTTTGCCGGTAGAAGACTGCCATAGCAAGAAGCGTATTGCTTTCTTGTTCATGTTTTCATTACCATAAACAGTAAGGAACAAGCGTGATTGGTTGGTCAGATTGTCAAAATCTATATTTGTCATTCCTACACACTCATTTCGGTAGATAGCAATGACTTTATCATTTGGATTAGTGTCAATTTCGTCATCTTTGAGGATTTGACCGCAAACCGACATATTCAGCGGATAATCGCTTGTTGTCGGTTCTTGCCATGGGCATACCGCCTTTATGGTATAATTGATACGCAAAGGTTCTGAGAGACCATTTTCGTCGGTGAGGTAGATAAGGTCAGTATATGTTCCAACAGCAAGTGAGTTGTCGAAATTGAGTCGAATTTGCTTAAATTCAACAGGTCCGACCGAACCTGAAGGTTCACTTATGGTAAGCCAATCCGGCAGAGATTCAATCTTGTATTGATGTCTGCGCCCGCTTTGGTTGGTGAAGGAAACATCTATAAATTCGTTTTTGATATCATCATCTACAATCGATTCATAATCAATTTGACGATAATCCCATTTGAGAGCATTACGGTCAACGTATGCAGTCCACATGACCGGCGACGGCATAGGGTTGCCGTTGAGGTCTTCGACATCGCGCACGGTGATGTAAAGTGTCTGCTTGTTGATTTCGTGGTCTGCCATCTTGAGGTTGATGAGCAGTTCGTCTTGGTTGAAAGCCCAGTCGAAGTTGAGTTTAGTGAGCAGGCCTAAGCCGGTTACTGGGGCGAAGATGGCTTTATCGGCAAGAGAGCTTATATCATCCATATATGGCTGATCCTCGACCAGCAGCGGTACAGCCTTGTCCACCACGTTGCCATAGACATCGCGGAACTGGCGTTGGTCGTTGACGGAGAATACGAGTTCGAGAACGCCGTTGTCGTTCTGCTTTAGTTGTTCAAAAGGCAGATATGCCATGAGTCCCATCTCGTCGCCTGCCGGCGTGCGGTTGCCATAATCCTCAATAAGGGTCTTAGGCAGGGCTTGTTCGAAGACGACG
>JAFVDX010000032.1 GCA_017478225.1 Paludibacteraceae bacterium | reverse complement strand
TTTTGCTCCTCATCGTTATAATGAACAGCCCAAAGGCGACCATCTTCTATTATCTTGTCGAATGTCATATAGTATTATTATTTTGCGCTGCAAAGATACAATAAATTTTTGATATGTGCAACTTTTAGGTTGCATTTTTTGAATATTTTTGCATTTTTAACGTATTTTAGTACTAATCTGTTTGTTTTTGTTTGTTTTGTTCGGCTTTGAGGGATTGATAGACCATGGAGCGAATGAAGTTATCCAAGCGGAAATAACGTTTCGGGGTATGGGTGGTTTTGTCTATCGGAGCCTGCGGGTCGGGACGCGTGCCGCGAGTGGATGGGAGTTGGGCTTTATAACGCTTGCGGTAGTCGGTGAGCAGGATGAGGGCTTCCTCTTTCGTGAGGTACTTAGGACGAGGCGGAAAGATGGAGACTGCGGATGTTTCTTCGGGCTTTTCGGCATCGAGGATCTCTTTGGTCATAAGGCAGGCTTGGCGGAAGAGGTTGATGTGCTCCAGTTCTGCGCCTTGCGGCGGATTCTTCTTGTAGTCACGCGGATTGCGGACGGCATAGGACTCCTGTATGCCTTCGTGGATAATACGACCATATCGGCACGGTACTTTTTCATTCGGTTGATAATGCCTTTGCGTTCGAGTGCGCCGTGAATCTCACGGACTGGGTGTTCAAGGATGGTTGTTGCCATGTCGCGTGTGGCTATCCTCGTAAACGCCTCAAAACTTCGTTTTAAGGGAAGTTACCCGGATGCATCCGCTCTTCGGTCCGCAAACAGCCTTCGGCTTCTGTTTACGTCCCGATGGGGTGCCCTCTAAGCCACTCAAGAGGTTTTATTCGTTATGCTGTGGTAGGCTTGAGAGAGGCTGAATTACGTACAAATAACATAGTAATCACCTACTAACCACCTACTATAGAATGCTTATGCTCTGCTTGCATATAACTTGGCGATTGCTGATTAATAGACGGATGATAGTTGCAAATCAAGTGCAAAGATACTGTTTTTTTCTCAAATATGCAAATAAAATCAGATTTTCCAAAAAGAAACGTACCTCACGATCTCAAAGGTCAGGAGCAGATGGCAAATGAGATGGGTTCGTATGCGCAGATCATCATCCCCGAGTACGACATCGACTACGACCGCGACATGAACAAGTCACTCATCGGTGACCTCTATCTGCCGGCATGGCAGAAGTTCGGGCTCTTCCGCCTCAAACAGAAGAACACCCAGGCTACCGTCCGCGCTTATTCGATGGCTAACTACCCCGATGAGGGCGACATCATCACCCTTACCGTCCGTATCGCTACGCCGCCTTTCAAACCGAAAGAGCAGTGCCCCAACGGACCGGAGTTCTTAGCCACAAGGCACGATTTTTTCATGGACGTACCCTGCGGTATCGCTTCCACGTACATTTTCTCGCTCAAACCGGGTGACAAGGTGCTGATGAGCGGTCCTTATGGTGAGTTCCGTCCTATATATGATAGCCAGAAGGAGATGATCTGGGTTGGTGGTGGAGCCGGTATGGCGCCGCTGCGTGCGCAGATCATGCACATGCTCAAGACCCGCAACTGCCGCGACCGTGAGATGCACTATGTCTTAGCCGCAAGAGCACGATTAACTTCGTTTTTCAACGCGCACGCGCTATCGACGAAGTCTTCTTCCTCGACGATTTCCTCGCTTTGGAGAAGGAGTTCCCGAACTTCCATTTCCACTTGGCGCTGGACCGTCCGGACCCGAAGGCAGACCAATTGGGTATCAAGTACACCCCGGGCTTCATCGCTCCTATGATGGGCGACACCTACCTCAAGCAGCATGAAGCTCCCGAAGATGTCGAGTACTACCTCTGCGGACCTCCTATGATGGCAAAGACCGTCCTCGACCTATTACACTCATTAGGAGTAAGCGACGAGGACATCCGCTTCGATAACTTCGGAGGATAAACATAAATTCAGAATATCTACTAAAAATAAGGTATGTGCGCACAAGGCGTACATACCTTATTTGTTTGGTCAATAAGATTGTAAATTATTAGAAGAAAATATTGAGTTAAACAACATCATTTTCTTCATAAAACATCAGCCATTTTCATATCATTTTTTTAAGATTATTCAGATAAAATCTTAAAAAAAGTATAGTTTTTTAGACATTAACCTTACTTTTTGTTAAAAATCACCTTAATAATAGTACATTTTATATTATTTTTATCTATTTCTCGTTATTTTTGAACATATTACCTTTGCACACGATTACAAGGTATAAGAAATTTTGTGTTTTGAAACATATTTTTATAGTCATATTTCTACTTTTACTATGGGCTGATATGCCCTTATATTCAGGTATTATCCACTATCAGAGTCCCCGTTTAGCGTCAGAGCCATCGGTAGCAACTCCTACTATCAAATTTCACTCAACCAATGGCAACTCAATAAGGAAAGAGATGCGAGCAAAGAGAACAACAGTATCTGCGGTTGCGGCACAAGAGCAAATCATTATACAAGCAGGTACAATATATACCACTTCAAGCAAGTCATTCAATTCAACTTCTGTGAATGGTTCTGCAAGCGGGTATAATGCAGCACGGGGGGCAATAAGTGGTGGCGCGAGACAAGCATCAATAGCAATGGTTTCTGCCAATGCGGCTAATTACGGCGGTGGTAGAAATGATGTTATGGCAGAAGTTATGAGGCGATATAAGCCCGGGAATCCTTGGGAGAGACAATTAGATTATTGGGCTACACAAGATCAGTATTGGTGGGAGTACCAATCAGGAGACAATTGGTTTTACACAGAACAAGGGTTACACGATTGGTTTGACGAGAACTTCAAAGATGAGGAAGGCAACAGTCCGTCGTTAGACGAATGGGAGTCGTTTTGGGAATGGTTTAACGAGAGCCAAGCCGATGATAGTTTTCATCATCGCCTACCAATTTCCGATGGAATTTATGCGTTGCTTCTTATGGCAACCGTCTATATAATAAAAATTAAACTTAAACACAACAAAACAAGATGAAACAGATTTACAAATATACATTACTTTTTTCTCTGCTTTTATGTGGAGCAAATCTTGCTTATTCTCAATCATATAACAACGGTACATGGTATTCACTGTATAATACAACTGAATATAATAACCAAGATGTTACATTAGATGTTTTTTCTCCAAACACTGGCAACCTTTCTCTTCAATGGAAAAAAACGGGTACTTTTTTTGGATATCCAATATTTACATTAAAAGTTTCAGAATCATCAAACGGGGGAACAAATTATACAAACGAACAAACAATAATCAATAGTGGAGCAACTACAAAATCTGATTCATATAAAACCATATATGCCACTGTAGGTAAAGAAATAAATAAATTAAAATTTGATCAAAGCGGTTCCCTTCAACGCTATTATAAAAACATCCAATTGCCAATGGCCAAACATATCCGTTTAAAAGGCGGTAATTTTGGTGTAACGAATATAACGAAATCGTTTGGCAATGTAGAATGGGGAAGCACTTCAGAGGCACAAACAGTTAATTTCCGTTCTTTCTTGACTAATGGTAATATCACAGTCAAACTGACTTCAGGCGATAAGAATGTTTGGCGTTTAGGGTCTGCTGACAATACAAGCGGACAGATAACAAGCAGTAAAGACGGATATACATACGCTATAGGAGCAAATCAATTTGCATATAATGGTTCAGGTGCTTGTAGCACGGGCAAAGCAGGTAAGGCATCGGGATATGATTTTGTAGTTTATTTTCACCCGACAGATGTAGGCAATTACACAGGAACAATCACAATCACTGACGGCATGAGTACAGCCACGGTGAGTTTGAGTGGTACAGGAATAAAGCAAACACCATATATCACTGATTGCGTAACGCTTAGCGCAAGTAGCGTGAAATACAACGATGCTCTTGCGGATGTAACAGCGGCAGGCACAGCCAAAGGCAGGCAAGGACAAGTAGTTGCCGGTACATGGACCTCATCGCCCGCGAAGATAAATGGTTGCACGAGCAATTATACCTTTACATTTGTTCCTACTGATCAAACACGCTACAACACTAAAAACAACGGCAATGCCATCACCTGTGTTTTCACGCTTGATATGACCAAGTTTGTCAAGACTGCTCAGACTATCTCTTGGTCGCAGTCGGGATTGCAGATAGGTGATTTGCAACTCAATGCCACCACAAGCGGACATGATGCATCGGTTTATTATACATCATCTGACGAATCTATTGCCACTATCGATGGCAATTGGTTGCGTATGGTAAAGCCCGGATATGTAACCATAACCGCTCATGCAGCAGCCACTTGCAACTACTCCGCAGCAGATGTGAGTCGCGATTTTGAACTAAGCAGGACCCGTCCTGTGGTAACACCAAATGTAGTCAATCTTACTTATGGTGAGCCCCTTAGTTTGGCTACCCCTACTTGCACCGCCACATATAGCGGCGAGACTGTTTCAGGTACTTTCGAATGGGTAAATCCTTCGTTGCTACCAGAGGTCGGCACATCTCAACAACAAGCACTTTTCACGCCCGATGATGACACCCGTTTCTCTGCACTGACTGTAGATGTGACGGTAGTTGTTGCTAAGGCTTCGCCTAACATGATTTGGCGTGCAGGCTCAACTCTGAGAGCAAACACCAACTACAACGAGCCTATTTCAACCGGAAACAAAGAAACCGGCATAATGGTGACAACTGACAATGCAAATGTTATCTACGATGCACAGAATGATATGCTGATTGTAGGTTCTTTTACGGAAAGGACATTAGTACATATCACCGCCACACAGGAGGCTACGACACATTATAAGAGAGAGAGTCACTCTTATACAGTGTATATCATGCCTAAAAGCAATGTATGTGTTGATAAAACATACGATGGCGACAATCAATGGCATGTGGATATCAACGACGAAGAGACCTACGCCGATGCTTTCGCCGGCAACGACGGTACAATAAGTTGGCATAACAGCAATGAGACAGGTAGCGGAAAATATTTAGGATTTAATGTTACTTACCCGCTGTACAAAGGTATTCAATTGGGTGACTGGACTGAAGGACTTAATCTGAATGCACTTGGCCAAATGTCCCAAAATGGTGCTTACAAACAAAAATATGTTATTCTCTCCGTTACAGGCGTGCCTAAGGATATTTCTTTTTCAACCAAGATTCAAGATGTACATGTGAAGGCCGTATTTGATTTCCATTATTGGGCTACAAACAGGAATTGGGAATTGCTGGAGAGTGCCGATATGTCAACTTGGACATCGCTTAAGACTTGGACTAATGAGGATAATTCATCATCTTATAATGTAAATAATATCCTACTCAATCCACGCACAAGATATATCAAGATAATCTATAAAGGTAATTTCACGGGAACAGTACAGGACCTACGCATTACTCGTCGTCATGGCTTCGAGGTTGGTGCAGACCGCAATTACACAACGAGCACAACCTTGCCTGCTTTTGGTACGGAGGAACACCCATTGCAAGTTCCACAAGTGATACAATTCAGATATTATAGTCTTGGCGCATGCGGACAAGTAGGTGACAGCATTGCCGTTAGCACAGACAACGACCACTTCTATGCAGATATAGAAGGTATTACTCGAAATGTGAACTTCGACCAATACGGTACTTATAATCTTGTTGTTCGCGCCACAAATGTAGGAGAGACAGGTACAATAACTCTGCAATCGACCGATGGAGCATATCTGCATATTAATGTCAGTTCAGAGACACCTGATATCACTGCTTCTACAAAGATATTCTATTCAGGAACCGAACAAAATCAAAGAGTTGTGGGCGACAGATATCGCGGTATGAAACTGCTTGATTTCTCAAAGTGTTTCAATGGCACATCTCCTTTATTTGATACCTTATATATCTTCGGTGTATCAGGTAATACTGAGTTAGTGCGTAACAAATTTGATTATTATGATCCTCAGAAAGAATATAATCTGCCCAAACTGAATGTAGTGGATGACGAGACTGCCTGCAATGCACAAACACCTTTGTTTGTATATTACAAGAACGGCAATAAATATTCATACAAGCGCAGTGTAGAAAATGTAGCGTTGAAGAACATGCGTAACATAGAGGCTGGCGGCAAGAGTTTTGGAGTATTGGGGTATGTACCATACGCTTATACGGGTGCTAATGGTTCGGTAGGTGGATTTATGTCGTTTATTGGCAATAGTGGTCAAAGGGCAGATGTAACTTTGATTGATGCAGAAATCATGTCGCGTGAACACACTGACGATGGTCGTCCAACAGACTATACAACAAATAATGTAACTCTTGGTCGAGGCGATAATTTAGTAGGCGGTTCGTCGGCTCCATTGGTATTCAAGACCAACTCAACTACTGAACCTTTCAATGCAATGCTTCACTTTGTTGGTGACAATCGTCTTGTAGCATCTAATGGTATGCCGCTCACCCGACTCAATGCAAAGGTCCAGAGCGTAAGTATAAATGGTTCTGCCACATTGCGTCCGTCGGCAGCCATAGCGTTGCTTACAGGGTCTAACGACACAAAAGTGGATTTGACCATCGATGATATTTGGAACGGAGCGCATCAAGTTACCTCTACATTAGATTTGGTTCCCGCTACAGGCGTTGGTTCAATAGGACTTGGCAACGAAAAGAACACACTTACTATCAATGGTGGTATTATAAAACTATATAATGGAACCAATGAGCATAACCCGCTTGCGATAGCCTATCGCCGCACTACTCTTGAGAAAGACGGTCAGGTATCGATGGCATACGGAATAGGAGCGGACAAGTCGAACTCAAAAGTAACTATTACAGACGGTACTATTCTTTCAGACGGCACACTGAAATTGCCCTACTACACAGTTATTACAGGTGGTACTTTCAATGGCGGAGACATCAACTGCTATGAGGAGATTACTTTGTCTGCTGTCAGTGCTACCGACGGCAATGGTCATAAAGTAAGTCGCAGTCATTTGCTACCTGAAGAAATACCTGCCAACTACAATATGCAATCCGTAGTTTTGGAGGATGACGGCAAACTCAATCCGATGTTGCCTGAGACAGAAGAGCGTGTAGAACAGGTGAAGATGTGGGTAGCAGCGACACCTGATCATCAAGACGCAGCCGAGGCAACAGTAAGCCGCAATCTGCTTTATCAGGAAATCACAGACGCTCAACAGGCATACGAGGGCAAGGATGCCGCATATCAACCTATACTTAACAATAACAACTACGAGGTGGATGGCGAGATGTCGATGCTCATGCAGGTGGATAGTGCCGACAAATGGCGTATGTTTGTGGCTCCGTTCGACATAACAGAGGTGTATGTTTTGGAATTAGACGACGAGGCAAAATGGGAAAATAAAGACCGCGCCACTGCATTGGCAGAGCAGCAAGTCGTTACCAAAGAATTTAATGATTATCTCTCGCAGTATGTAAATGCCGAGCGTCCGACAACATTGTCGTTGTTTGGAATAGTAAATAAATTCATACAGGACAACTCCGGCGCCAAGATATATGATTTGGTATATTATAATGGTAAGAATGCAAGATACTCAGATTATTATCTCTACCAGATTGACAGCGATGGTGAGCATGAGAGTTGGCACTTCAACGGCGAAGAACTTGAGTCGAAATGGAAAATTGCGCAGCAGGAAGGTGATGTAATTATGAAGCAAGGTCACACTTATGCTATAATGTTCCCTTACTGCACCAATTGCCCTACTTTTGACGGCTATGACTATTGGACAGATAAATATGTTGTTTTGCAGGGTAAGGGACATCAGACTATGTATGGAATGTCGGCTGCAGTGGAGCAACTTAACAAAGCATATTCAATAGCAAATTCAGATGCGGTATTGGCAGGTAATATATCGTTTGAGAACATAACAACAACCAAGCGTGTATTCACTTATGATGCTAAGAGCGATTACTACACTGCCAACGACAATGGTGCAGTGCTTCGTCCCACAGAGAGTGCGTTGTTTGCCAATGTTACTAACAGCAATGGTGGAAGGGTAAAGACGATTGCGCGCAGTGGTCATGCTACTTTTGAAGATGAAGCCCCCCAGGAGCAAGTTGAAGAGCCCCAGATAACCACTGCATGGGAAAACCTGATTGGCGACAAAGGTTGGGTGGCAGTAGGTGCGAGCGGTGCAATGGTAATCACATCCAGCACAAATGATATTGTCGGACTATATACTACAGCCGGACAACTTGTTCAAACGCTTACTCTCACTCAAGGCTCACAACAAGAGATAGTGCTTGAAGCAGGGGTATATGTATTAAGAGGGTCACATAATACTCAGAAAGTAATAGTCAAATAGAAGAAAATAATTTGTGCAATCAGAAAAAAATAAATAATTTTGCAGCCGCTACCAAGAATAGTAATCACTTGCTTTGGTAGCGGTTGTTTATAAAAATAAAACATATCATATATGCTTAAGGACATACTCGCCGTTACAGGCAAACCGGGTTTATTTAAGTTAGTAAGTCGCGGCAACAACATGCTTATTGTTGAGTCGTTAATAGATGGTAAGCGCATGCCAACATACGCCCGCGACAAAATAGTTAGTTTGGCAGATATTTCCATGTACACCATGAGTGAGGACAAGCCGCTCAACGAGGTACTGATTGCGCTTCAGACCAAACAAGAGAACAAGCCTATAGAATCAGATATCAAAAAGATGAGCAACGATGAGTTGCGCAATTTCTTTGGCGAGATAGTTCCCGATTTCGACCGCGATAGAGTTTATCCTTCAGACATTCGTAAACTGCTGTTATGGTATAATCTGCTTATTGAAAAGGGAATCACCGACTTTAATATAGAAGAAGAGTCGGAAGATAATGTAAAATCAGAGGAGAAGAAAGAAGAAAAGCATATTAACCAAAAGCAACAAGTAAAGACTCAGAAGTCGGCCGCCACATCAGTTAAGACAGGTGTTGGTGCAAAGAGAGGGTAAGAGAAAAGTAAGAAGCATGGTCCAAGATAAAAACATAATTGCTTTTTGCTTTTAACAAGATAAATGACTGCCCGTGAGGTAATCAATATCATAGAATCTGTAGCGCCGCTGACGCAGCAAGAGGGGTGGGACAATTCGGGGCTGCAGGTTGGTAGTAGGGAAACTCAGGTTGCCCGGGTGTTGCTTTGTACAGACATCACTGATGCTGTTGTTCAAGAAGCAATTGACAAGCAGTGTCAAATGATTATCTCACATCATCCTTTACTTTTTCATGGTCTAAAAACTATAGAGGGCCTTACTCCGCAAGAGCGTTGCGTAATCAAAGCGCTACGACACGGATTGGTGTTATATTCCTCACACACTGCTATGGACTGTTACCTTCATGGCGTGAGCGGACGAATGGCAGAGAAATTAGGAATTACCAAATACCATATACTTGCAGAAGTCAGTCAAGAGACGGGTTTGGGAGTTATTGGTAGGTTGCCTATGCCACTTAGTTTTGAGGAATTTCTAAAGAAAGTAAAAGACACATTTTGTGTTCCTGCTGTGCGTTATGTAGCCAGATCAAGTGCAGAAAACAAGATAACTACTGTTGCTATGTGTGGTGGTGCGGGAAGCGAATTTATGGACGAGGCTATCAAGCAGGGAGCCGATGCATATATCTCAGCCGATTTCAAATATCATGAATTTCAAAAAGCAGATGGCAGAATAAATGTGCTTGACATAGGCCATTTTGAAAGCGAGCAATACACCAAAGAGATATTCGCAGAATTGCTCTGCGGCAAAGTAGATTGTGTGTTTGCCGACTCCGACAAGAGTCCAATCAAATTCTACTAAATCTGAATTATCTTCGGAATTATCTAAAGCATATAAATAATCTAAAAAAAATACAATTATGGCAAAAGAACAACAAGAATTAACTAATGAGCAACGCTTACACACTCTTTTTGAGTTGCAGCAGATTGACTCAAAAATCGACGAACTCCGTCAATTGCAAGGCGAGTTGCCTATCGAAGTAAAAGACATGGGCGATGAGGTTGAAGGTTTGAAGACCCGCTTAAAAAACATCGAGGCAGACATCAAGGAGTTGGAGACCAACATAAGCGACCGCCGCGTGCAAATAGAGAACGCAAATGCTTCTATCAGCCGCTACAAAGAGCAGCAAGACAATGTACGCAACAACCGCGAGTATGATAACCTGACAAAAGAAATAGAATATCAGACTCTTGAAATTCAACTCTGCCAAAAGAAGATTAAGGATTTCTCGGCTGCTCTGGAATTGCGTCAACAAGACAAGGTAAAGACCACTACCGACATCGAGGAGCGCACCGTGGACTTGAACCAAAAGAAAGCCGAACTGAATGACATACTTGCAGAGACCAAAGAACAAACAGAGCAACTCATTATTCGGTCACAAGAGTTGGAAGGAAAGATTGATGACCAGCGCCTTCTTACTGCTTTCAAGCGTATCCGCAAAAATGCTCATAATGGTTTGGCGGTAGTAACCGTAGAGAGAGACGCTTGCGGCGGATGCCACAATAAGATTCCCGCACAAAGACAATTAGATATTCGTCTGAGAAAGAAAATCATTGTTTGCGAGTATTGCGGCAGAATCTTAATCGATGCCGATATGGCTGCCGAAATCAAAGGAGAATAAATAGAAAACTTAAAGGGTGTGCCAAAACAAATTTGACACACCCTGATTTTATTTATCATATTACCATCTGTATTAAGCCCAAATTAATATTCAGAATTGATAACTCATGAGTATTATATTTTGAACATACCATTGTATGAATAGTGTGTATTCAAGGCTATAAGATATGACCATTTTACAAACATTAGCAACAATACAATATTAATTTTTAGAAATAATATCTATGTTCACTGAAAATTTACTAATTACTCTGATAGTTATCCTGATGATTTTCATCACGGCTTTTGTAATTTTAGCATCATTGCATAGTAAACAAATGAGAATTTACTACCAAACTCAATCTCATCTATTGATAGAATATGCACAATTCAAACACCCATTATATATAAAACTTAATGAACTAAAGTATCGTATACAGATTGGAAAAGAAAAATCAAAAGAAAAAAGGAGATTCTTATCACGCGATAATCAATTATTATTTGATAAAGAAATATATAATAACATTATTCACACCAATAATTTTGAATCTTTTGCAGAGTTTTTAAATTATACCTTTGAGAATTTTGTTGACAAATTACAGCAACGATATCCTCAGTTTTCTACTAAAGATTATTTCCTTCTTTGTCTGATTTTATTAGATATATCAGATATTGATATATCCAATATAATGAATTATTCATACAATAGTATTCCAACTACAAAGACTCGATTGGCAAGTAAAATGGGAATAAAAAAAGCCTCTCTTATTCGTTCAGATCTGTTATCACTTATCACACTATAACTTCTTGTGTGAAATTATTTCATTTGTGCGCACACAACACACTAATAATCTGATATATAAAAATCATCTTGTGTGTGATTTTATATCTAAAAAATTTCACAATTACATATTTTTTACATAATTTTGCAGCGACAATTTTCATAAAAGTTGTGCAAATATACATGTTGTACTATTAAATCATAATTCATTATGAAATTTATAAAAATTTTTATTTTTATCAGCACATTAGTAATTTGCTCTTTAATTATTTCGTGCAATAATCAATCCGTTAACAGCGGCAAAAGGGTCACACAATATCCAGAATAGGAATTATATCAACTAATCGGATTTATGCATAACGAAGGCGTAGAATATGTATTGAACAAATTGGATGACGAGTCATTTTCTATATTTGAGACACCTCCATTTAGTAGATATCAAAAAATAATTAATTACGCTTCTGAATATGCGCACTTCTACATGTTTTCATATTTGCCTGAGGCTCAACAAAATTTTGAAGCGAACTATAACTTTTCAATCTCTGACCCTAACATAGATAGCTTATATCAGTCGGCAATCTATGATTACTTCATTGGAATGAAATATTCAAATGATATGACTCTTTCATATTGTGGAAATATATATCTTAATAGAATTTCAAACTTACTCGCTCAAGAAGAATATACACAACAAACAGAAGTGGAATTAGATAGTATTTTTTAGACTTATAGATCAAAATAACGACTTCTTATTATATGATGAATACGAAGGCTACAATTATTTACGCGCTACATATATTGAAAGTCCAGAGTACTTTTATAGTATTTGCAACGGGAAATTTGCCTATTTAGTTAACCTTTTTAATATCTCTCAATAATGAAAAACATTTCCTACAAAGAATATGAAAGTACAAATTTAATAGAACCGCTATGGCTATTAAATACTCTTACTATTATCATAATATTTTGCATAATTACTATCGTTAATTTAATTTTTGTTGCTTTATTTGACTACAAAATCACAATAATCTCTTTTATATGCAATTTTATAATTGCAATCATTTGCGTAGCAATCAAACAATCGAAAGTTAGAATATATTTAAATGGAAATATTCGGCTTATAGGATTTGGTCATATTATTTCATGTCATCCGTTTTGTTTTCACGCAAACGATATTGAGGAAATATCATTCAAATGGAATAAATATAATATCTTTGGTCAATGGTTAGAAACAGACATTAGACTACAAAACGCTCATAAATTAATACGCCTCAACATCAAAGACCATCAAAAGTTTTGTGAAGAAATACGTAAATATAATACATCAGTAAAAATAAATATGATTCCAACAAATTCACAAAACAACTGACATAATAAATAATTACAATGTTAACATAACAGTGAGTATTTTTAAAGGCCATATTACCTATTTTGTCAGCTTAGAATATATCAAATAACGCATTTTTTTCAACTAATCAACATCATTTTTTAACGAAGTATTGTAATAATTTCTAATCACCTAACTCTTAGCCGTTGACCTATACGAATAATAGTTGTCTCTTTTATTCCATTCAAACGGCATAATGCTCTGACACTTGTGCCATATCTCTTTGCTAACACTGATAAGTTATCTCCTGATTTAACCGTTATATACTTCGCTTGCTGCATCTCTTTGAGGTGCTGATAGTGGTAGAAAGTTTCCTTCTGAGTAATCAAATATGTAGTGTCACGCATTTGGAATTTTCCATAGTCAAGCATCAACTCGGTATTTAGTGCGTTGCCTAAATATCGGATTTCGTAATGCAAGTGGGAACCTGTACTACGGCCTGTATTTCCGCCTAATCCCAACAATTCACCGGCAGTAACATGTTCGTTTTCTTCTACATATACTCTCGACATGTGAGCATACACGGTTTCTAAACCATTCGGGTGACGAACCACAACAAAATTGCCATAGCCTTTAGGGTCATTTCTTACTATTCTTACCTGCCCATCCCAACTTGAAAAAATGCTATCACCCGTCAGCACCTTGATGTCGGTACCATAATGATAACGATATTTTCGCGGCCCGAATTTGGAAGTAATATATCCTTCTTTTACCGGCATTACAAAACCCTTGCAATCTATCACTATGGTGTCCTGAATAGAATCTATGGAATAAGCATACGGATTTACTTTCTCTGATGTCCAGATAGAATTATATATATCGTCGGCAGGATGATCTTCCATCAAGTCGTCCGTCTCGTCATAAAACATACGCTTATATATATTCACTCTATCAACTGCTTTTACTATCACATGCTTTGGCAATTCATCAGCCTGACATGTTACGAACAAAGTATCATTACGAATCTCAAGTTGTATATCTTTGGGTATTTGCTGTGAATATACCAATACAACACACCATAATAGTGATATTGATAAAACTAATCGTCTCATACTTATTTGTTTCCAAGTTTTAGTCCTATAAGAATAGGGTCGTGGTCAGAATAACGGAAAAGCAGATTTTTCTTGGCTGCCTTCGACATATATTTCTTTATATTTTGAGGTTTTTCTTTAGGAATAATACGATTTTTGAAATTATATTTGGAATAATAGGCAGCCGAATAATAGTAGTCTGTGTTCCAATGGATAGGATATACAGCCGTTATCTGCGCCGACATAGTTGGTGAAGAAAACACTCTGTCTAAATAGCCGCACTCGCCCTTATAGGAATAAGAATAATTCAAACTATCATTTATGAAAAGCATGTCCTTGTAGCCTAATTCTATCATTGTTTGAATCGGCTTTTCTTGGGTATATGAATTAAAATCGCCCAATACTATTATATCAGGGTCAGTATAAATACTATCGTTATATGCCTCTTGTATGCAGTCTGTGAGTGCCTCCACATTAGCCATTCTCTTGTCTAACGACTCTTCTTGCGAACCACGCTTGCTTCTTAAATGATTAAGCGAAACTACAAACCTCTCGCCCGACTCTATCGCCTCGAAACCCTGAAGAACAAATCGGCATGAATAGATATTTACTTTCTTAGGATAAGCAAAACACAACTCACCATAAGGACGGAGTTTGGTTTTATTATAAATGAATCCTACAGAAATAGTATCTCCATCTACCTTGCTTATTCTTACAAAGTCGAACTTTTCTTTTTCCGACAATTCATTCATTTTCCCCACCAATTCTTTTGGCGCCGACTCACCTTTTTCTATCTCACATATTGCGTATAGGTCTGCATTCATTTTCACCAACGCAGACGCCACTTTCAAACATTGCAGTGCATGCTGACCATCAGTTTGGCGTTTGGTGGCATAACCACCTTGATGAACAAAATAATTCTGTATGTTGGTAGAGCAAATAACAATATCTGCCCCACCCAGATTGGGCAAGGCCGTCTGTGGCTTGTAATTCTTAAAATTAGGTTGCCTACCTGTAAGCAACGACCTCTCACCTGTTATCATCGCCCGCAACCCTTTTATAGTTGCACCTAAATTCAAGTCGTAAGGTTTAGGACACTCCATTCTGATTCTTAAGCGATCGTTATATTCCACCCACTTATAATACTCTGTTGAATCGCCTTCAGACAAGCCTTTAGCACGCTCCTCAGGGACATAAAGTCTTTCAGGGGCAAGGTAAATAGAGTCATGAAATGTACCACATACCACAAGTGGAGTGGTAATCTCTACCACACAACCTTTCATGCTTTTCCAACCACCATCTTGCAACTGCTCGAAACTGACTTTTTCTATACCTACTACATAAAGAGCCAAAACGAGCATAGATAATATTAAAACAAACTTTTTCATTTTCTAAAATTCACTTGTAAAATGGAAACGAATATGCTTATAGTCATTTTGAGCCATTTGCAACAGATAGGCACTATCTGCCATAAACACATCCCTACCCTCTTTGTCAAATGCCATATATTGCCCCTTGCGTTTCTTAAACAACTCTAACTCTTGTGCATCGTCTGATTCTATCCAACATGCCTTATACATCTGAAGTGGTTCCCACTTGCAGCGAGCATTATACTCATGCTCCAAGCGATATTGTATGACCTCAAATTGCAACTGCCCTACTGTCCCTATTATTTTCCTGCCCGTGACTTGATTAACGAACATCTGAGCCACACCCTCGTCCATCAACTGATGAATACCTTTATCCAATTGTTTTTGTTTCATAGGGTCAGCATTCTCTATGTATTTGAACATCTCGGGCGAGAACGAAGGAAGTCCTTTGAAATGCAAAGTCTCACCACTTGTAAGACTATCTCCTATCTTAAAATTACCCGTATCAGGCAAACCAACTATATCCCCTGCATAGGCTTCATCTACCGTCTCTTTTTTCTGCGCCATAAAAGCAGTTGGAGCAGAAAAACGCATCTTCTGATCTAACCTAATATGCTTGTAATACACATTACGCTCAAACTTGCCGGAACAAATCTTTACGAAGGCAATACATGAACGATGATTGGGGTCCATATTAGCATGTATCTTGAACACAAAACCAGTGAATTGCGGTTCGGTCGGCTCTATGCGGCGCTCTTCAGTCTCTACCGAACGAGGAGAAGGGGCAATCTTAACAAAACATTCCAACAACTCTCTGACGCCAAAGGTATTCAAAGCAGAACCAAAAAAGACAGGCGCCAAATCACCACTTAAATAACCTCGCAATCCTTCACCATCTAATGCAAAATCAGGATAGACCTCTGTAATCAATTCCAAATCCTGACGCAATTTCTCAGCATCTTGAGTACCAACAAGGCTATCTATCTCCGGATTATTTATATCATCATATCTGATTGACTCAGTTACATGAGTCTTATCAGGGGTATATAAATCCAAGGTATGTTGGAAGATATTATACACGCCCTTGAATCTCTGTCCGCTATTGATAGGCCATGACAACGGAGTTACTTTTATTCCCAATTCACTTTCTATCTCATCCAGCAAATCAAAAGGATCTTTTGCCTCACGATCCATCTTATTAACAAAGACCATTACAGGCGTTTTCCTCATTCGACAAACCTGCATCAAACGGCGAGTCTGCGTTTCTACACCCTTTGCGGCATCTATAACTATTATCACCGAATCTACTGCCGTCAGCGTGCGAAAGGTATCTTCTGCAAAATCTTGGTGACCGGGTGTATCAAGAATATTGATTTTATAAGTTGTGGCATTTCCCGACTCCTTATTGTTTAACTCTGATTGAGGAGTGTATTCAAACCCCATAACCGAAGTAGCCACCGAAATACCTCTCTGCTTTTCTATCTCCATCCAATCTGAAGTTGCAGTTTTGCGAATTTTGTTACTCTTCACTGCGCCTGCCACATGTATTGCGCCACCATACAAAAGCAATTTTTCCGTAAGGGTGGTTTTACCCGCATCAGGATGCGATATGATGGCAAAAGTACGCCTACGACTTATTTCTTCTTTCAAATCCATAAAGTATTTATTTAGCGGTGCAAAGGTACAAAAAAAATATAAATAATCCTCACTTATATTTCTACTTTGATATTTGGACATATTCAAGTAACTTTGCAGCTCATAAAAAATTTATTTTAGATGAGAACTTACCACCTAATTTTCTGTTTTCTATTGAGTTTTGCAGTTGCTCGTGCCAATAATCAAGAACAGCAAGATTCTATCAATATCGATTTACAAGAAGTGGTTGCCACGGGTGCAAGAAACACTACCGACAGCCGTTTACTGCCCATGACAGTCAGTGTAGTTGGCAGCAGTCAACTTGAAGAGACCAACTCAACAAGTGTCTTACCCGTCATCAACAGTCAAGTTCCGGGAATATTTATCACACAAAGAGGTATCTTAGGATATGGAGTTAGCACCGGTGGCTCCGGTGGAATAAAAATCAGGGGTATAGGTGGCAGCCCAAACACAGATATTCTTGTGCTTATTGATGGTCTGCCCCAATATGCAGGACTCTACGGACACCCAATTGCCGACAACTATCAGACTATGCTTGCTCAGCAAGTAGAGATTATCCGTGGTCCGGCATCAATCTTCTACGGAAGCAACGCTATGGGTGGAGTGATGAACATCATCACCCGACAGCCGACAAAAGATACTGTCATGACCAATTTACACCTACAAGGCGGGTCATATTACACCCTCGATGCAGGAATAACCAATCAAGTGAAATACAAAAAGTTTTCTTCTGCTATAGGCTTTAATTATTCACGAACCAACGGACACAGAGCCAACATGGATTTTGACGAATATAATGCCTTTGTAAAATTAGGTTATGATTTCACTAAACATTGGAAAGCAGTTGCATTGGGTAATATTGCTTATTTCAATTCTTCCAATCCGGGTACTGTCAGCGACCCTATAGAAGACAATGACATGCACATCTTGCGAGGCACGGCCTCGCTCTCAATAGAAAACTCATACGAAAATACCTCTGGAGCAATAAGAGCATATTATAATGGTGGGCGGCACAAAATCAACGACGGATACCGCCCGCAAAACAGCGAATCACCGCAACAAAAACTCTACCTACACACCGACATAATGATGGGTGTCAGCATTTATCAGGCCTTTGCGTTCTTTAAGGGAAATACTACTACTTTCGGGTTCGACTATCAGCATTTTGGCGGCCATGCGTGGAACGAGAGTATTATACCCAATATGCCTGATAATGATATTATCAAAAAGTCGCAAGACCAAGTAGCAGGATACATCGACTTGAGGCAGCATGCACTCAGTTGGCTCAGTTTAGATGCCGGTTTCAGGTTAGACTGGCATAGTCAGTCAGGGCTCGCATATATTCCACAAGCAGGTATTTCGTTTATCTTACCCAAATCGGCTCAAATAAAACTAATTGCCAATCGCGGTTTTCGTAATCCTACTATCAGAGAACTATATATGTACAAACCTGCCAACGACCAACTCAAAGCAGAAAGTCTTTGGAACTACGAATTGAGTTATAAACAATATCTCTACGACAACCGTATTCGCATAGGGACCAATGTGTTTTATCTGTATGCAGACAACATGATCGAAACAAGAATTACAGACGGAAAACAACAAAATGTAAACACGGGACAAATTCATAATACAGGTTTTGAAATAGAGTTTTCTTATACAATTATTAAAGGGCTTAATTTCTCTACTAACTATAGTTTCTTGCACATGAAAGAAAAGCAACTTGCAGCACCAGAGCATAAACTCAATGCAGCCATTACCTATCACCACGACAAATTTCGCATTGGCACTGATATACAATATATTGCAGGTTTATATACTGCACTTCAGCCTGACATGATCAAAGAGAATTATGTTTTGTGGAATGCACATGCGGCAGTACGCATCTATAAGGGGCTTTGGGCTAACCTACAGGCAGAAAACCTGCTTTGTCAGAAATATGAAATCACCCAAGGATTCCCTATGCCCCCTGCCACAATTATTGGAGGAGTCAGTTGGCATTTCTAACAGAACAATGCTTAACACTAAGGGCACTTCTAAAAATTGGCTATATGATGTGTAAAGGTTTAGTCAATTATAAAAACGAGAGAATAGCGGGGAAAATATCATGTGAATTTTATATCTTTGTAAAAATATTTTACATTTCACTTATTTTTAGTAACTTTGCGGCCTCTAAGAGAGCGGCGAGTAATAATTCGCCTAATACACAGAACTAATAATGTATGGGTGCTAATGTTTTTCCACCCACTAATAAAACTGAAAACATGCGTAAGAAAGAAGAACTTGCAGGCCTTAGTCTGCTTGGTGCAAAAGGAGTTAAATACACTGATAATTATGCACCACAACTGCTTGAAACATTCGTTAACAAGCACCCAGAGAACGAATATCTCGTTACTTTCAATTGTCCAGAATTTACATCACTTTGTCCAATGACCGGACAACCTGATTTTGGTAGAATAGTGATCAACTATATTCCTCGAGAGCGAATGGTTGAGTCTAAGTCTCTGAAACTATATCTATTCAGTTTTCGTAATCATGGCGATTTTCATGAGGATTGCGTAAATATCATCATGAAAGATTTAGTCAAACTCATGGAGCCACGCTATTTAGAGGTGATTGGATATTTCAACCCTCGCGGCGGCATAAACATTTATCCTTTTGCCAACTATGCCGACTCTGAGCATGAAGCCATGAAACAACAACGATTACTTGCCCAAATGCAACGACAATTATGAAAGATTGCTTATTAGTTTATTCAGGTGGTCTCGACTCCACCACAATGCTCTATGAGTATAAAGACCGCATTGCTCTTGCATTGAGTTTCAATTATGGCAGCAAACATAATGAGCGGGAGATTGAATATGCTCAATACCACTGCCAATTACTTGGTATAAAGCATCATGTCATAGAGTTGTCGTTTATCAGAGATTTTTTCAAGTCCTCTCTTTTGAAAGGTGGAGACGATATTCCTACCGGAGAATACGACGAAAAAAATATGCATTCAACTGTTGTGCCTTTCAGAAATGGTATAATGCTTTCTGTGGCGGCCGGCATGGCTGAGAACGAGGGGCTGCAACACATAATGCTTGCCAATCACGCAGGCGATCATACTATATATCCCGATTGCAGGCCTCAATTTGTGGAAAGTATGGATAAGGCTGTACAAGCCGGCACATGGAATGGTGTCAAACTGTTGGCTCCATACACCAATATCACCAAAGCAGATATTGCACGCAAAGGCAAACTGCTTGGCATTGACTATTCTATGACATGGTCTTGCTATAAGGGCGAACAATACCACTGCGGCACATGCGGTACATGCTTAGAGCGTATTCAAGCCCTCAAAGAAGCCGGTATCAATGACACAACAATATATCAAAACTAACATCTAAAATACAATAGTATGTATTATGTTCAAAAAACTTTAGAGATATCTGCTGCTCATAATCTTAATTTGAGTTACGAGAGTAAGTGTGAAGAACTGCATGGGCACAACTGGATAATCACAGTCTATTGCAGAGCCAAAGAACTCAATAAAGACGGAATAGTTACCGACTTTACTCACATCAAAAAAATAGTAAAAGACACTTTTGACCATAAGTATATCAACAAAATAATGGATGTAAATCCGTCGGCTGAGAATATAGCAAAATGGATTTGCGACCATGTAGAAAACTGCTATAAAGTATCGGTTCAAGAGTCAGAAGGCAATATTGCCATATATGAGCGTGATTAAACGGACAGATAATGGCTCAAAAAAAGAGATATCGTATAAATGAGATTTTCTACTCGCTTCAAGGCGAGGGTGCTCTAAGAGGAACGCCTGCTGTCTTTGTGCGTTTTTCCGGCTGCAACCTGAACTGTGGTTTTTGCGACACCAACCACTCAGCCTACCAACTAATGAGCATCGAAGAAATAATAACAACAGCAATAGAAGAACATAACAGGTTTTCTCCTCTCTCAAAAAAGGCCAAGAATCTTTTGGTTCTTACAGGCGGCGAACCTGCATTGCAAATCGACGATGACCTAATAAATGCGCTGCACGAGGCCCATTTTTATATAGCCATTGAAACCAATGGTACACTTGACCTACCCAAAGGAATCGACTGGACTACTTGCTCTCCTAAAGAAGGTTCCATGTTGAGCATATCTCAGGCTGACGAAGTTAAGATAGTTTATACCGGTCAGCCTGTTGAACACTATTATAAAGAAATTTCAGCCACACACTATATCCTGCAGCCATGTTCAATACAAAATACAGACGAGGTTATTAGATATGTAAAGAGCCACCCACATTGGCGGCTCTCTATACAAATGCACAAGTATATCGGTATTGAGTAATCTCAGAAAGGTTTATTGAACTCTTTGCCCCATGGAATTGTATATTGCTCCTTGGTAGATAATATATAAATTACCTTCAAGAAGTATTTTTTGATATGAAGTAGGATCGATAGATATATCCTCTAATGCATCATTATCAGGTTTGCTCGGTTCGTCAGGATTATTCTTGTTTTCATAACTTCCCAAATTCATAGCCACCAAATAAGGGTCATGGTCTGAATATCTGTATTCATTCACTCCAGGGTCAGTGCCGCAAGACGAACGATAGGTATTTAGATGGAATACTCCTGCACCCGTTATTTGCATCGCCATACTCTGGTTGGCTAAAGCATGGTCTATCAAACTTCCACTTCCTACATAACAATACGAATAAGCATTAGCGTCATAATAAAGCAACTGCTCCGTATAACCCGAACTTATCAGTTTTTGTATCGGTTCTTCATCGACTTGACAATTCAAGTCGCCAAGAATAAGTATATCCTTATCGAACGCCTTTGACGACAACGAAGATAGCAAATTATTCACATTCATCATTCTTGTACTATTACCAGCATCACTTGAAGAGTCTTTTGCCTTGAAGTGATTCATAGAAAGAGTGAATTTTTCGCCGGAAGAAATTTCTTCAAATGCCTGAATACGCATTGTATTTCTATAATACTGAGCAGTGGATGCTGCTTGATTTATGCCGTATGGTTTTACCTTATCACTACGATAGATAAAACCGGACTTGAGTGCATTATCATACGAGTCAGAATATTGGTTGATTCCATCTTCTATGGCTTCATAGTAATCTACTCCTGCTGTAATGTTTAACATATCTGCTAAATGCTCAAGCACTATTTCTCTTGCCTCCACCTCACAAAAAGCATAAATATCTGCGTTAACCATCATCATCATATCTACTATCTTACTTGTCTTAGCATTAAAGCCTGCTTCGTCGTGATAATCAGGTCTAGAGGACTCATCATAGTAATAGTAGTAATTCAGCATATTACCGCCACACACCTTCAATCTTCCATCGCCCAAATCAGGCAAGGCAGTGGGTGTAATAACCTCACCCTCACAAGTAGCCCTTACTCGCAGATTTTTAATCTCCCATGTTGCTGCAGTCTCGTCAGTAGAAATATAACGAAATGCGAACACAGTATGACGCTCAAAGAACTCTTCAGGAACAGAAACCTTCACATTGTCAACAAAGGCCCAAGAACTACCCGAAGGATAAGTCGGAATTTCAAGTTGACTCCATGTAGCAGTCGATACATCTCCATCATAATCGGTTGACACCCATAGGGTTTGTTCTTTTTCCATATCTCCTGCAAAATTTATTGCATGATTAAACACCAGACTAACTGTTTGGGAACCGCGCAAATCAAAATCTGGAGTTATCAGCCAATCTTCGTTAGCGGATTGCATACCGGATGAATAACCGGATATCTTGGCACCATAATAATAGTCCCAACTCCATGTCTGAAGACCATCAACACTTACTGCCTCGCAATCCAACGACTCGTTAAGCAATACCTCTTCAAAGGATACGCACTTAACTGCCCATAAAACATTTGCAAGGGCAAGAGATAAAACTAATAAGGGAAATTTTTTCATGGTATTTTATTTTTAATTTAATTTATTCTTACTTCACTTGCCAGAGCCAACCTATGTTTAGGCTCAAATTCATCTGATTGGCTTGCGAAAAATAGTCGGTCTTGCGTGTGCTAAATATAGCACCAAAACTATAGTTGAATCTTGCACCCAACTGCCATACGCCTGCCTTGCCGGTTCTGACATACATACCTACTCCTCCTGCCAATCCCCAATCAAAGGGCTTCTCAATAGGATTATATTGTGCGCCTGTCCCTTTATCGCCATAGTGTTTTTCATATATACAATAGCCTATCTGTGGTCCCAAATTCACATAACCGCGCACTTTTTTTCCGAAATATATGTGCGCTAAAAATGGTAATTCAATATATCCTAATTCTCGCCTATAACCTGTATCCTTCTCTCTCCAACCGCGTTGCATATAGTTCAAATTGATTTCCAAACCACAATATTTCTGACCATAATATCTGAATATAAGTCCTGCATTGGCTCCTAAAAATGGATGTTTGGCGGTTTGGGCAACCGAAGGACTGAAATTAGCCATCGACGCTAACACTCCTCCCTGAGCACCGACATATATCTCCGGTTGAAGCAAACGAGGTTGTGCATACGACACAACTGTTCCCCAAAAGAGTACAACAAATAATATCAGAACGGACTTATGCCTATACATCCCAACTCTCTTGCGCTTGTTTATCTATTGATTATTTCCACATTTACATTTTCAAACCCACCGCCTTCTACCGGCTCAAAACGAAATACTGACTGCATTCCCTCATACTCTCCTGTCTGAACAATCTTCTCACTCAAACTCTCTGTTGGTTCTTGTAGCATACGAATCAAATATGCAGTTAAATCATATCCTAACATATCGTAATATGGCAACTGACTTATCCTTTCATGCTTGAAATAATATGATCGCTGAAGATTGTAGGTAAGTACGGACAAGGCAGTACTTTGCGGTTTATGAAATACTGAAGTGTAAATAAAGTGTATATTTTGAGGCAGTTGTTCTTTTTGCCATGCGTATTGACCGAGCAGACATATATTATACCTACGCGACAAGTCCGAGATTTTCTGCATCCATACCTGCACTTTACTATATTTATCAGTTGGGAATATTATCAGATTCCTCTTATCCGGTTGCAAAAAATACTCAAGCGAGTCAGCACTAAGTTGTTTGTAGGACACTTTGGTTATTTCCACTGCCTTATCCTTCAAATTGTACATCAGACGCATAATGCTTGCATCCGTTTCTGTCAGGCCGTCATTTTGGATAGCCACTATCTGAATATCGTTCCACTTTGATAATGTATCAGCAAGTACTTCTGCTTCTTTTTCTTCAGATACATTGAATTGAATTAAGTAGGGGTTGGTCTTAATGTCTGATACACGATTGGTGAATGGGACCAGTACCGGTATCTTTTTCTCAAAAGCAAATTTTGACACTACGCTTACCTGCTGAGGATATGCAGGACCTATTATAGCATCCACATTCATCAGTTCCGGTTGCTCAAGGACTTTATTGAGTTTAGTTTCGCTCTTTTCTATGTCGTATGTATATATCTCAAGTTTCTGCCCTGCCTTTTGCGCTTCGTTTACTGCGAGAAGGACTCCTTCATAGAAGTCAACGAATCTGTCATTATTTTCATCTCGTCGAGTTTGGTTAGTCATAAACGGGAGCATAACGGCGAGACGGATAGGTAACCCGCTCATCACCCGCTCATCACCCGTAAAAAACGGTATCGGAGTTGGTGCTTCTGTAGGTGCTACGACTTGTCCTTGAGTTGGTATTGCTATAGTATCAGGATTTGGTTGTTCTTGTTTTGGTTGTTCTTGTTTTGGTTGTTCTTGATTAGGTTGTTCTTGATTAGGTACTGCTGCGACAGAATCTTTCCGAGCAGTAACCTTTGTTGTGTCTATTGCCGGCAACTGAGGTGTTGTAACGATATCTTGTTTGTCTTTTAATTTGATAAGCAACTTCTTGCCTATTTCCATGCGCTTAACCGTCTTGGGGTTAAGTTTTTCTATCTCCGATTGCTTTACGCCATATTTCTTGCTCAAACCGTATAAAGTTTCCTTGGGTTGCAATTCATGTACCACATACAATGTAGAATCAATGGTTTGTATGACAGGTATTTTTATTACCTGCCCTAACTTCAGTCCTTCTGTTTTCAATTCGGGATTGAGATTGATAATATCTTCCTGGCTGACGCCGAAGTTTTTGCTTATTCTATACAAGCCCTCACTTTTCTGAACAGGATACAACCAAACCACTTTCCCGTTGATTGTGTCTTTGGGAATATCAAGAGTTTGAGCATACGAAGTCAAACCGTAAACACTTAATAATACTATCAATAATATTTTCTTCATGTTTTTGAGTATTTTTTCTTTCTAATTAATAAAATCACACCTGCCGTTACTGCCAAGAGTATCAATGGCAATAAAGTGCTGATACATTGATACAACAATAGTTTTTTCTCCAATGCTTTTTCGTTGAGCAATCTGAGCGGCATTTCTTTCTGTCGAAGTGATATAAGTCCTTCATCATCCGTTAGCCACAAAACACTATTGACCACAAAATCTCTATTACCAAATTGCATTCGACTATATCTATCGTATCCTGCAGGTAATGGTCTGCCTTGTTGTAATTCATTGCGTATAACATTACCTGCCGCAACGATTATCTGTTTAGTAATTGCGGATTGTGTTTTGGTTTTACTTACATTCACAATACCTTCGGGCGCCATTCTATGCGTAAAGAGCGACTGGAAGGAGCCTTCTTCGGACACTGCTACAGGCAAATACGCGTTCGTGAACAGATCTGCTTGTACGCTCAGATCCGTCAGATCGACCTCTGCAGGCACCCCAATAGCACGAGAATAATCGGCTGTGGCAAGCAGTATTGTTCGGTTGATATTATCATCTTCGCCAACAAAATCTATATCAGAAGCAAAGGTTGCAATGACAGGCGATATATTCCTTGTTACTGCACTATTATAAGAGGTCTCGAGCAATGGTGCATAGACCCAAGACATTGGTTCATATTGCGGAATATCAGGATTTTGGCTCACATCCACGGGTACCGACAAGCAATGCAGGGAAGTTACCAATTTAGGATTTACCCTTATGCCGTATCTGAATAACATATCACTCACATTCAAATCGAGCGCCACTGCCGGTGTATAGCCGTTTTGGGTCAACACATCCTTAGAGAACTGTACCCCATTTATCAACCACATCAATTTTCCACCGCCCATAAGATACTGATCCAGCACATACTTATCTTGTTCTGAGAACTTAAGTTGCGGATCCGCTATAATCACCGCTGCAAAATCATTCAAGCAATCAGCCTGATTGGTGATACTACCTCTATAGACATCAAACCACTCAGACAAAGCCTGTTGCACATCCATAGTATATTGTTCCGACAACTCCCCGTGTCCCTCTAAGAAAGCGACCTTACTATGCTTGGTTATCGAAAGCGAATGAATAGTCTGCGCGAAATTATATTCCAGATTTTCAATTGACTTATTCAAGTTTTCTGCCCCACTGACTCCTCGCTGATTTTGCAAGAGCACTACCCACCGCTCTTTGTTTTTATATCGTATTGCGGCATAAGGATACACAATGGTCTGCGATGTTTTGCCTTGTTTATCCCGCTCATATATGGCCGTAGGCACAAGTGCATGTTCGGCGAGCGTTTGAGCAAACTTATCTTGTTCCTGCCGACTGAATTTATTTACATCCTGCTCAATAATCTTTATATCGGCATACTGTTGCATTTCAGCAAGAGTTTCTTGAGCAGCCTTTTTTAATTTAAGGAAGCCACTATTTAAGTCTCCCGACAAATAAAGTCTGACCTCTATCTTATCATCTGTTTGCTTAAGCAACTGACAAGTAGCAGTTGAAAGCGAATGTCGCTTATCAGCAGTTATATCCACACGCCAAAACGCCCATTGCACCGCCACATTGACCGATACAACAAATATAATTGACAATATGTATATATAGGACTTCAATTATTCTTCGACATCTGTTTGTGGTTTATTTTCTTCTGCTGCTTTTAGGTAATAAAGCACTTCTTTGTTGATTGTGACAGGATATTTTTCTTTAAGTGTTTTTATCCATTCTTTCTCCAAATAATCTTGATAATCAGAAGTTACCTGTCCTCTCTCGTCGGTATATTCATCGGCTCCCAAAAGTTTTTTACCATAAACAAATACCAATGGGAACTCTTCGTCGGGTGTAAATTCTGCGTCTTTTATCTTAAATCCGAATTTATCAACTGCACTGTTTTCACCTATGCTCCATAGACCTTTTTTTACCTTTACATATTCGACAGAATCTAAATTAAGACGATTTTGAAGATATGACTCCACGCTGTCTCTATCAGCGTTCTTGACAATCTGCTTTGCTATTTTCTGTATGTTTTTATCTTTGCAATACACTACAAATCCTTTATACTTAGGTGCTTCCCAAAGATAATTTTGTTTATTTTCATTAAAGAACTTTCTCAGTCCGGCAGTATCAGTAGATGCTTTATCCCATACTTCCTTAAGCGACACCTCAAAGAGCATAATTCCATCGTGATACTCAGTCATCAGATTCTTCAAATCTCTATATTTCCCTTCCAAGCGGCTATTTTCATAATTTCTTAATTCACGAGCCACATATTGTTTGTAGAGTCTATCGATAGCGCGGCGCATTACCTTAGACTGTGTTTTATCGTTTTGCGAAATGAATTCGGCGAAATCGGCCTGTGAACGCTTGTTATAGGCGAATGAGAACAAATCGCCATTGAGCATTGCAGCCTGAGCCTTAAATGCAGAATCGGCGATATTATATTTCTCACCTAAGAGATAGAATTGCTCCAATGCGCTATCGGCTTGTAGAAAATCATATTCTTTTTTTAGTCTGTCAGTGAACATATCATCGATCTCCATTTGATACTCTGATCGATGTATCTTACGCTCTAAGTCTTTACGAATGCTATCCAATGGTTGCAAGTTTCTTCGTCCTGCAAGGCGGATAATATGCCATCCATATTGCGAGTGAATAGGCTCGCTCAACTCACCTTCTTTAGTAAGTGCAAACGCTGCTTTTTCGAACTCGGGTACCATCTGTCCTTTGCCGAACCACCCTAAATCGCCACCACGCATTGCAGAGCCACGGTCTTGAGAATTTTCAAATGCCATCTTAGCAAAATCAGCCCCTGCCTCAAGTTCCTTATATAATGAATCTATTTTTTCTTTGGCTATCTGCGCTATAGAGTCCACTCCTCGTGGGGTTTGCATCATGATATGCGAAGCACGAATTTCCTGATGAGGTTCCACGGACTCCACTTTTAGTATATGAAAACCGAAAGGTGTTCTGAACACCTCACTCACCTGACCGAGTGAAGTCTTATATGCAGCATTCTCAAAGGGATAAACGAAATACAACGGGCGAACGACACCTACTCTTCCGTGAGATTCTTTTACAGCAGGGTCTTCAGAGACCTCATCAGCCACGGCAGTAAAATCCTCAACTACGCCGGGCAAAGTCTTTGCTTTTTTGCCCTTACCCTTTACTATTGGCAAACCGGTAGTTACGCGTATTCTTGCTTTATTTATCTTCTCCAAAGCCTCTGCTTCTTGCTCTGCAGTTGCGTTTTCAGGACATCTGATGGCTATATGACTTACTATTCTATCTTCCAACATTCTATTATATACTTTTTCTATAACGGCCTGCTCATCATCGCTATTAACCATATATTTGGGTATTGCTTGCGAACGATATTGCTCAAGTTCCTTGCGAAACGCCTCAGTAGTATCAACACCTGCATCACGGGCAGCCTCTACCTTTAACTTGTAATTGATAAACAAATCTAAATACTCATCAATTGACTTCTTCTCCACTTGAGTTTCTTGGTTGTTTTTGTTATAAATGTACATAAATTCCCCGACAGTGGATTTTCTGCCATTGATTATCACTAACGAAGCATCTTCACTAACTTGCGCCGTAGCCACAAACAAAGTGCTCACAAACGCTGCTAATAAAACTATTCTTTTCATTTTTTCTATATATATTTACTAAAGTTTTCAATATCTTGGTTGTTCGGAGTACTCGGAGTATTCTGAGTGTTCGGAGTTGATCCAAAATTGAATTTTATTATCTCTTGTGGGGAAGTTTAGTTTATTTACTGCTTTTGTTTTTTCTTAACTCCTCACTCATCTTGTACATAACGACCCCTGCTGCGACACTCACATTAAGCGAATGTTTAGTTCCGTATTGAGGGATTTCCACGCAACCATCAGACGCATCTACAACCTCTTGCCGGACTCCAAACACCTCATGCCCCAATACTATAGCATATTTCTTTTGTTTGTCTAATATCAAACTATTGAGCATCGTGCTTTCCTCTACCTGCTCCACCGCTAAAACGATATAACCATCATCGTGCAATTTTGATACTGCGTTGATTGTATTTTCATAATACTCCCACTTTACCGTCAATTCTGCACCGAGAGCCGTCTTGTGAATTTCCTGATTAGGAGGACAGCAACAACAACCGCATAAAATTATTTTCTCTATCAGGAAAGCATCAGCCGTACGAAATACCGAACCTACATTATGCTGACTACGCACATTATCCAGCACCACCACAAGCGGGACTTTTTCTGCTTGACTAAACTCTTGAGCGGTCAAGCGATTCATCTCTGTTACAGTCAGTTTATGCATATCAATCTTTATTTACCTTCCATTCCTCTGCTGATAAAAACAGTTCGTTTGCCCTTATGCTGTCTCCTTTGCTCAATTCCAAATTTGCCTCTTGTAGATATAAATCACTTACATGTTGCTGCAATATAGGTTGCTGCTCATGTATTTGCGATTGAGTGGAGTCCATCTTCAACGAAAGCACTGACAGATCGTATGCATATATCGCATCGTAAACTTTATCCGAACCATCCACTTTTTTCAACTCTTCCGTACATAACACTACCATGTCTTTTCTGCATTTTTTCCTCTCGCCTTCAGTTAAAAGATATTTATCCATCGCCATATTCACAAATTGTCCTGCCGATTCTGTATCTCTGTCAGCAAGCGACTGCCGAACAAAACTCATTAGCAAACGATAGGTTTTCATTCTTTCATTATCATAATGCCCCGAATAATAACTCACCTCAGGCTGCCACACCCAACTCTGATGATATCCAACAAGCGGCAATTTAATAACCGACAAATTACCATGTATTTCGTCGAGCAGTCGGTATATCTCACATCGAGCCGCCGCCTCGTCCAAATCATTAGGGTCATTAAGTCTCTCTATATCGCGCTCTGCCCGTTGCTGCATCTTATCCCAATTTCTATGAACGAACTCTTTGGCGGCATGATTATCACCGTCTAATGTGAGCACCAAAGTCGCAGTATCCATTGCCTCCAAATAATCACCTGCTTTCCATAGTTTCTCCATCTTAAGTGTCATCTTGGTCAAATTGCGCTCTTGAGCGAACAAACCAAGACTAACAATACATAATATGGCAATAAACAAAATCTTTTTCATAACGCTGCAAAATTACTACTTTTTCTATAAATAGACAAATGATATGCCACAAAACACACTCGATATTAGTTTCACGAGATGCATTGTTTGCTTGTTTGACAAAAAACACTTACCTTTGCAAGTGGAAAAATATGCAATTGCATAATGGAATATAAATATCTGCAAAATATAGACTATCCTTCTGACTTAAAAAGACTTAAGATAACTGAGCTGCCTGAGTTGTGTAACGAACTGAGAGATTTTATTATCCAAAATTTGAGCAAACACCCCGGGCATTTAGCATCTTCATTAGGGACTATTGAACTAACGGTAGCACTTCACTATGTATTCTCTGCTCCACAAGATAAACTGATTTGGGATGTAGGTCATCAAGCCTATGCACACAAGATTCTTACAGGCAGAAGAAGACTTTTCCATACCAACCGCCAATTCAAAGGGCTTGCCCCCTTCCCTACTCCTGCTGAAAGCGAATATGATGCTTTTATTGCAGGTCACGCTTCAAATAGTATTTCGGCAGCCTTAGGCGAACAAATAGCGCTGCAACTCAAACAGACGCAAGACAATGGGCAACAAGTGGTTGCAATCATAGGTGATGGCGCGATGACCGGAGGTTTGGCATTCGAAGGGCTTAACAACACCTCAATGGACAAGAACAACCTCCTTATCATTCTCAATGACAACAACATGGCCATCGACCCTATACACGGAGGATTTACTCAATATCTGCTTGACATAACCACATCTAACGGATACAATAAACTAAGATGGAAGGCATATCAAGCCGCTAAGAAATTACACCTCATAGACGAAAAGAGCAAAGGCAAAGTGCAAAGATTCAATAATAGCATCAAAGCCATGCTCACGCGCCAGCCCAAGAATATATTTACAGGTCTCAACATCAGATATTTCGGGCCTGCAGATGGACATAATGTTCAGGATTTGGTAAGAATACTATCAGAAATTAAAAATTATCAGGGGCCTAAAGTTCTGCATATCATAACCAAGAAAGGCAAGGGTTACGCTCCCGCAGAAGCCGATCAAACACTTTGGCATGCGCCAGGAGAATTTAATCCGGAATCGGGAGAGAGGAAGGTAAGCAACTCGCAACAACTACCACTCTGGCAAGAAGTATTTGGCGCGCAACTGCTTGATTTGGCGCGTCAAGACAATCGAATAGTGGGTATCACACCTGCTATGCTCGGAGGATGCTCTATGAATATTATGCAACAAGAGTTTCCTGAGAGAGTTTTCGATGTAGGTATTGCAGAAGGTCATGCGGTGACATTCTCTGCAGGGCTCGCCAAAGAAGGCATGATACCATTCTGCAATATTTATTCTTCGTTTTTGCAACGAGCGTACGACAATATCATACATGATGTGGCACTGCAAAAAGTGCATGTAGTCTTTTGTATTGATAGAGCGGGCATTGTAGGTGCAGATGGTGCCACTCATCATGGTCTGCTTGATTTGGCATATTTAAGACCTATTCCAAACCTTACCATCGGTGCTCCTATGACTGCCAACGAACTCAGACGAATGATGCAATATGCTGCTACTTTCAATGCTCCTATTGCCATCAGATACCCGCGAGGCAGAACCACAACAGACATAACATCTAAAGAAGATGATAATTTGCTTAAGGCAAGACTACTTAAGAAAGGTTCTAAAGCAGCAGTATTAAGCATAGGTGCAATCGGGAATACCATACTTGAGGCTATTCAAAATGAAGATATCGCCCATTATGATATGAGATGGCTAAAACCATTAGACACAGACACATTGGACTATATCGGCACTCATTTCGCCACCGTCTTTACTGCTGAAGACGGCGTGATTGCAGGAGGATTGGGAAGTGCTGTATTGGAATATTTTGCCGACAAGAACTACAACTGCAAAGTAGTTAGAATAGGAATAAACGACCGGTTTGTGGAACACGGTTCAACGCAAGAACTATATCACATGCTGGGACTGGACGCCGAAGGAATTAAGAAAACAATTGCAAAAAACCTTAACTAACATTCAAATTTATTCACACAAAAAAGTAAACCATTATGAAAATCATTATAGTAGGAGCAGGTGAAGTAGGCACCCACCTTGCAAAACTTCTGACAAGAGAAAACATAGATATTTGTCTTATGGACGAGAATCGCGATCGCTTAGCAGGATTAGACGATAACTATGATATGCTCACCAGAGTAGGCTCACCTACCTCACTGCACGACCTGAAAAACATCGGAGTCAAAGGGTGTGATTTGTTCATTGCCGTCACTCCCCATGAGTCAGTAAATATGACCGCATGCCTAATTGCCACTCAGTTAGGGGCAAAGAAAACAATAGCCAGAATTGACAATTACGAGTACTTATTGCCCGAAAACAAACAGTTCTTTGAAAATTTAGGACTTAACCACCTTATCTATCCCGAAGTATTGGCAGCAGGAGAAATAGCAGACTCGCTTAAAACAAGTTGGATGCGTTATCATATTATTCTTGCAGGAGGGTTATTGCATCTGTGCATAGTAAAAATCCGAGATAATGCAGAACTCACCAATAAACCTTTCCAATCAGGTTTTTTCAAACATAGCAATTATCGCATTCTCGCTATCAAGCGCGACAACGAAACATTTATCCCAAGCGGACAAGACGAGGTTAAAAAAGGAGATTTAGTTTTCTTTATCTGTACCAAAGAAAATATAGATTTTGTTCGTGAACAAGCAGGTAAGGCATACCGACAGGTGAAAAATATAGTCTTTATGGGTGGAACAAGAATCACCCAAAAGGCTGTTATGTCATTGCCAGATGACCTGAACATAAAAATACTTGAGCCCAACAGAGAAAATTGCATGTACCTGTCAGAAAAAGTGCAGAACGCATTGATAATAAACGCTGACGGGAGCAATATTGAGGTTCTCCGACAAGAAGGCATAAGTGATGCCGATGCTTTTGTGGCTGTTACGGACAATTCAGAAGCCAATATTTTTGCATGCCTAGCTGCCAAACAACTCGGTGCAGCCAAAACCATTGCAGAGGTAGAAAATATCGGATATATCCCTATGGCAGAAGGGTTAGATATAGGAGCGGTACTAAACAAAAAGACAATTGCTGCAAGTTATATCTATCAATTACTTATGCGTTCCAATGTACTTAGCATACGGAACCTCACCATTGCTGACGCAGAGATTGTAGAATTGCAAGTAACTGAAGGTAGCAGAATCACCAATACCAAAATTAGGGACGCAGGACTGCCGCGAGAGGTAAATATAGGTGCGATAGTGCGTGCAGGCGAAGCCATATTGGTCAATGGGGATACACAATTATTACCTGGTGACAAGGTGATAATATTCTGTAAATCACAAATGATTAGAAAATTAGACAAATACTTCAAATAGAAAAACGACTACGGACACATTTGTTGTACATGTAAAAAATAATTTTTACCTTTGCACGCTCATACGATAAATGCGCTACAAACAAATCGTCATATTATTTCTTTTTGCTTTAGCCTTAGGTTCTTGCGTTACCTCCAAGAAGGTGAACTACATGCAGCAACCCTCTAAATCCATTCCCTCGTATGCCGACACTTTGGTATATACCGATTATGTCTTGCGTAAAAGTGATAGGCTATATGTGCGCGTATATAGCATTGACGAAAAGATATCAGCACTCTTCAATGGTGGTCAGAACTCAAACTACTCAGGTAACATATTAAGGAACAACGGCTCGCAAGAAAATAGTTACGACCTATACACATATTTGGTTGATAACAATGGTAACATTCAATACCCTACCTTAGGCGATGTATATGTAAGGGGATTGACCGTAAGGCAAGTAAAACACTTGCTGGAAGATAAATTGTCAGGTTTGATTGTTAATTATGGTTCTTTGTCGAATATATCAGTTGATGTGTTGGTTGTGCAGCGCAATTTCTCAATGATAGGCGTTGGTAAGGCAGGCAAATTCGCCATACCAAAAGAAAAACTTACTATATTTGAAGCGCTTGCTATGGCAGGAAACATCAATGATTTTGGCGATCGCAGCAAAGTTCATATCATACGAGAAGAAGAGGATTCAACGAGAATCATGACTTTCGATGTGCGCTCGGAAGATATTATCAATTCGGAATTTTACTATATTGAGCCCAACGATGTCATCTATGTTCAGCAAATGCGAGGTTCTTCCTTCGGCATCAGTTCCGCAGCGTCGGTTGTCAGTGTGACAGCCGCCACATTGTCATTCGGAGTATTTATCTACACTATAGTTGACAGATTTATTGTTAGACCTATAAAAAACAGCCAATCAAAATAGTACTAATCATAAGCACAAAGACAAGGAACTCATTAACTTTAGATTTCTGCATCACCGCGTGAGACTTAGATCACTCATATTACTACCGCTTATAGCAATAACTCTTATGATGAGTAGTTGCTACACTCATCGTGTGGTAGGTCTTCTGCAAGACAGAAAAGGCCTGCCACAATATGAGAAAACAGAATATGAACAATATAAGATACACGAAAACGATGAGATTATTTATCGTCTCATAACAATGGACGAAACCATCTCAAAAGTCATGATGACAGGACAAGCAGCAAGTTTAAGTACCAATCCTATCACCTACCGAGTTTATCCTGACGGCACGATAGAACTACCATTCCTCGAGCCTATTTATGTGCTTGGAATGACATTAGATAGTGCCAGACTTACTGTTCAGGAAAAGATGCGAGAAATTATTCCGGATGCAGAAATCAAATTAAGTATATACAACAAGACCTTCACTGTAGTGGGTGATATACGATCGGGGGTGTATCCTATATACAAAGAGAAACTCACGATTTATCAGGCCTTAGCCATGACTGGAGAACTGATGAATAGTGGTGACCATCAACATGTGCGCATTATTCGACCTACATACACAACAGAACCGGAAGTACTTGAATTTGATATTCGTACCAATACTATCATAGAGTCAAAATACTATTATGTCTATCCCAACGATGTGATATATGTTGCACGAACCAAGGGCAGTTTCTACAAAGTAGCATCATATAGTGCCTTTTTAGGATTAGTTACTTCCTCTCTCTCGCTTTTGGTTAGCGTTATCAACTATACCACACTCGTACCATAAATCTCATATAACATGGCACAAGACAACAATAATAATCTTAACTTGCTTGATAATGACAAATCCAATTTCGATATTATCGAATGGGTTGTCAAAATACTTAACTATTGGTATTTCTTTGTTATAGCAGCAATTATTGCATACGGTTATTCTTTTCTTCAGAACCGCAAATGGATACCTCAGTATGTGTCAGCAGGTTCCATCATAATCAAAGACGCGGAACGAGGGTCATACGGTGCACAAGCACTGATGTCCGGATTTGGTGTGGATGCAGGTTATAAGAATGTGAATAACCAAGTGATTATGCTATCAAGTTATGACTTGATGTGCAGGGTGGTTGACTCATTGCCACACATGCAAGTTGACTACATTCACAAAGGACGATTTAAAGTAAGGAATATATACAACGAAACACCTTTTATTCTGGAGCCTGAAAAAATCAGCCCTTGGGCATACGAAAAATTATTCGCCGTAAGTATTACCCCAAAAGGAGAACTCCAAATAACTGCAGGTGACGACGAAGACGGATTCAAAACTATAGTCCGCATGGGCGAATACTTTAGCAATTCACTCTTTAGCGGAACCATCTATCCTACTAACAATTTCCGCCAATTTGGGACTCTCTATTTCCGTTTTCGCTCAAGAGAAGATTTGGTAAACGAATTTTCTTCACGCCTATCTCTGAATTTTGTTACTGAACAAAGTACAGTTCTGCAAATCTCACTCGTCAGTGCTACACCTGCTCGAGATTGTGACTTCATCAATAAATTGGCAGAAGTATATCTGCAAGATAACTTAGACCGTAAAAACAAAGTAGCAGAAAACTCTATCAACTTCATCAATCACCAATTGGCTATTCTTCAAGAATCACTCGTTGTTTCCGAAGGTGAAATGACTGATTTTAGGCAGAAAAACAAATTTGTAGATGTAGGTTCCTACGCAGGTTCACTTATGGCAAAAATGGAAGCCTACGACCAACAAGAAATGGCTCTCAAACTCAAAGAAACCTATCTTGACTACCTGACCAACTACCTGCAAACCAATATGGATGGTGGCGGAATCATAGTGCCTGCCACTCTCGGACTTGACAATGGTATGTTATCGGCTCTTGTACAACAACTCAATGACCTACAGATACAAAGAGGAGAACTGACCGATAAAAACATCTATTACGCCAAATACACCAAAGACATAGAGAATGTTAAAACAGCCATCAAAGAGGTTATCAACTCTATGCGCGAATCACTTGCAATTGAGCAACGCGATTTGGACACACGCTACGAAATGGTACAACGCGACATAAAGAAACTTCCCGAGAAAGAATTAGAGATGGTTGCAATAGAAAGAAACTACAGAATAGACGACAACTATTACACCTTCTTCTTACAAAAGCGTGCAGAGGCAGAAATACAAAAGGCAAGCAATATGCCGGACAATGATATACTTGACAAAGCGCGCACATTGTCAATGACTAACGGAGGGCAGAAATCAAAGACTACAACCAAATATCTCATGATAGGACTTATTATTCCTTTAGTCCTAATCATATTTTTCGAACTTATCAACAACAAAGTTAGAACGCCTAAAGAAGCAGAACGCTTATCTAACTTCAAACTTATAGGTTCGCTGAGACATGTTCGTTCACAAAACGCCACAATAGTAAAAGAGCACCCCCGTTCTTCATACTCAGAAATGCTGAGAAATATCAGAACAAGGATAGAATTTATTGTTCAGCGAAAGATTGGCATTACAGTGTCCATCACTTCTACTCAATCTGGTGATGGTAAAACTTATCTATCTACCAATCTTGCTGCTCTATATGCCATGACCGGTAAGCGTACTCTACTTATAGATATGGATATTCGTAAGCCTAATATCCATGAGAAATTAGGTTTGGACAGCGGTTTGGGCGTAACCAACTATCTTATTGAAGAATGTTCGTTAGACGATGTAATTATTAAAGATAGTCCATACGACTTTGATATAATGAGAGCCGGTACGATACCTCCTAACCCCGGTGAACTAATCAGAAGCGACAGAATGGTAGAAATGCTCAATATATTGAAAAGCCAATATGACTTTATTGTTATTGACTCATCACCTATCGGACAAGTACCCGATGCATACGCACTGGTAGAACAAACCGACATCACACTATATGTAATCCGCTGCTTGAAAACAAATAGGTTCTTTGCTAAAAACACTCTCAAGCAACTTGAGATAGACCATAAAGACAAGATACAACTTGTTTTGTCAGATATTCCAACCGAGCGCCGCCATTTAAGATATGGCTATAATGGCTACAACTATCGCAGTTATAATTACGGATATGGTTACGGAAATGGATATGGCTACGGCTACGGATATGGGTATGGATACGGAAGAAAACGCAAAGGTGAGCATAACTATTATGCTGATGATGAAGAATAAAAACACTCTTAAATAGCATAAATGAAGACAGCACTTATAACCGGCATTACCGGTCAAGATGGGTCATATTTGGCAGAGTTTCTGCTTGAAAAAGGATATGAAGTACACGGAATAATACGCCGTAGTTCCACCTTCAACACGGGTCGTATAGAACATCTCTATCTCAATGAATGGGTACGAGATATGCGTAAGGCTCGGGCTATCAACTTACACTATGGTGACATGACCGACTCTTCTTCTCTTATAAGAATCATACAAGAAGTGCAGCCGGACGAAATATATAACCTTGCAGCACAATCTCATGTAAAAGTGAGTTTTGATGTGCCGGAATATACCGCTGAAGCAGATGCTATTGGCACTCTCAGATTGCTTGAAGCCGTTAGAATGCTTGGATTAGAAAAGAAAACTAAAATATATCAAGCCTCTACTTCTGAACTATTTGGAAAAGTGCAAGAAGTGCCACAAAAAGAGACCACTCCTTTCTATCCCCGCTCCCCATACGGTGTTGCCAAACAATATGGATTTTGGATTACTAAAAACTACCGAGAAGCTTATGGTATGTTTGCTGTAAATGGTATTCTCTTCAACCATGAGTCAGAGCGTAGAGGAGAGACTTTTGTAACCCGCAAGATAACTTTGGCTGCGGCAGCCATAGCAAAAGGGAAACAAGACAAACTATACTTAGGAAATCTGTCAGCACAACGAGATTGGGGATACGCCAAAGACTATGTGGAATGTATGTGGCTTATTCTGCAACAGCAAAAGCCGGAAGATTTTGTTATTGCCACCGGCGAGATGCACACGGTCAGAGAGTTTTGCACTTTAGCATTTCAAGAGGCCGGTATTCAACTCCATTGGGAGGGCGAAGGTGTTGATGAAAAGGGTGTTGACGAGCAAGGAAGGGTTCTTGTGGAAGTTGATCCTAAGTATTTCCGTCCAACAGAAGTAGAACAACTACTTGGAGACCCTACAAAAGCACGAACGATATTAGGATGGAACCCTACAAAAACTCCATTTAAGGATTTAGTAAAAATCATGGTACAACACGACTTGAAGAAATATGAATAAAAACAGCAAAATATATGTGGCAGGGCATCGAGGATTAGTAGGCTCTGCCATATTTAATAATCTGCAACAAAAAGGTTATACAAATTTGATAGGCAAATCCCATCAAGAATTAGATTTATTAGATGCCGCAGCGGTAAAACAATTCTTCGATGAAGAAAGACCTGAATATGTTGTTTTGGCGGCTGCCTTTGTTGGTGGAATTATGGCCAATTCGCTATATCGTGCCGACTTTATATATAAAAACCTTCAAATTCAGCAGAATGTAATAGGCGAAAGTTTTCGACACGGAGTAAAAAAACTCTTGTTTCTTGGTTCCACTTGCATCTATCCTCGTGACGCCGAACAACCAATGAAGGAAGACGCACTTCTCACATCTCCTCTTGAATATACCAACGAGCCATACGCTATAGCGAAAATAGCAGGACTAAAAATGTGCGAATCATTCAACTTGCAATATGGAACTAATTATATTGCAGTTATGCCTACAAATTTATATGGTCCAAATGATAATTTCCACCTTGAGCGCTCACATGTCATGCCTGCAATGATGAGGAAAATCTATCTGTCGCACCTGCTAATGAATAACGATTGGAAAAGTATATGCAGAGACCTTGATATAAGACCGGTAGAATCTGTTACAGGACAACAGACGCATGAGCAAATCATAAACATACTAGTTAAATATGGAATATTTAATGACAAAGTGATACTTTGGGGAACAGGTAAACCTCTGAGAGAATTTCTTTGGTCAGAAGAAATGGCAGATGCTTCGGTCTATGTGCTTGAACATGTTGATTTCAAAGATATAATAGGAATTGACAACTATTCTAATGATAATCAGGCCAACCCTAAATTAGGAGATATTCGCAATTGCCACATAAATGTAGGTACAGGAAAAGAACTTACCATAAAACAACTTTCTACACTTATTGTTAATACAATAGGTTATAAAGGCGAGGTTGTTTTTGACTCTTCAAAACCTGACGGCACAATGCGTAAACTAGTAGATGTCAGCAAATTACACTCTCTTGGTTGGCATCATAAAATAGAGATAGAACAAGGCGTAGAAAAACTCTTTACATGGTATATGAATAGTTTGAAGTAAGACAAAAGTCTATTCAAACGATTTTCAATAATAAAATAAATATTATAATTTAGACAATATCTTTGCATAATCAATAAGTAAAGGACTTGAAGTCTGTATGTTTATAGAGGATTATACAAATAAAATCACAAAAAATCATTTTTTATTTGCCCAATTAAAAAAAATGCACTAATTTTGCACCCGCTTTGAGAAAGGCATATTGCTGTAAGTACTCTAAAGGGTTTCTTCAAAGTAATTATTTTAGAGACGTGGCAATTGTTCATAGCACTAATTGATTTTGATTTTAATGGAGATTCAGTAGCTCAGCAGGTAGAGCACATCCCTTTTAAGGATGGGGTCCTGGGTTCGAGCCCCAGCTGGATCACAGAGATTGACTAACAATAAGTTAGCACAGAAATCAGAAAAAAGTCCGACGAAAATCCGACAGGGTTCAAGTCGGACTTGCGTATTAAATATAATCTTTTGCTGTTACTATTTTATTGTGTTTTTTAACACTTTTATTAGTTGGAATAAAAGGTGTACCTTTGCAGACCATAAAAACTACTATATCTGTCGTATTTATTAAATATGACACATCATAGGTTGTATGCAAGGTTAATAGTAATTTGTTAATAGAACATACTGAGAGTAACGAATCAGGCACATCTACTAAAATTAAATATAACTATATAATCTAAAAATCTATTTTATGAGAAAAATTACATCTATGTTGTTCATGCTGTTGATAGCATTTTCAACGATGTTTGCAGAGCGCATTAGCCAAGAAGAGGCAGCGCTAATAGCAAACAATTTTATGAATCCTGCGACTGAAACTACCATTAGAAAGGCTCCAGCCAAGAAAATGGTTTTAAAGAAAGCCCCTGCTCAACAAGAGAATCAGTTTTATGTGTACGAGAACACGAATGGTGAGGGTTGGGTAATGGTAGCAGGTAATGATGCAGCCCATCCTATTATTGGTTTTTCAGAAACAGGTAAATTTAGTTTTGAGGGACTACCCGTAAACCTACAAAAATGGCTAAGCGGCTATAATAAAGAGTTGAAGAGTGCCCAAGAGTTAGGTTTAGTTGCCGGCGAAGAAGTGGCAGCGGAATGGAAGGCCTTGCGCAGTGGGAATAAAATGCCAAAGGCAGGTTCAGTTGTTGTGGCTCCGCTTATCAAAACTATTTGGGATCAAGACGAGCCGTTTAATCTTCTATGCCCCGGTACAGGTACATGGGGAGAAGATTCAAACAAAGCCGCCTCAGGTTGTGTTGCCACAGCAATGTCACAAGTGATGAATTACTGGCAATGGCCGGTTTCAGGTACAGGTTCTCACTCTTATCAACCACTACTTGATATCTACAATGATTGGGGATATTACCAGGAAACCATTGAATACTATAAGGGTCAATTATCAGCCGATTTTGAGCATACTGTTTATGATTGGGATAACATGAAAGACAGTTATAAAGGCAGTTACACCAGTGCTGAAGGAAATGCGGTAGCAACATTGATGTTTCATTGTGGTGTAGCATTAGAGATGCAATATGGTGATTATGCTCATGATGGTAGTGGTGCGTGGACTATTGACTATGATGGTTATTGGTCGGGACAAAATACACCTTGTGTAGAAACAGTATTGCCAAAATACTTTAAATACAAATCCACTCTGAAAGGCCTTTCAAAAAATAAGATGACCGTACAAAACGATGGTGTTAGCATGGCAGGTCATACTGATGCAGAATGGAAAGCGTTGATAAAAGAAGAATTAGACAACAAACGCCCTATCATGTACGATGGTTCAGGCACTTATGGCGGACATAGTTTTATTCTTGATGGTTATAGAAGCGATGATTATTACCATTTCAACTGGGGTTGGTCAGGAGAAGATGATGGTTATTTCAAGCTTACTTCTCTTGCCCCCGGCGATAATGGCGGAATAGGAGGTGGTGGATATGATTTTTCGAGTAGTCAATGCATGATTATAGGTATCGAACCTGATAAACCTTTAAGCGATGATGAAACTTCATTGAAATATAATTTGACAGGTGTGGACCAAATTTCAGGACAACAACAAGGTACTATCAAGAAGAATGAGGCTGTTGTTGCTACATTCGAGGCAAAAGAAGGTTACTACGAACTTGCAAACGATGAGAACACCTCTGTTAGCGTTACAATAGGTGGAACAAAAGGTGATTATGCATCATTTAATTCCGGAGTACTCACCATTAGTATTCCTGCCGACAAAGTAACTGATGCAATAGTTATTTCAGTAGTTGCCACTCGTGATTTGTCAAAAGTGAATTACTATGAAAAAGTAACATCTGATTTATTAGATTGGACAGGTACTTATCTTATCGTATATGAAGACGATCAATTGGCTTTCAATGGTGGCTTGAGCAGTTTGGATGCGGTTTCCAATACTATCGATGTTACTATTGCGTCAGATTTAATTGAGGTAACAGATGCTACAAAAGAGGCAGAGTTCAGCATTGCCAAATCCGGCTCCAACTACACTATAAAGAGTGCATCGGGATACTACATAGGCAAAACTAATAGTAACTCAAATGGTTTGGATCAAAAAGCCACTGAATTAACTAACACTATTTCATATAATGGTAGTAGTGTAGATGTTGTTAGTTCAGGAGGGTTATATCTGCGTTACAATAGCACCTCCAACCAAACTCGTTTCCGCTATTATAAGGCTACTTCTTATACAAATCAAAAAGCCATTCAACTTTATAAGAAATTAGGAAATAACGCTCAGACATCGCTTGATGAAATTGATTATTCTGCAGAAGAGATAGTTTCCGTATATAATTTACTTGGTCAGAAAGTTGGAACATCGATAAGCAATTTAACTTATGGCGTATATGTAGTAAAGACTACTATGCGAACATATAAAATACTCGTAAACAAATAATCATGAAAAGGCAATTGATATTATTTGCCTTTGTACTATGTGCGGCATCGCTTATGGCGGTGCCCGCACTGCGTAGTATAAAAGGTGAGCCCAAAGAAGGAGAGAGATATGGCTGTCATCATCAGAAGAAGACAAACGAAGAACTTGTTCACCGGCAAGCAACCGGTAAGAATCGTCATTCTTTAGAGCGTCAAACTCCTCCCAAAGTATTAGTAATTCTAACAGAGTTCAAAAACAAATCGTTTCGTGAAGAAAACGGCAAGCAAGTATGGGAGCAGTTCTTCAGCGGGGAAAATGTGTCGGTAAAACGATATTTTTCCGACCAATCGTTTGGCAATTATGTACCTGAGTTTGATGTAGTCGGACCCGTAAAATTAGACAATAACTATGAGTACTACGGCAAGAATATAGACGGCGAAGATCAGTATGCAGAACAGATGATTGTTGATGCATGCAAAAAAGCAGACATTGAAGGAGTTGATTTTACGGAATATGACGCCGATGGCAATGGTTATGTAGATTGTATCTATGTGCTCTACGCAGGCAAGGGCGAAGCCGATAGTAAAGACGAGAATAGCATTTGGCCGCATAACTATCGTATAGAGGATATCGACTTAGAATGTATCATTGACGGCAAGCATATAAATGTCTATGTATGTTCCAACGAGATAAATGCGGGTCAGAAGCGTGAGGGTATAGGTACAGCATGCCACGAATTCTCACATGTATTGGGTTTGCCGGACATGTATCCCACCAATGGCGCTGAGGACTACAAGACTCTTGGCGCTTGGGATTTGATGGACTATGGGGCTTATAATAACAATGGTCATACTCCACCTTCTTATTCTGCCTACGAGCGTTGGTTTATGGGTTGGACCGAACCATATATGATGTCAAGTGCCATGAATTTTGTATTGAAAGACATCAATATCAATGGCGATTGCGGGATAATAACAGCCGATGGTCAGTCGAATTTGAATGGGTTAATGCCGGACCCGACGGAGTTTGTACTTATAGAGAATCGTCAGCAAACAAAAGGCAGTTGGGATGAGTACTTGCCGGGGCATGGGATGCTAATGACTAAAATAAAATTTACATATAGTCGTTGGCAATATAACGAGGTGAACAACATAGAGAAAGACATGTCCATTGACTTGATAGAAGCAGATGGTTTTGCGCCGCGCTATAGTTGGTATTGGGAGGGTAGTGTTCAGATGGAATCAGACAATGGTTATAGGGGCAAGAAAGGTGATGCTTTCCCCACCGGTGCTACTTATTATACTCCTTATAAGAATTATCCTATTACCAATATTGCTGAAAAAGATCAGATTATTCGCTTTGACTTTTGCGGTGGCGTGAGTGCATGTGAGGTAAGTTTTTATTCCAACTCCACCTACGGTAGTTGCTCTACCACATCACTCAAGGAAAGTAGCAAAGGAGCGGGAATAACACTGCCCGCTGCCACTGCGAAGAAATCAGACTACACCTTTATGGGTTGGGCTACAAGTAAGAAATCCACCACAGCCGATGCCGGCAAAGCAGGCGAGAAATATTATCCTATGAGCGATTGCACCTTGTATGCTTTGTGGCAGGACAACAGTCGTTGGTTAATAGAATACACAACATATAAGGGTGTTCTATGGGATGAGGGCAATACTGCTTATGTAAAGCGAGGTTACGATTGCGATATCTATTTCATAGCAGATGAAGGTTATGAAGTACCAACACAGAAGAACTGCCAAGTGAAAGTTACATGCGGAAACAAAGCGGTGGGCTCATATAGTTTTGAGGACAACAGAGTACATATCCATATTCCTGCAGCAGAGATTGATGATAACATATATATTTCTATCAATAATGCCCGTATTCAGAAGGGCGGTGTATGTGAGCCATATTCACATATATTCTCGGGTCCATGCAGAGAAGGAGAGCAGAAGTTAAGCGGTTACTATTGGACAGTAAGCATACAAAATGGTGAGGCTAATACTGACTATGACAAGACAAAAGGTGCATCTTATGGTTCAAGTAAGACACCTGCACAAGAGGTTCACCTTAAGACTACAGAGACAGAAGACTGCGCTGTTGCTCAAGTTATAGTAAACGCATCGATAGGCAGCCAAGGCGATGGTGCATTGAATGTATATTTAGGTGGCAATATAGTTGGTCAGACAGAGTATCTTGAGACAAGTCCAACGGAATATGTATTTACTCTTGCAGAGCCCCAAACGGGTATGCTTGATATTCGATTTGTGAATACTCAAAAAGCAATATATGTAAAATCTATTGATATTAAATATGCCAAAAACGAGAATATTGATACTGATTTGCAATCATCGGACATCTGTGAATACAACATATATTCAGAGGACGGCACGATTTATGTAAATAATATAAATGAGCCTACTAATATAATGATATATGATGCTTTTGGAAGAAATATAGTCAGCGAAATTTATTCGGAAGAATATAGTACTCCATTGCCGTCAGGCATATATATCATTAAGTTACAAAGAGGCAACAATATAATAACCAAGAAACTTATAAATTATTGATACTATGAACAGAATTATAACAATATTTGCGGCAACTGCCATTAGTATTGCCATGTTGGCGATGCCTGCTAAGCGAGATGGTATTAAGCGAGTGATGGAAGATGGAAGCGAGGTTATAGTATATTTGCATGGTGATGAGAATTTCCACTATATGACTTTGCAAGATGGTACTTTTGTTAAAGAGAATGAGAACGGAAGAATAGAATTGGCAGAACAATTGAGTAAAGACGATATAGAAAAGCGTATAATGGATGGTAAATTTCGCCGTGCTCGCCAGATTACTCAAAAAGCAATACCTTTGAATATTGCTCCTCGTGGTCTTATTATCCTTGTTAATTTTAGTGATATATCTATGCGTCCGGAGAATACTCTTGAAGAATTTATAGAGATGCATAATAGCGATAATTACACAAACAACGGCGCGACAGGTAGTGCTCGTCAGTATTTTATTGACCAATCCATGGGCAAATATCAGCCTCAGTTTGATGTAGTAGGTCCTATTACATTAGACAATGCATCTTCTTATTATGGCAAGAATGTAGGTGAAGACGAGCCAAATGCTCCACAAATGATAGCCGATGCATGCGCAAAAGCAGATGAGATGTTTGATATTGACTTCACCATATATGATAATGACAATGATGGCGAAGTAGATTTTGTATATGTCATTTATGCAGGTTATGGCGAGGCTGATGGTGGTAGTTCAAGCACGGTATGGCCTCACTCGTATTGGTTGTGGCAGTACCATGGACAAGTGGCAGGCGGCATAGAACTCTTGCTTGACGGGAAACGAATCAACACCTATGCTTGTTCCTCAGAATTGGATTACACTACGAAATCACTTTCCGGTATAGGCACTTTCTGCCATGAGTTTTCACATGTTTTAGGCTTGCCCGACTTTTACGCTACTAATGGTGCTTCACACAATACATTGGGTAGTTGGGATATATTGGATTATGGTCCATATAATAATAACGGCAAAACACCTCCCGCTTACTCGGCATACGAGCGTTTCTTCATGGGGTGGCTAACACCTATTATTCTCAATACTGACGCAGAAGTGGTTTTGGATGAGTTACAGTCATGCAATTGCGCCGGTATTATAACAGAAACAGGTGAGAGTAATCGTATAGGTAACGACCCTAATCCGGTAGAGTTCTATATGGTAGAAAATCGCCAAAAAACCGGCTGGGACAAGCCGCTAAAAGGACACGGAATGATGCTGACTAAAATCAAATATTCCTACAACAAATGGTATAACAATACAGTCAACAACACAGAAAGCAATATGGGGGTGGATCTGATTGAAGCAAGTGGCAGATCTTCATCAACGGGTAGAGCATCTGATTTATATCCATGTGGCACTACATATAAGTATGCAACTCCATACGACAGTTATCCTATAAGTGAGATAACAGAGACAGATGGTGTGATATACTTTTCATTTATGAATGGCGGTGTGAAGAGTGGCAATACGATAAACATATCTCAGTTGACGGTAGGAGTGGAAAACAATGAGATAGAGGACGAAGAAGGTGAAATTTTGGCGATATATAATACATTAGGGCAAGTACAAGCAAAAGATATAAAAGACTTGCCACGAGGAATGTATATTATTCGCACCACCAAAGGAACAAAGAAAATATCTATCAAATGAAAATAATTTCATATAATCTAAACGGAATCAGAGCAGCCCTTGGCAAAGGACTGCTCTCTTGGCTTTCAGAGGTAGATGCAGATGTGTTCTGCGTACAGGAGACCAAAGCCCAACCCGAACAAATAGATACTATCGCTTTTAGCGAGTTGGGGTATAAATATAGTTATATTCATTCGGCCGAAAAGAAAGGTTATAGTGGTGTCGCTATTTTCTCAAAGTGCGAACCAGATAGGGTTGAAGTAGGTATGCATCACAATCTTTACGACAGAGAAGGACGAGTGCTTAGGGCTGATTTTGGCGATTTAACTATAGTTTGTGTGTATGTTCCATCAGGTACTACAGGCGACATAAGGCAAGAGTTTAAAATGGATTTTTTAGATGCTTTTTACAAATACATCAATGAATTACGCAAAGAGCGTGAGAATATAGTTGTATGCGGAGATTATAACATCTGCCATAAACCTATTGACATCAATCATCCGGAGAGACAAAAAGGAGTGAGTGGTTTCCTGCCGGAAGAGAGGGAGTGGATGGATAAGTTAGAAGAAAGCGGCATGGTTGATTCTTTCCGAGAATTTTGCAAAGAAAGCAACCAATATACATGGTGGTCATATAAGTTTGGAGCCAGAGAACGCAATGCCGGTTGGCGAATAGATTATCATTGGGTAAGCGAACCTTTGAAAGAAAGACTTAAGAGAGCCGTAATACACACGGAGGCTGTTCACTCCGACCATTGCCCGGTAGAGGTGGTAATTGACTAATTATATATGATGAACCCCAATCGACGATATTGTCTGATTGGGGTTCATATATTATTTACCGTGACTAAAGAAATGTGCTTTCCGTTGGTCGTTGGCTTTTCCTTGTAATTTTTGATTTATACTTTGAGCGAGGAATTGTGCAACTGACTCAGGCTCAAGATTGGTTACATTGAGTACAATATCATAATTATGCACATCATATCGGCTTTTGCCAGATATAGCCTGAACATAATTCTCTCTCTTCTCGTCTGCAATACGAATTTGTTGGTCAGCCATGCCATCACTTATATTAAGTTTTCTTCCAATGCGGTCACGACGAGCATTTATATCAGCAATAAACATCATCTTAATGGCATTCTCATAATCGCGAAAAATATGGAAGCCGGCACATCCCAAAATGATACACGACTCTTTATCGGCAAGTGCTTTTAATATACGCTCCTCGGCAAGATAAATCTGTTTGGGAGTAACAGTCTCAACCGGGTTTTCGTAATAATTAGCCGAACTCCAAGCAGTAGCCCTACCATAAAATTTGGTAAATTCATCCCACCAATTCAGTTTCTTGAATTTGATTTCATCCATCTGCTCCATTGTCAGATGAAACTCTTTTGTCAGTTCTTCTATAAAATGATGGTCATACACTTTCACTCCAAGTAGTTTGCCTAATTCTAAAGCAATTTGACGACCTCCACAACCATACTCACGGTTGATGGTAATTATAAATTTATCAGACTGAGGCATAAGAATACGATATAACAGATATTGTAGTTAATTTTCTTTAGATATTTCGCGAGTATAGGACTCCCGCTCTTCGGCTGCAAAATTACCATTTTATGTTGACATATACAAATATATAGCGTTGCGTATTTGCGGGATAAGATATTAGCAGTTTGTGTAGTTTGAGAAAAAGCCGTACCTTTGCGGTATGATTGTTTGCATAGCAGAAAAGCCATCAGTAGGTAGAGAGATAGCCGCTGTATTAGGTGCTAACACTAAGCATGATGGTTATTTAGAAGGTAACGGATACCAAGTGACTTGGACATTTGGTCATTTGTGTGCTTTGCTTGACCCTGATGAGTACGACGAACAATGGAAGCGTTGGAATATGTCATCATTACCGATGATTCCACAGCGATTTGGAATAAAAGTAACCAACAACGAGGGTGTTCAGAAACAATTTAATATTATCAAATCTCTTTTTGATAATGCCGAAGAGATTATCAATTGTGGTGATGCTGGGCAAGAGGGTGAATTGATTCAGCGATGGGTAATGCAGAAGGCAAAAGTGAAATGCCCTGTTCGTAGGCTATGGATTTCATCTCTAACAGAAGAGAGTATTAGAGAGGGTTTTAAGCAATTAAAAGACCAGAAAGAGTATGAACTTCTCTACAATGCAGGCTTATGCCGTGCCATTGGCGATTGGCTATTAGGTATGAATGCCACGAGGGCTTATACGCTTCGCTATCGCAATAATTTTTCACCTGTAGGGCAGCAAAATGTAGTGCAACAAAAAGGCGGACAAGTATTGTCTATCGGGCGCGTTCAAACCCCTACTTTGGCACTGATTGTAAAAAGGCAACACGAGATAGAGCATTTTGTACCACGCACTTATTGGGAATTGAAGACTGAGTATCGAAATGTTACTTTTTCAGCACTCGTAAGAAAAAGTGATGAAGATTTGCTTGATGAGATAGAGAAAATAAAGGCAAAAAACGAAAAGTCGAAAAAGCCTATTCAAGTACCTACCTTAGATGAGTTGCAAGCCAAGAATCAAGGAATTGACGCCATCAAATCAGTGGAAGAAGGCAATAAACTGATTGAGTTGATAAAGGACGAATTGTTTGAAGTGGTTTCGGTGGAGAAAAAGAAAGGAGCAGAATCAGCCCCACGATTGTTTGACTTGACATCGCTACAAGTGGAATGTAATAAGAAATACTCTTTTTCCGCAGATGAGACATTGAAGTTAATACAATCTTTGTATGAGAAAAAAATAACCACCTATCCTCGTGTTGATACAACATATTTGAGTGATGATATATTTCCTAAATGCAAGGGTATATTAAGAGGTATCGAGGGTTATTTCAAAGACCAGATAGCACCTTTACATGGTAAAGTACTACCTAAGTCAAAGAAAGTATTTGACAGCAGCAAGGTAACCGACCACCATGCCATAATTCCTACAGGTCAGCAACCCAATAATTTAACAGAGCAAGAAAGAAAAGTGTTTAATTTGGTGGCATTGAGGTTTATTGCTGCGTTTTACCCTGATTGTCAGACATCAACTACTACCGTAATTGGTCATGTAACACTTCCTTCAGCAGAAGGCAATCAATCCAATGACCCGCTAATTTTCCGTACATCCGGCAAAGAAATTATAGACAAGGGGTGGAGAGTGGTTTTTGAAAATAGCATAGAGAATAGCGCCGATATTGACGAGCAAGATAATTCCGAATCAAATGAACCAACGAGTTTGCCTTCATTCAAGAAAGGTGAGAGCGGCAAACATGTTCCACAGTTAGTAGAGCGTCAGACAACCCCACCCAAGCCTTATACCGAAGCCACATTGCTACGCGCCATGGAAACAGCCGGAAAGAGTATAGAAGATGAGGAACTGCGGGATGCGATGAAAGAAAATGGCATAGGCAGGCCTTCTACACGCGCGGCGATAATAGAAAAACTCTTTCAGCGAAGATATATTGAGAAACAGCGCAAATCACTGACTGCCACTCCGATGGCTGTTGAATTAATCAGGACCATTCATACTCCTTTACTGAAAAGTGCCGAATTGACCGGTTTGTGGGAACATAAACTCAGACAGATAGAGCGAGGCGAGATGACTGCACAGCAGTTTATGGATGAACTCAAACAAATGACCACAGAAGTAGTGAAAGAAGTGAAGGAAAGCAAGATAGGGATGTTGTGTCCCGTATGTAGGAAAGGGACTATCATAAGAGGTAATACAGCGTATGGTTGCTCCCGTTGGCGAGAAGGATGTAATTATCGCGAACCTTTAGCAGGTTTATGATAATCTTCTACATTGGAAAACAAATAAGAGCATAAACATCTGAATTTTGTGATATAAATGACAATACTCTACGAAGATAATCATATAATTGCCATAAATAAGAGTGCCGGTGAGATTGTTCAGGGCGACAAGACGGGCGATGTTCCTTTGGTAGAAAAGGTGCGTGAGTATATTCGCGAAAAATATCAAAAACCTGGGAATGTATTTATAGGTAGTCCTCATCGTTTAGATCGCCCAACCAGCGGTGTTGTATTGTTTGCAAAGACTTCCAAGGCTCTAACTCGACTAAATGATATGTTTAGAGACCATAAGGCGATAAAAAAAACATACTGGGCAATTGTTGCCCGAAACGATCGCGTAATGGAACAAGGCAGATTAGAGAATTATTTATTTAGGAACGAACAGAAGAACAAGACATACATTGTTAACCCCAACACAGATGGGGCAAAATTGGCAATACTAACCTATCGTGTGGCTGCTAAAAGCGAAAGATACGAATTGATAGAGATAGAATTAGAAACGGGCAGGCATCATCAAATTAGATGTCAGTTATCTGCAATTGGACTACCAATAAAAGGCGATTTGAAATATGGCGCTAAGCGAAGTAACAAAGATGGTAGCATATCATTGCACGCAAGGCAGATAGAGTTTATTCACCCTGTCAGTAAACAACTATTAAAAATTATCGCCCCTGTGCCCAAAGACATTTTATGGGAGACATTAGAAAAACAATATACAATATAGTTATGAATATCAAAGGAATAATATACTTACCATTGGTGATAGTATCCTTACTGTTCAGTGGTTGCGAGTTTATACGAAAGTATCAATTAGGCGATGCAGTGGTTAGGGCAGGTGATGAAGTGTTGTATGCGGTTGATTTGGAGCGTGTAACTCAGGGGTATAGTGGAGAGGATAGCGCTGCAATAGCAGAACAATATATCCGCCAGTGGGCAACCGAAGCATTGGTTTATCAATCTGCTGTCAGACATAGCGACAACAAAGCAGAGATCGAATCGTTAGTTAATGAATATCGTCGCTCACTATACATGTACGAATGGGAACAACAACAAGTAGAGCAGCGAATGTCGAAACATATAGACAAAGATTCTATAACTATTTTTTACAATACCAACTCCGATCGGTTTACGCTTCGCGAAGCACTGCTCAAAGGTTTGTTTATGGTGGTTCCCAACGATGCTCCGGAACAAAATCTGCTGATGTTATGGCTGAAAGATCTGAGCGATGAGAATATAGAATTGATAGAGAAGTACTCTTATCAATACGCAACAGGATATGAATTTTTTGCAGACGAGTGGCAACCACAAAGCAAGATTCTTATTCGAATGCCCCTAACTCAAGACGATTTTAGCAAACAACTACAATCCAAAGAATTAATAGAAATCAAAGACTCTATAAACACATATCTTCTTAAAATTAGTGACAAACGACTTGCAGGAGAAATTATGCCTGAAGAATATGCCGCAAAGACAATAGAACATATATTGCTTGAGAAACGGCAAAAAGAATTTCTTACCAAGCAGAAAAACGACTTATATCTCAATGCACTGCGAAGAAATAAAGTTATCAGAAGCGAAAACAAAGAATAAACTTCATTTGCTTGTAATATATAACCGATTTTGGTGTATTTTATTACAGCCATCATTTGGAACGCGGTAGGCTTGCAGGTCCTCGCCCGCAACCAAAACAAAAACATGTAATAACAGATTTGTTATATAGAAGTACTATAAGATATTATAGAATATTGGCATGTAATCTAACGCACTATCAATCAGTAGCGCGTTAGTTGTTTTTAGAAAATACATTGCACACCTGATCCAAGAGATTCAACCAATTTTACATCACTGAATACGCGCATCAATTCACGATTGCGTGGTAAACTTACTCCTTTGAAAAAGTCATCATAAGAAAGCCCTTGCGGAATACGCCCGATGGATGTTATCTCCAAATGATCTGAGAAAAGTTCAATCTTCGATGGCGCACCATAAATATAGTCATTGTGCACAACGGCATTGATTAGTATAATTTGTAGAGGCCAATAAATATTTCTCGTTGATTATCTTATGCGGGAACTATAGTTAATAATCAAATTTTCTGACTGTTGTCTTGCTTGTGAATATGGTTCCAATGACAATTGCTACCTGTTGCCTTGAAAACAAAAGCGAGTTAGCATGTTGATTGCCATAAAAATGTTCAACACCTATAGTCCATGCGCTTCGTTTGAATTGCATATCAAAGCATAGTCTTTGTCTGAATTGAATACAATTATTTAACGAGGCGAAGTGAAAATCGCCATGTGTTACACCCTGAGATATCTCATAATAACTCTGCCCATATTCAGGGATAAACATGCAACCTAACAAGCCTAATTGTGCCGTATAACCGATTCTATATGAAGTTTGTTTATGAGCAAAGGCATAAGCAACACCTAATCTTGCATAGGTCTGCAAAATAATATCGAAAGAGAAAGGTTTATTTACATTAGTAGCGTGTTGCCTTGCACAAAACAACGCATCTAAATATGGTCCGAGAAATAGATTAAAGCCTCTGACACCTATTAAGTGGATGAAGTTATATTCCGCTCCCCACCCTCCTTCAAGGAGCAAACCATACATCATATTGGTATATTGAGGGCTATATAATCTCTGCCCTTCTATACGAAGTGTGCCTGTATGTGTCCAGAGGCATAAGGAATCTTTTTGTTTGCTCAAAAGTGGTTGCCGCCATTGGTTTTGAATACTCAGATAATGGTTGCTGTATTTAAGAGGCGAGAGATATTGATCTTCTTGCCATATTCCACCCCAACTAAGAGTCAGTGTGTTTTCATGTTCAAGTCCCATCAAGGGCGTTAAGAGCATAACTATAGCACATATTATAATGCAGAAACGACGCATCTCCTTCTTTCGTCATCAAGTACTTCTATTCTGACCGACACATAATCTTGCGGCAAAAGCGGTTCTATTATGTCTGGCCATTCTATAAAACAGTATTGCCCGCTATAAAGATATTCCTCTGCACCTAAGTCCATGGCTTCTTGCAGATTTTTCAGGCGATAACAATCAAAATGGTATATCGTATCTTCAGCACACTGATATACATTAACTATAGCAAAAGTAGGAGAATTGACCACATCTTCTACTCCCATTTGCTCGCATATATATTTTATGAATGTAGTTTTACCCGCCCCCATCTGCCCATAGAAAGCAAACACACGCCTGCCTGTAAACATATCCAGCAAAGCATTTACAGAAACCAACTCACCTCTTTCAGTCTGAAGACTAATTCCCTTGGCCGAGTTGAGAATATAAAACACCTTTTCCATTTCTGTATTTATCACTTCTTTTATAATCAATAAACCTACTTCATCAACGACCTAAAGATAATTGGTCGATAATACGATCATGTACAATATCGTATGTATAAAGATGCAAACTATCGTAAGTTAATGAGACACTGCAATAGCCTTTCATTTTCTCATCATAACACGCAACCAAAGGATCTTGATTTATATCTTTTCTGATTTCAAGATTCCTGTCAGATGAGTTAAGAATAATATATTGGGGCATTTCTTGCCTTCTCACATAATTATGGTCGCTTCCGGAGAATACCAAGTCAGCATCTTTGAGTACCTCGTGAAATGCCAAATACAGTGCAGGATGATACCTGCCTGTTGCAGCATAGTGAACCGGTTGGTGCATAATAACTATTTTCCATTTATCTGGATCGGAAATAAGCAACCTACTCAACCATGTTTGCATAATAGTATAATCAGACAGGAAATTGAGCGCATGAGTGTCAAGCATAATGAGTCGTGCTGTGGGGAAATCAATAAAATAAGTCGATGTCCCTAAAAACCTATATGGTGCATTTTGCGGAATCCCGAACACATGGGTCCATCTATTGTCTATTTTGCGCATCAATCCCTTACGATATTCATTAGAGCCTGCTACTGCAATTTGTGGGACAATAGACTGTTTTCCCTCAAGAGAGCGTTGCCATACTTGCCAATACTTATCCATTGGATGCTCCAGAATATTACCTGTGTAGCAAACAGCATCTACATTGGCGTTGCGACTGAGCGCTTTCTGCATCATAAGTCTGGAAGGCGTCCCTTTCTTATCCTCAATGTCCCCAAAGAAAAGCAAAGTAGTAGTATCTAAATCAGAAATTCTGAAATTATGCCATTCTGATTGTCTATCACCACTTACACACTGATAACTATACTGTCCTTCTTGAAGGTTATCCAATCTGGCTTGATAATAAGCCGCTACACCTGCTTGAGAATAAATCAACGCACTGTCCGCAGCGATATTCACTGTGTCGAGATGTCCGGCATGTACCAAACGCAAGCAAGAGCGTGAAATGGCAGTATCTGCTCTCCAACTCACTATCCTTTGGTGCTGCGCGTCTTGCCCCATTGTGAGCACTATATTATTAGGGCGTTGAGCCACTACATAATCTTGCTCAGGCTGATTGACAAACCATGCCTGCCATTTGACAGCACATAACACACCCGCTCCTACTAAAATTAGCAGGAGCGAGATAATCAGATACATATATTTCCTCATATCACAAGAGGGAATAAATGGTTTATAGCCTTAGAAAGGCAGATCAGTGCTATCGTCATCGATGTTGGCAGCAGCCACTTGATCAAAAGTTTGCATATTTGCCTGTGGAGCCTGAGGTGCCTGAGGTGCATCTTGTGGGGCAGGTGCTGCTTGTGGAGCCTTAATTTCGGCTGAACCCTCTTGTACTTTCCAAGCACGAGCAGAAGTGTACCAACGACCATTAAATTCTCTACTCTCCAAATCGAAAAATACGGTAACCAACTTATCTACTGCAACAGGATTGGCTTTGATCTTATCTTCACCAAACATTTCTATGCATATTTTACGAGGATACTGTTCTTGAGTTTCAATTATAAAACTCTGAATCATCCATGGATTGCCTGTTCTTTGGGATGTTCCTTGTTGAATAGGCAACACTTGTATTACTTTTCCTAATATTTCCATCTTAGATATAAATAATTATACACTTCAATGAAGTAGTTTGTTTATTATCCTTTGATTGCAGCAACACCCGGTAATACTTTTCCTTCTATAGCCTCGAGCAGTGCTCCACCACCTGTAGATATGTAACTTACGCGGTCTGCCATGCCGAATTTATTGATACAAGCCACCGAGTCGCCACCACCGATAAGTGAATATGCGCCCTCGTCAGTTGCCTTAGCAATAGCCTCAGCAATAGCGCGAGAACCGGCTGTAAATTTATCAAATTCAAACACACCGGCAGGACCATTCCAAAGAATAGTTTTAGCACCTTCAATAGCCTCTGCAAATGCTTTCTGTGTTTGTGGGCCGGCATCCATTCCTTCCCAACCGTCAGGAACATTATTAGCAGGAACTACCTGAGTATTGGCATCATTAGAGAAATTGTCAGCAGCCACGCAGTCAGAACCTAATACCAAATTAACACCTTTGGCTTTTGCTTGTTCGATAATATCTAAGGCAAGTTGTAGTTTATCATCTTCGCAAATGGAATTACCTATTTTACCTCCTTGAGCCTTAGCAAAAGTATATGTCATACCTCCACAAAGAATAAGATTATCAACCTTATCCATCAAGTTTTCGATAATACCGATTTTTGTACTAACCTTTGATCCGCCCATAATTGCAGTAAACGGACGCTTGATATTGGAAAGTATATTATCCACAGCCTGCACTTCTTTCTCCATCAAGTAACCGAGCATCTTGTTGTCGGCATCGAAATAGTCTGCGATAACGGCTGTTGAAGCATGTTTACGATGAGCCGTACCAAAGGCATCATTTACATAGCAATCAGCATAACTTGCAAGGGTCTTAGCAAATTCTTTTTGGCTTGCTTTCATTTGTTTCTTAGCCTCTTCGTAAGCGGGGTCTTCTTTATCAATACCTACAGGTTTGCCCTCTTCTTCAGGATAGAAACGCAAGTTTTCAAGCAGCAACACCTCACCTGCCTTCAACGAATCAGCCTCTGCTTTGGCTTTAGCACAATCAGGTGCAAACTTCACCTCTACCCCTAATGCCTTGCCTACTGCATCTTTAATCTGACCAAGTGAATATTTGGCTTGTACCTTTCCTTTAGGTTTGCCCATGTGCGACATGATAATCAACGCACCACCATCCGCCAAAATCTTTTTCAGTGTAGGCAGAGCACCACGAATACGAGTATCGTCCGTTATATTACCATTTTCATCAAGTGGAACATTGAAATCCACACGAACTATCGCCTTCTTGCCGGCGAACTTGTAGTTGTCAATAGTCATCATAAGTCTATATAATTTAGTTTATTATTTGCGCTCAGTTTTCAATTTGCAAAGGTATAACTTTTTTCTAAATCATAAAAATGTTTTTTTCATAATCAGACCTATTCATATTTTTTGATTTTCATATTTCAAAATTGTTTGTCAGTATGAAAAGATATACATATCTTTGCAACGATTTCCAAACAATGTTATGAAAAAAATTCTCGGATTAGGCAATGCCCTAACAGATATTTTGTTGCAAGTGTCGGAAGATGACTTGCGCGAGTTGGGTTTGCCCAAAGGCAGTATGAATCTTATAGATTTAGATACAGCCATGGCTGTTCAGAGCCGCTTTGTTAGTGTAAGAAAAACTATGGTGGCGGGCGGCAGCGCTTCCAATACCATCAACGCCATTTCTGCCTTAGGGGGCAAAGCCGCTTTTATAGGTAAATTGGGCAACGATGAGATTGGCGAATTCTATCGAGCAGACATGGAACGCAATGGCGTAAAAGCCTTTTTGCTGCCATCTTCACTTATGTCGGGGTGCTGTACAGTTCTTATCACGCCCGACGGAGAACGCACTTTCTGCACATATCTTGGCGCTTCATCCGACCTATCACCTCAAGACATCAATGCTGAGGCTTTCTCAGGCTATGAAATATTCCACATAGAAGGATATATGCTACAAAACCATGCCTTAATAGAAAAAGCCATTTGCTTGGCAAAAGATATGGGGCTCAAAGTATCTCTTGATCTTGCAAGTTACAATGTCGTCAGCGAGAATCTTGAATTCCTACATAGTTTGGTAAAGAAATATGTGGATATTGTATTTGCCAATGAAGATGAGAGTTATGCTTATACCCAGTTGCCGCCCGATGAAGCCGTAAAAGCCATATCTAAAGAGTGTGATATTGCGGTAGTAAAAGTCGGCAAAAAAGGCTCTTATGTTCAGCAAGGCGAAGAGCAGTATCATATTGGAGCCATCACCTCCAAATGCCTTGACTCCACAGGCGCAGGCGACCTATATGCCGCCGGATTTTTACATGGGCTGTCTGACGAATTTGACATCAGACGCTGCGCCGAGATAGGCACTCTGGCTGCAGGGCGTGTAGTAGAGATCGTCGGCACAAAACTCTCTGACGAGACATGGGACGAAATCCGACGACTCTGCGCTCTATACAGAGGTTTCAACTTTAGATTAGGGATGGGAGCATAAATGCTTAATACACTAATATCTGTTTTTATCCCTTTTTGCACGTTCAAAATAAAAGTCGTAACTTTGCACCATTAAAATGCCTAATTGGGCTGATGGTAATATGCAAGAGACAGAACAAATGGTGTTACGCACCGAGCATTTAGTGAAGCGTTACGGCAAACGCACTGTGGCAAACGATGTTAGCATCGAATTGCGACAAGGCGAGATTGTGGGGTTGCTTGGACCTAACGGAGCAGGCAAAACCACTACTTTCTATATGACCACAGGACTTGTTGCCGCCAATGCCGGAAAGATATTTTTAGGCAATGAGGACATAACTAATTTCCCTATGTACAAACGCGCCCAAAAAGGCATAGGTTATCTGCCACAAGAAGCATCTGTATTCAGAAAAATGACAGTGGAGGATAATATCCGCTCAGTACTTGAGATGACCAAATTCTCAAAAGAATATCAAAAAGAGAAACTTGAACAACTCATCAAAGAGTTTAATTTAGGTCATGTTCGCAATAATTTAGGCGATCGTCTTTCAGGAGGAGAACGCCGCAGAACAGAGATTGCCAGATGCTTAGCCATCGAACCACGCTTCGTTATGCTTGACGAACCCTTTGCAGGAGTTGACCCCATTGCCGTGCAGGAAATACAAGATGTAGTTTGGAAACTAAAAGACAAAAACATAGGCATACTTATCACTGACCATAATGTGGATGAAACACTTATGATTACCGACCGCGCCTACTTGCTTTTCGAAGGAAAAATACTTTTTCACGGAACACCCGAAGAATTGGCAGCCAACCCTATCGTAAGAAAAAACTATTTAGGACGCGACTTCGAACTCAAGAAAAAGACAAAAGAACAAGATAGTGAACAATAAATTCGTAAGATTTTGTCAGTATTCAAGCACATATCACTTCTATTTACTTTGTCTTTGCTCATTGCTTGCAACGATGTAGATACAATCAGTATGCAAATTGTGGAATTAGAACCCGCACCACAAGCACTTAGTTGCGCTACCGCATTTGCACTGAATGGGGATATTTATGTGTTTGGAGGCAAATTGTCAGACAACTCTTACAGCAACCACCTCTATAAGTATTCTGTAAACAACAATCAGTGGTCAGATTTAGGTCAAACACCTCTGCAAGCCAGAGTAAATCCCGTTGCTATAGTACACAACAACAAAGCATATATCGGATTAGGATACAACAAAAAAGGAATCTATAATTCCGAAGCCTACTTAAAAGACTTTTATCAATACGACGCCACTACCAATCAGTGGAACCGCCTTGCAGACTACCCGGACAGCCGCACCAACGATGCTGTGATTTTTACTCTTGACGGTTATATCTATGCAGGATTAGGATTTAATGGCTTTACCGAACAATTCTATCGCTACGATCCTCAGCAAAATCTGTGGAGTTCTGCAAGTGAGCAAACAATAAAACCATTTCCATTAAGATGTACAAGCGCAGTGGCTGTAAGTAGCAACAACAGAGCCTTTGTCGGTACAGGTTACAGAAAAGGCAGCCACAACGAATGGTATGAATATCAGGCAAATACTAACAATTGGTTAAAACGATCAAGCGTGCCTGACAAAGGCAGACAAGACGCAGCAGCCGTTGCCTCAGAAAAGTACGCATATTTATTTGGCGGATGGCACTATGGCGACACACTGACCACAGGATTTTATTTCGAAGATATCATGCGTTATGACATAAATAACAACCATTGGCAAAGATACCAACAAATGCCATGCGGACGCACCATCAATATGGTTGCAGCAAATGTCAAAGGAGAAGTGTTTTTCGGACTCGGCGAAGACCCACAAGAAAAACCTATAAAATCATTCTATAAACTAATAGAAGCAGATAACTAAACAAAGAGTTTGAGAGACAAATCATACATACTGATTTTACTGTTTTTCCTATGCATTTCTCACTCCATATTTGCTTGGGATTTTTGGCCATTGCCCATGGACGAGCCTGATACCGCCCAAAGCAAACTTGAATATGGTTTTGAAGCATCAGCAATAGCCTCATCCGGCAAATACTCCCCGTTTTGGCTGCATGTCAATACCAACGGGCATATATCTTCCCAACCTTTTAGCGGAAGCATCGCAGCATGGGTTCAAAAACAACCCACCAGACCTGCAAAGTGGTATGACTATGACTTTGCAGTAGATTTAGCAGGCAGATTTGACTGCAAAAAACAGACAGGCTATTTCCGACGACTATACGCTCATTTGAGACTATATATCTTTGATATAACCGCAGGTATTTTGCCTTTCACCGCAGGCTCTGCCGCCCCACAACTAAGCACAGGCGGTTTACTCTTTTCTAACAACGCACAACCCTTGCCAAGAATCAGCATTGGCATCAACAGATATACCGCTTTCCCCGGACTTTATGGATATTTAGAAATCAAAGGCGGAATAACACACGGATGGTTTGTTGACAAAAACTCACTTGACCCTACCACAGAAGTAACAAATGCGTTTCTTCATCATAAGTTTGCAGGCGCAAGAATAGGCGGTAAGTTACCTGTAAACATAGCATACGAGTTTCACCATGCCGCTCAATGGGGAGGAAAATCTGCCATATATGGCGATTTAGGCAATTCACTCAAATCGTTTAAGAATGTGTTTATTCTTAATGCAGGAGGCAACAACTTAAACGACCAACTGAACGCAGAAGGCAATCACATCGGTTGGCAAGAACTTGCAGTTAATATAAAGTACAAAGGGTGGTATGCAGACCTCTATTGGCAAACGATATTTGAAGATAAATCGGCTGCATTCATAGGAATGGGAATGAATGTAGCAGACGGACTTTGGGGAATAAGTATAAGACAAGACCATTGGAAATTCATCAACGCTATAACTTATGAATTCCTCAATACCACCTCACAATCAGGACCATACCACGACAAAGATGGTATCATATATGGAGGAAGAGACACCTACTTCAACAATCTTATTTATCGTCAAGGATGGACCCATTTCCACCGAACTATCGGTTCGCCATTTCTCTCCCCGCAAAACAACCGAGTTAGAACTCATTTCATAGGAATCAAAGGTGATATTTATGGCTACAACTATCGTCTTCTTTCATCCTATACTCGCTCTTGGGGCACTTATGCCCAGCCCAACAAAACCGACAATACTGCCATTATGCTCTCGGTTACAAAGAAAATAGAAAAAGCATGGGGTATGGAATTTGGACTCACTATGGCAGCAGATATCGGTTCACAATTTGGAAATAGTTTTGCAGGCATGATAACCATCAGAAAACAAGATATCATACCCGTCAGATTGGACAAGAAATAACTTCAAAACATGAAAAATTTAGATATCATAATGCCCGTAAAAGACTCGCTCGCCACAGCCAAGCAGGCAATTAAAGCAATACTTGACAGCGGTTTTGTAGTGAGGGTATATGATGACTTCTCCTCTCAAGAGAGTTCTGCAGAACTCGATGATCTTGCACAAAAATGGGGATTTGATATAGTACATCTTTCCAACCTAACCACCCACCCTTCGCCAAACTACCGATTAGTGCTTTGCTTGGCACAACAAAAAGCAATTGACAACAATGCCGACCTCATGATAATCGAAAGCGATGTTATCATCAATAAAAACACAATAGAATTGCTACATAAAGAAGCACAAAAAGAACACATAGGTATTGTGGCGGCTGCAACCGAAGACGAAAATCATAATATCAATTATCCATACGAATTTGCTGCACATGCAGCCGCAGAGGGCAAAGAAATATGGCAAACCGACAAACACTTGAGTTTTTGTTGCACCATCCTTACTAATCGGCTTCTGCACGCATTTTCATTCAGCCAATTGGATGAAAAGAAAAATTGGTATGATGTCTTCTTGTCACACCAATCACTCGAATTAGGATTTAAGAATGTGCTCATGCCTAACAACCGAGTGTTACATTTACCTCACTCTTCGCGGCCGTGGAAAAAACTCAAATATACTAATCCAATACTTTATTATTGGCGCAAACTAACTAAGAGACTTGACAGAATTTAAGATATATAGCCTTTTGCTTGTAAAGAACGAAGCCGATATAGTAGAGGCTTGTTTGCAAGATGCTTGTCGCTGGAGCGACAAAGTAATTGTTATTGACAACGGCTCAGCAGACAACACATGGCAGATAGTACAACAAATGGCTGCCGAAAATCAAAAGATCGTCGCTTTTATGCGCTATGAAGGACCTTTTCATATAGGTATCCGCTCTAAGGCCTTCAAAGCTTTTAAGCACGAAATGACTTCAAACGACTGGTGGTGCGTCAGACTCGATGCTGATGAGTTCTTCCCATCTGATGTAAGACAATTCCTGCAGTCAGTGCCTAAGAAATACTGCAACATAAAAAAAGAAAGTACTGACTATGTTCTAACCAAAGAAGATCTGCAAACTCTTGATTTCTCATTGCCTTTTGCTCAACTACAGCCACACATAAAACATTATCTTCCCCATAAGCGTCGGGAACGGCGGTTTGTACGACACTCTGCCATATTATTTTGGTTAGAAAAATGGCGCTACCCCCACCCTCTGGGAAGAACATATCCAAACCCCATTCCTGTAAATCATTATCAATACAGAAGTCCGGAACAGATGAAAAAAAGATATATGACCAGGCAACAAGCCAAAAACGACGGATGCGGGACCTTCAAACACGAAAAAGGCAATAATTGGGAAGATTATGTTCTGACCAACCAACAACTCCAGGAGCAATTCTCGCAATACCTAACACAAAACAAATAACAAATTGATTTAAGCATCATAATACATGACAAATAACAAGGCATATTGTTGGATTGTAGATTTTATAGAACAGGGCAATTGGCTCTCGCTTCTCTTGCTTGTAGCCTCACTGCCTTTCAGTATGCTCTTTATCAGAATCTTTTGGTATATATGGTTTGTTACATGGGTGGCTGAGTGGCTCTTGAAATTAAAATTCTTGCAAAAACCGCAACTAACCAATTGGAAAATTCTCATTCCATTCATAGGCTTTGCTATTTGGTGCTTATGGAATTGGTTATCACTCATTTGGTCTATCGACACAAATGCTACATGGTGTGCATTAGGCAGAGAATGGCATCTGATATGTCTAATACCTGTAATGCTTTGGGGAGTAAATAAGTATTATAGTTGGCAGACAATATTAAAAGTATTGGTATATAGCGCATTGACGAGCGTTTTTGTTTATCTCTTAGTGCATTATTGGGTCGTTAATTCCGCTCGTGCATTAGATAAATTCTACCCTACAATAGAGCATTTGAATTTACTCACGATGGACAATTTGCTGCTTGAGACAAAACATCGCTTACATTATGCCAATATCTTGCAGATGGCTCTTGTTGCCCTTTTCATGCTCTTTAACGACCGCAAGCATCGATTCAGCACCACTCAAAATATATTTCTCACCTTGCTCGCAACTGCTTGGCTGTTATTAGGCATTTTCTGGTGTGGATCGCGCATCGCATGGATAAGTTTACTTGCAATAACCGCCATTTTTATTGTGACTAAAATCAACAAGAAATGGCGAATAGTAGTTGCCATTTCTGCACTTGCAATAGGTATCTTTGCAGGAGTACTTATCAATACCTTTAGACCCCGCGACGGACAATTTACTCTGCAAGAGCGGCTTTATTACAATCCTCAAGACACACTCGCCCCTTCCAACGAAATAAGAATCGCCATTTGGCACACCGTCTTTGAGAACAAACAAGATTATCCGTTCTATGGTTTGGGAGACAATTGCTCACAAGAATACCTAACTGAAAAATACGCCGAAAAAGGGTGGATAAATCACCATATAAGGCGCTTCTCAACACACAATCAATATCTGGCATTATGGATGGAGTTAGGACCTTTCGCTGTCGTGTTTTTCATATCTATTTGGCTACTACTGCCCTGCTACTTCAACGGCAGAGCAAAGCAATGGAGCACAAGTCTTGCAACTATATTTTTCATAGCAATGACAACGGAAAATATATTCTCAAGTCAAGAAGGAATTATGATAGCATCAGTCCTGCTGCTTATCATTTTTCTGCTTTCTGAGGATATCAATGTCATACCCTATTCCGATTCTGATTGTGTGGAAAGGAAAATCATTTAATCCATATTGATACTCCGCAAAAGGTTGAATAGTTTGCCTTATCTTATCTGATTTAAGCGGAATATAGCCTCTTACTTGCGCACTTATTATCATAGGCCTATCGCCTTTCTTTTCCCAACCGGCATAACCACTATAGCGCAAAGTACCACTTATATATCTATGCCTGATAGCAAGTAAAGCTCCATACATAACAGCATCGTTTTGTCGAGCGTTGGTAGTCTGCCAGCACAAGAATCCTGCTGATATTGCTCCACGAAACTCTATCTGCCGGTCTGTATCTTTCTTTATAAAAAACGATTTCCCAAAAGTCCCGTCAAAGAAATATCCCGGACTATCATAAAAACGAGCATTCGGATAATCGCCACCTGACGCCGTACGCAAGGCGGCTCTGACAGTAAACGAAGGACAATACCTACCCTCTCGTACAGCCATAATATCAGTAGAAATATATACATCACCCGCACCATTACCGCTCAAAGGCTTACCCTCTAACCTACATTCTTTTTGCCTCTCAACCGAGTTCGACCACCACTCATACATCGGCATCCATAAACTCAAATTCACTCTGTCGGTAAAAAGAGGTATGTATATTTTCCCCAAAAGAGTTGCTGTTCGATCACCAGCAAATCCTAAATCTCCATTGGCGGACAATTCTATTGTTAATTCTTTCTTTGTACGACCATCATTCATTTCCGGTACCGCAAATGCGTTAGGTCCAAAATACTTTGGAGCAATATATGTAGGCAATGCCCCACGCTCAAGCGGAGTTTGGGCAAATATCATTATAGCAGAAACTATAATAAAAAATAATATATTAGTGAGTCTTTTCACTCAAATAAAGTAAGTATTTCCCTTGCAGCACATTCAGATGCACTTTTGTCACCAAGTATTGTACTGACTGATTTGTATTCTCTCTCCATAGTTGCCACATACTCTTTTTCATAAAGCAACTTTTCAAGAACGGCAATCATATTTTCAACCGTAAACCTATCAGCCACCAATTCTTTAATCACCTCCTTGCTCGCAATCAGATTAACCAATGTGAAATAAGGAATTTTGAAAAGTATCGGTTTGAATATCTTTACAAGTAGTGGTGTTGAATAAGCAATATAATATACAGCCACTTGTGGCGTACCTATAAGAGCTGTCTCAAGAGTGGCAGTACCTGAATTAACTATCGCCGCCTTTGCTCTTGCTAATACTTCGTAAGTCCGACCACATATCAGTCGCTCATTCCCCAAAAGATATCTATTATACACTTTAGGGTCGATATTTAACGAAGCAGCAACCACTATCTTATAATCAGGAAACTTTCGAGCCGCCTTCAACATTCGAGGCAAACAATTCTCTATTTCACTCTTCCGAGAACCGGGAAGTAAGGCTATTATGTTCTCTTTCTGTATTTTTGATGGCCTATATAGGTCTATTTCCTCTTTTGTCGGATTACCTACATAATGCGCTGTATAACCAAAACGACTATAAAAATCTTGTTCAAAAGGGAAAATTGTTAGTACTTTATCACAAAGTTTATTGATCGTATGAATACGCCATGTTTTCCATGCCCAAACCTTGGGAGGGATATAATATACTATTTTTGTGTCAGGCAGATGTTTCTTGCAATACTTAGCAATCTTCATGTTAAACGAAGGATAATCTACAAGTATGACAACATGAGGCCTAAAAGTTATCAACTCTGATTGGGCTATTCTAAAATTTCGTCTGACATTATTTATGTTTCTCACCACTGCCACCACACCCATATAAGCCATCTTATCTATCGTCTGCACTAAACGACATCCGGCAGAATGCATCATCGCCCCGCCCATGCCGACAAATTCTGCATCATGGTCAGACTTCTTAATGCTACTCATAAGCATCGATGCATGCCTATCGCCTGACGCTTCACCTGAAATAATAAAATATCTCATATAGATATCCAAATAGCAGCCAAAATATAAGGAAACATACCAATAATCACACCCTTTGCCGCCCGCCATAACTCCAAAGTATATAGTAGGAATATCAATGCCATATCAGGGAACAACGCAACAATTGTCAATTTGCCTAATACGCCTGCCATACTCTTTATACCAAATGAACTTATGGCATACCATAAATTCATTTGATCAATATATAACCAGCCAAATACAAATGGCAGTAAAATACCTGCAATTATACCTACAAGATATTTGTCAAGTCGCTCCATTCAACGCTTTTAAGATTATTATCAGTATAATCGGTCATGTCTATCGTGGTAGGCGTGATAGCAATATACCCGTTTTTTAGTGCCCACTCATCAGTGTCCTCAGCCTCAGGCTCAGTATTACAAAACTCACCCGAAAGCAAATAAAACTTCTCACCGTGCGGGTCAGTATATTCCTCATACTCTCTGTGCCAATAACCCTTACACTGCCTGGTTACTCTTACTCCTTTAACCTCACCGGGCGACACATTTATATTGTAACATAAACCATATCTGACAGGCAATTGCAATATCTTTTTTGTCAACGGCAAAATATATGGCTCAAAAGAAGAAAAATCGGCATCTGCTAAATGGTCGTTAAGCGAAAATCCAATAGACGGTATCATGTTCTCCGCACCAACAAAAATAGCCCCCATAGTACCCGAATATATCACATTAATTGCAGAATTAGAACCATGATTCACTCCCGCCACAAGCAAATCAGGACGATCGTTCTCAAGCAAAACCTCAACGGCTATCTTTGCACAATCAGCCGGAGTCCCATTGCAAGAATAGATATTAAGATTATCTTCTGCAAGCAATTGCTTTACTTTTATCGGATGCTCAATACTAATCGCACTCGACTGCCCGCTACGAGCACTATCCGGAGCAACCACCGTCACCCGCCCCAACTTACTCATCTGCTTTATCAACACTTGCAAGCCCTTGGCATGTACGCCATCATCGTTTGTTATAAGTATATGCATATCTTAGGATAGTGTTTTTATAGTGTTTTATATCGTTTCAAAGTGTTCCTATAGTGTTCTTATAGTGTTCTTATAGTGTTTTTATATCGTTCATAATCTTTTCTGCCAACTCTTGAGCCTCATGCTCCGTTGCTGCCTCTGAATAAACTCGTATAATAGGCTCAGTGTTAGACTTTCGCAAATGCACCCAACCACGCTCAAAATCTATCTTCACACCATCTATATCATTAACTCGCTCTGATTTATATTTTTCTTTTACTTGCTTTAAGAGATTATCTACATCTATGTCAGCCGTCAAATCAATACGATTTTTGGATATATGATACAACGGGTATTCTTTTTTAAGTTCGCTTACTTTTATTCCTTTATGCGAAAGCAAAGAGAGAAACAAACCAATACCAACAAGTGCATCTCTACCATAGTGAGAAGCAGGATATATTACTCCTCCATTTCCCTCTCCACCTATTACTGCATTTGTATCTTTCATCTTTTTCACTACATTCACCTCACCCACTGCTGCCGCGTTATACTCACAACCATATTTCCGCGTAATATCAGCCAATGCACGAGTACTGCTCAAATTGCTCACTGTGTTACCTTTAGTGTGTTGCAACACATAATCTGACACACTGACCAAAGTATATTCTTCACCGAACATCTCACCATTTTCTGATACAATAGCCAAACGGTCAACATCTGGATCAACCACAAAACCCACATCAGCCTTACCCTCACGAAGCAAATCGCTTATCTGAGTCAAATGCTGTGGTATAGGTTCTGGATTATGAGCAAAGCGACCATTCGCAACACAATTCAACTCAATTATATTCTTCACTCCTAAGGCCCTAAGCAAAGCAGGTATCGCTATTCCACCTACACTATTCACGCAATCCACTGCCACGGTAAAATTGCTTTTGGCAATAGCATCTCTATCTACCAACTGCAAATTAAGCACATTATCAATATGATATTGCAAATAGTCTTTATGCGTTAAAGTACCTATTTCATCCACTTGAGCAAAACTAAAATCTTCCGCTTCGGCTATTTTCAACACTTCTTTTCCTTCTGCATCATTCAAGAACTCACCTTTTTCGTTAAGCAATTTCAGTGCATTCCATTGCTTTGGATTATGCGAAGCAGTTAGTATTATTCCGCCATCCGCCTTCTCACCGGTAACTGCCAACTCGGTCGTAGGAGTAGTAGCCAAACCTATATTCACCACATCACAGCCCATACCAAGCAGGGTTCCGGTAACAAGCAAGTCAACCATCTGCCCCGAAATACGAGCATCTCTTCCAACTACAATCTTCAGTTTTTTGTTATTTACATTTTTTCTCGCAGTTGCGTATGCGGCTGTAAAGCGCACTATATCTACAGGATCAAGGCCTTCACCTACACGACCACCTATCGTTCCGCGTATGCCTGATATCGATTTAATAAGTGACATAGTATCTCGTTTTTATTCTATAAGTTGATTATTATATGGCACTAAGCAACTATTTCTACATTACTCGCACCAACCATATTTTAGAAATTCTTAATTAACATTTTTAGATCATACCCATAAGGAGTTACATTGGTCAATGTCTCATCGTCCTGAAAACCTAACTTCGAAGGACATATCAGTTTGGCTTCTGAATTATTATACTTCATATAACCAATTGCTTGATACCAACCCGAACAAGTAGCCGAAGTAGTATTACTATACAAAAAAGTTAATGGTTCTCCAGAATCATTGGTTGACCAAAAACTCAATGTATCTGCGTAGGCATCAAGAGTATATCTGCGATAACGCATAACTATAGTACTCACATTGCGAACACTATCTCCATCTTTCTCACCTGCACTCACCAAATGGAAATACAAATTATCATCTATCTCCAAATAATCTTTTTCACCCCATACACCATCTGTAGGTTCCTCTTTTATTACATTAATCTTCTCACGCTTTATATAGTCTTTTATCAACTTCCGTTCTGTTTCCAACTGATTCGCATAATTACGAGCAGAACAACTATATAAGCAACAAAAACTAATTCCCAACAAGACCAAATAGATAAGTTTCTTCATAAAAATTATAAATAATAATGTTCCTATTCAGTATCTACAAGTGAGTACCTTCTACTCCAAGTAGGCTGCAAAATTACTATAATTTCTTTATATATCAAAACTTCAGATAAAAGACAATGCGGGTAGCCCTTGCCACCCGCACTGTCAGTATTCCTAATTTATTACTTCTATCAGCAATTCATTACTTGAGCATAACTTTCTTTGTCATACCACTTTCAGTGCGTATGATATAAGTTCCGCGTGGTAATGTTCCATTATAGTTGGTCATTTCCTTGCCGGTAATATCATAGATACGGAAGTCTGTATTACATTGTATTCCACCATCTGTTACTATGATTTCTATACCTGTATCTTCCTTCTCTATTGCTTCAAACAGAGCCACATACTCTTGGTCGCCGGTTACTGCTTCAAATTTGTTATTCCAACCTACGAACTCATAAGTATATTTATCATCCTCTTCTTTAGTAGGAGTTTGACCACCATAATATGGCATATTTCCATAACCTTCTTCATACGACCAAATCTCTTCACCATTTTCATCTAAGAAGGTTATCACATACTTGCGAAGTTCTTGCGTATATACTGCTTCATAAGTAGCAGACTCTGTTACCACCTGAGGCAACTCAGGAGACCATCCTACAAAGGTATATACACTGTCCACTGTCATATACTGAGTACCATATACTGCCAATACCTGACTTACAAAACTACTCAGTGGTGTTCCGTATGGCAATGAGAGTGTACGAGATTCGGTATTTACTACAAAGGTAATATCATACAAACGAGGTGATTGAGTGAATTGAGCGGTATAAGTTGCATCTCCAACTACAGCCACTAACTCAGGCGACCAACCAGAGAAGGTATAATCAAACTGAACATCCGACTCCTTACTTGGAATACTACCATACTCGGGTAAAGTTCCATAAGCAACCTCTACACTTGTTTCTACACCTTCAACTACCCATGTGATTGAATATGTACGAACTTCTTCATTGAATATTGCCGTATAGGTAGCATCACCTGTTACTGCAACTATTTCCTTATCCCAACCTGCAAAAGTATAAATCTTATCTACAGTCTGACGAGTTTTCTCGAACTCAGGCTCAACAGGAACTTCTCCATATACAACCTTCTTATTTATACCAACTCCATCTATTACCCAAGTAACTGTGTATTCTCTTGCTGTCTCACTAAATTGAGCCGTATAAGTAATATCACCATTTACTGCCGAAACTGCCTTATCCCAACCTAAGAAAGTATAAACCTTATCTATGGTCTGATAATTCTCTACCTCAGGTGCTGTAGGAGTTGTGCCGTATGCCACTTGTGCCGTGCTCTCTACTCCATTAACTACCCAAGTAACAGTATATTCTCTTGCGGTCTCTGTAAATTGTGCTGTATAGGTCACATCACCATTTACTGCCGAAACTGCCTTATCCCAACCTAAGAAGGTATAAACCTTATCTATGGTCTGATAATTCTCTACCTCAGGTGCTGTAGGAGTTGTGCCGTATGCCACTTGTGCCGT
>JAFVDX010000004.1 GCA_017478225.1 Paludibacteraceae bacterium | reverse complement strand
TTCGGAATAGAGAGCAGTCCTGCTCCGCGAGTCAGGGCAGGGGAGTGGCTGGCCGACATATATAAAGGCGAGAGACTGAACTATACGTCAGACCGCATCTACGGCATAGACATTTCGAGATACCAGCACGAGATTGGCAAGAAGAAATACGGCATAGACTGGAGCAAACTGCGCATTACACAACTCGGACAGATAAGCAAGAAGAGGATAAGCGGCGTCGTAGACTATCCTGTTGCGTTTGTATATATAAAGTCAACAGAAGGTACTACCGTCAACAATAAGTATTATCTTGGCGACTATGCTGCTGCCAGACGGCACGGCAAGCGCGTAGGCACATACCATTTCTTCTCTACCAGGTCGAGCGGCAAGGCTCAAGCCATACATTTCCTCAACAACAGCAGGTTCCACAAGGGTGATTTTCCGCCTGTGCTCGACGTAGAGCCGACCCACGCACAGATAATGGCAATGGGCGGAGTGGAGGTAATGTTCAGTCATATCCGCACATGGATGAACATGGTTGAGAATGCCACAAAGTGTCGTCCGGTGCTGTATGTAGGACAATCGTTTGTGAACAGATACCTCGACAAGGCACCCGACATAAAGAAAAAGTATAATGTCTGGATTGCGCGCTATGGCGAATACAAACCCGACGTGCATCTTGTCTACTGGCAGTTGAGTCCCGACGGTCGCGTGAACGGTATACACGGCGATGTGGACATTAACGTTTTCAACGGCTACATGCCAGCCTTCCGCAACTTCCTGAACTTCAATCTGGTTCCGTAACGACAAGTGCTGTCTGACGCTGTCGGCACTAAGACAAAAGTCAGCATTATGTTAACGCTATCGTTAACGACAATGTTAAGTTTGGTCCCTGTTTTATTTGATAAATTATTATTGTGTGAATTATGTTGTAAAAAGAAACTTGTTGAAAATCAGTAACTTAATGATTTAGTGGATTTAGTCTGCAAATAAAACTCCTATTCCTGTACGTTCACAAATTACAAGCAGAAACATCATTTGTGTCAACTGTTCATTTCTTGATTGTGGTGGCAAGTCATTTAGACGGTTAACTTTTCGTGATTTACAATTCCATGTGGGATGTTCTGCATGGACAGCCTAAATATCAATATATTGCTGCGCCATGACAGCATTACTATGCTGAATTATATTTTTTGTAGCTCTTTCATATCCGTCCTTAGTTAAATCCAAAGTATTACTATCCAATAAATTAATTGCTGGCAAAAAATTAATACGCATCAATAGATCCTTATTTATAGCACGCTTGGCATCATAGAAACAAATAGAATTGACAAAGTCTTGTACAGGCATACTGTTGAGGATTCGTAATGTGAGCCACGCCACGTCATAGTCATCGAAACCAAGCATGTAGCAGGTATCATCGCATACTGCAGTTTTGCCATTGATATCCGAAACTAAGGCGAAGTTCGTTTGCTTGTACAGACCAGAGATGATGACTTTGTGCTTTTTAAACGTATAATCACCGATACCGAACATGCAAAACCTTGGTCTATCCTTATATATTATGCTTTTCCTGTTATCCAAATACCCTGCATGATTTATCAAATATTGGTAAGCCTTAGGATATTTTTCCTTCATCAGTTTTGTATCCTCGTTTGTGTTATGTTGGGTTACTATCACATATTTGCGAGTATGTGAAATAACTTCTCCTTTGACATCAGAACTCTTAATAAGAGGATAGATTACATCATCTTCAATGTCGACAATCTCGCCAAGTGCATTTACATACTGACCGTTATCTTTTGACAACTCCATAACCTTAGAGCAGTCATGTTTCAAACCTGACCTCCAAATAAATGGAGAAACACCGTCTATTATTTGTGTCTTTACATAATTATCTACATTAGCTACAAACTTGTCTTTAACCCACCCAAAACTATATAATAAGTTCTTAGTATAGAAATCAAACACGCGGCAGCATCGTTCGTGTCCACCAAAGAGATGCATGGTCAAGAGTGCCGCAGAAACAGATACATTAAACTCTTTCTGAGCATCTATGTTGTATTGTGATATGGCAGATAAAGAAGCCTTGCCAGTCTTTTGCTCATAAACCAGGTTCTTGATGACAGAGTTTTTCAACAGGAATGCAAAATAAACATTCTCTGCTGAAAACTTTTCAATGAGTTGAATGCAGATATATTCTGCAATATCAAAATTCCCCTTACCCGTAATGGCTTCAACACCTTTTACCTTTTTGAAATTAGTCTTGATTGGCAGATTGTCGCTCCCAATTTCACTAAGTTTGCTGTTAGTCACCCAAGGTGGATTTCCAATGGCAAGCACGACTCTTCCTTTTGTGTTTTCTGTTATTTGGTTGAAATCAAAATCAAAAATGTTTTCATGATAAAAATGAAAATTTATATTATCTAGTGATTTCCCGAGCTTTTGAAGTTTACCGTTTAGAACATCTAAATACGGCTTGTAGATTTCTATTCCATAAACATCCTCAATGGTGTTAAATGTAAGTAAAGCAGCAACAATAAAATTGCCCTGCCCACAAGTAGGCTCAATAATTACCTGCGGGCGAACACCTTGAGATTTAATGTGTTCACAAATAGATATAGCAAGTGGCAAATTTGTCTGCCAATCACCATATTCATCCCGTTTATCATTAATAATAAACTCACTCATTGTCTATCTCTAAATCATATTTGACAATTGGAGAGATCCCATCTATTGTTTCATTCAATGTAACTATTCGACTATATTGCAATCTCCACTGTAAGGCATTCGAAATGGTTAAATAACCAATGATGGGTGGATTTTTGAGGATTTCTTTTGCAATATTCATCAGTGTCACTTCATCTGCAGGGATTTTGTGGTCATTTAGAAAAGCAAAAATATCGTCTGCATTGCCCTTATTTTCGATAATGTGCATAAGACCTGTAGTTGTTTGATAGTCGGCAGTTCTGCTTTTGTCAATAAAGGTGCAAGAAATAAATTCAAGCATTCCCTTCTTCTGCATAGCGTCATCTGTCTTCTTGTAAACAAAGACTATGAGATTGTAGCCAAGTCCATATATTTTCTGTTTACTATCTTTAAAAGGACAACTGGATTGTGGCTGTTTGATAGAAGTAACTTTTATATCAGTATTAACTGAAGGTAAATCAAGTCCATTTGCAGAACTGCCAACCTCCATTTCATAGTTCTTTGACAAATAATTTTGGAACAAATGCTCAACAAATGTACCTACGGCCTTTCCATCTGTTACACCGAACAGTTCTTTTCTGTATTTGCCGCTTTCTTGTTTGCAGAATGCTTTAGCACTCTTTATAAGCTCTTTTTCATCTAACTTTTTCATAATTTGAATACTTTATTGTTAAGATAGAATTTCCCATTAACCTTTCCGAGTTATCCACTAACTAAAAAGAGGGGTGTTCCATTTGTTCTTGGTACAAAGTTACACATTTTCTCTAAAAGAACACACAAAACGTTTCATGTATTTAGTAAATAATCACATTTTATTTTATTTTTCCCACATTTCCCCAATACTTTCCCTGAAATTCTATTGTTAAATCAATTACTTTGCACTAACCTACAAAAAACGTGCCAAACTTGTCAGAATTTTTCTTTGCACTGAAAAAGTATGAAAAATTTTGACAGGGAAAAACTCTCCAAATAGAATCGGAACAGCCTTTGAAAGTGCTAAGATGTGTTAATTTTGAGTCCAAATGTAATTGTTAAAATTGTCAAAGAGCATGTTTGAGGCGCTTATTTGCGTATTTTGTCTTGCAAAACATAGTGTCCGAGAGCCCCAAACACTATGTTTGACTTCCTCAAACAGTGTGTTTGACAATGTCAAACATGCTCTTTGACAATTTTAACATATATAGTTTATGCACAAATGGCGTATGTTTCGCAGTAACAAACTGACTGTCAGACGATTGCGGATGCACGCGAAATTTGGGCGTATTTTGCCCCTCAGATTTCTGAAACGACTTTCGCGGGCATTCTCGCGAGGGTAAACGGACGAAAATTGATTAGTATTTTTAGACGTGCGTGGAGTCTG
>JAFVDX010000031.1 GCA_017478225.1 Paludibacteraceae bacterium | reverse complement strand
TGATATATGCAAATTAAACACAGGATAGATGTTACTCCATATTGTTTGGCAGGTACCTGCCAACAATATGGAGCGGCACACATAACCGCCCTAAACGCTTCTATCCGTCATCGCCCATATAAACCTGCGCAGGCGTGCGCATATCAAGGCTTAAATGAGGTCGTAAGTGATTATAAGTATATACTGCGTGCTGCACCATAGGCTGAGCCTCTTGAAGGTTGCGAGGTGTCGGCAAAGGCTCAAGAAACTCATTCTTGATAATGCCGTTAACACGCTCTGCTACACCGTTATCCGTAGGATTGCTATCCTCGGTCATACTGATGCGGATAGAGTGCGATTTAAGCCGCAAAATATAGTCATCGCAGCAGTATTGCACACCTCGGTCGGAATGATGTATCGTGCCACACAGATTGCCCCCACCGGCATGCCTAATAGCCTGTTCTAAAGCCTCAATGGTATAGACAGCTTCTAATGTAGGCGCAAGCACAAAGCCGATTATCATCCGCGAGAAAACATCTGTAATAAGGTGCAGATAACAAAACTTATCATCTGTGGTGTAGATATATGTTATGTCGCTCACCCACACTTGATTAACATAACAAATAGAGAGTTCTTTGACAAGATTTGGATACTTAAAATAGACGTGATTAGAGTTGGTCGTATGGTGCGTCTTGCGCGGCGGTATGATGAGTTTGTGCCTATGTAATAAGCACAGGAACTTGTCTCTACCCATATCCATAGCATCACCCAATACGGAACTGACAAGATAATAGAGTTTCAGACCACCTATAATCGGCATTTCAGCACGATATATTGCCACTATTGACAGTATCTCCTATTCTACTTCCAACTCGCTAAAAGTCTTGCGTTTGTGCTTGTAGTAAGCCTGCTTCGTTTTGCCAAACAGTCCGCAGAGTGTCGCCATCGTTTCGGACGGGTACTCCACGGACAGGCGTTCTACTGTCTGGCACCATCTTTTTTTAGCAGGTCGATGCCGTCTTCGTGTTTGATGATTTCGAGAAGTCGCTCATAACCTGCCACTTTGAGTTTTTGATACTCAACCTCGCGGCGGAGTTTTTCGTTCTCTACACGCAGGTTCTCAAGGGCTTGGTCTTTTGCATCCATGTGAATAGAATTAGAACGCAAAGATACATTTTTTGAACCATTTTTACAAGCGTTTATCCATGTATTGAGTGTGTTTACATGGATCTGATGCTTTTCTGCAAAGGCATGCTGGCTCATCCCTGACTGAAAAAAGTCATCCAAAACTTGTTGTTTGAACGATTGAGAATAATGATTTAGTGTTCGCTTCATAAAACTAAAATCTTAAAAATAGTACATTTTTTATCGTTTTATGAGTAAACCTATTTCAGGATAAGACAGTAGCTTGTAGCAACGAAAATCCCAATAATGACCACCTAAAATGCCGTCTTTCAGCGCAAAAACGGCATTTTTATTTGTATATCTACTAAAAAAGTCGTATATTTGCACGCAAATTTGGCAAATTGTCTCATCCCGTCCGTAGTGCAGTTGCAATAGCATAAATAATAGAAATGTACTATTTGATAAAGAGCATATCAGGAATATTTGTTACCGCTATGGATAAACAAGAGATGCTATCGGAGATTCAAAAGATAGAATCCGAGAAAGTCAAGTATCCAAGTAGTAATACGGCATATGATGTCCAACAACGATTGCAATTTATCATTGATGTGCTGAACTTTTTAGATACTGTATTTGCTAAAGAACTCTATCGCGTAGAGAAATGGAAAGAGAAAATACTTCAAACTTTACAGAATGAAAATTCTATTTCCGGCTATAGTTGGACTCAAACGGGGGCGAGTTATGTTCTTCTTCAAGTCAAAGAATTGTTAATGCAAGGAAACACTATACCTTCCCATGAATTGCCGACATGCCGTCATGAGGTTTATATCCCAACTCCGCCTGAAAACGATGCGGAACATAAACAACAGAATAACACCGAGAAGATTGTAGAACATGCGGCATCGGCTATTTTACATACAGGAACGCTCATATTTGCGCAATATACATATAATTTCTATAATGAAATAGTTACGAAGTTTGAAAGTGAACAAATAGTCATGCACCGACAGTTGACTCCCTATGAAAATCAACTGCTAAATTGGGCAAAAACAGAAAGAGATCACGCTATATATGCCAGATTTGACGATGCTTTTAAGGTCGTAACACATGGAGCGCAAAGCATAGTTTACGCGATAGATGAGAGCCACCGTTATTAATCAGGATAATAGATAACAAAATAAAAATATTTAGAAAAACAAATGGATGGCTTAAAAAAGGATATTGTATTTGTAGATTCATGTATATTTATTAGAGAACATTATTTTAAAAGAAATAATCGTTTGAATACTCTAGTTCAGTTACATGAAGCAGGTTTATTGGATTTTATTTCAACAGACATAACTATAAATGAAGTACAAAAACATTTTATAAACGATATAAAATCAATTTATTCTTCGCTGATACGTAATAATAATGAATTACAGAAAAAAGGAGTCGAATTATCTTTAAATATTGATCCTAAATTAGATATATGTAAATATTGTAACGATATTTTTAGCAAATTTATTAGGAAAACAGCAACCTTTGTAATTCCATATGGTGAATTAACGAATATTGAACATATTTTTGCTAAATATTTCAAACAAGAGGCACCCTTTAGTATAGGCAAAAAAGATGAATTTCCAGACGCTTTTGCTCTAGGTTTATTAGAAGCGTATTGCCAAAAGTACAAATTAGGAAAGATTATCATACTCTCTGAAGATAATGATTTGAAGAATTATAAGAGTCCGTATTTAGAATATAAAGACTACAAGCAATATATAACAGAAAAGAGCGCAGAAAAATCAACATTAGACAGCATAGCACAAATTCTAAAAGATGAGGCAAACGGCTATATAGAAATTATCAAAGAGGATCTTTCTGAACTTTTAATGGATGGAGACATTTATGTTAATCTCTTACAATCAACAGATATTAATGATATCGATATTAAATCTATAGATGTTAATGTAAAGACTAATGACTATAGCATTGTAAGGCAAACTGAGGATTATTATATATTAGAAGTGCCGGTTGATATTTCTTTTGATGTAGAGATCGAGTATGTGGATTATACATATGCAACTTATGACAAAGAAGATCATGTTTGGTATAATGAAGAAATAGAGCATTATATAGCAAGTAATCATAGAACTATAGCAATGCCTCTGTCATATCATAAGGCAAAGAATGAACAACAGCCATTTATAACGATGGAAGACTTTGATATAGAAGACGCGTTGGATGGTATGGCATAAATACTATCGCTTGTACGACGTTAAATTTGCAAAGACAAGCGCAAAGCGTTGCGCAGACATGTTGATATTCACGCAGTAGAGAAATCGCCAAATTCAAAGCAGTTTGAATATAAGAAACACAGAGAAACCACTATTTTTCATAAACGGAGTAGGCCGAAAATCCGATAAAGAGTAGGCATGATAAATAATAAAATACATGCCAACTTTTTCTGTTAGAAATGATTTAAGAACAGCAAATGTCCCCATAACAATAAGGGATGATGCTGAATATGGCTTTAGGATATGGCTCATAAGCCTAGCTAAGCGTGTGGGTTTAAATGTGAGAACCATACTAAATATTATATGTCAATGCACATACCAAGGCGAAGATGGAAATTGGGGAGATGAATATATAGAAAATGAAGCAAAAGAAAAATTGGGGAATACAGCTTGGTATTATGTTTATGATGTTGTGGAATCTTTATACAAATACATAGTGGATGCAAGCAAGAAACAAGAATATGAGTTAGAGATAAATGCTTATTTTCAAACAAATGGCTATGGCTGGAAATTTGAGAATGGTAATGTCCTTTTTCGTGGCAATGAAATAGAAGAGCAAGCTTTCACAAATGCCGTACAATCGCTATCCACAAACCAAACTGCGCAGAGTGAATTAAAATTAGCTCTAGATGATTTGTCAAAGCGCCCAATTGCTGACACTACAGGTACAGTACAACATGCTATGGCAGCAATGGAATGTTTCTGCCGTCAAAAATTTGGAGGAACAACATCTACTTTAGGTGACATTATACAAAATAACCGATCTTCTTTTACGCCGCCTCTTGATAAAGCTTTAGAAAAACTATGGGGATTTGCTTCTAATCATGGAAGGCATGTGCGAAATGGTGGCGCAGCAACAGAAGAAGAGGCAGAATTTGTACTTAATATGTGTTCTTCTCTAATTTTGTATTTGTCCAGATCACTTCCATAAAATAATATACATTGTGATTATAAAAAAACTTTGAACTTATGATACATTTTGGTTATTACTATCATCTGCCGGAACTATATAGTATGTCGACTGCTCTTATTCTTGGCTTCATCGATGATAAATTTAGGTTCTTTGGCACTGACTACCGGAATGTCCCCTCCAAATATTTTCGGAGAACAAGTGGTTATAACGGTTTATATGACCCTGTAATGTTCTTGTGTACGGGTGAAGAAATCAACGATATCATATTTCTTAATGATATTCCACTCGTTGAGTCAGAGAATGCTAACCCTGGCAATGTAAGTTACATTTTGTCAAATTCTTTGGTTGATGAGTTTTATGTTTTTAACAATGGTACAAAATGCTTTTTAACTGAGTATAGCGAAAGAGAAAAGAAGTTTATCGGGCTGTTCATTAAGTCGGTAATAATGGGGCGCAAGATAAAGCAGTTAACAGAAGAAAGCAGTTACATCAAGGCTACTGATTATAAGTTTAATAACAAATATTTGCATGTAGTAAAGAAATACAAAGATTATATAAATTCCTTCGATTTACCTTCACTGCTTTCTTCTCTCTCTGTATCAGTTACAGACCATTTACGAACTAAAATTGGAGATGATGACACATATTACATCTATAGGCATGCCTCATTAAAAGACGGTACTGTGGTAGAAGACTCATATCTTCGAGAATTAATTGGATTAGGGAAAGTTTGCATCTATAAAGATAGTGGATATACGAATAATTTAGAATACTATGCCAAAGATTTTATAAAAGAGCATCCTCTCGGTGTATATGAAGGTGAGTTGTTAGAACATGAAAAAGAAAGAATCATACGCGCATATTCGAAAGAGGAGCATATGGGGAGACTGTTCTATCAACAACTATACGAGCAATATAAAGCAGAGAATCAACTAAACGAATGGCGGAAGAAAAAGGAGGTGGTTGACAAATCTCTTTCTGATGATTTTTATACCGGAAGACTTTCCTGTATGGACGAGAGGTTTCTTGATCATGGCACACCTAATAGAATTGCCAAATTGAATAGATACATTAATCAATTACAGAGTAATCTACCAGAGTACAAGGTTGTTTTTTCCGGAGAAATTCCGGCCGAAAATTCTAAGGTGATCTACGCCGCATTAAAAGCTAAGATGATAGATTTATTGTATTCTAAGAATCTTATCATAATAACAGGTAATGCAAGAGGAGTTGAAGAGTACTGCTTCGCGTATGCATTGGAGAATTTTATTCCATTACATGATAATTATACCGGATGGACGATGTTAGGGAGAGAGTATAAAATAGAGCGAGCAAGAGAGATGTGTGAGATAGCTGACCATATAATCCTAACAGACACCCCCGAAAGCATCATCTATAAAAACTTCCAAACTGCAGCAAATGAATTGGGAAAAACTATTGAGTACCTTAAGTAGTATTTATGAAACGCCTTATTTACATATTCTCTATAGCACTCGTGCTGTCTTTCTATGCTTGCGGAAACAAGCCTGACAATAATGTTAGGACCTTGGATGATTCATTTGTGCTAATGAAGGAATATATAGAAGACCCCGCCTCTTCTTTTGAAGAATACCAACCAATCTTTGAAGAAATATTGGATTCTTTGCAAGATGTTGTACTCACTAATCCAGATGCAGAATTACGCTTCGCCGCACGCAAAGCGCCAACAATAATGCTTTCATATATCTGCAATTCTGTATCTAAAAACAAAAGTGATAGCATTTTGAACCTATACAACCAACGCCGGAGAGATATTCTCTATACGTAGTATGTACAACAGCTTATCGATTCTACTGACAATACGCCGTTTATTATACTATCGTACGCGGCTCCATATGATACGAACGGTAACAATACCCGAGTTAGTTTCACTTATAGCGAAAACAACTATCAGGAAAGTGAACCGGTAATGATAGTTATGCTACCTGTAAAAACTGAAAATCCGCTTATTCTTTTCTCGGAATGGGATGAGGAAGGAAAAGAATATAGTTCAGAATCTTATGTATTGGCAAATAGTAATATCATGGTGTATACTGATTCTTGCCAAACTCATATCATGTTAATGGGTAAATTCTTGAATGACATGTTGGAGTATCAGCAAATGAATGTCTGCTACATCCGTGACGATGCTCCGGACTATAAGACCGTTGAGAACGATATCTACAAACAGTATGTCACGGCAATCTCGGTAGATTTATACAAGTTCCAAGAACAATATCGCGCCGCTCATAAATGGATGGAAGATAACCAATGAAACACAAAGGGCTCATCATATTATCCATAATTTTTGTAACTGTCGTTGCGGTTATTATTGCTTGCAATGTTGTCGTTATTCATATAAGTAAGGGTAAGTGCTATGATGATATTGGCGCTATCCCTCATAGAACGTATGGTGTGATACTTGGGACTGGACGCAGTGCTGCTCCAAGTCCGTATTATGATGCTCGTGTGCAAGCGGCGATTGAACTCTATCAAGCAGGGAAGATCGACTATATCATTGTATCAGGAGAGAATCTGTATGATGACTATAATGAGGTCGACTCAATGGTTTTGGCAATGGAGGATGCGGGCGTGCCGGTGGTGATGGTTGATTATGAAGGTCGAGATACTTATTCTTCTCTGATGAATTATGGGCGCTCCTTGGGGTTTAGAAATCCGTCTCTGACAGTAATTTCTCAGCCATTTCACAATCAACGCGCCGTGTTTTACGGTACGCGGCTATTCAATAAACCGATTGTAGCTTACAACGCCCAAGACACTAACATTTGGTATTGGAAGATATGGAGCTTTGCCCGAGAGGTGCTTGCTCGGACGAAAGCAGTCGTTTTAGTTCATTTTAGAAATTAACTCATAGACATATATGAAACTCACAAGGGAATATCAAAAATTAGACGATTGCCTTGATGTATGTATGCTTGAATTTAATGAAGGCTGTCGTACAACAGACGATCTTGTCATGAAGAAAATGGATTCAACTTCTAAACTTTCATTTGGCTATAGTTATCTCATAGACCCCAAAGGAACTGTTTATACTGCGGGAGAGAAGAACTATATGGCAGTTGATTTATATTTAGATGGAGAGTATTTAGTAGGCATTCCTTTAGATGGCTTGGATTTTGTAAAGAAAGTATTGACTTGTTTTAGACCTGATGTATGTGATTATAATGTTGTAAAGTGCTTTGTAAATAATGATATTAGGCGGACTCATGGTGAATTATGTACCTATGGCAGAGATAACCCCACAAAACCATGGAATCCGACTGATGTAGTAATGTGGATTACTATATTTAGTGATAGATTGAAATTGCCAAATGGTAACAAAAAAGTATTAAGGCATTTACCATTGGGCTTTGATGAAAATAAAATTCCATTGTTTGTTGGGGGAGTTGATGATTGCAAGAATAAAATCAATCAAATGTTAGATAGATAAAGACCGCTGACCGTAACTGGCCAGCGGTTTTTCTTTTATACTTACCTACGGTCTACCACTTTCTGCAACGTTTGTTCGCCCTGGACTAAACAGCGGCGTCCTTCACTCTACCTGCCGGTGGGTGCAACTACCTTCAATCGCATTCGGCAAATGGATCGCAAAATACGATACCGCTCCGCCGAAAAAGGAGACAACCAACATAGACATAAATAATATGGCCTATAGGTCAATTGGAAACCTGCATTTTGGTCCGAAATGCAAAAAAAATGAAAAAAGTTGCAAATGAGGTGATAGATTTCGCCTCTTTTGTGACTATATAGAGGGGCATGGACGTAGTGTTCAGAGTAGTAAATTATACGTAAAAAGGATAGATTCTGCATGTTTTATAGGAAAAGCGTGCGATATCTAAGATGATTTTATAGGAAAAGCGTGCGAACTCTTGCTTAAATAACAAAAAGATAATACCTTTGCACTCGAAATTTTTGTGTAAGCACACACTTTTTTAGACAGAAATGCATTTTGCTATGCAAATCAGCCGAGACAAATACCTGCAACAACTCATTCATGCGTGCGGAAATCAGATGATTAAAGTGATAACCGGCATGCGCAGATGCGGCAAGTCATACTTGCTGTTCACGTTGTTTCATAACCATCTATTGGCGCAAGGCGTGGAGCCATCGCACTTGATAGAAGTGGACTTGGAAGACCGTTTGAACAAATCTCTTCGCGATCCGGATACGTTGTTGGAATATATTTATTCCCGGATAACCGACGACGGACATTATTATGTATTGCTGGACGAAGTGCAGATGGTGAGCGAGTTTGAGGATGTACTGAATAGTTTCCTCAAAAAAAGCAATGTAGATGTCTTCGTCACCGGCAGCAACGCACGCTTCTTGAGCAAGGATGTCATAACCGAATTTAGAGGTCGGGGAGATGAGATACGCATTCATCCTCTTTCTTTCCGTGAGTTTGCAGACTTTCGCCAAGGGGACATGGTGGATATGCTGAATGAATACATGTTGTACGGCGGTCTGCCGCAAGTAGTACTCGAAACTGACGAAGAAAAGAAAAAGGCTTATCTGCTTCAGCAGTTCACGCATACTTACCTGCGCGACATACGCGAACGCTATACCATTCTGAATGATGACGACCTTAGCGAATTGGTCAGCACGCTAGCTTCGTCAATCGGTTGCATGACAAATCCAAGTAAACTGGTAAACACTTTCCATTACGTAAAGAAAAGTACAATCTCCTTTGAGACGGTAGCCAAATATCTTGGTTATCTGGAAGACGCATTTATGATTGAGCGTTCGGTTCGCTATGATATCAAAGGACGCAAATATATTGACACGCCGTATAAATTCTACTTTGAGGACTTGGGTCTGCGCAATGCCCGCATCGGTTTCCGGCAATATAAAGAAGGGCATTTGATGGAAAATCTCATATATAATGAATTGAGGATGCAAGGTTATTCGGTGGATGTGGGACAGGTAGTCGTTGAGCAGAAAGACGAGAACGGCAAGCGCAAAAGGCAGACTTTCGAAGTGGATTTTGTATGTAACAAGGGCTATTCCCGAGTCTATATTCAATCGGCATACCAACTGCAGGACAAAGACAAATACCGCCAGGAAATCAACTCCCTGACTCGCCTGTCAGATGGTTTCCGCCGTGTAGTTGTTTCCGGCATGTTAGAGCCCACGCACATGAATGACAGCGGAATATATTTTGTGAATGTATATGATTTCCTCCGCAACCCTGCGGCATATATAGGTAACTAAAACGCTTGTCTCTAACACAGGATTAACACAGCATTAACACAGGATTAACACAGCATTGGCGATACGTCTCCCCCGAGAGAACCGCAACGAAACCCTAATAACAAAAGAGTACCTTTGTAGCGTTTACGCCGGATAGTATCCGGCACAGACTGCCAAACATAGAAAATTCTTCCATTGCCCCGACTGCCAGTCGGGAAAAACAACAAAATGAAAAGAACCATATTTTACATATTAGCTTTTACCCTCTGCTCCTGTGCGGTGCAACGGACAACAACAAGCGAGGAATTCGCAAAAGACGTACAGAAGGACCTTCCCTTCAAGGTAAGCGAACTGAAGAAGGTTAGCAACCACGACAACACCTATTCCTTTCACAGCGACGGATATATCGGTTTGCTGCCGGACTACGAAGTGGACAGCGAAGGGGCAAGCATGATATTTGAAACCACTTTCGCTCCGACCCACAGCGCGCAGCCGACCAACGTTATCTGGCGGAACATCGTCATCAATAAACGTGATAAACGTGTCCTCTGTATCGACCGTCTTATCCATAACGGCGGGACTTTCGGCTATGTCTATGTGCTGCAATCGGAAACAGCACAATACAGCGACTCCGGCACGTTCCATTGGGATGTGAGCAACCCCAAACTGCTACTCAATGTGAGCGACGCGATAGAAGGTATGAGCGAACTGTCCGTAGAAACGCTGAATGCTTTGACAAAATGAACATCGAAGAATATAGAGACTACTGTCTCTCACTGGGCACAGACGTAGAGGAGAAACTGCCGTTCACCATGTTCAAGAGCGGCGAGAACGTGCTCGTTTTCTATGTCTGCGGACACATGTTCGCGTTCTTCGACTGCGCAGACTATTCCGTCGTGACGCTCAAATGCCAGCCCGAACGGATAGACGAACTGAAGGCGCAATACGACTGCATCGGCAAGCCCTATAACGAATCCGCCAAACACTGGCTGGGCATTGATCCGTGTACCGCGCCGGACACCTTGCTCCGCGACCTCACCCGCAACTC
>JAFVDX010000003.1 GCA_017478225.1 Paludibacteraceae bacterium | reverse complement strand
CCTTAGTCACCTCGGATGAGTATGTGGACCATCTGCGCGAGTTGGGCTGCAAACTCATCATCTATGTTGAGTATGTGCCTACCGAGCCGGGTACAGAACATTTGGCGTTCGGCGAGGAGGATTTGGATATGATGGAGAGCGTTCAGGCGCACCAGCGCGAACGGTACGACGATATAATCATCATCTCCTTCCCAGGCGACGAGAAACACATGGGCGGTGGGCGGGCAGGCGGTCGCGGCTTCTTCCATATCGCGCCGGACGGCAACGCCGAACCTTGTCCTTTCTCGCCCTACAGCGACAGCAACGTGCTCACGCTTGGCGTCAAAGGTGCCTTGCAATCGCCGCTCTTCCAGCGTCTAAGAGAGGTGCATCTGGTAGGCGGTGAACATTCCGGCGGCTGTGCATTGTGGGAGCACCGCGAAGAAGTGGAAAGAATGATTAATGAATAATGATTAATGAAATATTATGAAATACGCAGTTCGTTATTTTAGTAAGTTCGGGCATTCCGAACAGATGGCAAAAGTAGTAGCAGAAGTGGTCAATGCCAAACCGGAGACGGTAGCTGTGCCGCTGTCCGAACCGGTGGATACACTCTATCTCGGAGCCGGTGTCTTCTTGGGCAAAGTCAACGGAGCCATTGGTCAGTTCATCAATACGCTCAAGCCGGAACAGGTGAAGAATGTAGTGTGCTTTGGTTCGTGTGCTATCATCGACTCACCGGTACCGCAGATGCGTAAGATGCTGGAAGCGAAGGGTATCCGTTGCGACGAGCGTTCGTTCACCTGCAAAGGTTCGATGGGACCTCTCCATTCCGGTCATCCGAACCAGCAAGACCTTGCAGACCTCCGGGCGTTTATTGAGACAACCATCTGATGAATGACTAAATGCCCCCATGACCAAATAAATGGTACATGGTAAATGACCAAATGGTAAATCTTATTGGTCTTCTCATCCCGTTTTTGGGCACGATGCTCGGCTCGACGTTTGTCTTCTTCATGAAGAAGGACATGCCCGTTCGCCTGCAAAAAGCCCTCTTGGGATTCGCTTCAGGAGTGATGGTAGCGGCCTCCGTATGGTCGCTACTCATTCCTGCGATCGAAGCGGAAGCAGACAAAGGACCGTGGGCAGTCATGCCTGCGGCTCTTGGTTTTCTATTGGGCATTCTTTTCCTCTTGGCGATTGACGAACTGACGCCGCACTTGCACGTGGGCGCAACCTCACCTGAAGGTCCGCGGTCCAAACTCTCGCGCACTGCCATGTTAGCCCTCGCGGTCACGATTCACAACCTGCCCGAAGGAATGGCAGTCGGAGTAGTCCTCGCCAGAGCCACACAGGTCACAGCCGGACTTTCCATGTCCGCAGCCATCGCCGTCTCGCTCGGTATAGCCATCCAGAACATTCCCGAATGAGCCATCATCTCCATGCCCATGCGCGCTGCCGGCAACAGCCGCTGGCGTTCCTTCCTCATAGGTTCGCTCTCCGGCGTAGTGGAGCCCATCGGCGGACTCCTCGTCATCCTCTTGGCAGCATGGCTGACCCCCATACTCCCGTACCTCCTTGCCTTCGCCGCAGGAGCAATGCTTTATGTGGTAGTCGAAGAACTCATCCCCGAAGCCTCGCAGGGCACCCATTCCAACCTCTCCACCATCTGTTTCGCCATCGGCTTTGTCCTCATGATGGTCCTCGATGTCGTTTTAGGTTGACACGTTAAAACGTTAAGCTGTTAAACCGTTATATTGCCACATACCATTCTAATCAAAGTTTCCGATTATTAAGATTCCAGCATGGTATCTCATCTGTATCCTGTCGGTCTATCGTCGGGTATACGAGTCGTATGCCCCTCGTACGCGGCAGGTAAGGGTATGACTAAACCTGAAAAAGGTTGACTCGTTTACTGAGAAGAAATCTTAAGAATCGTAAACTTTTGACTTGTTTACTGAAAAGGTTTACTCCTAAGCTAAGGAGGTTGACTTTTTAAGATGATGCAAAGGTAATACATAATACTGATATATGCAAATTAAACTAAAAGATAGATGTTACTCCAAAGTGTTTGGCAGGTACCTGCCAAACACTTTGGAGTGGCAAGCAAAGCCGACCTAATACTTCTATCCGTCGCCCATATAAACCTGCGCAGGCGTGCACATATCAAGGCTTAAGTGCGGTCGTAAATGATTATAAGTATATACTGCGTGCTGCACAATAGGCAGTGCCTCTTGAAGGTTGCGAGGTGTCGGCAAAGGCTCAAGAAACTCATTCTTGATAATGCCGTTAACTCGCTCTGCTACACCGTTATCCGTAGGATTACTATCCTCGGTCATACTGATGCGGATAGAGTGCGATTTAAGCCGCAAAATATAGTCATCGCAGCAGTATTGCACACCTCGGTCGGAATGATGTATCGTGCCGCACAAATTGCCCCCACCGGCACGCCTAATTGCCTGTTCTAACGCCTCAATGGTATAGATAGCTTCTAATGTAGGCGCAAGAACAAAACCGATTATCATTCGCGAGAAAACATCTGTAATAAGGTGCAGATAACAAAACTTATCATCTGTGGTGTAGATATATGTTATGTCGCTCACCCACACTTGATTAACATAATAGACAGAGAGTTCTTTGACAAGATTTGGATACTTAAAATAGACGTGATTTGAGTTGGTCGTATGGTGTGTCTTGCGCGGCGGGATTATGAGTTTATGCCGATGCAGCAGGTTGAGAAACTTGTCTCTGCCCATATCCATAGCATCTCCCAATACGGAACTGACAAGATAATAGAGTTTCAGACCGCCAATAATCGGCATTTCAGCACGATAAATAGCCACTTGAGACAGTATCTCCTGTTCTACTTCCAACTCGCTAAAAGTCTTGCGTTTGTGCTTGTAGTAAGCCTGCTTCGTTTTGCCAAATAGCCCGCAGAGTGTTGCCATCGTTTCGGACGGGTACTCGACGGACAGGCTTTCTACTGTCTGCCTGACTCGCCATGCGAGCAAGCTCTATGGGGACCCCGTTACACCATCTTTTTTTAGCAGGTCGATGCCGTCTTCGTGTTTGATGATTTCGAGAAGTCGCTCATAACCTGCCACTTTGAGTTTTTGATACTCAACCTCTCGGCGGAGTTTTTCATTCTCCACACGCAGGTTCTCAAGGGCTTGGTCTTTTGCATCCATGTGAATAGAATTAGAACGCAAAGATACACTTTTTGAACCATTTTTACAAGCGTTTATCCATGTATTGAGTGTATTTACATGGATCTGATTCTTTTCTGCAAAGGCATGCTGGCTCATCCCTGATTGAAAATAATCATCCAAAACTTGTTGTTTGAACGATTGAGAATAATGATTTCTGGTCTGCTTCATAAAACTTAAATCTTAAAAATAGTACATTTTTTATCGTTTTATGAGTAAACCTATTTCAGGATAAGACACAGACTATAAAAGCGACTCGCATCGCTGTGAGCCGCTGATTGAATATAGATGCCATCGTTAATGGTACATGCCGAAAGCGGATTGGTCGGTGAAGTCGTAACCGGTTTTCTTGCCTAAGCCCCAATAGATGAGCGAGCGGAAGTATTTATTTGTTTAAGAACCGCCCGTAATAATCTGCCGTTGGAAATGCGTAGTTATTATCACGTTTTTTGATGATTGTCTCCGGCAGAAGGACACAAAGGCAACCTATTCCTCCAAGGGAGACGAATGCGCCAATGAGCCATTCGGTAGAAGTCAGAGCCGACCAGTCCACTCCGCGGGCAAGGATAACGCCAAATACACCGAATCCGAAATAAGCAGTGATAGAGCCCGCAAAAGTTGTGCTTGAATTGCCTCTATTTGTAGCGGAGATTGGCATTTGAGATAGTTGTCCGATATGGCATTGAGGCGATGTCTTCTTCATGTTTAGATAAGCAGTCGTGTCTGCTTGCGATATTCTCGGTATTCGGGTTTGTTCTGCAACTGCCGTTTCTCCATTAGCGGGATACTGATACATAGGAACAATGCAGTCATCGTGATGGGACAGAGCACATACCAATCGAGACTATAGAGTGAAGCGTACATCACCCATATTCCCCACCAGAACTGTATCTCTCCGAAGTAGTTAGGGTGCCGTCCGTTTTTCCACAACCCTACATTGCACACCTGTCCTTGGTGCGAGGCACGGAAGTCATGTATCTGCTTGTCGGCTATCAATTGTATTGTGGCAGACGCAAGACAAACCACACAACCGAACCATGTGAGCAGATTTGCTGTGCCACCGCTTTCGTACAGTCGCAGTCCGGGAAGCATGGCTACGAACACTACAAGAGTAGGTACCATATTCAGCCCGAAGAAGTTAATCAGATGAAACAGCGCGGGGTGCAGGCTGCGGTATTTGGTATATCGCCAGTCTTCGTGTGCAATGCCATGAAAGGTAATTACCCAGTTGCGTGTCAGGCGCCACCCCCAGCACCACGATGCAACAAGCAGTAGCACCACAGGCAATGACCACACTCCTGTGTGAAAAGCCCATAGCAGAAAGACCACAGGCGGGAATACGCTCCAATACGGGTCGTAAACCGACACATTCTCGTAGAGCAAGCCGAACAGCCAAACCACTATAGTAGCCGCCACATCGGCACACAGCAATGCCCAAACGGGGTGAACAGCAATAGTTAGCAGTTGCCAAAAAAGCAAAACACCTGCAACACCTGCAAGCAGATAAATGGCAGCAATCAAGGCTATACTCTGCCATTTGGAATAGTTGCGCTTCATATTATTATCTTCTGAGGAAAAAGAGTTTCACACAAACAGAATATCGCTTGCAAAGTTACAATCTTTTCTGCACCCATGCAAATTGTGACCTATGACACAAGCAAATATGCAATAGCAGATATCATCATGCGGGCTACAATAGACAACGAACGCTATGGGTGGAAATGGTGGATAAATTCCGATAGCCTTCCTCTGAATAAAATTAGAGCCACAGAAACTTCGATAAGTTCGATAATCGGAATCGAACTTTGTTCAGTATTTGTAAATACCTATAATTTTGCCTCGTAATTCAAATTACAAAGGTTTTTGGTATAAACTTAAAAAAATAATACTATGGGTTTATTATATGATTATACAAATGGCGTAGGAAGTCCGCGACCGAAATGGCAGCATCAAAGAACTATGAGCAGATTGCTTGGTAACTCTTATTATGAGTTACAAAGGAAAGGCTTAGAAATGTTGACAGAGGCGACTATTACTAATGATTGGAACGATAAAGCTCCTGATTTGGTTATTTTCGATAATCTCTTTCGTCCATTATCAATCTTTGAAATAACAAGGAGTGAGCAATTAGATGCCATAATAGATAAATGTGAGGAATTAATGGAGCGTTTCCCTCAGTCGGAATATTTCGTGTATGACTATGAGAACGAAGTGTTGTATATGTATGATGCAGAATATGACCGGTGGCTGTCATCAGAAGAAAATGTGCTATATTCGAGATACCTGTCAAAGCCATTGCAAACTTATTTTGAAAATTAGCAAAGAGAAGAATCATGAAGACAAGTGGCATCGGTCTGGCGCGCGCAAGAGAACGGCATCAGACAATTATTTTGGAAACTATAGTTAAAATGCATGCCGAAGTAAAACAGCACAAGGGTTGGAAAATACTTGCAGAAGCATTGATAACGGATAATCCATGGGACAATTATCCCGACATTATTGTAAAAGATAGTGATAAGTATCCTGTATTTGTAATGGAAATTACTCGCAGACATACTTTCTATTATGATCGTAAGAAATGTATTGCCTTAAAAGCGAGATTTTCTGAATGTGAGTTTTATATCTACAATTACGAAACAGATGTGTTATACTATCTTTCAGAAAACAGCGTCTGGCTTACAAGTCAAGATTATGATTTCATGCATCCGTTGTTTCAGAAACCCATTATGGAATATATACACAAAGATTTAGATAAACCTACTATGACCATACAAGAAATACAGCAGCACCTTCGTTGGATGGAGTCCTACGAAAAGGAGCAAATAAAACAGGGTATCCGCCCTTCCAAACTATGGCAAGCGGCAAAGCAAACCATAGGACATATCAAACACATGGATTTAACAACGATAGAAAAATAGTATGGATATACTAATTGATTCCGCCATATTCCTTTATTTGACAACCGATTGGCGTTTGTTAGATGGCATGGTTATTGAACTTTTGTTTGACAGGTTCAATCGGGTTCATATTAGTGCTGCAAGCGTAAATGAACTGATGCTTCTGTTTGAAGATAAAGTAGTACAGTCGTCCGTTTGGCTGAAAACAGGAGACATTTTGGAATCCATTACCGATTTCTACCACATAAAGATAGTATTTAACCTAATAGAAAAAGAACCTTAGCCTTACTGTTCACTATACAGCGCAGGTGAGTAAGATTGTCAGCGCCAACGATTTTGACAATGCAACAATGCTAAGGTTAAATCATAAAAATATATTGACTATGTTAGAATTATCAGATGCAAAAATAGAGAACGAGCAGGATGTGATGACTTTCCTGACACATGAAGGTAAGCAACTATGGGAGTACCCTTTGCAGACATTTTCTTATATATATCGCAAAGATGGTATGGCTGCTTATGCCACGGAATTTGAAAGTCTCCAAAAAGCAGTGATAGACCCCGCTGTCTTGCTGCAGTCATGTTTTGAAAACGGAAATATGTATGTGTTAACCTGTGAATGTCATTACCCTATTGATGCCGGGATATATAACATGTATGTTTACCATATTGACGACTCAGTTTTCTGGCTTATAGATACATGCGTGTGGACGGAGGAAGATAAGATGGATGAAATGGACTATATATTTCGTTTTGACAAGCAAAAATACACAAATACAGTGAAGCGACTGATTACCGAATTATATAATAACCCGAAAGAGCGAAGAGATTTGTGCTGTGATTATTGGTATCCACGCGGCAGTCAGTTGGAAAGTTTATATAAAAAGGCACAAACACTATAGTACAATCTCTATGGTGAGTTCGTAAGTGAGCATTTTGCAGTAATTATAACCATGAGTGACGTCCGCTATTTCTCACCATTTTAACCCAAATCGGTCATTAGACCATTTCGAGCTTATAAGGCTTTCCTTTTGTCATCTTTTTTACCGCTTTTCAGTTACAATGGAACCCATTGCGCCTTCAAACCGGCAAAAAATCACTCAAAAATATAACCATAATCGTCAAAACGCTAATGACCGATTTGGGTTTAAGTATTATGATTTCCCATTTCGGATGTCCGAAAAAAGTTGTACCTTTTCGCATTGATTTATTTTGGTTTTGTTTGGCGACTACAAAGTAAATCAAAAGGGCTGACTCCACAAAGGAATTAGCCCACTTTTTTTGTAGTGACGAAATTTTTATCGGACAGTAATAATTTCAAAATAGCGCCAACTCTCGAAACCAATCGGGAATAGGTAGGTTATATAAAAATTACGAGGGCACGACTATTGTGCCCCCGTAATACAAAAGTATCTTTATGACTTATAGTTACGTGTCTTGCGTTCAGTAAACTCGTAGTCAAGAGGTTCTTTGATGAGTTCGGGCTCTTTGTCCTCGCCCATGTACTTCCAGCAAGCCACATACGAGAACTTATCGTCCTGACGCAATGCCTCGCCTTCCTCGGTCTGATACTCCTCGCGGAAGTGACCGCCGCACGACTCCTCACGGTTCAAAGCATCAACAGCCATCAAGCGACCAATCTCAATGAAGTCTGCAAGACGAAGTGCTTTCTCCAATTCGTTGTTCAAACTGTCGGCTGTTCCGGGGATATAGACGTTGGTCCAGAAGTCTTTCTTTATCTCGTCAATTTTGCGGATAGCCTCTTTTAGGCTCTCTGCTGTACGACCCATACCTACAAAGTCCCACATAACAAGACCAAGGCGTTTGTGAATGGTATCAACCGACTCCTTACCTTGTATCGACATGAGTTTCTGAATCTTATCATTGACAGCCTTCTCAGCCTCAGCAAACTCAAGACGGTCGGTGGACATACGCGGAACACCTATCTGGTCAGCGAGGTAGTTCTGAATGGTGTAAGGCAGTACGAAGTAACCATCAGCCAGACCTTGCATCAGCGCCGAAGCACCAAGACGGTTAGCACCATGGTCTGAGAAGTTGGCCTCACCGATGCAGAACAAGCCCTTGACAGAGGTCTGCAACTCGTAGTCAACCCATATACCACCCATGGTGTAGTGGATAGCAGGGAATATCATCATCGGGTTTTCGTATGGGTTCTCGTCAACTATCTTCTCATACATCTGGAAGAGGTTGCCGTATTTCTGTGCAACCACATCCTTACCAAGACGCTGGATAGCATCACTAAAGTCAAGGAAGACAGCGAGTCCGGTGTTGTTAACGCCATAACCTGCATCGCAACGCTCTTTGGCGGCACGTGAAGCCACATCACGCGGCACGAGGTTACCGAAGGCGGGATAACGACGCTCGAGATAGTAGTCGCGGTCTTCTTCGGGGATGTCACGACCTTTGATTTCGCCTCTTTGCAGACGCTTTGCGTCTTCAAGTTTCTTTGGCACCCAGATACGACCATCGTTACGGAGCGACTCTGACATCAGCGTCAGTTTCGACTGGAAGTCTCCGTGCTTTGGAATACAAGTCGGGTGGATCTGTGCGTAGCATGGGTTAGCGAAATATGCGCCGTGGCGGTACATCTGCATAGCGGCAGAACCGTTGCTGGCCATTGCGTTGGTCGAGAGGAAGAAGGTATTGCCATATCCGCCCGAACCGATAACTACAGCGTGAGCGAAGAAGCGCTCAATGCGACCTGTAACGAGGTTTCTGGCAATGATACCGCGTGCACGTGGCTCACCATTCTCGTCTTTTATCATGACGATGTCGAGCATCTCATGGCGTGTATACATCTTCACCTTACCCTTACCAATCTGACGGCTCAGTGCGCTATATGCACCGAGCAGCAACTGCTGACCGGTCTGACCCTTGGCATAGAAGGTACGGCTCACCTGTGCACCACCGAAAGAGCGGTTGTCCAATAGCCCGCCATATTCGCGAGCGAAAGGAACGCCTTGTGCCACGCATTGGTCGATGATGTTGTTCGAAACCTCTGCCAAACGATATACATTTGCCTCACGAGCACGGTAGTCGCCACCCTTGATGGTATCGTAGTAAAGACGATAGACAGAGTCGCCGTCGTTCTGGTAGTTCTTTGCAGCATTGATACCGCCCTGTGCAGCGATAGAGTGTGCACGACGGGGTGAGTCCTGAATGCAGAAGTTGAGCACGTTAAAGCCCATCTCTGCAAGTGAAGCGGCAGCCGAAGCACCGGCGAGACCCGTACCAACGACGATGATGTCGAGTTTGCGCTTGTTGGCGGGGTTGACGAGTTTCTGATGGTCTTTGTAGTTGGTCCACTTCTTCTCAAGCGGTCCTTCTGGAATTTTTGCCATCTTCGGAGTGATGACTTTGGCATTCTTCTCCGACGGTGTAGCCATAGCCTCAGCGGCGGCCTGTGCTGCTTTGCTTGCAGCCTTAGCGGCTTCTGCTGCGGCAGCCACAGCCTCTTTTACTTCGGCGCACTCTGCGGCCTTCTCTGCACGGGCTTTAAGTTCTTCAGCAGCGTCTTTGGCTGCCTCCGACACTTTCTCTGCCACCTCTGCGGCTTTTTCTTTAGCAGCGGCAACAGCAGCCTGAACTTTCGGGTCGGCAGCTATTTCAGCCACTTTCTCTTGTGCACTATCGATAGCCTCCTGAGCCATCTGTTGCACCTTCTCAGCTGCATCTTGCATAGCAGCCTTTATGTCTTCTTTCTTTGCCATAGTATGTTATTTTTTATTATTCATTTTTATTGTTGTCGCTTGGCAACTCTTTTGCATCCGCCTCTTCTATTGGACGAATGTAATCAGAAGCCTTAAGCGATGTCACCACATTGTGTCCCAATTCTTTTTCTAAGTCTCTGCGGGCGTTCTTTGCTATTCTGCCGCCTGCCTGCGCTGTTTGCTTGCTTTCATCGAAACCATGAGGATTGCGTTGGCGCGAAATCTCTGTTGTCGCTACTTCTGCCAATGTGTTCAGCGCAAGTTCTATATTAGTCATGTTATCGCGCAAGTTCTCTTTGGTCAAGCCTTTATACTTTTTATACTCACCAGTCGTCATTCCACTCCAAGTCTTGGTTAGAATATTTGTCAATATAGCGAAATCTTTCGGCTCGTGCACTCCGGAACGTTCCCATTCATCGGTCAGTTCTTTACGCATCCTTATGGACTTCATGCGCTCGTTTATCCAACGTTCGGAATAACCTTGTCTACGATAGTCTTCTACTGCCATTTGGAAAGTGGCTTCGGGATCTATCATTTGGTCAATTCGCTGTGCACCAACCTCGGCAAGCCAACGCTTTACCGGCTCGGCTTTCTTGCTCGGAATGGACTGAATAATACGGAAAACGCCCTCAAGGTCAGCAGCTTGAGTGTTGTACATTTTTCCGTCTGATGCCCTCATTCGAGTAGGGGTACAAATTGTACCCCACCTGAAATCTAATTCAGTATCTCGTTGACGCAAGCGCTTGATATACTGTTTAGGATCACTACTTTCAGTCAGCACCTCAACTACATCAACAACCGAGAAGTAGTATTTCTCTTCCTTCTCGTTCCAAACGATACGCACTTGCTTACCTTCGAAAAGTTGTATTAGTGATTCATCAGCCATTTTTGTTATGCGAAAAACTTTAACCTAATCAGAGAGTTTAGGATAATGCTACCCACTATTACGCTGCGCAGGCGGCGCCGATGTACATGCCGAGGTAATAAACTATTACGCTTGCGAACATCAGCACTACGATAGTTGCTACAACATTACCAATCACTTTGATACGTGGCAGCCAGATATTGCTTGAAAGTCCCATTGTATGTAATGCTGACCAAACGCCGTGAGTGAGGTGGAACCAAAGGGCGCAGAGCCAAACAAGATACAGGCAGCAATAAACAGGGTGCATCCATGAAGACATGGTGAGCATTCCTTCTCTGCCCTCAAGCACTTGAGCGGGGTCATAAATACCTGTGAACAGATATTTTACATACGCTGCACCATTTTGCGGGTCAAAAGCACCAGTCTTCAGTCCGGTCATCTCTTGGAACTGCATTTTGAACCAGAAGTTAGCAAGGTGAAGTACAAGGAAGCCAATGATGATGATGCCAAGTGCGAGCATGTTCTGACTTTCCCAGTCAACGCCTTCTTGACGGGCTGTAACCTCGTAGCGGTCATTACCACGGGCACGACGATTCTGAATAGTTAGAATAAAAGCATACACAAAATGAATAAGAACGAGCAGAGCCAAGCCTGCGGTACCAATCAGTGCATACCAGTTAGCACCCAACATCGAGCAAATCCAGTTGTAAGCGTCTTCCGAGAAGATGAGCGTGAGGTTCATCGACGCATGGAAGAGAAGGAACAGCACCAAGCAGGTGCCCGTAATACTCATTACGAGTTTACGTCCAATTGAGGAATTAGTTAACCACATAAGTTATAAATATTTGATTTAGTTAATAATTATCGTTCTAAAATAAAAAACTTTGCCGCACAATTATGCACGGCAAAGGTACGAAGAATAATTTGAATGTACAATTACTATTTCTGTTGAATTTTATGCTTTACAACTCTGTTGGCAGCGATTTGCTTGTTTTTGCGCCTAATTCTTTGATTTTCTCAGCAGTTCGGAGCACATTACCATTGCCTTCCGCGAGTTTTTTGTATGTTTCATCGCATGCTTTGGAAGCGTTGTCAATAGCGTGACGAACTTTTTGGAATTCGTCAAGAGAAAGTGATAATTTGTCGTACATGGCTCCAGCAAGGCGTGCTATTTCCATGGCATTCCTATTTTGATTTTCTTGTTTCCATACATAAGAGATAGTATGTAAGGTTGCAAGTAGGGTAGTAGGGCTAACGATTACTATCTTTCTTTCAAGAGCATAGTCATAAAGAGTACTATCTGTTTGAAGAGCAATAGAGTAGGATGCTTCGATAGGTACAAACATCAGGACAAAATCCGGAGTATTAAGTCCCACTGCTCTTTGGTATTGTTTGTCATAGAGTTCTTTTACATGAGTCTTTAGCGAATCAATATGAAGTTTAAGCAGTTTGTTATATTGTTCTTCATCTTGTGTCTCGCATAGTCTTTCGTATGCTACAAGTGACACTTTAGAATCAATAATGATTTGTTTGTTGTCGGGCATGCGGATGATTACATCCGGTCTGAGAGTTTCACCTTCTGTGCCATACACAACTACTTCTCTTTCATATTCAATTCCTTTTCTTAAACCGGACGCTTCAAGTACTTTTTCAAGAATAAACTCTCCCCAATTACCTTGTCGTTTGACTTCGCCTTTGAGTGCATTGGTTAGGTTATTTGCATCTTTAGAAAGAGTTTGATTGAGTTGCATGAGTTGTTTGAGTTGCTCCTGCAAAGAGGCTTTCTCGCGTGTTTCTTGTGAGAAAGCAGCGTTGACTTGCTCACGGAAGTCTTTGAGCCGTTCCTGGAGTGGGGTGAGGATTTCGTCTATATTTTTGCTGCTTTTCTCGGAAAATTCTGCGCTATGTTCTTTGAGAAGGCGATTAGCGATATTTTCAAATTCTTCGTTGAGTTGTTTGCGCATTGATTCTTCCTCTTTGCGTTGTTTTTCGTATGCGTCTTTTTGTGTTAGGAGTAGTTTGTCTTGTTGCTGCTTTTGTTCTTGCAGTTCTTTTTCGTGGTTCAACTTAACATCGTTCAAACTCTTTTGAGTGTAGGTTAATTCGGTAGTCAGACGAATATTCTCTGCATTTAGTTTTTGCTGTTGTTTGTTTAGAATAAACCATGCTACAGAAAACCCTATTACACCTGCTGCCAGTGCCGATAATATGATAATTAGAGTGTTCATTTAATTGTTATGTTTATGTTTTATTGTAAGCGATGCGTACAATGACTGTACGCATCGCTTATCAAATAAGTTGCAAGCGGCAGTTGGCTTGCCGTCTGTTTATTTCATTATTGTAGTAGTTACTGTTGTAGAATCAGTCTTTACTGTCATTGAATCGGTTGGTTGTACCGGATTACGGTCGTTGATAATCTCGGTGGTTACTTCTTCGAATGAAACCACGAATTCTACACGACGGTTTTGTGCGCGTCCCTTAGCGGTCTTATTGCTTTCGATTGGCATTGTATCACCATAACCATGAGCGGTGAGTTGTTTCTCAGGTACACCATGTTCAATCAGATACTTACGAACTGATTGTGCTCGTCTTTCTGACAGATCCATATTGAATGCAGGTTTACCTACATTGTCGGTATGTCCTTGTACTTCAACCATGTATGAAGGATTGTCAATGAATGTCTGAGCAATCTGATTCAAGAGTGGGAATGACTTAGGTTTGATGTTAGCCTTTCCGGTCTCGAATTGAATACCTTGCATGGCCTTCTTGAGGAGGTTGCGTATTTCTTTCTTCACCTGTGGGCAGCCTTTGTTCTCCTTAACGCCGGGAACAGTAGGACACTCGTCGCACCAGTCAGGAACTTCATCTCCGTCAGTATCAAGTTCGCAACCATCAGCATCAACATGTCCGATAGCCTCTTTGCGTGTATCAGGACACTTGTCTTTCCAATCAGGAACGGAGTCGTGGTCAGTATCCAATTCGCAGCCTTTCTCATCAACAAAGCCCCATGCTTCTTGTGGTGTGCCAGGACATTCGTCTTTATAGTCAGGTACTCCGTCGCCATCGGTATCAAGCATACAACCCTTTGAATCTACATATCCCCATGCTTCTTGTGGTGTGTCAGGACATTCGTCTAAGTAGTCAGGCACTCCATCGCCGTCGCTATCAAGTGCACAACCATTTTCGTCAACCTTACCCCATGCTTCTTGAGGTGTGCCGGGGCAGAGGTCTTTATAGTCTGGTACTCCGTCGCCATCGGTGTCGATTGGGCAACCGCGCTCGTCAACATATCCGTAGGCAGCATCGGGCGTGTCGGGGCACTCGTCAAGATAGTCCGGCACTCCGTCACCATCGGAATCGATAGGACAGCCATAAGTATCAACACCGACTTTCTTGGGAGTTTTGGGGCAAAGGTCAAATTGGTCTTGAACTCCATCTTTGTCTTTGTCTTGTTTGTGACCAATAACTATATTCAAGCCGGTAGCGATGTTGATTCCTGTTGCCTTGCTGGGCAGAGGAATTCCTTGTACTTTGGCGTATGATAGTGGTATATAGTCAAGGGCAAGCGTCCAACCTAATCCCTCGTATGTAACCAACCCTAATCCAAAGCCTAAACTTGAGAATTTGCCATTTACAAACGAGTGCGAGAGCGCAATGTTAAACCAATGAACAGGTCGGAATGCGGCTCCCAATGTTACCTCTTCATACACACGATGGTTGAAGAAACGAGTGCGGGAATAGATTCCTACTCCAACTCTATTGTCCCAGAAATTAGCATCTACACCGATGTTGATTTTGGCACTGGTCATGCGTGCGAAATGGTCATTTGTGCTTGTGGTGGTAACATCGTTGATTTTGCTTTTCATCTCGTTCAATACATCGTTCATCAAACTATCACCATGGAACTTCTCTTTCTCACCATCTTTTGCATATACATATTTGCTGTATGAAAATTCAGGAATACCATCGTAGTAAACCGAGTCGAGTTGGTATGAATATTTCTTGCCTTTGTTCCAAACAATAAAACCTAAGTCTGTAACGGAAGCAGTGATTTGTACCATAGGGTGTGGCTTGTAAGTCATACCTAAGTCGAATGATACACCGCCGCCGTTAGGCTTCAAGTATGTGGACACTTCGCTCATGTTAGGGAAGAGTTCTTTGAACTTTATTTTTTCGAAATCATCGTAATTAATTTGGGCGGGAAGTAAGGATACATCAATAGGACCGGCTATCATCATGTCGCCTTTGCCTTTGATTCTCCATTGGTCAACCGACAAATCCATGGCTAAGTTCTTGTTGTACATACCCACATACGCCTGACCTAACAATGCTTTTACCTTTCCACCGACAGTCCATTCATCGTTTATTTTGTGCGAATAGCCTCCACCGATTTCTGTGTATAACGATGCTTCTGCACCTAATTGCCTCAAGTCATAGTGGTTGTTGCCACCTACTTCCAAATCGTTCATACCACCTTGGAGCATAAATTTCCATAGACCTTTGGGAGTGGTAGCACCGGCTTCAATATGTTCATTTACTGTAAAATGAAAATAACCTGCTTCTTTAATCCTGAAACCGAAATTAAGTAAATTAACTTGAACGTCTGTACCCATTAGTGTCCCCTTGCGCAGATGATTGTATAGTTTGTTGCGAGTAGTCTCATCGTAGAAGGCAGTTACTACTTGTTTTTCTCCGTCAATAGTCTTCCTGTATAAGAAGTCATTGACAGAAATTCCTAATGAGACATCACCGCTAAACCAACCTATGACAGGAAGACTAACATATACCTTGCTTATTGGTTGAAAGGCGGGGTTGATGTAGTGGCGCATAGGTGAGTTTTCAAGGAAATACAGAGTATTTACTTGTTGTGCTTGTGCCGAAAATCCTATTAAGAGGATTGTGGCTGCAAAAAATAGTTTTTTAAGATTTTTCATTGCTATATCCTCCTAATATTATTTGTTTTCCTTATCTTTATTATCTTCAAACAAAGAACTAAAATCAAATTGTGCATTTGCGTCGGCGGTTGCTTTTAGTTGAATTGTCAAATTAGAGTTGTCATATACCACAACCTCTTTAGGTTTATCGCCTCTTGAGTTAGACTTAAAGGACTCAGGATTAGTCATGATGGTTGCAGTATAGCGCATATCTGTAACGCTTGCTAGTAGGTCGAACTTTTCTCTGTCGGCGCTAATAACGATAGTTTTTTCTGCGGGTGTGAGTACATTGAGTTGATTATTAATTACTTGCTGGCTATCGTCATTAACCGGTGCAGGAATTATTACAGTGTCATTAGTGTTGGTAATAAGGTCGTCAATATTAACGACTTTTCCGTTCTTGTCAAGAAATTCGTATGCGAACTTAACATCAAACGGCAACTTGTTTTTCAAGTGAATAAGAACTTTAACATCGGCAGTTTTGACAGTGTCGATAACGCCTACATTATTTGCAATAGAGTCGAAGTTGATTTTACTGAATACTTCTTCTACTTCCATGGTGTCGGTGTAGGATATATTCATACCTTCGCTGAATACGAATGGTATTGTTATTTCTGCATCAACATCAACATTCATATTTTGTGTCAGACGATGTTGTGGAATTTCGGAACCTACTCTGTTGGTTACATTTCGGTCTAACATCAAGCGGTAATTGTAACCTAATATATCCGGACGGATATTGAGCAATTGGTCCATGTCTCCATTATTGTCTATATAGTCGGCCCAAAATTCGTTAGTAATACTTGTGCCGATAGGAGTTGTAGTTCTCAGGTAATTGTCGCCGAAATAGAAGTTCTCGCTTATTCCGTTTTTGAAATGTGCATAGTGTGTTAGGTTATCTTTTTCTCTGCGCACCCAAAGAGTGTCGATATGAACATATAGCGGAGCAGCCACCTCTGTGGTTAAAGTTACTCTAACAAATGGTTGTGTAGCATTGAGTTGCAGTTCTTTTAGTTTCTTCCAACTATCCCATTCGTTTTCTATAATAGTTTCACTTCTGTCGTGCATTTGTTTACCCGGTTTGAAATATCCGTACAAGGCTTCGTAAATATAGTCTTGCATCTTCAAGTCGTAGCGAAGTTTGCTGGTAGCGTCAAAACTAATAGTACATCCGGGTTTGAAGACCAATGCTAAGTCGAAGTCAAGCACATCGTTGATATTGGCTTCAAATTCTTGGATAGTGCTTCTGTCAACATCCAGATCGTCAATCATAAAACTGATAGTAAAATCATCTATATTGCGTTTGATTTGGGTGTCAAAAGCAGTGAAAGGCATCTTCAATTCGTTTCCTTTCTGTCTGGTAAATTGTTTACCGAGCGTTAAATCTATTCTCTCAATCATGGTAGGACTAAGTGCGGGATAGTCTGCTTTAGAAAGCATTGAAATCAGGCTTGCTTGTGAAAGCACCATTTTATCCAAGCGTTTTAGTGAGTCCACTGTACTGTTTTTTACATGATTGATTTTGAGTTTAACAGGGAAATGTATGCTCCTGTCTTTCTCTGAAGCGTTAGCCGCAAAGGTGAGAGGCGAAGAAATGCTTTTACCATTGATTGTGCCTTGTGCTATAAATAAGTCGTTAGAAGAAGCCGAGTTATACTTGGTCATGTGCACCTCGGTGTATGACTTATTAAGAGGGAACGTATCCCTGAAGAGCAGGATGTGGTTGTAGTTGACGCCGTTGTACTGATCGTCGTTTGTACCAACAAAGATATTTTTCCCCATAGAGCCGAGGAAATCTTCTATGCTAAGTTTAACCGTTCCAACAGGTAGGCCGACACCGAAGTCAATATCTGCTTTCATGTTGACATCTTCAATGTTACCATAGTTGGTAACGCAACCACTAAACAAACATACGCATGCTGCTGCAGACAGCATTGCATACTTAATCAAGTTGTTGTGTTTCATATATATATAAATTGTTTGATTGACTTATTCTCTTTGGAAAAACACTTAAACGACACCAATAAACGCATAAGCGGTGCAAAGGTAGTACTTTTTAGAAAAACAGACAAATTTATTTTATAAATTGTGGGTATGGTAGATTTATACTACTTTTGCGTGTTTTTTTGATACGAATTTCACCTAAAGAAAAGATATTGTGAGATGGTAAATATGATTTTGAAAATATTGAAGAGATATACTTTATTTATTGTTATGTTGTTGGGTGTGGTTACATATCCATGGATGTCAAAATTGCAATTTCTTACACCTTACTTGATATTCATCATGTTATATCTCACTTTTTGTAGAATAGACCCTGCCAAAATGCGCATAAAGAAATGGCATTTATTGCTGTTGTTGATTCAAGCGATTGGGTCTGTTTGTGCGTATTTCTTGTTTATGTACTACGACAAAATGCTTGCGCAAGGTGCGATGCTTTGTTTTTTAATGCCCACTGCTATTTCAGCCGCCGTTATAACAGGAAAACTCGGTGGAAGTGTGGAGGAGCAAACTACATACACTCTATTGAGCAGTATGATGGTTGCGATTATGGTTCCTTTTGTATTCCCTCTTATTATGCATGTAAATCAGATGGTTGCTTCTAAGGAGTTTGTAGAATCGTTTTGTGCTATTATTATAAAGATTTTCCCGATTCTAATTTTCCCCTTTTTACTTGCATGGCTAACGAGGATAGTATATCAAAAAAAGACTCATAAAAAGATGGTATTATCTGCGTTGGTTAATTCTCTTCCTTTTTATTTATGGGCATTTTCATTGACTATTTTGATGGCAAGTACGACTCGCTCGTTGGTTGAGGACGAGTATAATAGTTTTTCGGCAGTGTTGCTTGCAATAAATGCTTTAGGTGCTTGTGTGCTGCAATTTTGGGTAGGAAAGCGAGTGGGGGATAGATATGGTCAGCATATTGCAGCAGGGCAGGCTTTAGGACAAAAAAATACTATATTGGGTATTTGGTTGGCGCATACATACTTGATTCCTGCCAGTGCGTTAGGCGTGGCTGCATATATAGTTTGGCAAAATCTATTTAATGCTTATCAGTTGGCAAAATTTGACAAAAGAAAAAATAATTTGTGAGTTTGAGATATTAGTATTACTTTTGCAGGCTGTATTATTGAGAATACAGTTTAAAGATTAAGTTTAACCAATTAAAAAATGTTTGCGGCAGATAATGAGTGATTTATGATGCTTATTGATGTTTGCAGACGCAGTTCTACCAAATGGCAGAAAATGTTTCACTCCAGAACTTCGACTGGGATGCCTTTGAAGCACAAGAGCAAGGCAAGAAAAACGAAGAATTGATTAGTAAGTACGACCAAACACTTAACGCTATTAAGACAGGCGAGGTGATTGAAGGTACAGTTAAAAGTATTAACAAGCGCGATGTAGTAGTAAGCGTAGGTTACAAATCAGATGGTATTGTACCTGCAGCAGAATTCCGTTACAATCCCGATTTGAAAGTTGGTGATAAAGTAGAGGTGTACATTGAGAACCAAGAAGACAAGGGTGGTCAATTGGTATTGAGTCACAAGCAGGCTCGCGCTTCACGCTCATGGGATCGCGTAAATGAGGCTCTTGAGAAAGAAGAAGTAGTACAAGGCTATATCAAGTGCAAGACCAAAGGCGGTATGATAGTAGATGTGCTTGGCACAGAGGCCTTCTTACCAGGTTCACAAATTGATGTTAAGCCTATTCGCGACTATGATGTATTTGTGGGCAAAACAATGGAATTCCGCATTGTTAAGATCAATCAGGAATATCGTAATGTAGTTGTATCTCATAAGGCCCTTATTGAGGCTGAATTAGAGGCTCAAAAGAAAGAGATCGTTAGTCATCTTGAGAAAGGTCAAGTGCTTGAAGGTACAGTTAAGAATATCACTAACTATGGTGTATTCATTGACCTCGGTGGCGTAGATGGTTTGATTCATATAACTGACTTGAGTTGGGGTCGTGTAAATGATCCTAAAGAGATTGTTTCTCTTGACCAAAAGATAAATGTAGTTATCCTTGATTTTGACGAAGATAAGAAGCGTATTGCTCTTGGTTTGAAGCAACTCACTCCTCATCCATGGGATGCTCTTCCACAAGACCTTAAGGTTGGCGACCATATTACCGGTAAAGTTGTGGTTATTGCAGACTACGGTGCATTTGTAGAGGTTGCTCCCGGTGTTGAGGGCTTGATCCATGTATCAGAAATGAGTTGGTCACAACATCTTCGTTCGGCTCATGACTTCTTGAAAGTAGGTCAAGAGGTTGAGGCTGTTATTTTGACTTTGGATCGCGATGAGAGAAAGATGTCTCTCGGTTTGAAGCAACTGAAGGCTGATCCATGGGAGAATATTGAGGAGAAGTATGCAGTTGGTACAAAACATGAGGCTCGCGTACGCAACTTTACTAATTTCGGTGTATTTGTTGAATTGGAAGAAGGTGTTGAAGGTTTGATTCATATCTCTGATTTGAGTTGGACAAAGAAAATCAAACACCCCAACGAGTTTACCTCAATTGGCTCTACTATGGAAGTGATTGTTCTTGAGATTGACAAAGAGAATCGTCGTCTTTCATTAGGTCACAAGCAACTCGAAGATAATCCATGGGATGCTCTTGAGGCTACTTATGGTCTTGATAGTGTTCACGATGGTGAAATTACCGAGTTGAGTGACAAGGGTGCTGTAGTTGCATTGCCATACGGCGTAGAAGGTTTCTGCACCGCTCGTCATTTGCAGAAGGAAGACAAAGAGCCTGCTAAAGTAGGTGAGACTCTTGCTTTCAAAGTAATTGAGTTTAACAAGGACGCTAAACGTATTTTGTTAAGTCATATTCGCACTTGGGAGGCTCCCAAAGTAGAAGTAGAGGAGAAACCTAAAAAAGCCAAGAAAGAGACTGCTGCTCAGCAAGCCGCTGTAGAGAAGACTACGCTTGGTGACTTGAGTGTACTTGCAGACTTGAAAGCAGAAATGGATGCTGCCGCATTAGAGAAATTGGCTCAGAAAGAGGCTCAGAAAAAGCCTGCTAAAAAAGCCGCTAAAAAGGCAGATGATGAAGAAGCAAAGGCTGAATAATTAAGCATTCAGATATTAATAGCATAGTCTCAACAATTGTTGGGGCTATGTTTTTTTATGCAGAATAAGTAACTAAAGTTTCCCACATCGTATAATCAGCGAATTATGTTTTTTCTTTATCTACTAATTTAACGAATTAGACAAAAACTCCGTTTTTCATTGATTTTATCTACTAATTATACTAATTAAACAAAAAACTTCGTTTTTATTTATTTATTCCACAATTATCCACAATTATCCACAATTATCCACAATTATCCACAATTATCCACAATTAAATTTTATGCTCTCCTATGTGGGAAACATTAGTAAGTAATAGATTCCCATAGCGTAAAAGGATTTTACTCAGAAGGAGCAACTGCCAATTTGTGTTGAATGTTTTTTTGGCTATTTAATAATAATTTACTAATTTTGCGCCGTTAATAGTAAACTTAATTTGTATAACTATGGATAAACAGACTCGTCAGTACATAGATCGTTTTATGTCTGACTTAATTAGAAAGAATCCTGGTGAGAACGAGTTTCATCAGGCAGTGAGTGAAGTTGTTGAGAGTGTAGCACCATATATCATGATGTATCCTTATTTGCGTGAGCAAAAGGTGTTGGAGCGTATGGTTGAGCCGGAGCGAGTAATAATGTTTCGAGTGCCATGGGTTGATGATAGAGGTGAAATACAAATCAATCGCGGCTATCGTGTCCAAATGAATTCAGCCATAGGTCCTTATAAAGGCGGAATAAGATTCCATGCAAGCGTAAATTTAAGTATTATGAAGTTTCTTGCTTTTGAGCAGACCTTCAAAAATTCTCTTACGACCTTGCCGATGGGTGGTGCAAAGGGTGGTAGTGATTTTTCGCCTCGTGGTAAGTCAGATGGAGAGGTGATGCGCTTTTGTCAGTCTTTCATGACCGAATTGCAGCGTCATATAGGGCAGGATACAGATGTACCGGCTGGTGATATAGGGGTAGGAGGTAGAGAGATAGGTTATCTTTTTGGTCAATATAAAAGGTTAAGGGACGAATTTACCGGCACTTTGACAGGCAAGGGACAATATTGGGGTGGATCGCGTTTGCGTCCTGAAGCAACAGGATATGGTTTGTGCTATTTTACTCAAGCAATGCTTAAGACCAAAAACGAGTCTTTTGAAGGCAAGGTAGTATGTATATCGGGTGCTGGTAATGTGGCTCAATATGCTGCGCAGAAAGCAATGCGATTAGGCGCAAAAGTGGTTACTTTGTCTGATAGTGATGGGTTTGTTTATGATGCTGAGGGCTTGACAGAAGAAAAACTCAATTATGTCTTTGAACTTAAAAATATCCGTCGGGGCAGAATAAGCGAGTATGTAAAACAATATCCTCAAGCAGAGTATTTTGCAGGCGAAAGGCCATGGAGAATAAAATGTGATATTGCATTGCCGTGTGCTACTCAGAACGAGATAGAGCAAGACGATGCGCAACGCCTGATTGATAATGGTTGTTGGTGTGTGGCTGAAGGCGCAAATATGCCTTCAACTCCTCAGGCAATTGCTATCTTCCAAAATGCAAAAATACTTTATAGTCCGGGTAAGGCTTCGAATGCTGGAGGTGTAGCAACTTCGGGTTTGGAAATGACTCAAAATAGTATTCGTCAGCGTTGGACATCAGAAGAGGTAGATGAGCATTTGCATCGTATAATGGCAGACATACATGAGGCTTGTATAAAATATGGCACTCAAGACGATGGTTATGTCAACTATGTAAAAGGTGCAAATATAGCAGGCTTTATAAAAGTGGCCAATGCGATGGTGGAACAAGGTGTTGTCTGATAATAAACTGACAAGCAGAATAATTATATAATAATCTCCTTTTGATATATGGCAGCAATCGTTAGTGTGATAGGCGGAGCCAATTTTGATATATCCGCAACTCTTACTGCTCCTTTTGTGGCGGCAGATAGCAATATGGGGCATACTACACTTGGTTATGGTGGTGTGGCAAGAAATATTGCTCATAACTTATGCCTATTAGGAATGTCGGTCAGGTTTGTTACGGCATTTGGAGGAGATATATTCGGCGGTTTATGCCATGATCAATGTAAACATATCGGGCTTGACTTGTCGCTTTCGGAACAAATAAAGGGAGCGAGAAATGGTATTTATTTATGTATAAATAATCAGTCGGGTGATATGATTGCCGCTGTCGCCGACACAGAGATTATTATGCACATCACACCTGCCTTTTTAGAAAAGCGTATGTCAGAACTCAATCAGTCGGCGGCCATTGTAGTGGATACTAATATCTCTGAAGAGTCATTGAAATACTTACTTGACAATAGTCTCGCTCCGCTTTTTGTTGATGCTGTAAGTACTGCTAAGGCGGTTAGAATAATCAATGCTTTAAGCAAGAGCAAGAATCCGCGTCTTCATACACTCAAATTGAATCAAAAAGAGGCGTTGGCAGTAACCGGTTGCACAAGTGTTGTTGATGCTGCTATGCATCTCACACAATTAGGAATAGAGCATGTGTATATCACTTTGGGACAAGATGGTGTATATTGTACGAGTGGTCAGTTAGAGGCTCGCTTGCCTGCAATTGCTGTAGAGGTGGTAAATACTACAGGTGCGGGTGATGCCTTTTTAGCAGGTGTGGTATATGCTTACCTGCGAGAAGTGGTCTTTCCAAATACTGCACAATACGGGCTTCGTGCAGCCTATGCGACATTGCAATCTGCTCAAGCGGTTAATCCTGATATATCAAAAATAATTATATAATACTATGAATGATTATCTGAGTATCTCAGAGGAGGTACAATTGGCTTTAAAAGAAGGAAGGCCTGTAGTGGCACTTGAGTCCACAATAATAAGTCACGGGATGCCATATCCTCAAAATGTAGAAACGGCCTTGCGTGTTGAAAAAACTATCAGAGAAAATGGTGCGACTCCTGCAACTATTGCTATCATAGGAGGAAAACTCAAAGCGGGTTGTACTCCTGAAGAGATAGAGTATTTAGGCAAGAAAGGACAGGCTGTTATTAAGGCTTCCAGACGCGATTTGCCCGTGTTGTTGGCTCGCAAGGAAGATGGTGCTACCACAGTAACAACAACAATGATGATTGCTGCCATGGCGGGAATCAAAGTATTTGCAACCGGTGGTATAGGCGGAGTGCATCGTGGAGCCACGACAACAATGGATATATCAGCCGACTTAGAGGAATTGGCTCAAACCCAAGTTATGGTGATTTGTGCCGGTGCTAAGTCGATTCTTGATTTAGGGTTGACACTGGAGTATTTAGAGACCAAAGGTGTCCCTGTAATAGGCTATCAAACAGAAGAATTGCCTGCATTCTACACTCGCCGAAGCGGATTTAAGGTGGATTATAGAATCGATTCTCCCGAGGAATTGGCGGCTGCTTTTCGTACAAAAATCGACTTGGGACTCCGTGGAGGAATGCTTGTTACCAATCCTATTCCAGAAAAATATTCAATGCAGCCCGAAGTAATCAACAAGGCTATAGAAGAAGCACTCAATGAACTGAATGAAAAAGGGATACATGGCAAACAATGTACGCCATTTTTGCTTGCTAAAGTAAAAGACCTGACAGGCGGTGAGAGTCTTGAGGCTAATATTGAATTGGTGCTTAATAACGCTCGTTTGGCGGCTAAAACTGCGGCTGCACTTTGTAAATAATATGGAGTTACTCAGAACCATACCAACTCCTGAAAAACTGAAAGCAGATATTGCTGTTCCGTTGGCTTGCAGGGAACAAATAAAGCAATCGAGGGAGATTTTGATAGACACGCTAACCAACAAGACCAACAAGATGTTGCTTCTTGTTGGTCCTTGTTCTGCCGATAATGAAGATGCTGTGGTAGAATACGCATCTCGTTTGGCAAAATTACAGCAAGAAGTGGAAGAAAAATTTCTGATTGTTCCCCGTGTTTTTACTGCCAAACCTCGTCGTCAGAGCAATGCTTATAAAGGTTTGGTTCATCAGCCTCAAATTGACAGCCAAGAAAATATGGCTCAAGGCATAATTGCAGCGAGAAAACTGCATGTTGCTGTCGCTTATAAAACAGGACTATTAACTGCTGATGAAATGCTATATCCTGATATTGTGCAATATACTGACGATGTGGTTTCCTATTGGGTGGTAGGCGCAAGATCGGTGGAGAATCAACAACACAAACTGGTAGCAAGTGGTATGGTTCAACCAGTTGGAATGAAAAATCCGATGAACGGAGATTTGAGAAGTTTGATGTCTGCTGTTGATTTTACCAAACAACCTCATCATTTTATCTTATCCGGTAATGAGTATGTAAGTGAAGGCAATGCGCTTACTCATGCTATTTTGAGAGGATATGTAGATAATAATGGTACGGCTCATAGTAACTATGATATGCAAACTCTTGGTTGGCTCGCTGAAAATAATCAAACAATAATTGTAGATTGTAACCACCATAATTCTGGTAAGAATTATTTGTTGCAACCCAAGATAGCCAAAGAGGTATTAAAGAGTATATCAAATGATAAATCATTGCAAAAATCAGTTCGTGGATTGATGCTCGAGAGTTATTTGTCAGAAGGAAAGCGGCGAGTAGGTGAAGAAGGTTTTGGAAAATCGTTGACCGATGCTTGTTTGGGTTGGCAACAGACAGAGGAACTAATAAAAGAGTTGGCTGCAATTATTTAGTGAAGATATGAGAAAACAAATAGCGATATTAGGTTCAACGGGAAGTATAGGGACTCAGGCATTAGATGTGATAGAAAGAAATCCTGAACAGTTTCAAGTATATGCAATATCTGCCAATAAGAGTATAGATAAACTTGTTGAGCAGGCTCGTAGGTTTCGTCCGGAAGTGGTTTGTATTGCTGACGAAACTCTGTATGAACCTTTGCGTGATGCACTAAGCGATATTGAGTGTAAAGTATGGGCGGGGGCCGACTCTATTGCTCAAATGGTGACAATGCCTTCTATTGACATAGTGCTTGCTTCAATGGTAGGTTATGCGGGACTCAAACCCACAATAGAAGCCATAAAAGCAGGTAAAACTATTGCGCTTGCCAATAAAGAAACATTGGTAGTTGCAGGTGAATTGATATGTAAGTTGGCAAATGAATATCATACCCCTATATTACCAGTAGATTCAGAACATTCTGCCATTTTCCAATCAATTGTCGGAGAAGGTCAAAACGCAATAGAAAAGATATTGCTAACGGCTTCAGGTGGTCCTTTCCGCAATACTCCATATCAGCAGTTGAGTGCTGTAACTGCCAAAGATGCGCTCAAACATCCTAATTGGGATATGGGAGCAAAAATCACTATCGATTCTGCCACAATGATGAACAAAGGATTTGAAGTGATTGAGGCAAAATGGCTTTTCGGGGTGCCAACAAGCAAAATACAAGTATTGGTTCATCCGCAAAGTATAGTTCATTCTGCAGTTCAATTTGAAGATGGTTGTATCAAGGCTCAACTTGGAATGCCGGATATGAGGATGCCAATACAATATGCCTTTTCTTATCCTAAACGCTTGAAGAGCGATTTCCCTCGTGTAGATTTCTTTGAATTACACGGCGGACTTACTTTTGAGCAACCTGATTTGAGAAAATTCAAGAACTTGGCTTTAGCATACGAAGCAATGGATAAAGGGGGAAATATGCCATGTATCATAAATGCTGCAAATGAAGTCGTTGTGCAAGCATTCCTGAAAAATAGTATCGGTTTTCTGCAAATGTCAGATATAATAGAAAAGGTAATGAATAGGGCAACATTCATTGCTCGGCCTACATACGAAGACTATGTTCAGACCGATAAACAAGTAAGACAATTAACTTTAGAATTATGCTAATAGAGAATTATTATACCATTCTTAATAGTGAAATAGCAACCGATAGTGCTTCTTATGAAGTTGCGCTCAATCGTGATTGCAAGGTCTATGAAGGGCATTTCCCTCAAAAGGCTGTATGTCCTGGGGTTTGTAATATCAATATGATAAAAGAATTGGCGGAGAAAACTATAGGAAAACCATTGAAACTATCTGCCATTCAGCAATGTAGATTAACCACTCTGCTAACTCCAGATGAATACCCGACGGTCTGTGTAAAATTGTCTTTCACAAGTGAAGTGGAGCATGAGTATAAGTTGCTTGCCACAATAGGTAATAACGAAGATATATATTTATCACTCAAGGCTAATTTATCTGAATAACAAAGAGCACCCGTGAGAGTGCTCTTTTGTTTTATTTTTTCTTTTTATTAGTATTTGTCTGCGGCTTAGGATTGTCGGCTATTAGTACTAAGTTTTCCGTCTTTAATCTTACTTTGAGCCATGCTGATAAGCGAGATTGTTCGTCAATATTGAGTTGAGTATTTTCTTTGCTTTTTACTATAACAACAATTTGCTCCGCTATACTATTATCTTTTTTCAGATATTCTCCTCTTGCAAGTGTTACATTGCTAATTTGAGAATATTGTGATATAATTTCTTTAGTTATTTGTTCTGTTGGTAGAAGCAGTGAGTCTTGCTTTTCTTGGATAGTATTCAAGATATTTTCAAGTGAATCAATTTGCATTTCTCTTTGTCGAAGTCGTTCTTCGTTATTTCTAAAAATATCTTTTACGAGTTCTTCTTGATTAAATGCAACTGTCAATGCTTCTTCATGAAAAAGCAGTTGCTCACGACTAAAACCTTGCAACTCTGCTTCTCTGTAAAATTCCTCGCGAGCATTTTTATCAAGTTGCTCGCCTGCCATATATAAATCTATTGTTGATTGTTTGCCTTTTAGGTTGAGTTTGTAGTCGTATATGTAACTTTTGCCTATTGTCTTGTTGTTTGCTATCAATTTAGTTGCACTTCTTCTGATGTTATTTTCCCTCACGATGTCAATGGTGGAGAATATGCCTGGTATAAGCATAACAACCAATATTATATAGATGAATGCTTTTCGAAGCCGTCCTTTGTTGTCGTTAGAAATCTCTACAGATGGGTATCTGAGATATTTTACCATTATGAATGTAGCACTTGCAATAAATACGCTATTGATAAAGAAGAGGTATATAGCCCCAAGTGCGTATTGCCAATTTTGTTGAGCGATACCATATCCTACGGTGCAAAGAGGTGGCATAAGTGCTGTAGCAATAGCGACTCCTGACAATACGGTGCCTTTCTCTTTCCTGCTTATCTCAAGTATTCCTGCCAATCCACCAAACAATGCAATCAATACATCGTAGATATTGGGATTGGTGCGTGCAAGCAATTCTGTTGGATTCTCCAAAGATAATGGGGTCAGTAAGAAATATAAGGTTGAAGCAAGAATAGAAATAACCACCATTACAAGCAGATTCTTCAATGCTTCTTTTACCAATTCGGTGTCGTTGGTGCCTAACCCCAAGCCAAAACCTATAATAGGACCCATGAGAGGGGAGATAAGCATCGCACCGATTATTACAGGAATAGAATTGACATTAAGACCTAATGAGGCTATTATTATGGCAAAAAACAATATAAATACATTCGGACCGGAAAATCGTATGCCGCCGAGTATATTTTCTGCTGCCGCTTTGGTGTCAATATGTTCTTTCAGGTTTACTAATTGATTGAAATATTGACCGGTTTCTTTCAGTAATTGCTTAAAATTCATATTGCTAATTTGTTGTTATTTCTCAAGAGGGTTAAAGCCCAATCCAAATACACCTATCGTTTCTGATTGTGACACAAATGCGTTAGGATCTATTTCTCTAACAAGACTGAAAATCTTTCTGCTTTCACTCTTTTTTGCAAGTACAGTAATTACATACATTGGTTGTTTTGAGTACCACCCCTGACCGTTTAGGATAGTAACTCCTCTGGGTACTTTTGTGTTGATTGCATTTGCGATCTCTTCATATTTTTTAGAGAAGATAAAGAACTGAACAGATTGACGCAACTGACGCATTACATAATCTAAAGTTATAGAGCAGTTGAAGGTAAAAGTAAGACCGAATAATACTTTCTCAAGCGAGTGAACATTAGGAAGAAAATAGGCTGAAGAAACAATAATCAAGTCGCAGTATAGCAATATCCTACCCATAGGAATGTGCTTATATTTATTTACAATCATTGCTATTATGTCGGTTCCGCCACTTGACCCATTATTCAAAAATACGATACCTAACCCGACGCCACACATCAAGCCGCCTATTATAACCGACATAAAAGGATCGTGTAAAATTGGTTCTTTGGCTATAGGAATCACCTTAAACCAAAAAGTAAGAGAGAGAACTCCGTATAATGTACGAGCGCAAAATTTCCATCCTATTATCTTGAGCGCAACAAGCAAGAGAACTACATTTATTGTAAAAGTAGTTAACCAAATCGGGATATAACGATCTGTTGCGAAGTAAATAATTTCGCATAAACCGGTCAAACCGCCCGAAACAATGTCGTGAGGGACAAGCAGTCTGTTTACGGAATAAGCGTAAGGCAAGAGCGCAATAAATATCAAAACATATTCTTTTGCAGAATTGAAAAATGATTTGAAGGTCATAATTAACTATATTAGTATTATTCGTATCTTGCAATCAAATTTCTGTCTCCATAGCCGTTATCAACTCTGGCTACAGGAGTGAAATATTTTTTCTCATAAAGGAAAGCCAGTGGATATGCTGCCTTTTGTCTTGAGTAACTATGCTGCCAATTGTCTGAGGTAATTTCATACAGAGGATGAGGTGCGTTGACAAGTACATTGTCTGTCTTATCTGCCTTACCATCAATTATCTCTTGTATCTCTGCTCTGATTTGTAGCATGACTTCCACAAACCTATCCAATTCTGCTTTCGACTCTGACTCTGTAGGTTCAATCATCAAAGTTCCATGTACGGGGAAAGACAAGGTAGGAGCATGATAGCCGTAATCCATCAATCGTTTGGCCACATCGCTCTCCGTTATTCCATACTGATGGAATTGTCTGCAATCAAGTATCAACTCATGTCCTACACGATTGTTGGCACCTGTATAAACGATGCCGTATGCCTCTTTCAACTTGCATGCGAGATAATTTGCATTAAGTATTGCATTGGCAGTTGCTGCTCTAAGTCCCTCAAACCCCATCATGCGGATATATCCGTAAGAGATAAGTGCGATATTGATATTACCGTATGCTGCGGTGGAGACGCGGTTGTTGGCAAGCGATGGTAAAAATCTTTGTAACTCTTTGGTGCAACATACTGCCCCTGCTCCAGGGCCTCCTCCGCCATGCGGGGCTGCAAACGACTTATGGAGATTCAGATGGCATACATCAGCACCTATATATGCAGGGGAAGTGTAGCAAATCTGAGCATTCATGTTAGCGCCATCCATATATACATATCCGCCATTTTCATGAATTACCTGGCACATACGCTTTATGTCCGCCTCAAATATGCCATGTGTTGAGGGATAGGTAATCATACAGCCTGCTAATTCGTTGCTGTATTGTTGTGCTTTTTGAGTCCAATCGTTGAGGTCGGTATTTCCATTTGAATCACATTCCACAACTACAGGTGTAAAGCCTGCTTGAACGCATGAGGCGGGATTGGTGCCATGAGCGGAAGAAGGAATAAGCAATATCTTGCGAGCAAATTCCTTTTTGTGTTTGAGTGCGGCACGAATCACTACCAGACCGGTATATTCGCCTGCTGCACCGGAGGTAGGTTGTAAGGTGCAGGCTGAAAAACCGGTAATATGGCATAATTGCTGCTTCAACTCTTGAATAATAGTCATGTACCCTTTTACTTGTGATGCCGGTTGCAAAGGATGAATATTAGTAAATCCGGGATAAGTAATAGGTATCATTGCTGAAGCAGGATTCAGTTTCATAGTGCATGAACCCAATGGTATCATCGACTCGGTGAGTGAAATATCTTTCAATTCTAATTGTTTGATATATCTCATCAACTCCGTCTCGGAGTGATAAAGATTAAATACAGGAGCCGACAGATAGTCTATTGGTCGCTGAATCTCTTCGGGAATAGTCCAAAGATTTGCGAATGCATCAATACTGCTTTCTACTTGTGGGAAATTATCTGAAGCGATAGCAAATATCTCTATTAAATTATTCATCTGCTCAAGAGTGGTGTCTTCGCCTATTGACAGATATATCCTATTGTTTTTATCGTCGTAGAAAAGATTGATATTTCTCCTTTCCGCTAATTTCTTGATTCTTTGTAATTGCCTTTTTTTAACTTCAATAGCCAAAGTGTCGAAAAAGACACTATTTATTTGATTAAAGCCGTATGCTTGCAACATTTCGTTCAGGTATGTGGCTTTAGAATGTATGTCTTGCGCGATTTTTCTTATTCCTTGTGGACCATGATAAACAGCATAAAAACCACTTATCATTGCGTAAAGCGCCTCCGCTGTGCATATATTAGAAGTTGCCTTTTCGCGCTTAATATGTTGTTCTCTGGTTTGCAAAGCAAGTCTATAAGCGGGCTTGTCATATTGGTCCTTACTGCGACCGATAATTCTTCCCGGCATGTCGCGTTTATATCCTTCTTTTGTTGCCATATACCCTACAGTAGGGCCTCCGAACGCCATAGGCAAACCAAAACGCTGAGTGTGTCCGCATATAATATCTACACCCCATTTAGCAGGTGATTGAATAAGTGCCAATGCAAGTAAATCAGCAATCACCGCCACTTTCGCACCATTTTCATGAGCAGCGGCTGTGATGTAAGAATAATCCTCTATCTGACCATTAGAATTAGGATACTGAAGCAATACTCCAAAATATTGCTTTGTGCTGAGTTCTTTTGCCCAAAGTGAGTGGTCCTTGATAACAAGTTGTATGTTTTGGCCTGCTGCTCTCGTCTTTAGGACTGCCAATGTTTGCGGGAATATACACGAATCAACTAATACTTTATGTATATTGTTTTTCTGCTGTTCTCTGCTCCTGAGGTTACGCATCATAGTAACTGCCTCGGCGGCAGCTGTGGCTTCGTCTAAGAGTGAGCAATTGGCAAGCGGAAGACAAGTCATGTCGCTAACAAGAGTTTGGAAAGTAAACAAAGCTTCCAAACGCCCTTGAGAAATCTCTGCTTGGTAAGGAGTATATGAAGTGTACCATACGGGATTTTCCAATACGCAACGCTGAATGACAGCGGGAGTAGTAGTTTGATAATACCCCTGACCAATAAAGTTGCTGCAAATTGTGTTTTGTGTTGCCAATTCTGCCATGTCTGATATATGCTGTTGCTCAGATATAGGCTCGTTTGAAGGAGCACTTTCTGGCAAGATTATATCTTTTGGCAAAGTCTGCTCTATAAGATGGCTCAACGACTCGGCTCCAATTGATTGGAGCATCTGCTTCTGTTCTTCTGTAGATGTGCCTATGTGGCGGGATGTGAGATACATATATTAGGATTTAGTTATTTATACAAAAAGCGTTTGATTGATTTTTTAGGAGTCTTTTCAAACTCTTGGTCTTGAAGTTCAATCTTGAATATCTGGCTATATTTAGGCAAAATGGCATTGAGTTTCTGTAAGTTCTCCTTCATTTGATCAAGTATCGGTTGCGAGAAAGTGAGTTCACCTTTAAGTTCAGGAAATACCAATGCCACCAATTTACCTTCTCGCTCCACTATTACTGACTCCGCCACACCAGTCATGTTGTTCAGTTTGTCTTCTATCTCTTCAGGGTAGATATTTTGCCCTGAAGCCCCAAGTATCATGTTTTTGTTTCTTCCTTTGATAAAGATATTACCTTTCTTATCAATCAGTCCCAAGTCGCCTGTACGCAACCAACCATCGTCTGTAAAAGCGGCTTTTGTTGCTTCCTCATTTTTGTAATATCCTTTCATCACATGGTCACCTTTGACAAGTATTTCACCTACTATATTTTCGGGATCTTCGGAGTCTATCTTTACTTCATTATATGGCAATTGGTGCCCGCAAGAACGATATTCAAACTCGTTTAAATAGCAACCGCCTATAAGCGGCCCACATTCGGTCATACCATAACCCACTATAAACGGGAAATGGATATCTAAAAGCAATTTTTCCACTTCGGGATTAACAGCAGCGCCGCCCACAATAAAATATCTGAGGTTGCCGCCAAATGCCTTTAGTAACTTATTCTTCACTATATGTTTAATTATTCGCCCTATGCCTAATGGTGCTTTCCACAGTAGTCGGAATGTGCTTTTGTTGGTTATGGGGAATATGGATTTATTGCAGATCTTTTCTATTACCAATGGCACTGTTACTATCATGTACGGCTTGATTTCCGCAAAGGCCTTCATAAGTAGAGTAGGGGTCGGCGTCTTCGCCAAGAAATGTATATGTACTCCTGCTGCAAGGGGAAACAGAAATTCTGCCAATTGACCAAAAGCATGAGCCAAAGGCAGCATTGACACCAATTGGTCGCCTGCTCGAGGTGGCAGATATTTCATACCTGAAAATATATTCCCGCTCAAACTGCGATATGTAAGCATTACTCCCTTAGGCGCACCTGTAGAGCCTGAGGTATAGTTGATAAGCATCAAATCGTCAAGATTATCGTCTTTCAGATGGAATGTTTCAGGTTTGACAGGCTCGGCAGAAATCTTCTCAATAGGATTTTCAGAGTATATCAAGGAAAAGTCTTTTAGAGAAATAATAGCCTTAAGATTAGGAGTGAGCCTATTGGCTATTTCTGCAATTTGCTCAGGTGTATATTCTTGTTTGCCTGCGATATTCTTCCAAACATACGGACCTACAAACAACGCTTTGGCATCCGAGTGATTGACAAGATGAATTATATCTTTGGCATTGAAGTCTTGTAGTATGCTCACTATTACATTCTGTGATACCGCAATAGCAAGATATGCCACCGCCCAATTAGCACAATTTCGACCACATAATGCAATTTTATCACCTTCTTTTATACCTAATTGAGCAAACATTAACTTTATATTAAAAAGTTGTTGCGCCAATTCTTGATATGTATAGGAGATATCACCTTGATAATCTGACAACGCCGGCTGTTCCCACATACGAGGGAATATGTCATTGTAATAAGAAAATAAGTGCTTTAGCATATTGACTGGAATTTATTTATTATGCCCGCAAAGGTACAAAAAAGAATTGAAAAAGAAAACATATTTGTGAGAATTATAGAATTGTAGTAATTTTGCAGTGTGTTTGTAGGCGGAATTACTATTTTTTGACGCTACAGATACGAGCAACTGACTTTATTGTGAAGAAGTGAATTTCCTTAAACTCATACGAAGATTTGTTCCACCGTACAAGACACAAGTGTTTTTGAATGTGCTTTTCAATTCGCTTAGTGCTGTACTGAGTCTCTTTTCTTTTGCTTCAATTATTCCAGTCTTAAGATTGCTTTTTGGTGTAGAAAGCGGCTCGCTTAGTTATATGTCTTTCAGTCAAGCAGAATGGAAAGACTACGCATTGATAATCAAAAACAATATCTATTGCTATTTGCAGCAACAGGTAGATATAGGCGGGGCGAGCAGAATGTTGCTTGTATTAGGTCTGTTCTTGATAGTTATGACTTTCTTGAAATGTTTGACAGCATGGCTTGGAGCATATTTTATGATTCCTATTAGAACTGGTGTGCTAAGAGATTTAAGAAGAGATCTTTATAGAAAAATCTTAGATTTGCCAATAGGTTTTTATACTGAGGAGAAAAAAGGCGATGTGATGTCCCGAATGACCAATGATGTTCAGGAAGTTGAGAGCAGTATAATGGCATCTTTGGATTTGCTACTTAAAGACCCTTTAGTGATTCTTATTTACCTTGTCAGTCTTTTTGTTATTTCTTGGCAATTAACACTTTTTGTGTTTATTTTGCTTCCGATAAGCGGTTGGATAATAGGTCAGGTAGGTAAGAGCCTAAAACGCAAGAGCACGAGGGGGCAGGAATTGTTAGGAGAATTGGTGTCGCAAGTAGATGAGACATTAGGTGGGATGAGAGTCGTTAAAGGTTTTGCTGCGGAGAAAAGAATGGAAAGGCGTTTTGCTGATTTGAACGAAGAAATAAGGCGCACATTCAATCGAATCCAAAGGCGTTATCAATTAGCCCATCCGATGTCTGAATTCCTGGGTACGGTTGTAATTGCTACTTTGTTATGGTATGGTGGAAGTTTGATTTTAGGAGATGTAGAAATAATAAGTGCGGCTGAATTTATATACTATTTAGTTGTGTTTTATCTTATTATCAATCCAGCCAAAGACTTGACAAAAGCGGTATATAGTGTAAGAAAAGGTTTGGCAAGTTTGGAAAGAATCGATAAGATACTGCATGAAAAAGGTGAAAATGAGGATGTTAATGGATGCGTGAATAGTGTAGAGTTGCCTTTGCCGATGGTGATTAAATATGAAAATGTGCATTTTGGATATGATGACAAAGAGGTAATAAAGGGTATAGATGTTACAATAGAGCAAGGTAAGACGATTGCTTTTGTTGGTCAGTCGGGTGCAGGCAAAACCACAATACTTGATCTGCTTCCTCGTTTCTATCGGATACAAAAAGGGAGAATAACTATTTCGGGCATAGATATAAACGATATTGGTCTAGCACAACTGAGAGGAATGATGGGTATAGTAAGTCAAGAGCCTGTTTTGTTTAATGATAGTTTTTTCAATAATATCTCTTTTGGTGTTGACGGCGCAACTATGGAGGCTGTTGTTGAGGCAGCCAAGGTTGCCAATGCGCATGAGTTTATAGAGCAAGCAGGTGGATATGACCAATTGATTGGCGAACGAGGCGGAAAATTAAGCGGTGGGCAAAGACAGCGTATCTCAATTGCTCGAGCAGTGCTGAAAAATCCACCAATTCTGATTTTGGATGAAGCAACTTCAGCGCTTGATACTGAGAGCGAAAAATTAGTTCAAGAAGCACTTGAAAGACTAATGAAAAACAGGACTACATTAGTTGTGGCGCACCGATTGAGCACAATCAAGAATGCCGAGGAGATTTGTGTGGTGAGCGATGGCAAAATAATTGAGAGAGGAAACCATAATGAACTAATCAATGCCAATGGTTACTACAAAAAACTAATCCAAATGCAAGGGATGTAAAAAGTTATTATTAAAATGAATTTTCTGAATTTAGCATTAAGAAGGCGTAGTATAAGAAAATATACTGCGCAAGAGATTGAGAACGATAAGTTGGAGCGTATTTTGCAGGCAGCGTTGTCTTCACCGTCGAGCAAACATTTGAATCCATGGGAGTTAGTTGTAGTTAAAGATAAAGCAACTCTTGAGAAACTGTCAGAAGTTAAGACTTATGGTAGTAGTATGCTTCGCGGTGCAAATGTGGGTGTGGTTGTGTGTGTGGATTCAGCATTGACCGATACATGGCAATGTGATGGAGCGATAGTGGCTCATAATATGTTGTTATGTGCTGAAGACGAAGGCTTAGGCGGTTGTTGGGTGCAGATAGCAGGGCGAGAGGAGTCGGAGAAATTGGTGCATGAGTTGTTAGAAATACCTCAACAGATGGCAGTATTATGTATTGTTAGTTTAGGGTATAAGGCAGAAGAGAAAAAAATGATAAATATAGATAAACTTCAATACGAAAAGATTCATTATGAAAGATATTAAGATAGGAATTACGGCAGGCGACCCCAATGGAGTAGGGTATGAGGTGATATTCAAATCATTGATAGATGAGCATGTTTTGGAATTGTGTACTCCGATAATATATGGAGGTATAGAGGCTGCCAAAGAGCATCTGAAATTTTTAGATGATGATATAAGAAAAATTCAGTTGCATGTAGTTCCTGATGCAGCAAATGCCAAATTGGGGTGTATAAATTTTGTTAATTGTTTCAGTGAAGTCAAAGTTGAATTAGGTCAAAGAGATACGAAGGCGGGTGAGGCAGCAAGATTGTGTCTTGAAAAGGCGATCAAGGACTGGAAATCAAACAATATCTCTGCTTTAGTAACGGCACCTATATGCAAGGAAACAATCAGGAGTGAGGAGTTCCCATGGGAAGGGCATACAGAATGGCTTGAGGATGCTGTGAAGCAAGAAGGACTTATGATGTTTGTGAGCGATAACTTAAGGGTGGGACTTGTAACTAATCATTTGCCTATTGCAGAACTGAGCGAGGCACTTACACCTGAACTTATTGAGAAAAAGTTGTTACTACTAAATACAACTCTGAAAAACGATTTTGGTATAGAAAAGCCCCGAATTGCAGTCTTAGGTCTAAATCCGCATGCAGGTGATGGAGGGGTTATAGGGCAGGAAGAGCAATCGGTGATTATACCTGTTGTGAAGAAACTTAATGAAGAAGGATTGATGCTGTTTGGTCCTTATGCAGCCGATGGCTTTTGGGGTAGCGGAAAATATCGTTTGTTTGATGCGGTGATGGCCATGTATCACGACCAAGCACTTATACCATTCAAACTATTGGATATGAGTGGCGTGAATATGACAGCAGGCCTTGATATAGTACGAACCAGCCCTGATCATGGCACTTGTTTTGATATTGCTGGAAAGAATATGGCGGACGAAATGTCGATGAGACATGCCATTTGGCTCGCAATAGACACACTGAATAAACGGAGACAAATAATTCCGAATACACAACTATAATAAAAGTCACTGTGAAGTGGCTTTTTAATTTGTGGAAAATTCTTTTGAAAATATCTATCATCATGTTATTTTCAAATCGTGCATTATGAATTTTCTTTTGATAGTCAATCAACAGCAACTCCTTCTTGGAAATGTTTGCTAACTGCAATTTTTGATGCTTATGTCGTGGTGGAGAAATATTGTTGTTGTGTATTTGATATAATAGTTTTATATTTGCAGCGCAATAATAGTGTGGTATTTCGTTTTATAAAAAATATAAATCACCTGTTATTGAAAAACAAAATGTTTGTTTACAAAAACACTTACTACATTACGCGATATGAATAAGAATTTAAGAGATATTGTAATTATTATGTCTGCTGTGGGGCTGGTAAGTTGCAATGATTCAACCGATAAAATTATGAGTAAAGAAAAACAAGATGTAATTGGGAAGCAGAGTCCGAATATTCAAAACAGACAATTTTCGGCAGAGGCTTTATGGGGCATGGGGAGAATAGGAAATATAAGTGTTGAGGAGTCAACAGGTAATATCGCTTATCAAGTTACATACTATTCAGTGGAGAAAAACAAATCGAATACAGAGTTGTTTTTATTAAAGAACAAAGAGATTGATAATGTAAATAGAGACAAGATAGATACAATAAGATACGATGATGCACTTGAATTAACAAAGAGCAATTACCACGAAAGTGATTGTGAGTGGTTGGATAAAGAGCAATTATTATATTTGTCTAATGAGAGTGGTAGTAGCCAGATTTGGGTGATGGATATTAAAAACAAGTCCAGAAGGCAATTATCAAATTTCGAAAATGATATTGAAGGTTTCAAGATTTCGCCTAATAAGAGTAAGATAATTTTCATAAGCCAAGTGAAAACTATCCCACAAGCGAAAGATAAATATGCTGATTTGCCTTTAACATCCGGCAGAATAATAGATGACTTAATGTATAAGCATTGGGATGAATGGATGGAGTCGGCTCCTCATCCTTATATAGCATATATAGAAGGTAATAGTATAACTAATGTAAAGGATATATTGGAAGGCGAGCCTTATGAGTGTCCGATGAAACCTTTTGGTGGAGTTGAGCAAATTTGCTGGTCGCCAGATAATAAGTATATTGTATATACCTGCAGGAAAAAGGTGGGATTGGAATATGCTATTAGCACCAACTCAGATTTATACTTGTATGATATCGAAAGCGGAATAACAACTAATCTAACGGAGGAAATGATGGGCTACGACACTAATCCTCAATTTTCTCCGGATGGTAAACACCTGGCGTGGTTATCAATGGAGAGGGATGGATATGAGTCGGACCAAAATAGATTGTTTGTGATGGATATAGAGACTTTGGAGAAACAATTTATTAGTTATCAGTTCGACAGTAATGTAGATGAATTTATTTGGTATGATAATAACAGTTTGATATTTAGTGGTGTTTGGCATGCGTTGTGTCATTTGTATAAAATTGATTTATCGGGTAGTATAAAAGAATTGACTGATGGTCAATATGATTATTCAATAGTAGGAAAATATAAGAATTATATTTATACTCTTCGCCACTCAATGCGTGAGGCAAATGAGTTATTCATGTTCAATTTGAATAATATAGACACGAAATATGAAGCAAAAACAGATGAATATCTTATTGAGTCGAAATTAGAGAAGGAAGGTATATTAAAGCAGATTACATTTGAGAATAAGCATATATATGATAATGTAGATTTAGGTAATGTAGAGCCTCGTTGGCAAAAGACGACAGATGGGAAACGAATGTTAACATGGATTATATATCCGCCTCATTTTGATCCTCAGAAGAAATACCCGACCTTATTGTATTGCGAGGGTGGTCCTCAGTCGCCTGTATCTCAGTTCTGGTCCTATCGTTGGAATTTTATGCGCATGGCAGCCCATGGATATATTATAGTTGCTCCTAATCGTAGGGGGTTGCCCGGTTTTGGAAAAGAGTGGAATGAGGAGATTTCGGGAGATTATGGTGGTCAGTGTATGAAAGATTACTTGAGTGCAATAGATGAGTTCTCACAGGAGCCATTTGTTGATAAGGAACATTTAGGCTGTGTAGGTGCCTCATTTGGTGGCTATTCAGTATATTGGTTGGCGGGGCATCATAATGGTAGGTTCAAAGCATTTATTGCGCATGATGGCATATTCAATATGGAAATGCAATATCTTGAGACCGAAGAAAAATGGTTCGCGAATTGGGATATGGGTGGTCCTTATTGGGATAAGAATAACAAGATTGCTCAAAGGACCTTTGCTAATTCTCCTCACTTGTTTGTAGATAAATGGGATACTCCTATATTATGTATTCATGGTGAGAAAGACTATAGAATACTTGCCAATCAAGCGATGGCTGCGTTTGATGCAGCAAAATTAAGAGGAGTGCCTGCCGAATTGCTTATATTCCCAGACGAAAATCACTGGGTGCTGAAACCGCAGAATGGTATCTTATGGCAAAGAGAATTTATAGGGTGGCTTGATCGGTGGCTGAAAAGTGATGATAATAAAGAGAAAGAGTAATAAAGAATTGAAAGACACAATATTATTAACTTAAAACAATTACATCTATGAAATTATTTCGTATTTTTGCGATGAGTTTGCTTATGACGGCTCTCGCATGCCCTTCTCAAGCGCAGTTTTTGAAGAACCTTGGTAATGCTTTGACAGGCAAGTCAACTCAAAGTTCACAAAGTAGTTCTTCGAGTAGTAATTCATCAAGTGCTCAGAGCGCTTCTGCTGCTCCTGCTCAGGCGAGCAGTTCTCAGGCGACGGCTAATAGCGGGAAGGTATATTATGTGAAGACAGATGGTGCCTCAAGAGGTGCTGATGGTTTGAGTGTGGCAACTGCAAAGAAAGATATTCAAGCCGTGTTGAATATCATTAAGGAAAATAATGAGAATGGCGCAGTAATTAGAGTTGCAGAAGGCAATTATTTAGGTGCTATGAATTCTGGTTATATAGAGATTAGTAATTGGGTTACTCTTGAAGGTGGTTGGAATAGTGATTTTACGGAGCGTGACCCGCTGAAATATATAACTCGAATAGAGCCAACTCAAGATCAATTAGGAACAAATGGTAGTAAAGGCTTGATTACCATAAGTAAACTAGATGATGTGATGGCAAAGAAGCCAAAGGGTAATTTGGTGATAGATGGAATAATGATGAATATGGGTTTGGAGAATTACTATATGCCCAATGATCCTTCTGATGAGCGTAATGGTTGCCCTTCGAAAGCGTATGAGACCGGTTTGTTGCGCCCAACGCCACCTCAGGTTCAGCATCAGATTATGTTTTCTGAGGGTTGGATTGCAGGAAATGTGACAATAAAGAATTGTTTGATACTGAATGGTAACAACTTTGGTATTCAGATAAGCACTCGTTGCGGCGAAGTAGAGATATACAATTGTGTATTTGTCTCAAACAGAATGAGTGCAGTAAGAATTCAGGGTGGAGATAAGAATGGTGAGGCTTCACATATCAATTTCCACCATAACACAGTGGCATTCTCTTGGTGTCGTGATAAGATTATGGAGGATATGGGTTATGGCTATGAATTTATGACACTTGTTAGCGCTGATGTACATCATAATATATTTGTAGGTAATAATTATGCAGCAGTTGCCCGTACTCATGCTTTGTCCGGTCCTGATGCTCCAATCGAGGCTAAGCGTATTACAAATTTGTACGACAATTATTATTTCTTGAATGCAGCAGATTTGCAGTTACCTTCGAAGGGTGGTGGAAAGTGGACGAATGTGAAATGTACGGATATTTTGGACATGGTTGACGAGAAGGTGATACCCAATGCGGATAATAATTTAGAGTTGCCTTCGGGCGATGCGTTTATAAAGGCGTTGGATCAGGATTATTTGACAGGATTCGCAAATCTGAAAGTGATATCGTCATCACAAAACTTCAATCCAAACTCGGCATCCAATCAGTTCCGTCAAGCAATGGGACAGAACATGCAAGGCACTGAGATACATCGCGTATCAATGTATGGTAACCGCTATAACTTTGATAAGGCGATGCAGTTGTTTGGTGCCAAAGCAGGTTATGGTGCACAAAAACCATAACTCTTGAATTATTACTTTCTGAATTAACAAAATTATTGTAATTTTGCGGCTCATTGTAGTGAAAGGTTTATCTTTCACTACAATTTGTGAAATGGAGTAAGGGTTAATGGTTAAGGGTTAATGGTTAAAGATAATTGAAAAAAGATAGAATATGAATAAGAAAGTACGAGTTCGTTTTGCGCCATCTCCAACAGGTGCGCTGCATATAGGCGGAGTGAGGACCGCATTGTATAATTATTTGTTTGCTCGTCAGCATGGCGGTGATATGCTGTTGAGAATCGAAGATACAGATAGTAGTCGTTTCGTGCCTGGGGCAGAAGAGTACATAATTGAGTCGCTCAGATGGTTAGGCATTGAAATTGATGAAGGGATAGGAGTAGAAAGTGAGTTAAACACTCATGGTCCTTATCGTCAGTCTGAAAGGCGCGAGATATACCATAAGTATGTAAGTGAGTTGCTTGAAAGTGGCAATGCGTATATAGCCTTTGATACTCCCGAAGAATTAGAGCAGAAGCGTTTGGAGATAAAGAATTTTCAGTACGATGCTACAACCCGTAATCAGATGAGAAATTCTCTTGTTATGTCAAAACAAGAAGTTGACAAACTTATAGCAGATGGTGCGAAATATGTAGTTCGTTTTAAGGTTGAGCCAAACGAGGAAGTAGTAGTGGATGATTTGATAAGGGGTGAGGTTAGGATCAATTCATCGATAATAGATGATAAGGTCATATACAAGTCTTCGGATGATTTGCCAACCTATCACCTTGCAAATATAGTGGATGATCATCTGATGGAGATAAGTCATGTGATAAGAGGTGAGGAATGGTTGCCTTCCGCCCCGCTTCATGTATTGATGTACAGGGCTTTTGGTTGGGAGCAGAGTATGCCCAAGTTTGCTCATTTACCGTTATTATTGAAGCCTGATGGTAATGGTAAGTTATCCAAGCGTGATGGTGACCGGTTAGGTTTCCCCGTATTTCCATTGGAGTTTCATGATGAGAAGACGGGTGTAGTGAGCAGTGGTTATAGGGAGAGCGGTTATTATCCGGAGGCAGTAATCAATTTCCTTGCATTACTTGGTTGGCATGCAACAGGCGACAAAGAGATATACTCGATGGATGATTTGATAAAAGAATTTTCGTTAGAGCGTGTGTCAAAAAGTGGTGCTAAATTTGATTATGAGAAAGGTAAGTGGTTTAATCATCAGTATTTGATGAATAGAGATGATAGCGTTATAGCGTCAGAATTCAAGCCTATATTAGATGCTCATTTAAGTGAGGAAGGGGTAGAATGCAAATTGACCTTAGAACAGATAGTTCATATAGTTGGTTTGCTCAAAGAAAGAGTGAATTTTGTAAGTGAGTTGTGGGAACAGAGTAATTATTTCTTTGTTGCTCCGAAGGAATATGATGAAAAATCGCTTAAGAAGCGTTGGAAGGAAGATTCCAAGAGTCAGATGAGAGAGTTGTTGAGTGTTTTGGAGAAGCAAGATGATTGGTCTGCATCGAATTTAGACACAGTCGTGATGTCTTGGATAGCAGAAAAAGGGTATGGTGTAGGTTTGGTTATGAATGCTTTTAGGATATGTCTGGTAGGTGCTGCTCGCGGTCCGCATATATGGGAGATAACAGATATATTAGGTAAAGAAGAGACTATACGGCGTGTCAAGTCCGCATTGGATGTTCTGCCATGATGGCGATAGATTGTAAAATATATGTCGAAAAGGATAGGAATTATAGGTGCTGAATCAACGGGTAAGAGTTGGCTTGGCAGTCGTCTGGCTAAGATGACGGGCGGCATATATATTGAAGAATATGCAAGGGAGTATGTAGCGGGGCTACATACTCCCTATGTGTATGAAGATGTGTGTGAGATTGCGAGAGTGCAGATAGAACAGTTGACGAGAAGTTATGAGAGCGATTATGTATTTTTTGATACCGAATTGATAATAACCAAGGTGTGGTTTGAGGATAAGTGGGGTATGTGTCCTAATTTCTTGTTGGAAGCCTTGCGAGAGAATCCTATAGATATGTATTTGCTGTGTAATAATGATATTCTTTTTGAGCAAGACTCTGTTCGTGAAAACGGCAATAGGCGTGAGGAGTTGTTTGAGTGGTACAAAAAAGAGATAGAAAATGCAGGTAAGCCTTATAGTATTATAAGAGGGGTTGGTGAGGAGAGGTTGCTAAATGCTTATGCTGCAATAGTTTGAGAAGTATTATTTAGTTTTGGCACGATGTTTGGCATTTAATCAGTGAATTGCAGTTCAAAAAGAATAAGTTAAACCATGAGATTAGTGATAGTCTCCATTAAAAAGTAAGAATTATGAAAAGGTTATTAATTATTGCAATTAGCAGTGTAGTGATATGCTATGCCAGTGCACAGGTAGAGAAGTTGGATGACAAGATGTCTCGTAGTGATAAGTTGGATAAGGAATTGGTCCATAAAGATTTGAAGAAGGCTCGTTTGGATCGTTGTGGCGAGGGCAAATCTCGTGCAGAGATTCGTGCAAAGCGCATGCGTGAGGAATTAAGTTTGTCGGATGCACAATATGAGGAAGTTTTGAAATTATTTAGTGAAGAAGACAAGAAACGAGTTGAGATGAAGGGAAGTGGCGAGAATAAGCCGACCAGAGAGCAGATGATAAAGCATAGGGAATATATGGATGGTGAATTGAAGAAGATTCTTTCAGCCGATCAGTATAAGTTGCTTAAAGAGAATAGGGCAAAGCATGCTCAGGCAAGGAAAGAACATCATCAGCGACAATAGAAAATCAATCTGTTAGAAAAAATTGCGATATGTCAATAAAATTTAGCAATTCAGCCATATATTTTGACAAAATTCAAACTAAATGTTGAAATTATTGGAACTTTTGTATAATTTTGCACCGTGATTTTTTCATAGTATTAGATTTAAGGTTATTTTTGAGCATACGGGTTGCCGAGATGGCAATCCGTTGCTGTTTATATGAGTCTTTGGCTATTTAGACCATTGTCCGAACATAGTCTCTTATGAAGATAGAACAAGGGTATATGAGGATGTTTTTTAGGATTTGGAATATGAAAAAAAAAGTTTACTTTTGCATTTGATAAGAATGAAGGCAAGTAGGGTATTCGTAGTTGATAGATATTTGAAAAATATACTATTAGATATAGAGCAAGTAATAAGTAAAACATCATATAATATAAGATAGATGGAAAATAGATTTACGATGATAGCGAAGACCTTTAAGGGTTTGGAAGAAGTGTTATATAACGAATTAGAGCAGTTGGGTGCCAGTGAGTTGCGCATAGAAAATCGTGCTGTCCGTTATGAGGGTGATATGCGTATGTTATATAAGTCTAATTTGTGGTTACGCACTGCAACTCGCGTATTGGTGCCAATAGCGGAGTTTGTTGCTCATGATGCGGATGAGATATATAATCAATTGAAATTGATAAGTTGGGATGATTATTTGAGTGCTGATGGGTCAATATGTATTGACTCCACTGTTTATTCTGAGACTTTTCGTCATTCCAAGTATGTAGTTTATAGGGCAAAGGATGCAATAGTAGATTATTTCAGTGAGCGTTATGGTCGTCGTCCGTCTATAAAACTGAGTGGTGCGGATTTGAATTTGAATATTCATATATCTTCCGAATTAGTAACATTGTCGCTTGATAGCAGTGGTGAGTCGCTTCATCGTAGAGGGTGGCGTATGGAGCAGACGGTAGCGCCGTTGAATGAGGTTTTGGCTGCTGGTATGATACTTATGAGCGGTTGGCGTGGCGAGAGCGATTTTTATGACCCTATGTGTGGTAGTGGTACTTTGTTGATAGAGGCTGCTATGATAGCCTTAAACATCCCGCCGGGTATTTATAGGGAAGATTTTGCCTTTGAGCATTGGAAAGATTTTGATAAGGATTTGTTTGAAGAATTGTATAATGATGATAGCGCAGAGCGTGTTTTTGAACATCATATATATGGTTCTGATTCGGGTTATTATGCGATACAAGTGGCGTCGAAGAATGTTAAAAAATCAGGTTTGGGCAAATATATCAGTTTGCGTCAGTGTCAGATACAGAGTTTAGATGAGGCCGTAAATGGTGGTATAGTAATTATGAATCCGCCATACGGTGAGCGTTTGAGTAAGTCGGATGATGTTTTGAAGTTGTATTCGGAGATAGGTACAGCCTTAAAACATAAGTTTGTGGGAAGTACGGCATGGCTTATATCATCGAATATGGATGCCATAAAGAATATAGGGCTCAAGTCAAGTGAGAAATATCATTTGAAAAATGGTGAGTTAGACTGTACATTTCTCAAGTATGAGTTGTTTAAGGGTGAGCGACGGGCATATAAGGCTGAGAGTAGTAAGAATACAAGCAGTAAGAATAATGGTAAAAGATTAAAGAAGGACAGATATGAAAGAAATACTGATAGCGGATTACGATTATCCGTTGGCAGAGGAAAGGATAGCAAAGTATCCGTTGTCGGAAAGAAGCATGAGTCGTCAGTTGCTCTACAAAGACGGCCTGATAAGCGAAGATAAGTTTTATAATGTAGGAAATCATTTACCGAGTGATTGTTTGTTGGTATATAACAACACTCGTGTTATTCAGGCCCGTTTGGTGTTCCACAAGGCGAGTGGTGCTCGTATAGAGATATTTTGTTTAGAGCCGATAGACCCTCGTTCTTACGAATTGAGTTTATGTTCTCGTAGCACTTGTGTGTGGCGTTGTATGATAGGTAATTTGAAAAAATGGAAGGGTGGAGCACTTAGTATGGAGATGGATGTTGAGGGCAAGAGCAAATTAGAGTTGTGTGCTGAGCGCATATCAAGCGATGGTGATACTCATTTTGTGAGGTTTAGTTGGGCAGAAAATGAGATTAGTTTTGGCGAGATATTGTCGTTGGTTGGCGAATTGCCGATTCCTCCATATTTGAATAGAGAGACCGAAGAAAGTGACAAACGCAGATATCAGACAGTGTATTCAAAGATAGAGGGTTCTGTGGCTGCCCCAACGGCCGGTTTGCATTTCACAGAAGATGTGTTGTCAGATTTGCGGAGAAGAGGAATAGACATGACTGAGGTCACTTTGCATGTCGGTGCCGGCACTTTTCAGCCTGTAAAGACGGCTGATGCTAATAAGCATGTGATGCATCATGAGATAATTTCGGTCAGTAGAAAGAGTATAGAGAAGATACGAGATAATATAGGCAAGATATGTGCAGTAGGGACGACATCGATGAGGACATTAGAGAGTTTGTATTTTATTGGTTGTAAAATACATGAGTATTTAAGTCAGAATGATGTGCTGCTCAAGAGTGAGATTGATTTGAGCGTAGGTCAGACGGAACCTTACATAAAGGATTATGGCTTGTCAGCGGTGGAGAGTATGGATTGTATATTGCAATATATGTCTAAGACGGGTAAGGAGGAGTTGCATGGTGATACTCAGATAATGATTCGTCCTGGTTATGAGTTTAAGATAGTAGATATGTTGATAACTAATTTTCATCAACCCAAGAGCACATTACTCCTTTTGGTGAGTGCTTTTATTGGTGATGATTGGCGTAAGGTTTACGATTATGCTTTGAATAATGGCTTCCGGTTTTTGAGTTACGGCGATAGTTCTTTGTTATATAGAAGATGATGGGATTAGATGTTTTAATATTAAGTTAATTAAGCGGATATAGATATGATAGACACGCATGCGCATATTGACGATGAGCAATATAGTGAGAATATAGCCGAGTATATAAAGGAGCAGCAGGCTTGTGGCGTTGAGAAAATACTTATTCCTTGTGTCGATTTGTTGAGTTTAAGAAGATTGAGTAGTTTGTGTGATGAGTATAGTGATTATCTGTTGCCTGCAATAGGTCTGCATCCTGAGGAAGTGAGGGAAGATTATATGAGCGTGCTTGACGAAATGGAGTCGTTGTTAGATTCTCGTAAGTGGGTCGGTATAGGTGAGATTGGTTTGGATTATCATTTTGATAAGACTTATGTGTTAGAGCAGCAGCTGGCTTTTAGGCGTCAGTTGGATTGGGCGTTGTCAAGGGATTTGCCTGTGATGGTGCATAATAGAGACGCTACAGAGGATTGCTTGAGCATATTGGAAGAATACACATCCAGAGGATTAAGTGGAGTGATGCATTGTTTTTCCGGAAGTCATGAGACGGCGGAGCGTGTGGTGGACATGGGTATGTATTTAGGAATAGGAGGTGTGATTACCTTCAAAAACTGCAAGTTGTCAGAGCATTTGCGTGGGATAGGAATAGAGCATATACTGACGGAGACAGATAGCCCATATATGAGTCCGGTGCCACACAGAGGGAAAAGGAACGAGAGTAGGTGGATGAGTTATGTGATAAGTGAGTTGTCTAAGGTATATGGGATAAGTGAGGATGAGGTTGATAGAATAACAACGACTAATGCAAAAAGATTATTCAGGTTGTAGTAACCTGAATAATGCAGAGAAAATTATAAGAATTGCAAAAGTAAGAGATTATTGTGCAATCCAATGCATAAAGTCGTTAGTGCGAACTCGAGATACAAAGATTTCTTCGTCTGAAAGTTGCGGCTCTAATTGCAGTTTAAGTCTTGACGAAAAATGTCTTGTAGCCATTTTTATGGAATGGATATTGACAATAGTTGCTCGATTGATTCTAAAGAAATTTTCGGAATCGAGGACTTTTTCCAAGACATCAAGCGACATATCTACAATATACTGCTTGGCTTCGTTAGTAACGAGATAAGTGGTTTTTTCTCTCGAAATAAAGTAAGCAATTTCCTTCATCCAAACTAAATATAGTTTGTCCCCTAATCGAACGACAAATCGTTGTTTTTTCTTAAGGTTGTCGGCAATCAGTTCTTTCTCATCTGCCACTACGACTTCCACTTGTGGCATGTTGTTCTTTACCAAATTGACGAATTGCTCTTGCAGTGCTTCGTCACCCCCAATAATTTGTGCTTTCATTTCTGTTCACTCATTAAATCCGCTGCAAAGTTAGTTTTTTTTAGTAAGATATGCAATAAAATTTTATCTATATGCCTAAAATAGCATAAAATAGTCAAAAATTTGTCTATTTTGGTATAAATTTGTATTTTTGTGCTTTGAAAAGAAGAATAGATTATGTCAATATTATTTGGAATAACGGGTTATATTGGTAGTGGTAAGACAACCATAGCGCATGGATTGGAAGAGTTGGGTGAAGCGGTATATTACAGTGATTTAGGTGCGAGGCGTATAATGTTGGAAAATGCGCATGTCCGTGAGGAATTGGTAACTTTATTAGGTCGGGATATATATGCAGGTGGCGAATTGAATCGTGCTGCTATAGCGGCTAAGATATTTCATGATAAGAGTTTGTTAAGGAAAGTAAATTCTATTGTCCATCCCGCTGTATGTAATGATGTGTTAAGATGGTCGAAAGGGCTGAACCAGCCTTATTGTTTTGTAGAGTCTGCCATTCTTTTTACGAGCGGCCTAAGAGATATTTGTTCGGGAGTGATATTGGTAAATGCTCCTGAAGAGTTGATTATTAGGCGGGCAATGGAGCGCGACGATAGATCGCGTGAAGAAATATTGTCGCGTCTTTATAGTCAGCGTGAGGAAGAGTTTAATTATAAAGCAATCGACTTGATATTAAGCAATGATGGTACGGAGAGCATAACTGAATTATGTTTGCGTGTTCAAAGATTTTGTAGTAACTTTGCGGGTCAATAGTATAGTGTATTTCTATATGTGGCATAGATTTTAGACTACTTTGCTGATTTATAAGTTTTAGATGCTTTGAAAGTCTAAGAGAGAACTAATAAAATAAAGCATATAATATGTCGTTGATATTTCGTTGTTTTGCATCGGGTAGTAGTGGCAACTGTTATTATTTAGGCAGTCGTCAGGGCGGTGTGTTGATAGATGCCGGCATATCAGCGCGTACGATTAGGGCGAATCTGCGACAGATGGGGTTGGATTTTTATAATATTCGTGGCTTATTAATCACTCATGATCATGCTGATCATATCCGTGCTGTTGGAACATTGGGTGAGCGCTTTCATATCCCGGTATATGCAACAGAAAATATACATAGTGGTATAGATAAAAATTATGGAGTGTTGGAGAAATTGCGTACCAGCAGGCGTTTTTATGTACTTGGTGAGGAGTTTGGAATAGGCGATATGCGTATAAACACCTTTAAGATATCTCATGATTCGACCGAGTGTGTGAGTTATGTGATAGATGTAGATGGCGAGCGCTTTATGATAGCAACGGATGTCGGTTGTGTGGATGCAAATTTGGAGCATTATGTATCCACTGCGAACCATTTGGTAATAGAGGCAAATCATGATGAACAGATGCTGCTCAATGGTCCGTATCCGTCATATTTAAAATCTCGAATATTGTCTGATATGGGGCACATGAGCAACAAAACTTGTGCGCAGTTGGTGGCAGAGAACTGGCATGAGGGCTTGAAAAATATATTTTTGTGTCATTTGAGTAAGGAGAATAATGACCCGGCAGTGGCGTATGATACGGTTAGTGCAAGCCTCATGGAAGCAGGAGTGAAGGTAGGTGAAGATGTAAATTTAGTAGCCTTGGAGCGTTTGACACCTTCTCCGATTTATGATTTAACTCAAAACACTATATTAACCCTAAGTATCTTTTAATTATGGAAGCAAAACGATTAGTGATAATACCAACTTACAACGAGAAGGAGAATATAGAAAATATCATTCGTGCTGTCAAATCTTTGGAGATAGGTTTTGACATACTGATAATAGACGATGGTTCTCCCGATGGTACTGCGGATATAGTTAGGCGTATGCAAGAGACCGAATTTAAGGATAGTTTGTATATGATTGAGCGTAGTGGTAAATTAGGTTTGGGGACTGCTTATATAACTGGTTTCAAGTGGGCAATAGAGAATCATTATGATTATATATTTGAAATGGATGCCGATTTTTCTCACAATCCCAAAGACTTGTTGAAATTGTATGCTGCATGTGCAGAGGATGGTGCAGATATGTCTATTGGCAGTAGGTATATAACAGGTGTGAATGTGGTCAATTGGCCTATGGGTAGGGTGCTGATGTCTTATTTTGCAAGCAAATATGTGAGGATTGTATTAGGCATGCCAATATGTGATACAACCGCAGGCTTTGTATGCTATAAGCGTGAGGTATTGCAGACAATAGATTTAGATAATATTCGCTTTAAGGGGTACGCCTTCCAAATAGAGATGAAATTCACAACATATAAGTGTGGATTTAAGATAAAAGAAGTGCCAATAATATTTATAAACAGAGAGTTAGGAATAAGTAAGATGTCGGGTGGTATATTTTCGGAGGCATTGTTAGGCGTTATTCGTTTGAAGATAAACTCATGGTTTAAGAAGTATCCAAAGAAACAGAAGAGTTAAATCAAAAAATAAGGATGAGAAAGTTAATTATTTACATATTTGCACTATGCTTATTTTGTAGTTGTAGTAAGCGCGTAAAGGATGTTAGTGATGCAGATAATGTAGATAGCGATGTAGAGGTAAGTGCATTGCGTTATGAGTATGGGATAGCGGTTGATTCGTTTGAGGTTAGGAGGGGAGTAGTTGGCAGTGGTGAGACTTTGGGTGGAATATTGGGGCGTGTGGGGGCGGATAGGAGTATGATTAGTCAGTTGTCAAGGATAGATAGGGATAGTTTTGATGTGCGTCTGATACGCGCTGGTAAGGAATATATATGCTTTTATAGAGATTCTTTGCTTGAGTATTTTGTTTATCTGCCGTCTCGTATAGAGTCGGTAGTTTTTCATTTATCGGATAGTCTTCATATAGAAAAGCAGTTGAAGGAAACTTATTTACGGGAGCGTTACACTGAGGCTCAGATAGAGTCGTCGTTATGGAATGCGATGGTAGGTAGTGGTTCACCGACATCTTTGGCAGTAGAGTTGAGCGAGATATATGCGTGGTCGATAGATTTCTTTGGTTTGCAGCGTGGTGATAAAGTCAAGGCGATATATGATGAGCGTTATGTGGATAGTGTTTCATTGGGTGTGAATAGGGTGTATGCGTCAAGTTTTCTGCATGGTGGCAAAGTGGTGGAGGCTTATTATTTTTCGCGTGATAGTGTGAGCGGTTATTTTGATAGTGAAGGCAAAAGTTTGCGAAAAGCCTTTTTGAAGGCACCATTGAATTATAAGCGCATCTCTTCAACTTTTACATACGCCCGTAAGCATCCGATATTCAAGACTGTTCGTCCTCATACAGGTGTAGATTATGCTGCGCCCGCCGGAACTCCTGTGGTAGCCCTGGGCGATGGAAAGGTGATAGAGAAAGGGTATAAAGGAGGAGGCGGTAATACGATAAAGATTCGTCATAACTCTGTATATACAACGGCATATTTACATTTGCAGGGTTATGCAAAAGGGCTTGCCGTTGGTAAGATGGTGAGTCAGGGAGAGGTGATAGGTTATGTAGGCAGCACGGGACATTCAACCGGTCCGCATTTAGATTTTCGAGTTTGGAAAGATGGTGAGCCTGTGAATCCTTTGACTATAGAATCGCCTTCTGCAGAACCAATACCTGATGACATGAAACCATATTTCGATAGTGTGGTGGTTAGGTATAAGGACAGGTTGGCTTTTTAAGGATAGGTGACCTGTATTGTGCTTCTCCCGCACAAATATTGATATATCAAAGAGTAGAATGTTATTCGTGGTGGTATTTTTCACCTTTGAGTATGGTCATGGCTCGATAGAGTTGTTCAACAGCGAAGAGTCTGACCATTTGATGGGAGAAAGTCATAAGTGAGAGCGAGAGTTGTGCGTCGGCTCTATTATAGACATCTTCAGAGAATCCGAACGGTCCTCCAACGACAAGAGTAATATCTTTTCCGGAGGACATTATTTTTTGCAGATAGTCGGCAAATTGAATACTTCTGTATTGTTTGCCATGTTCGTCAAGAAGTATGAGAAAGACGGACGAAGATACAGACTGAAGGATAAGTTTTCCTTCGGTTTCTTTTTGTTGTTGAGTAGTGAGGTTTCGCGCGTTTTTTAGTTCGGGAATAACTTGAATAGTAAAGGGTATGTAGTGCTGTAGGCGGTTTTGATAGTCGTTGATAAGAGATTGGAGATGTGGGTCAGTTGTCTTCCCGACAACTATAAGATTGATTTTCATGTTAGTATGTAATTAGCAAGGAGTGATTAGCAGATATATGGTTGGAAAGTATTGACAAGGTTTTTGTCGTATGGTTGGAATACTTTTATATAATTCTCAGTAAATCCTGCCATGAGATTATTTTCTTTTTTTGCTTCCCATAGTACCGTCGCATGATATCCTTTGTTGTTTTGGTAGAATTGGTTTAGTTTACGAGTGGAGAGTTGGTGTAAGATATCGCTTCTTTCTTTTTTCTCTTTGGGTGGTACGATGGGCAAATCCATTTTGAGCATGTATGTGTTTTGTCTTTCGGAATAAGTAAAGACATGTAGTGCAGAGATATCTAAAGAAGAGATGAAGTCGTAGTACTGTTGGAAAAGTTCAGGGGTTTCACCTCTTACACCTACCATACAATCTACTCCGATAAAAGCATGTGGCATGAGTTGTTTGATATATTCGACTTTTTGCTTGAATAGTTGTGTATTATATCGTCTGTGCATGATTCTGAGCATTTGGTCGGTTCCGCTTTGCAGCGGTATATGGAAATGCGGTGTAAAATGGTTGCTCTGACTAACGAATTGTATTATTTGGTCGGTGAGCAGATTGGGTTCACATGATGATATCCTTACTCTGAATTGAGAGTCTATAGAATCGATGGCTTTGATGAGTTCGAAGAATGTTTCTCCTGTAGATTTGCCAAAATCTCCGATATTCACTCCTGTAAGAACAATCTCTTTTGCTCCTTCGGCAAGTGCTTGATTTACTTGTTGTATTGTTTTCTCGATTGAGTTGTTTCTACTTCTTCCTCTTGCAAAAGGAATGGTGCAGTAGGTGCAGAAATAGTCGCATCCGTCTTGTATTTTTAGGAAACATCTTGTTCGGTCGTCTTTGGAGTAGGACGGGAAGAAAGGTGCTGTTTTGTCTTGTGCGGAGACGAGGGTGGTGGGTTGTGGTGCTGAATGGCTTTCGATATTATGTATCAAGGATGGTATAGAGAATTTGTCGTTTGCTCCAAGCACGAAATCTACTTGAGGCATAGAAATGATTTCACCTGGTTTGAGTTGTGCGTAGCATCCGGTTACAATAAGTGTGGCATTGGGGTTGAGTTTGCGTATGTGGTGGATGGCTTGTCGTCCTTTGTGGTCGGCGGCATCGGTCACTGAACAAGTATTGATGATGCAGATATCAGCGGGTTGAGATTGTGGAACTCTGGTATGTCCGTTTTCAACCAACTGTTTCGCTATAGACGAAGACTCTGCAAAATTGAGTTTACAGCCGAGAGTATGGAAAGAAAAAGTCAATGGATAGAAAGATTTATTGTTAGTTAATAAGCAGAAGATTGGAATACCGTTATGGCCTTACAATGAGAGTGTTGTTATTGATGATAATATTATATTTTTTGAGTGCTTCGATAGAGATGTTGTGTGTAGGTGTAGCAAGTCCATAACTCAGGTCATAGTCTTCTTGGCATACAGGACAATGAGCAAAGATACCATTGACTTCTACGGGTTGTTGTCTTCTTAGGCATTTAGGACAGCCCATGTCAAAAGCATGGTATTGTGCATCAAGTCCTATGAAAATAAGTATGCCGGCAAATCCGAGTGCATCTTTCGGATATCGTTGTGTGGTAAAAGTTTTGTATGCACCTGTGTTAGTAGGAACAAAGTGCGGGTCTTCCGCAACTATATTATATTCTAAATAAACAGGGTAGGACGGAACGCTACTGAACATTACAGTCTCTCCTTGGCATGATGATAGCAAAACAAGTGAAAGAAGAATAGTGGATATGACAAGTGAGAGTGAAATATATTGTTTGTTAGGATTCATATTAAGAGCAATTGATTATTTGCTGACAGCAGATAGGTGTACTGTATAGATAAGCGTGGAGTATGGTGGAATGAAAAGTGTAGATTGTTCGGCGGCTTCGTCTCCATCTTCTCCGTATGCAAGTTGCCAAGGGATGTATAGTATATAGTCGCCCCCGACATTCATTTTTTTTAATCCTTCAACAAATCCTTCAATAAGACCATTGGCATTTGCAGACGATTGAATGACCAATCTTGCGTTTTGAGCGGTTTCAACCAATACTCCGTTGATCAGTTGTAGAGAGTAATCTACTATGATAGTGCTTCCATAACTTGGTTTGGTATCGAATGTATTGCCCTGATAGATAACTTTATATTGAAGCCCTGTGGGGGTTGTGATGATATCAGGTTTTTGAGCATTTTGTGTTATCCATATCTCGTTTTGCATTTTCCAATCCATCCATTGGTCTTGTTTGCATGAGCAAAGTAGAAGAGAGGATATAATGATGATAAAAAGATTGATATGTTTCATAGGAGTTGAATTTATTGTTTAGTTAACCATATAGAAGGGTTAAGGACTTCTGTATCTTTTCTTATTTGGAAGAATAGTTCTGTTTTGTTATCGTTGTCAGAGTCGGTGTAAATTTTCCCGATTTTTTGTTTTGCTTGCACTTTATCTCCACTTTTGACATAGAGAGTGGTAAGATTGCTATAGACGGTTCTGTAGTTACCATGTTTGATGATTATTACATTTTGTCCGTCGCTTACGAATACAGCCGATACTTCTCCGTCGTAAACCGAACGCGCGTTGCTTCCGGATGTAGTTTGAATATAAACTCCTCGATTGTTGACAGTAACTTTAGGGAGAGTAGGGTGTGGCTGTATTCCGAATTGTCCACTAATAAATCCTTTTTCTGTGGGCCATGGTAGCCTTCCTTTGTTCTTTTCGAATCCGCCGGCTATGAGTTGTTGTTCTTTAGTTAGTTTAGTGGCAGAATTTTTGACTTCTTTGTTGATGAGGTCATCGATTTTTTTATTGAGTTGGTCTGCCTTTTTTTGTTGTTTTTTTTGTTGTGCTATAAGTTCTTTTTCTTTCTTCTTGAGTTCTTGCAGCATTGCTTTTTGTTTTTTCTCATCTCGTGTGAGGTTTTCTTGTTGTTTTCGTTGTGTGAGCAATGCGTTCTCTTTTTGTTTTCTGTTTTGTTGCAAGAGCAGGTTTTGTTGCTCGATAGCAAGTTGTGTTTGCTTGACTTGAAGTGCTTGCTGTTTCCTGTATTGTGCGAACTCTTGAAGGTATCTTATTCTTCTCATTGCTTGTGAGAATGACTCTGAAGAAAGTAGAAAGAGTAGTGGTCGTTGATTAATGTCAGCATAGTGAGTTTTCCTAACTAGGTTTGCATATTCGTTTTGTAGAGCGAGTAGTTGTAATTCGAGTGTTGCTTTCTGCTCACTAAGCAGTGTAAGGTCGTTATCAAGTGCTGATATTTCGTTGTTTATATTGTTTATAAGTTTCTTTCTGTTTTGTATATCCTGACTGAGCAGATTGAGTTTATTGACAGTTGCTTTCTCATTTTTTTTAGTTTGAGAAAGCATTTTGTTGGTTTGTTCTAATTGTTGCAGTGTTTGCTTACGCTGTTTTTCAAGTTCTGAAACCGACTGGGCGTAGGTCTGAGCAAAGCAAAGAACGAGCAGAAGATATGTTATCAGTTTTTTCATTTATTTTATTAGAGATTGCAGTGATGTTTGTGAATATCTGCTTAGGTTTAGTGGTGATATTTGTAGAGGTTGGTCGTAAATAAAATTAGGGCATGTGATAAATAAGTTAGCATTGATTTTGCTGGATGAGTAAGTTGCATTTATTTGCATAGGGAATGAGAAGTTGCCAAAAGGAGTATAAGCGGAGTATTGAAGTTGGCTGTATTCATTTTTCTTATTATCTGCGGGGCGAATATTAACTATAGTAGGGTAGAGATTTTGAGGGTGGTAGAAAAATTGATATTGCAATTTATCGGAAGTGAATTGTACTAATTTGTTTTGTTGGTTGTCTGTGATAAATTCCTTCTTGTTGTCAGGGAAGAGTAGTTCATTGGCGTCGATGATAAAGAGTTGCGAGAGCATAATGGCTTGAGCGTCCTTGAAAGTTATATTGAGCCCTGTCTGTTTTTTGAGGTCAGGATAAGAAAGAGATATGAATTGACGGTTAATGCGATCCACAACTATTATATTTTGTTTAGTTATGTCGATTCTAAAGAGTTCGATTCCGAGGAAGGGTTGTAGAGAAAAAGATAAAACAGAATCTGCTATGAAACTAATATCTGCTTTGCCGGAGAATTGTTGTGAAGAGACTTTGAGTGTGACGGAGGCGTTATCAATAAAGATTGTTTTGATATCTTGATTTCTTGTAACTAATGTTTGCCATTCTTTAGACTCTTTAGAAGTCTTAGATTCTTTAGATTCTTTAGAAGTTTTAGATTCTTTGGAGGTGTCGGTTGTGTGTTTTTTATCCGAGGTTGAAGATTGTTTATCAACGACAGTCGTTTGTGTTGCATTGGATTTAGCAACATTTTTTTTGTTTTTGCATCCGGTGAATGGCAGAAGAATAGCAAGACAGAAAGATATGATAACAAGTTTTTTCATTGTTTAATAATTTGGTTATAGTGGTCGATTATTTCTTGATTGTTTTCATTCGGGCTCATGTTTTCGAGTGCTCGTTTGATATAGAAAAGAGCAAGTATATTTTGTCCTTTCAGGTAAAGTATCCATGCATAAGTGTCGAGAAATGTGGCATTATCGGGCTCTTGTTCGATAGTTTGTTGGCTCATTTTTTCAGCGAGGTTAAGGTCGTTACCATGTATCGCGAGAGTGTAAGCATAGTTATTTAGGACATAGGTGTTCTTGCTGTCGTATTTGAGTGCTTCTTGGTAGGAATGGAAAGTGCTATCCCATTGTTGTTGTAGTGAGTAGATATCTCCCAGCATTATCCATAGAGCAGGTAGGTACCTATTTTCATCTTTACCATGTTCTATTGCGTTTTTGATAACTAAGATAGCAGAGTCGTTTTTTTCTTGCATCACATATACTCTTGACATCCAATAACTCCATTTCATATTATTCGGTAGGGCATGATGTGCAGTTGTAATAATATGAGTATATAGTGAGTCTGTGGTAGTAGTGTCTTGTTGTAAAATATCAAATACTTGAGTATATGTTTGTGAGTTATTTGGATTGATAGATATTTGTGTTAATAGTAGTGGTAGCGCTTTTTGAGGTTGGTTCTCAGCAATATAGTAATTAGCAAAAATAGAATAGGCAAGGTCGTTAAGCGGGTAGTTCTGCAGGTAGAGGTTATATAGCCTTTCTTTGAAATTATTGATAGTATCTCTACTCAAGAAAAGGTCTTTGTTCTGTTGCTCTAATCTATATTTTTCAGGAAGTGAGAATTCGTCGGAATTCATAGCAAGTAATACCAATGAGTCGGCAACGAGATGAGTATTATAGTTGTTTTGTGTGCGATAGAATTGAGCAAGAGAGAGAAGGTTGTAAGGATTATCAGGGTTGTCGTTTGCTTCTTGTAGGTATAGTTGCAGTGCTTTTTGTGATTTGCCCATTTGCATATATGTATCTGCTATTTGTGTTTTGGTTCGCATATCTGTAGGATTGAGCAGCAGATAGTCTTGTAGAGTTTGTATTGCTTTGTCGTATTGTTGGTCGGCTACAAGTATTTGGTACTTTTGTGAGGTATTATATTGATTGATGCCTTCTGCTTTTTCTATTTTTTCTTGGGTTAGCAGTGCTTTTTTTGTATCTCCGATGGTTTGATAGATAGATGATAGTGCCTCTAAGGCTTCTATATTATCAGGGTCTTTAGATATTACATCAGACAATACTTGTGTGGCAATTTTTGCTCCTTGTTGATTAGGATTGAGTCGATAGAGTAGCGTTACATAGTTTTCCCAATAGGCGAGTGGTTGTGCGTTGTAGGCTCGTTGGTAGTGTGAGAGTGCGAGCGAGTCTTGTCTTAGTCCTTGATACATATACCCAAGAGATTGTTGTACTGCTGCATCATTAGGGTCAATTTGCTGGCAAAAGTTGAGTAATGCCATTGCCTTTTGGTAATCGTTCTGATTAAGAGCGAGTTGTGATTGGTAGAAGTAGTATAAGAATTGCTCTGATTGTCGTTGAGGAATAGGAGTGTTATTGACAAGCGCAGTTGATTGCGTGTGGCACGCAATCAGGGATAAGGCGAGTGCTAATATGGATATTATTTTTTTCGTAAATGTATGATTAGTTGATTATTTTACGCCGCTGTGTCCGAAACCTCCTTCGCCTCGTTGTGTTTGTCCTAAGATGTCAACTTGTACAAGTTGAGGTTGCTCATGTCTAGCAATTACCATTTGGCAGATGCGTTCGCCACTCTCGATGGTTACAGGTTCAGAAGATAGGTTGATAAGAATAACTCCAATTTCACCTCTATAGTCAGCATCAATAGTCCCCGGTGTGTTGAGTACTGTGAGCCCTTTTTTTAGTGCGAGACCGCTTCGTGGGCGAATTTGTGCTTCGTATCCTTTAGGTAGTTCTATAAAAAGACCTGTAGGAAAAAGTGCTCGTTGGAGAGGTTGGAGTGTGACAGGTTCTGGAATGAAACATCTTATATCCATGCCAGCTGCTTGTTCCGACTCATATCTGGGAAGAGGGTTATTGGAGTGATTAACGATTTTGATTTCCATAAAAAGATAGGTATTAAGATTGTTTGAACAAGAGTTGATAAGAGATATTCAGTATGTTAGAATCGTTTAGCCACTAATACTTTCAGACCATCTTTTTTGATTTGGATATCGATGGTAGTGTGTTCATCAATTGGGTCGCCATCATAGTGGAAAGGTCCGTCTTGTTGTCGCGTAAGAATGACTTGTGTAGCATGTAGAGTTGTGATATAAGTAGTTTGGTCAATAGTCTTCTCGAACAATTTGTATGCTAACGAAGGAATTGCTGTCATAGGGAAAGCGGAGAGAACAGATATGTCAAGTAGTCCGTCTTGGATACTCGCTTTTGGGGCGATATAAGCAGAGTTGCCCCATTGGTTGGCATTTGCGAAAGTGATAAGAAAGGCATCAGTCTCAAAGTATTTCCACTCTTGGCTATCGTCTTCCCTGAATTGTAGTTTGTAGTGTTGTGATTGATAGTTGAAGAAGTCCTTAATTATATGTTGCAGGTAAGTTGCAAATCCCCTTTTCCCTGCTTTAGCAAATTTGTCGGCTATATATGCGTCGAATCCTGTACCGCAAGTGCAAAAGAATGGATGTGAATTAACTATTCCGTAATCAACGGTGATAGGTTCCGAGCTGTTGATTAGTTTAATGGCTTTTTCGATTTGCAGCGGCAGATTAAGGTGTCTTGCAAAACCATTTCCTGACCCTATTGGTAGAATCCCTAACGCGGTATCGGTATGTATAAGTCCTGAAGCCACTTCATTGACCGTGCCGTCACCGCCCACAGCAACAACAGTGTCAAAACCCAACTTGGCATATTGCGCTGCCAATTCAGTTGCATGCCCTTTATATTCGGTTTTTACTATATCGTATGCCCACTGTGAATGGTCGAGCGTACGCTCTATTAGTTTGGGAATACGGTTCTTATTTTTAGTTCCTGATATAGGATTGATAATAAAAGCGATATTCTTCATGTTATTAATTCATTTCAACTTGCAAAGGTATGAAATGTTTTTCGAATACGCAAAGGGAGATTTTGTTGCTTGCAGAGTGGGCGGAAAACAACAAAACAAGTGGACATAGAGTAGAAAAAAGATATTGAAGAGATAATATCTTAGTGATTTATAATAAGTTCTTTGAATGCTTCGCTTACTTTTTTTAGAGGAAGGATCTCGATTTTTGGGTTTGATACTGAGAATTGTTGTCCGGCGGGAATAATGATTTTTTTGAACCCTAATTTTTGTGCTTCTGCAATTCTTTGCTCTATTCGGTTCACAGGCCTGATCTCTCCTGCAAGTCCTACTTCGCCGGCAAGGCAAGTAAGAGGTTGAATAGGTATGTCCATGTTGGATGAAAGGATAGCTGCAAGTATAGCAAGGTCTGAAGCAGGGTCATTGATGTGGATACCTCCTGCGATGTTTAGGAATACATCTTTCTGTGGCAGTCGGAATCCTACTCTTTTTTCAAGGACAGCGAGTAGCATATTAAGTCTCCTTGGGTCAAAGCCGTTGCTGCTTCGTTGTGGAGTGCCGTATGCTGCGGTGCTAACTAATGCCTGAACTTCTATCAAAAAAGGTCTCACTCCTTCAATAGCGGCAGCGATAGCAATGCCCGAGAGGTCGTTATGATTCTGTGAAAGAAGCAGTTCGCTTGGGTTGCTGACTTGTCTAAGTCCGTCTTGTCTCATTTCGAATATTCCCAACTCGCTTGTAGAACCGAAACGGTTTTTTTGTGAACGCAAAATACGATACATATAGTGCTGGTCTCCTTCGAATAGCAACACTGTATCAACCATGTGCTCAAGTACTTTCGGACCGGCAAGGGTCCCGTCTTTAGTGATATGTCCGACAATGATAAAAGGAATATTAGTTTCCTTGGCTGTGTGCATAATTTGCGATGCACTCTCTCGTATTTGTCCTACACTACCTATAGTAGAGTCTAAGGCTTGCAGTCCAACGGTTTGGATAGAGTCGATAACTACTAATTCAGGTTTTAGTTGGTGCACATATTCAAGGATTTTCTCAACCGATGTTTCGCTTACTAAATAGAGGTTTTGCGGCTCCCCACTAAGCCGTTGTGCCCTCATTTTAAGTTGATTAAGGCTCTCTTCTCCCGATACATAAAGGATAGTTTTGTCTGTCATTTGCATAGCCACTTGTAGAGCGAGAGTAGATTTGCCTATCCCCGGTTCTCCTCCAATAAGCACGAGACTACCGGCCACAATACCTCCTCCTAAAACGCGGTCGAATTCTGCATTGAGGGTAGAAATACGAATTTCTGCAGTCGTTTGTATATCTTGCAGTTTCTGCGGCGGAAGAGATGTGGTTAGAGTGCGTTTAGTGGATGTATTGGGCGAAGATACAACTTCTTCTATATATGTTCCCCATTCGCCGCATTGTGGGCATCGTCCTAAGAGTTTGGGGGCTTTTGCTCCGCAGGATTGGCAGGTATAAACGGTTTGTATTTTCATAGGGAGTTGTTTTTAGAGGGCTTAGATATTTTTAGAAGATTTAGAAGACTGAGAGGGTTTAGTCGATGATTTTGCACCAGTTGTATGGATCGGGAACTCTGCCGTATTGAATATCTTGTAGTGCATTATATAGTTTTATCGATACTGGGCCCGGTTCTTTCCCGAATTCATATATGCGTTGATTATCGGGGTCAATCACTCTTGCAATAGGAGAGATAACGGCAGCAGTACCGCATGCTCCACATTCGCTCATTTCGGCAAGTTCTTCGAGCGGAATCTTGCGTCTTTCCACTTTCATACCCATATCTCTTGCGAGTGTCATAAGCGAGTTGTTGGTAATTGATGGTAGAATAGAAGATGAGGCGGGTGTGATGTATGAATTGCCTTTGATACCGAAGAAATTAGCGGCACCGCACTCATCTATATATTTATGTTCTTTGCAATCGAGGAATATGCATGACAATCCTGCTGCATGTGCTTCTTCTGTTGCTCTAAAAGATGCTGCGTAGTTGCCTCCAACTTTGAATTGTCCTGTACCTAAGGGTGCCGCGCGATCCACTCGTCTATTGACGATAAAAGGCGTGCCATGAAATCCTACTTTGAAGTATGGTCCTATAGGCGATGGAATGACAGCAAAGAGAAAGTCTTTGCCAGGCCCAACTCCCAATCGCGGTGTTGTGCCAATGAGTAAAGGCCGGAAATAGAGTACTGCACCTGTTTGGTAGGGCGGCAAGAAGTCCAAGTTTTTCTGTAGAGCGAGTAAGATAGAGCGACAAAATAAATCAGTAGGCACGGGTTGCATATACAGCCCTCGTGCTGACGATTGGAGTCGCAGAGCATTTTGCTCCATACGGAAAATTCGAATCTTGCCATCTACTCCACGAAAGGCCTTGAGACCTTCGAAGGCTTGCTGTCCATATTGCAGACAAGTGGCAGAGAGATTGAGTTGAATAGTTTTATCGGTTGTGGCTATTGGCTCACTCCAAATGCCATTATGAAATTCAGAGCGAACGATATAGTCCGTTTCTGTATAATGAAAACCGAGTTGTGACCAATTGATATTTTTCATAGATATAAAATTGATTCTTGACCCATATTAAACAACAAATCTACTATGCTCAAATCGGGTGTAAAACTCTGATTCTGAGCGAAAATTTGATAGTATGGTTTAGGCAAGAATGGTGGTGTTTGTGTGGTGTTATCTTCAAATGTTGAAGTATAATTGATTGTTTTTATATTTTTTGGATTAATTAATGTTTGTATTGTATCAATGAGTTGCTCATTGAGGTCGATAAGGAATCGGAATTGCTTTTGGTAAAAAGGGAAGAAGAAATCCTGGTAATAGATGAAGAAAGGTGTGTTGTTGTATGCGCTAACTAACGCTTGCCAATGTTGGTGTTGCCATTTGGTTTGATAAGAGATTTCCACATCTTTGGTTAGTTGTTTATGCTCGCATTTACAAACCGGTACAGAAAGCATTTGTATGCCGTTTGGTCCTGCAATACGGCATCGGTTGCGGGCAGTTTGTTTCGGAAAACTCTCGTAGATTTCTATTTTTGAATCTTCTTGCAGGAACGATTTGTACCATCCTACAGAAGGCAGATATGCTGTAGGCAGTATCATTGTTCAGCCTTTCTGAATAGTCGTTTCCATCGTATATGTCCTTTTCCCCATGGGCGGTCTTTCTCTATAGAAAGCCAAATAAAGACAGGTCTTCCAACAATGTGATCTTCCGGAACAAAACCCCAATAGCGCGAATCGGCGGAGTTGTGGCGGTTGTCGCCCATCATCCAATAATAGTCCATTTGGAATTGATAATAGTCTCCAATATGTGCAGACGAATGTTCGTAGGTTTCAATAACTCGCTTATATATATGGAAATTATCTTCTGTAAGTAGAATTTTATCTCCTTTCTTAGGTATGTATATAGGTCCGTAATTGTCACGATTCCATTGTGTTTCTCCAAGTGGATATACGGGACCGCCATAAACGGCTCCGTCTTCAATTTGTATTTGAATAACAGAGGGATTTTTCTGCAATTTGGCAAGCATTTGTTTGGTAAGAGGGAAATGATATACGCCTTGTTGAAGCAGCATACGGTCGTCGTTGGATATGCCTAATTTATCCAAATAGGACGCCGACAACGGAGCGGAGGTATAAACAAAATAATTATATTGTACCCCCTCTTTGTCGGGAAGCATAGAGCCATTGATATAGATTTGATTATCTATTATTTGTAGTGAATCCCCGGGTTCGCCAACGCATCGCTTAACATAATTCTCGCGGCGATCAACAGGACGGGTAACTATCTGGCCAAAAGTATGTTTATCGGCCCATACTCTATCTTTGCCAAAATGATAGCAAAGTGTGTAGTAGTCGGGGTTCTGCTTGAGTGTGCATACGGTGTCGCCTGCTGGGAAATTAAAAACGACTATATCGTTTTTCTTGGGATGATCCCAGCCCTTGAGTCTGCGGTATTTCCATTGCGGATGCTCAATAAAACTCTTCGTACCTCCTAACCAATTAGGAAAGGTATGTTGTACAAGTGGGAATGAAAGTGGAGTGTTGGGTACTCTTGGTCCGTAGGATGCTTTACTAACAAACAGAAAATCGCCCACTCGCAAACTTTTTTCAAGTGACGACGAAGGTATTTGATAGTTTTGGAAAAGATACAGATTGATAAAATACACAGCCACCAAAGCAAACACGATGGCATCTATCCATGAAAAGATGGTATAGAGCGTTTTGTTGGCTTTAGGATTAGCAGGTTCGCCTTCAGCAGCAGGTTTATAGCGCTTCCACCAAGTGTAAGGAATAAACTTTGTGGTGAAAGCATCAATGATAAAAGGCAATAGTAGTACCCACCACCAATTGCCATGCCACAGCAGAAAGAGCAGATAAAGTATGCTCCAAATGGAAGCCTTAATCCATTGCTTTTTAGGGATATTTTTAATACGGGATTTCATTTTCGTAGAGAATTTATATAACTGAAAAACTCAGATGAGTTAGATATTTAAGAGGTCTTGCATAGTGAAGTAGCCTTGTTTGCCTTTAATGAACTCGGCAGCGAGGATAGCACCTAAAGCAAATCCTTCACGAGATTTGGCCTCGTGAGCAATGGTGATTGAGTCAACTTCGCTTTCATATTTCACAATATGAGTACCTGCTACTTCCCCTCTACGCTCAGAAATGATATCCTCTTTGGGGAAATTGATGTCTTGAGCGAGCGAGATAGCGGTACCTGAAGGCGCATCTAACTTATGAATATGGTGAATCTCAGTTATTTGAGGCTTATACTGAGAATAGTTACCTATTATTTTTGCTAAATATTTATTGAGTGCGAAGAACAAATTTACTCCAATGGAATAGTTAGAGGTATAGAATAGTGCCTTATTGTTGTTTTTTAGTTCTTCTTGTAGTGATGAAAGCAAGTCTAACCATCCTGTAGTACCACAAACAACAGGCACATCTGCTTGCCATGCACGACGGATATTTTCGGGGGCGGTTGCAGGCGTAGAAAATTCTATTGCAACATCAGCATTTCTGAAAGCCTCAGAGTCAAAATCTTGTTGGTTATCTTTGTCGATTATGCATATCACCTCATGCCCTCTTTCTTTGGCTTTTTTCTCAATGATATGCCCCATTTTGCCGTAGCCTATAAGTGCTATTTTCATTTTATCTTAATTTCCAATGTTGCCAAGAGTTCTGCACAGCAGTAGCCGCTACTACGCTTGGCGTCTGAGGTTTATCAGAAACAGCGGTCTTTCTGCCCACCTCTTTGATTACATAGTTAGACAAATCGCTTAGTGTTATATCGCCTTGAGTCTCTTGCAATTTTAGGAGCATATAGTATGTAAACATTCCATGCCCTTCTTGTTCATAAGGCAAGGCCGTTTCGCTTCCTTGTGCAGCGGAGAGGACCACAGTATTACCTTGTGGCATACCTGGCTTGGCTTTTACAACTACGCCGCGAGCGTCTGCGAGCATCTTACCATCGCGGTTTGAGCCTGAGAAGCAAGCGTCCAGCAGAACGGTAATAGACTTGGCTGGCATATTGCCCAATTTCTGGTAGAGTTCATCTAATTTATATCCTGTTGCCACATATCTTCCGTCGCCATCAACAGGCAAGAGATATGCTGATTTGTCGGCCTCATCGGGTATGCCGTGCCCGGCATAATAGAATATCACAGAAGCCTCGCCTTCATATTTCTCACACACATTTTTCAGCCATGCAACAGCCAAGCGTAAGTCATTGTATGTGGCGTTCTCGCAGAGTTTTATATTGGTAGCGGGAATACCTAAAGTGCGCTGACAATATTTGGCAAACACGCGCCCGTCATTCAATGCAAAGGGTACTGCAGATACTGATTTATATTCCTCATTAGCAATGATTACAGCGAAAGTATTCTTGTTAGATGCACTGGTCTGAGGAATTTGCAAGTCCACTTTCGATTTGCCAACAGAAATCTTTTTCTCGCTTATAGTCTGTTGACCTTTAGCACCACTTTGAGTTGACGCAGGAGCAATGTCAATAGGGTTGAAATTATAATCCACTTGCGCTAATTCGTATTTGAGCGATGCTTGGTTGGAATAAGTATAGTGCTTATTAAGTGAAGGCATATATATGTCAAGGCTCTTGAGGGCAAGTACATCGTTTTCTATAAAGTACTTAGGCGTGAATTTAGCGGTTGCCCAACCCTGCTTGAAGTTGCGTCCTTCGGCTATAGGTACTGATACCAGCATATTACCAAACTTAGAATCAGTCAAGAGAAAAACTTCATTTTCGGCATCATACTGTCCTAAAGTAACATTTGGTTTGACTTTAGCAGAGTACTTGTCAATATATTGTTTTTCGCATTGCGCTGTGAGTTGGCGGATCTTTTGGTTACGAGTAGTTTCATTTACTCGTTGTTGCCAATCGGCGAGTTTTTCAAACTCATCTTTCTGTTGCCATTGGTTAATTTCTTTCTCTACATACGATTTGGCGTAGTCGCTGAAATACTGCACTTTGAAAGCAGATAAAGAGATGATATTCGACTCGGCTGATTGCGAAAACATAGCCATAGATATAATAGAAACCAACGAGAGAACAAAAAATCTTTTCATATTATTTAGTGCTGTTTAAATTAATTTAGTGCTGTTTAAATTACACATATTTATTAGCGTATTTATTAGCGTATTTATTAGCGTACAAAGGTAGGGCGATTTTTTCAACCCTGCAAGTGCAAATATCTTAATTGTATTTAGCTCGTTGCGCATTATTGTTTGTTATGTATTATTGTTTGTCTAACTTATGTCTTTTAGGTGTAATTTAGGGGACCAAAACCAAGCGCAGACCGAGATCGCAGTAGCTGTAGTCACGCGAGTAGTTGTCGCGATTCGATACGCGACAGTACCACGCGTTGAAGTACCAACTACCGCCACGGTACACACGGCTATAGCCAGAGGCAGCACCAGTGGGGTTGGTCTGAGAGCCGCCCGTATAACTATCATTCCAGTCATGGCACCACTCCCATACATTTCCTGACATATCATACAGCCCCAACTCATTGGCAACCTTCTGGCCAACAGGATGAGTGCTACTGCCAGAATTGTCTGTGTACCAAGCAACACTGCCTATATTGTTGCTACCCGCATATTTATAATGACCGCTCTTCTTACCTCCACGAGCAGCATATTCCCATTGCGCTTCAGTAGGCAAACAAAAACGCTTACCGTCAAGTTCCGATGACAACATATTATTTAGTTTCCTAATAAATTCCTGACAATCGTTCCAACTTACTTTTTCTACAGGATAATTATCACCATTTTGAAAATAACTTGGATTACTACCCATCACCGCACGCCACAAACCTTGTGTTACCTCTGTCTGACCAATAAAGTAATCCGACAAAGTAACCTGATGAGAAGGACTTTCATCACTTTCGCAATCACCACCCTGCTCGCTTGTGCAACCCATCGTGAAACTGCCACCTTCTACCATCTGCATCTTGAAACTAACACCACCAACTGTGAAGGTGAGATTCTCTACTTTGGCATTAATCTTAAATCGTGCTTGAGACACTTCCCATTCAGGGCGGTCTTCAAGCATCTCCCAAACGATTTTCCGTTGACCTCTTTGAACTGTGCCAATATCACCCTTCACAGCCTTTGGAGTGTAGGTATAACTCTTGCCT
>JAFVDX010000030.1 GCA_017478225.1 Paludibacteraceae bacterium | reverse complement strand
CTCTGAAGAATATACCACGTCGTAAGTCAGGTTCTCTGCCATTGCACGGAGTTTGCTGTCAAAGCCCAATGAACTTAACCTACCATAAAGCAACCCCTGCTTACGGAATACTTTCTCCTGAAGGAGTGACACTTGGGACGTGTCCCAACGGAAGTCCGTCCAATTATCTCTTTCGTGTATATACATAATGCATTCTACTTTGTGCGACATAAAACAGCGATTAACGTCGCAAATTCTGCGGCAAAGATACTAAATTAATGTTGAATAGCCAAACAAATCTACCAAATAGCGCATATTATGCGATGTTTTTTCAAGAAAATCGTCTGAAAATAACTTGCAATTAGAAAATTTGATGGTTTTCTCTTGAAAGGCAGATATAGGAAAGGCTCACTTGACCTTCTTCTTGCTTATTCTTTCCCCTGTAAAAATTTGAAATCTGCAACCAATAGGGGCATAGATAGTGGTTTTTTGGTGATGTATGCGTAATATAAAATTCCAATCCTCACAGATCTATTTTAGTAATTTTACACAATCCCCACGAGTTTTATTATGTATTACTATCCAAATCCCATAAATCTGCTATTTTTGAATGACAACTTTGTGGCGCGACTCTGTATCACCTGACTGATTTTCTTGATAGATTATTTCTGTAAAAATATACGATTTTAGTTAAATAATAGTTAATTATCATTTATTATTTATCGTTTTTCGACAAATAATACTACCTTTGCAGCCAGTATAACAATTAAATTGATTTACGCTATGAATGAGAAATTGACTATGACGCTGAAATGGCTCAGTTATGTGGCACTGTTCTTCTGTGCCATATGGTTTGTATTTTTGTGTTACCAAAGCTATCATCAGGTCTTTGATACTACAGGCAGCCATATCCATTGGGAAGCAAAACAAAATCAAGTCCTGTTTGTTTCCACTATATTCCTATTATATATAGCACTGACGTTGGCTGTCATAGGTCTATGTGTGGTTTTCTTTATCAATCTCATCAAAGGTATCCAGCATGAAGAATTGTTCCCTAAAAAGAACATTAGGCTTATCTTTATTGCTGTTCTATTGTTATTTCTTCAAACAGTAGCATCGGACAATCTTAATCAAGCATTCATTTCTGAAGGTCCTGCAGTAATAGTCCTCACCTCAAATCCATTTGTGCAATCTCTTATACTACTCGTTTTTGGCATTTTGTACAAGATGGGCTATCAAGTTGCAGCAGAACACGATTTAACGGTATAGGGAGGGCAACAGATGATAGTTGTAAATTTAGACGTAATGATGGCCAAAAGAAAAATTTCGCTTAACGAATTATCTGAGCGAGTTGGCATCACTATCACAAACCTTTCGAAACTGAAAACGGGTAAGGCTAAGGCCATACGCTTTACAACACTTGATGCCATTTGCAAGGCATTGGATTGTACACCAGCAGATATATTGGACTATAGCAGCGAAGAATAGCAGATGAAAAAGACTCTTGTTTTTGCGATGCTAATTACCATCATAACAGTAGCATCGCCAGTATCGGCACAGACCATTGTCAAGGGACATGTGGTTAATGAACGAGGCGAAACGGTTGAATATGTTAGCATAGGATTCGATGAGGATAGCGTAGGAACTATATCGGATGCTAACGGAAACTTTGAGTTAGAGATACCTGCTAATCGCAAGAATGACTTGGTGTTTACCCATGTGTCATTCCAAAAGACCATTATCCCTTACGAAACATACGCCAACGGACAGCAGCTGACAGTCACGATGAAGGACAAAATGGTCGAGCTGGCCGAAGTCGTAGTAGGCAAGAAAAACAAGCCACAGAAGATTGTAGGTAAAGCTATCAGTGGACCAGTGGCATCATTCCGTGGAAAAGGCAAGATTGATGGCACAGAATGGGGGCCTGTGTTCAAAAGCAAGAAGGATTACGTCATCAGCGACATTCTGCTGACCGTTAAAGGCATCTCATACCAATGGTGCGTGCTTAGTTTCAATATCTATGAGATACAAGGTGGCAAATTTGTGAACATCCTCAATAAGCCCATCTACCACCGGATCGAGAAAAGCAACAGCAAGCAGCGACTCGACATCCAACCAGAAGAAACCATCGTGCTGAGAGGAAAAAGGAAATACTACATTAGCGTAATGGTAGTTGACAGCGACCGCTATGGCATTCTTGATATGCAGTCACAATTCAAAACCAGTTATGCCCGTAATATCACCAAAGGCAAGAAGCGGAAACTACCCATCGGGCCTGCTATTATGGTTCAAGGTTATGAGATAGAAAAATAATCCTAAGCCACAGACCTCATTTGATCCAGAAAAAGGCTG
>JAFVDX010000029.1 GCA_017478225.1 Paludibacteraceae bacterium | reverse complement strand
GTGAGTTTGATTTGCTCGTTTCAGATTTTATTGCTAACTTTGCCATCGTTATATGTTTTTTTTCTCACCACAAAGTTACAAAAACTTTGTCATATAACAAAGGCTTTCTTGTTGAAAAACAGCAAGAAAGCCCATTTTTTTCAATCAAAATACGACTACCATTCACAAATTCTTACAGACATCCATTCGCCGATCGTATACATAAAAAAACTGTCTAACAAAACTTGTTAGACAGTCTCATTTTTTTGTCTGAATAAAATAAAAGTCTTAAATTTGCACCCGATTTGGAATTGTTGGATATACAAATAGTTCATAAATACAGAATAGATTATGTTTAAGAATCAACCTAAAGGGCTTTTTGCTTTAGCCCTTGCCAATACCGGAGAGCGCTTTGGTTATTATACCATGCTTGCGGTGTTTGCGCTTTTTTTGCGTGCAAATTTTGGTTTAGAACCTAAAACAGCAGGACAGATATATTCTATATTCCTTGCTTTTGTTTATTTTATGCCTTTTGTTGGGGGTATTTTGGCTGACAAAATCGGCTATGGTAAGTGTGTGACGATAGGTATAATAGTGATGTTTTTGGGTTATGTATGTTTGGCCATACCGCTTGGCGGTGGTTCATTTGCAATGTCAATAATGATACTGGCTCTTGTGCTCATCAGTATAGGAACCGGTTTGTTTAAGGGCAATCTGCAGGTGATGGTCGGTAATTTATATGATGACCCGAAGTATGCTGACCGTCGCGACTCTGCTTTCTCTATATTCTATATGGCAATAAATATAGGTGCTATGTTTGCTCCTACTGCGGCTGTAAAGATTATGGATTGGGCGCAAAAAAGCATGGGGTATTCTGTTAATGATTCATACCATTTCGCTTTCATGGTAGCATGTGCGTCACTTATTTTGTCCATATTGATATATTATTTTTGTAGGCCTTGGTTCAAGCATGTAGAGAATTCTGTAAAGCAAGCGGCAAGTACAGGGCAGAAGGTGGAAGAACTCACGCCAGAGCAGACAAAGAAAAGAATTATCGCTCTGTGTTTGGTATTTGCAGTGGTTATTTTCTTCTGGATGGCATTCCATCAGAATGGCTTAACATTGACATACTTTGCTAATGAATATGTTTATCCAGTTTCTACCGGTATTCAGTCGATGTCGTTTAGCATAGTAAATCTACTGATGATAGTTTTACTTGTTTATGCTTGTTTTTCGCTTGTGCAAAGCAAGTCAGCAACAGGAAAGTCGGTGTCTGCGGTAGTGGCAATAGCGGCAATAGGCGTGTTGGTGTATAAGTATTTGAATATAAGTGCAGACGGAGTGGATGTGGCTGCTCCTATTTTCCAACAGTTTAATCCTTTCTATGTAGTTGCATTGACGCCTGTGTCAATGGCTATATTTGGTGCATTGGCAAAAAAAGGTAAAGAGCCGTCAGCACCACGAAAAATAGCCTACGGAATGGTAGTTGCTGCTTTGGCGTATGTAGTAATGGCAGTGTTCTCAAAAGACTTGTTGAGTCCGAATTTGCAAGCAGAGGCTTTGGGCTATAATCCTGCAAATGAAGATGTAGATATAATCGCACTTAAAAAAGCCGCTATAGAAAATGGATTTACCAATTTTGCGGATCCCAATGTGTTGATATTTACTTATTTGATTCTTACTTTTGGAGAGTTGTTGCTTAGCCCGATGGGAATTAGTTTTGTAAGTAAAGTTGCTCCACCAAAATATAAGGGAATGATGATGGGTGGCTGGTTCGTAGCCACTGCAGCGGGCAATTATCTCGTATCTGTAGGTAGCAATTTCTGGGGAACAATGCCACTATGGGGATTGTGGGGTATATTCGTAGGTGTGTGTGCATTGGCTGCATTATTCATGTTTGTTATGATGGGAAAATTAGAGGATGCTACAAAATAAAATACATGTATTATGGAACAGATTATAATTGATAATATTAATAATGAGTTGGCTTCGATTAGGGGACAAGTAAAACTCTTACTTGATCGTGCTGAGCAGTTGCAGCAAACTGTAGATACCTTAAGAGTCGAATTGGACAATAAGGTTAATAACTCGCTGTTGCAGTCAGAGTCGGATGAACCTGAAGTGGAAATAGAACTGATTGTTGATGACACTCAAGATGATGATTTTGAAGAAGGTCATGAGAAAGAACAAGAAGAATTAGAAGAAGAGGTCGTCAGCCCGGACGATGAGTTGCTCACAGATGAGGAATTGGAAGAAGAAGCCCAAAGAGAAGATAAAATTGTAGAGCAGATAGAAGAGCCTGTAGAGAATGATAATGAAGAGTCTCAAGAAAAACATTCGGGTGTTAGTTTGCCCCAGATTGATGATATAAGGAAAGCAATATCTATAGGTGATAGATTCTTGTTTCAGCGCGAGTTGTTTGCTGGTGATGGTGAGAAGATGAACAAGACTATTGATGCTCTGAATCAAATGGATAATATAGAAGATGCACTTCGTTATATTGATAAGAAATTCTCTTGGGATAAAGAAAGTCAGTCATACGAGTTGTTTGTAAATATACTTAAACGCCGCTACTGATGCTTTATATTGTTCCCACACCTATAGGTAATCTTGAGGACATCACTTTGCGTGCACTAAGAGTGCTCAAAGAGGTAGATTATTGTCTTGCAGAGGACACTCGTACAAGTAGTGTCCTCTTTAAGCATTATGATATTCATACTCCGCTCCGTTCTCATCATAAGTTTAATGAACATAAGACTGCCGGGCAGGTGGTAGAAGATTTGAAGGGCGGAATGAATATCGCTCTTATTTCCGATGCCGGAACTCCTGCAATAAGCGACCCAGGCTTCTTTTTGGTAAGACAAGCAGTTGAATCGGGTATAGAAGTGCAGTGTCTGCCTGGGGCAACGGCTTTTGTGCCTGCTCTTGTTGATTCAGGCTTACCAAACGACAGATTCTTTTTTGAAGGTTTTTTGCCGCAAAAAAAAGGCCGTCAGACAAGAATAAACGAATTGGCACATCTGCAACATACTTTTATTATCTACGAATCGCCATATCGTCTTCAAAAAACCTTGGAGCAACTATCGCAGGCTTGTGGTGCTGAAAGGCTCGCAAGTGTAAGTAGAGAAATCAGCAAGTTACACGAAACAACTCATAGAGGTACTTTACAACAACTGGCTGATTATTTTAAGCAAAATCAACCTAAAGGGGAAATTGTAATATGTGTGGCAGGAGATGTAGATAAAAAGAATACAGACCGACAATTAGATGAAGAAATATAAAGCCATATTTTTAGATTGGGATGATACAATAGGTGATTTTCATCATGCTGAATTACACGCTCTAAGGGATATCTACGAAAAATATAATTTGACTAAATTATATCCAACCTTTGAGGGTTATTATAACGAATATCATCCGTATAATCTCATGTTATGGGATAAATATGGTCAGAGCCTTATAACTAAAGACGAATTACATTTAGAGCGGTTTTATCATCCTATCTCAAAACAGTTATTTGCTGATTCTGACTTTACTGATTATGATGCAAAATGTATGGGCAAGGATTTTTCGGCATTAACCCTTGAGTATTTCTCTTGTTTGCCAGATGCTGAACAGGTCGTAAGATATTTGTTTAGTAAGTATAGTTTGACAATTGTAAGTAATGGCTTTATTGAGCAGCAGTACGAAAAGATTCGTCGTTCGGGGCTTGCCGATTGTTTTAATCATGTAGTGCTTTCGGAGGAAGTAGGTGTGCAGAAGCCTAATGCAGATATATTTTTTTATGCTTTAGGTTTGGATAATTTACGCTCTGATGAAGTGCTGATGATAGGTGATGGTTGGAGTAGTGATATACAGGGTGCAAAGAATGCAGGAATTGATCAGATGTGGATACATGAGAGTGAGGAAAAAGAAAAACAGGCAACCTATAGGGTAAGTTGCCTGCGCGAAATTATGTCTGTATTATAAACCTAAACCCGCCTCACGGCGAGATGTGATTCTGTTTTTAAAGCGCTATAGCGAAATCAGTGGTCTGGTTTTGGCTATCGCTTCGTGGAGTCATAAAGAAATTGATAGCATCGCTAAGCCATTTGTCCATATTGGACTTCCTTATATTTAATCGCTTGTTTTTTATTTTCTTGTTGATTTTCATATTTCCTCCTTTCTCTTTGACGATACAAAATTAGTCAGAAACAGTTGGTGGCGAAAATTCTCGTTATAAAATGGCATGAATTTTGACGAATTTATATTATTAGTGACTAAATTGTCATATATATGACGAAAAATATGATTGTTTAATTTCGTCACACTAAGAAAAGTGATTAAATTTTATCCGTATGGCAAAGATTCCACGCCTTTTTTATCACCCCGCAACGCAAATATTGTTCTATCTTGGACTGCCTGCGTTTTATATTTTGTTTGTACTTTTGTACGAGCCACAGTTTATAGTTGATTTTTACTCTAAAGGTAAATTACTTTTGCCTGTAAATGTAGTTTTAGTATCTGCGATACAATTATTGGTAATTGCACTTCTTCGTAATTTACTTTTTCTTTTGCGCCATCATTTGAATTTGAATTGGTTAAATTATATAGGTTGGTGTCTTGCCGAACTTATTATCTCTGCCTTGTTTATGGGCTTATATATGACTTTGATTTCTGAGGGAGAATATCTATATTTTACCGCTGTAGGCTATTCTGCGGCAAGTCTTTTGCTTGTGTGGACATATCCCTATGTTATATTCTCTTTGGCGCTCTCATTTATGGAGCAAAAGTCTGAAGTTAAAGAAGAGTCGTTAATTCGTTTTGTTGATTCGACAGGTCGTTTGAAGTGCGTGATAAATGTTAATAGTATATTGTACATTGAGGCAAATGAGAACTATGTTCTTATTAGATATGTTGAAGCCGACAATATAAGGGAGTATCAATTGCGTAATTCGATGAAATCGATAGAGCAATTAGTATTGCGTTCGGGAATTGTTCGCTGTCAGAGGTCGTACTACATCAATCCTAAACGAATTAAAGTGCTACGACGCGATAAAGATGGTATGATTCAAGCAGAGTTGGATGTGCAGAGCAAACCCATACCTGTTTCACCTAAATACTACGATAGTCTTTCTCGACTATTGTAATTAAGTCAATTAGTGAGTTTTTTGAAGAGTTTCTTGGGCAGTCTTGCAGTCCGTTGAAAGAATTTAACGAAATATCTTATCAGTCGGTCTGAAAGATATCGAGAGGATGTGTATTCTGGTATGAATACCAAATTCCGCTGTTGGTATGCGCTGTCTATTATAGCATTTATTCTATTTTGTTGTTTGCCAGCGTCGTGTTGGAAATATCTTACTATGACTGATGGCACAGAATAAAATCGTGCATACCATGTGTGCATACATATTTGTTTGTCTGAATGATTGAAAAGAATAGTCGTCGTGCCATCTTCATGTAAGGAACTTTTTAGATAAAGCACTTTGAAATTGCATGCCAACCAAAGGAAAAACTTATAATATGGTTCTTGTGTTTGATTGTTGAAATCATATTTATTCTGCAAAATTTCTTTTGGAAAACTTTCTATCATTTTTTCCTTGTTAGCATTGTAATCAAACAATTTAACTTGTTGCTTGATAGCCTTTATGATATTATTGCCGTTGCCATTTTTAGCAATATTTTCTCTTATTAGTTTAAGATTGATAATATTAAAAAACGGATTAGTTACTAAAGGGTTTGCTTTTCTTGAACTGAATGAACCACCATCCGGACAACCGCAATTTGCATATCCATTATCTATTACATATTCAGTTAATTCCATTACTGCATTCAAGTCCGTGATAAAGCAGTCTTCGTCGATATTTATTGCTATGTCGCAATCTTTGTCGCTAAGCATAGTGTAGAAATAGCCGTCAGCACTTTGGTCGGTAAGCCTAACACACTCTATTTCTGCTTGTTGATAAAGTCCTTTTGACCTGTCATATAAGCGCAAATCAAAAGAACGCGAAAAAAACTTTATCTTTAGACACTTATCCATAATTTTCAGTATGAATCAATAATATCAATAACGCCCGGTAAGACCTTTTGTGACTTGTGTTCGAAAGGTTATCAATGAATTGGCGCAAGATTGTTTGCCAATGATTGTGTAGAATAGGAATAAAGCAATAGTTATGCACCATTTGATGGCTTCTATAAGTAGTTTCGTGAGGTATGCAGCCGTGCTTATGTTTAGGGTTCTGATCTTTTCGCTTTGGCCTATTGCTAATCCGAATCGGCTGATATATTCTTTTGTTGTGCGTTGAGGTGGAATACAATGTTTTACTATCAGATTAGGTAAATAATGTATTTTGTATCCCATTGATTTGATTCTATTAAAATAGTCTTTTTCTTCCCCGCTTATCAGGTTGTTTCCTTTTCTACCTAATTCGGGGTTGAAGTATCCACATTCGGTCGCCACTTTCTTAGTAAATCCCATATTTGCTCCAACAGGGAATTGTCTGTTGGAAAATAACTTGACTTTTTTGCCCAAGTCTATTGCAGATACCCATGATTGATTCCATTTACATAGCCAATCAGGTGCTTTACCTGACTCAAAGAGAGGAATGATTTTCCCGCCAAACACATTTAGGTCTGGCATAGATTGTATGTATTGATGTAGGTTTTCTAAATAGTTGTTTTCTACGAAAGAATCATCATCTAAAAAAACGAGCCAATCTCCTTTTGCTTCGTCTATACCTCTGTTGCGAGCGTGGCTCAAGCCTTGTCTCAATTCTTTTATGTACCTATAATTATTTGGTTTGAAATCGTTTTCGTATCTCCTACATTCGTTTGCTGTGTTATCAGTTGAATTATTATCAACAAGTAGCAGTTCCCAATCGGCTTTAGTCTTGTTTTTACTTAGACACTCAAGACAATGGTAGATAAATTTATCTCTGTTATATGTACAGACTATTACAGAAATCATATCAGTTGTTTATTGGAAGATTTTTCTGTATGTGCGATAGTTGGTGTGAATAATCTGAGTTTTGAAGTCTGACGCTTTGAAATTCTTGACGGGTGTCATATACGAGTCGGAATATATGGCTCTCAGCCATCCGTCTGTATCAGTAGGAACCAAAACATCTACACCTAAAAAATTATGCTTTTCAAAATCGCATTTAGGAACGAGTGACTTATCGCATGGAAAGCCATCGGTCTTATTAGCTTCTTTCCATTCTTTTGTTTCGTGCGGTCGCTCGATGATAGTGAAGAATTTGTTGCCTTCTTCAAAATAATAGAATATATCAAGGTGAATGCCGTTGTAGTTGTAGGTTTCTTCGAAGACTTGCTTGTTTGCGGCTAAATAATTTTGTTTAACAAGTTTGAATCCTGATTTTTCAAGATTCAGGTGCATCAACTCATTTGCCTCTGCTGCAAGTATTCCTAAGTCAATATCAAAATCATGTGAGATAAAACCATGTTCGCGGAACGAGCCGAGTAATACTCCAAAGGTAAGAAAAGGATGAATATTGCTTTTTTCTAATGCTATGCATACTTCACTGAGCATCTGTAGGCCATGTCTTTTCATAAGTCTTGCTTGTCGGCGAGCAGAAATCCTATTTATAAAATCTACGGCAGGGCGATACAAGTGTAGTGAAACGAGTATTTTAGTTATCAAATCTCTCATTATAATTATGCGTCTGATTAGATTTTATGCTGTGGTATTAGTTTTTGTTTAAGACTTTATATCCCCATTGCAGAATTTTGTCAATAGTGGGAGTAAGGATATTTTCTTTTCTAGCCAAGTTTTGGATATGTTGCATTCCGAATGGTATGTCTTCGGTAAAATATCTATTGTTGAAATCAGGAACATACCCTTTCTCTGTGCAAATCATTGGTGCATTCAGGTTCTTAAACGATTCTATTGAGCGTAATTTTCTTGTAAGCGATGATGCGTCATAACTCTCGTAGTATTCCAATACTGTTGGTAACTCAACATTATATTTATTTGTAAGCAGATGCAGTTCGTTGTCGCATGCAATATATAATTGAGAAGTATAGTCGTCCCAATCGCTATAAAATCGTGGGCATTGATTATAATAAATTCCTTCGTGCCAATCGTGCCATAGCGAATAAAGTCGCGAGGGATGGAGAAGAGGGTTGCTGTTGGTTAAAGTGGCTTGGAGATAACTGCCGAGTCTTTCTATAGGTTTGTTGAAAACGAATTGCCAAAAGTCTATGAAATCATTGTCTATGATATTCTCTGTAGTAATAAATAGTTTGTTTTTATCCCCTAAGATATGTGCACTTTTCCCGTATTCTTCTGTTCGTGCGATATATGGTACGCGCTGAAACCCATATAGTTTCTGCTGCTTAGGAAAAATATCATGTGCATAAAGGAAAAAACCTGATGAGCAAACTATTGATCCCACTGCTTGTGTAGTTATGTATGGCTGAATTTGTTTTAGTGTTGACTCAATAGCAAATCCGGGTAGGCATACAAGCACTATATCGCACTTGCTTATTACATCTTTTGGATTGGCGGATATACAATCAAAATGAGCCGTATATTTGTTCATATTAAAGTCTGTTACCTCTAAGGTTTTGCTCCATTTGTCTGGTTTTGTGGTTAGAAGTGAAACCATACAGCCTTTAGTTGACAGTACAGCAGATACTACATGCCCAAGTGATCCGCCGCCACAGATACATACTCGGTTATATCGTTCTAATATCTCGTTTTTCAATGTCTTATTATTTTTTTTCGCTCGCAAAATTACACTATTTCTTTCAATAGCGCAAATGTTGAGGTTTGCAAAAATAAAAAGAGAGCAGACAAAAGTGCCATACTCTCTTTGTGTAGTGATCCGGTCGGGATTCGAACCCGAGACCCACAGCTTAGAAGGCTGTTGCTCTATCCAGCTGAGCTACCAGACCAACTTTGAGATATATCACAAAACAACATATCTGAAAAGCGGCTGCAAAGGTATAGAAAGTTTTGAATATACACAAATTTAATTTGGCACACACTTTGCATTTATAGTTGAAAAAAGTAAATAGTGCTTTTTTAACCATAAGATAAATAGTAAATTAAGTATGAAAGGATAATGATATGAAAAAGTTTTTTGGTTATTTAGTTGCATTGGTATTAGTAGTAGGAGTAAGTGCAGCAACCACATATTTAGTACTCTTAAAGGCGCAGCCTGAGGTTGTGATGACCAAGGTAGTTAATGGAGATACAATCTCAGCCATGCCTGTGCCTGTTCAGTATCAAAGGATGGCTATGTTGCCTAAGCAAGAGACAGACTTTACGGCTGCTGCTGAATTGTCGGTAAATGCAGTAGTCCATGTAAAAACTACTTATCAGCAAAGTCGTCAGTATATGTCTGACCCGTTTTTTGAATTTTTCTTTGGTCGCCCACAACAACAGCGCGAGTTGCCTCAGCAGCAGGCAAGTGGCTCTGGGGTAATAATTTCTCAAGATGGCTATATAGTTACTAATAATCATGTGATTGATAAGGCTCAACAGATAGAGGTGGTGCTCAACGACAAACGGCAGTTTACTGCCACTCTTGTAGGCACCGATCCTAATACAGATATTGCTCTCTTAAAAATAGACGCTAACAACTTGCCTGTAATTTTGATGGGAAACAGCGATAATCTGAAAGTAGGCGAGTGGGTGTTGGCTGTTGGTAATCCGTTTAATCTTACTTCCACTGTAACTGCCGGAATAGTGTCAGCCAAAGCAAGAAATATCAATATACTTGACTCTGACATGAAAATTGAGAGTTTTATTCAAACCGACGCAGCCGTAAATCCGGGTAATTCCGGTGGAGCGCTTGTAAATACCGCAGGTGAATTGGTTGGTATAAACACTGCTATTGCTTCTCAAACAGGCTCGTATAGTGGTTACTCTTTTGCTGTACCGGTTAGTATAGTGCAGAAAGTTGTAAGCGATTTGAAACAATATGGGATAGTTCAGCGTGCTATTTTAGGTGTACAAATGCAAGAAATAACTCCCGAACTTCAGCGTGAGAAACATCTTACTACTCTTCAGGGGGCTTATGTGGTGAGTGTGGTTAAGGATGGAGCCGCTTATAAAGCAGGTATCAAAGCGGGTGATGTGATCACTCAAATAGATGCAACTCCAATTAAATCCGGCACTGATTTGCAAGAACAAATAGGCCGACATAAACCAGGCGACTCAGTTACTCTAACAATACTCAGACAAGGCAATCTGCTTACCTTTACTGCCGAACTGACCAATAAAAATGGTGGAACGGGATTGGTAGAGAAACAGGATGAGAAAGTGCAGTTAGGAGCACAATTTGCAGAAATCAGTGATAGTCTAAAGGAAAAATTGGGAATAAGTTATGGTTTGCAAGTCAAAAATTTACAGTCCGGCAGACTTCGTAATGCAGGTGTACCTAAAGATTTCATTATTCTCAAGGCCAATCAAAGAGCCATTCGTACTGAAGAAGACTTAAACGAAGTGGTTGCTGAGGCCATGAAAGCACAAGAAAGGGAGCGTGTCGTGTGGTTGACGGGGTGTATGCCTAATGGAAGAGTACAATATCACGCAATCAATTTGGATAATTAATAAGTTAACATTAAGGGATATATGTAATTTTATCGCAGTAGATAGTTATAACTACTGCGATATTTTTTGTGGAAATGCAAGAAATAATAGATTAGGAAAATTTATGAAAAAAGAATAAATATATTTGCACAATTGAAAAAGTTGGTGTAATTTTGCAGTCGCTTTTCGAAAGAACTATAGCATCGGGATGTGGCGCAGTCCGGTAGCGCAACGGTCTGGGGGACCGGAGGTCGCAAGTTCAAATCTTGTCATCCCGACATTTACTCAAGTAAGTTAAGGTGTAAATGACTTTAACATAGTGTTTTGAGTTTAGATAAAATAATGATGCCGCGATGGTGGAATCGGTAGACACGAAGGACTTAAAATCCTTTGGCCCGAAACGGCTGTGTGGGTTCAAGTCCCACTCGCGGTACTTTATATAAACACAAGAACAGGGTATGATAACTCGTTCTTGTGTTTGTTTTAATGTGCTATATTTGAGATGTTGTTTTATTTTATTTGTACATTTAGTTTCTTTTATTTATCTTTGCGGCGTATTAGTAAAAGAAAAAACTCAATTAATAATAACAAAAAATTCTTACAATTATGAAGAGACTTTACTTTTTATGTGTTATGACAACGCTGTTGTTTATAACAGCCAATGCGGCTGTGAAGAGTATTGGAATCGGAGGTACGGAATATACCGCTGATTATAAGAGCGATGACGCAACTATAGAGTGGAAACAATCAACTAACACTCTTTATTTACGAAATGCCGATATCAAAATCAATTCTAAAAGTCAATTAGGCGTTTCTAAAACTGATTCTGAAGTTTACTACTATTATTATTTTCGGTCTGAAAGCGACTTAAAAGTAGTTTTAGAAGGCGAAAATGCTATAACTATTTGGCTTGATGATCTAGATGAAACGGGTCCTGTAGAATGTTTAGCTTGTTTTTCTTTTATGTCACTTGGAGATAATGTTGAATTTAGTGGTGATAAACTATCAATATTGATACATGATCCTATCGCTTTTAAAAGTCAAGCGATAACATGTGCTAATAATATGACTATTAAAGATTGTGATATAGATATCCGCATGAGTGGAGTAGGAAATCGTGATTGTTCATGTTTGTATGTGCAAAAGCAAATAAAATTTAATAATGCAAATATTGACATTGTTGGTTCTAATGGTTATTTCGCATTATATTCAGATAATGAGCCTCAATATACCGATTGTGATCTGTTGACCGAAAACATCTCTTGGGGAGGTACTTATTATTATAACCCTATAAATTGGGATATTTCTAAAGAATTAAGTATTCGCCGCAATTCTGCCATCAAGTTTGGTGATATGACAGGTATATCCCCAAAAACACCTGAACTCAATAGCGAGACGCCTGATGCAAAAATCACCTCAGGTACAGCATCCTATGATTTCAATACTAATACTCTTACATTGAAGAATTTAGTAGCAGAGAAATTAGATGTTTCCGAAGCAAGTTTGACCATTAAAGTGGAAGGTGAGTGCTCTTTTACAGATGAGTTAGATGTCCGTGCTGCCACAACAATCACAGGTACAGGAACTCTTAATTCTCTCTTTATGGCGACATACTCAAGCCCGTTGGAAATATCGGAGTTGAAACAACTGAATGTAGAGAATCCTTCAGGTGTAGGAATTAGCGGAAATAGTAAAGAAGGGGCTGGTCTTCATATAAATAAGTCCAATGTAAAGATAAGCGGCAAGACTCAAGCCGTAAATTATTTG
>JAFVDX010000028.1 GCA_017478225.1 Paludibacteraceae bacterium | reverse complement strand
AGGCTTTCTTGTTGAAAAACAGCAAGAAAGCCCATTTTTTTTCTAATCAAAATACGACTACCATTCACAAATTCTTACAGACATCCATTCGCCGATCGTATACATAAAAAAACTGCCTAACAAAACTTGTTAGACAGTCTCATTTATACTTATTTCATTACAATCAATTACTTATACAATACGATTATGGCACACGCATGCGAAAGTTGTAAGTTCCGCGCTCACTACGACGCTAAACCCAATTCGGCATTGGGGCGTTTTTGGCGTTGGCACATCAATTTCTGCCCGGGATGGAAGGCATTCTTTACCTCTCAATCTCCTGAGCGGCAAGCAGAATTACGACAACAATATCAATTCACAAAATATCAAAAATAATGTATAACCAACTGAAGTTAGACAACCAACTCTGCTTTAGACTCTATACCGCCGCACGACTTGTCACACAGGCATATTATCATTATTTCAAACCACTTGAAATCACCTACTCGCAATATCTTGTTCTCTTAGTACTATGGGAAAAAGATTTTATGCCGGTTAATGATATTGCCAAACGACTTATATTAGAAACAAACACTATCACTCCATTATTACAACGCATGGAGAGGCAAGGACTAATTTGTCGCAATATAGGCAAGACGGACTCACGACAGCGTATAGTATGCTTGACAGACAAAGGAAAAAAACTTGAGGAAAAAGCAAAACTAATACCAGATTGTCTAAGTAGCAAACTTTGTCAAAACGGACTTCAAACCCAAGAATTGACACAGATGATTCCGCTTTTAGACAAGATGATAGATGGTTTGCAGAAAGCATAAAAAAGAGTATTTTTACATAATTGATAGTAAAAATACTCTTTTTTTTCAATTTATACTTAAATCACTCTACGAATATCTCACAATAATACGCCTCACTAAAGGTCAAAATATATTATCAAAACTTTAAACATACTTATGGTAAAATAAATTTCTTTCCATTTTGAATTACGATGCCATGATAACCTTCCCCAACAGGTCTGCCCAGCAAATCATACATAGTGGCATTTAAGTTAGTCTGTTGCAGATAATCAACTGATGTTGAAGAATTAAGGACATATTGGTCATTATTATTTATATCTCTCACACCAGGTTTTCCAAGATACAAAGGAGAGCCTTTGTCTGTCAGAAGTGTTCCAAAAACACTTACCTCTTTGCCTACATTTTCAGGATGGCTAACAACATTTAGCGCCTCGCGCGCCTCTTGACCAATCTGCACCGTAACTATTTTATTCATGTCTGTCTCATCAGGAGTCTGAGCAATAACGATTGATAGGTTGTCATTATAACATATTCCATCAAAACTTTCATTATGTCGTTTAGCCGCGCCGAGTATATAGCCGGTTACCCAATAATATGTTCCTGACCATACCGTCCCATCATTTTCTGCCAAAAGAATACGGTCGGACACAGTATATGGATTCACTTTCGTACCACTACCTTGTAAATTCAGATCACTAACTTCAAATAAAAGTGATACTTGTTTTTCTACTGCTTTTCCATTTGTACCTGTAGCCTTAAGAACAAGTGCAGCACCATGCATACCCACCGAAGCACCTGTCTTACAGGTCAATTTAATAGTTTCGCCGCCGGCAGATAATTGAGATTTGTTAATACTGAATAGGGAAGCATCTTCGCCTTCTATTACTGCTGATATTCCCGCATTTGACAGATTTTCTCCACGCACATAGATATCTCTTGTGGCGCTTAAATAATTACAACCCAATAAACCAAAATCAACTACATATCCATCAGTAACTCTAATAGCGGGTGCATCGGCGGGGGCGGCTGTTATGAGCACTTCATCAATAAATACTCTTTGTTTTTTAGCACCGGTAGAAAAACTTATTGTCAGACCTTCAGATATATCAGATATATTAACCGTTATTTCGTTCCAATGTTTATCTAAGGCAAAAACTGACTTATCAGCCGTTCCTCCCTTTACATCAATAGTAACTGAATAAGTCTTTTCTTCATTCCAAGGGGCTGCACGAAATGTCAAAACAGCATCTCCACTATACGATATTCGAGGAGTAGTGGCCTTTCCTTGAAGAGTGGATGTACCTAATTTGATACATTGGTTGGCACCAAAAACATTATCAAACGACCAACCATCGTTATCGGTAAATACCGAAATCTCGGTGGCTATATTGCCCGACCATAAATCATCATTTCCACCGGTAAACCCATCATATATCTCGTCGTCATTAACACATTGGTTAAACGACTCATAAAAAACAACCTGCTGAGCCGAACTCAAAAGACTGATAATACTTAGTAGAATGAAGGTAATAAATGATTTTTTCATTAGTATCAGATTTTATTTTTCACAAATTTGTCTTCTCAATAACAAAGATATTTTTATCTATATTATTTAACTCTTTCATTTGTTATCTACTGTTTCTTAGCCGAATAGCCTATCTCAGCCACTGCTTTTATTATTGCCTCATCTGCAACTTTTCCATCTACCACGGCAGTACCCGAAGCCAAATCAACAACTACATTGTCAACTCCGTCTAACTCACGAAGTGCTTTTTCTACATTTGCACGGCAATGATTACACATCATCCCGTCAATTTTGAATACTCTTTTTTCCATATTTATATTATTTTTTTTGTTAGGCATAAATCTCTTAATCAAAGCATAAATGAGTAAGCACAGAAGCACAACAGAGCAAACTATATTAAACACTGCAGGCGTCTGATGGCAGCATGCTTTAGTTTGTACTATATGCGACAAGAACCATTCTTGCGGCAAACAATAGTCTATAAACAAACCACTTGCAATAGCCCCGATAATTATACTGAGTAAATAGAGCAATAATGTTTTCTTTCCGAGTCCTTTTCCAATTACCAAAATCGAAGCCATATTAGATGCGGGGCCTGCCATTAGCATAACTAGTGCTGCACCCGGCGTTATTCCTTTAAGCATTAAAGCAGCAGCAATAGGAATTGAGCCGGTTGCGCATACATACATAGGAATAGAAATAGCAAGCACAACGAGCATACTTAGAATTGGAGTATTAGCAAAATGGAGGAAGAAATCGTCAGGAACAAACACTGTGATAAGTCCTGCTATTATCAGTCCTAAGACTAACCACCTGCCTATATCCTGCACCATATCTACGAATCCGTAACGCAAAGCCTCTACTAAGCGTTGACTGAACGAGAGAGTTGGTCGATTAGAATCCTGACTGATAGTCATTTGCTCTGTTGTTTGTTTGTTTTTCTCCGATAAATTTACTATCTGTCCGCCCAAAACGCCGGTAAGTAATGCTGCCAAAGGACGCACAATAGCAAAAGGAATTCCTAATAGTGAAGCGGTGGCAAGTATTGAATCAACACCTGTTTGTGGGGTCGCAATCAAGAAAGCAGTAGTCGCGCCCTTTGATGCTCCTTCTTTTCGAAGTGACATGGCTGTTGGAATCACACCGCAAGAACACAAAGGCAGAGGTATTCCTAAAAGCGTTGCCCAAAGAACAGAACTAAGATTATCCTTTGACAAATAACGCCTATACAAAGTTGTTGGCACAAAGGCATGCAGAAGACCCGCAAAGCCAAAACCTAACAATAAATAAGGCGACATCTGATTGATTAAAGTCCATATCTGATACATAATGTTTCCTGACTGATAAATGTATATTTCATCATTCTTTATTTTGTTTGAGCAACTCACTGAGTTCTTTTATTTGTTGCTCTAATTGTGTTTGTTGCTTTTCTATTCTATCCAATTGTTCTTTTACATCATCATTATTATCAGCAACCATTGCATCTACAAAAACAGAATTGATAAACGAGAGCCCTAAAATTCCAAAGGCAGCCAATAAAATACAGAAATATAGTCGAGTTAGGTGTCCAATAAAGGGTGATGTAGCGTCAGCAATGGCTTCAGGTATCTCATACCAGCCCTCAACAGTAAACACCCGAAAGACTGAATACAGCGACTTGATAGGTGTAGAAAAATATTCGGGTGCCACCTCGCGATAAAGGCTGCAGTTGATTAAACTAAAAAGTACTAACAACACAGCAAAACCTACTAACACAACACCTGAATCCCTCAAAGCGCGTTTCAGACCTTGACCTATCTGCACCACATTCGGGAAGAAATGGAACACGCGCAAGAATCGAATGACGCGCATTAGTCGCAAGGTTAGAATTGCAGAAAAATTAAAGGTAGTAACATCCAAAAATGGTACTACAAGCGAAGGTAAAGAGAGAATAACTAAAATGCCATCCATTCTGTTCCAACCATCTTGCCAATATCTTTTTGCACCAAAACACGCCTGTTTGGCTATCATTTCTGAAAGAAATATCAAAGTACACAAAACATCTAAAATGGTTAACACCAAATGATTGACACCAGATTCTTGCAAATAAATAACAATAGCATTAAGCAAAATAACAACCATTATTACATGGTCGTTCAATAAAGTTTTATTTAGAAATCGTCTCATAGAGATTGCATCTTCAGGGCTTCAGAAATGTTCGCTCATTTAGGCTGCAAAGGTACTCAAGAATTAAAGAATATGCAAACCATAAACAGGTATGAAATACTTTCTTTTTAATCTCGTAAAAAAGTGTACCTTTGCAGCCATCATTTGGAACGCGGTAGGCTTGCCGGTCCTCGCCCGCAACCAAAACAAAAACATGTAATAACAGATTTGTTATATAGAAGCATGAAACGAATTTTGTCTTTTGCTGTTGTCTTTTTGCTATGTTATTCTGTTTGTGCAACAAACGATACATTATGTATTACGGCCTGCAGGTCCGTTTGCATTAACAGAGCCACAATTTCCCCAAATGCAGGCTGTATATCCCCGTCTAAACTGGTGGGAACGTTTGATAAGTAGAGCGGATAAACACTTTCTGAAAAATGTGGACATCGACTACATCAGTTTGCCACGCTATAGATTTACGATTGGGATAAATGGCGATTACGGAAGTGTATATACCTCTCTCAAATGCAGTAATGTACCATACTACAACCAAGTGGATGCTAAATTTGGGTCAAATGTAACTCCTAAATTAGGATTTACAGTAGGATTTAGAAATATGAGTTTTGGCTATTCATGGGACTTGTTTCGAGGATATTCAAATCTGAAATTTTCGCTCATGCAAAACACATACGGCATAGACCTTTTTCGCCGTAAAACAACTTTTTCGGGTGGATATATAGATGCTTCAGGAACAGAAGGACGATATGAACTTTCAAGCAATGATATGTCCACAACCACTTTTTTTCTCTCTGGATATGTAGTACTTAATCGTCGCAAGTTTTCAATGCCGGCTGCTTTCAAGGCTTCTTATATTCAAAAACGCTCTGCAGGTTCAGTACTTATTGTGGCTGACTTTATGTACTCTCGCTTGGCATACCTCAATGATGAGTTGGTTAAACGAACAGGGGGTGTTCACGAAATGGAACTCTATCAAATTGCTGTGGGAGCAGGTTATGGCTATAATTACACACCCAACAAGGGCAAAGTACTACTACATATTTCCGCCACACCCATGTTAGCCGTTCTAAGCCGTATGTTCATAACAGGAAACGACAGTATGTTTATGCCTCAAGAAGCAGGCTACAACCTTATATTGAGCAGAAAAATAAAACCGGCATTTCCTGTGTATGTAACAGGCCAAGCCAAAGCAGCAATAGTTTATAATATATCACCTCGCTTTGTACTCGCATTCAATACTGTGGTTAATAATATCCGCTTTAGAGCCAAAGATCGTATGATTGCCGTTGGCGATGGTAGTACTCTCACCGAGAATCCACTTATCAATATGCATACCATGACCTGGGATTGGAACGCAGTTCTGTTCTTCTCGGTAAGATTTTTATAACTACATTCAGTACTTCTGAAAAATAAGCGGCATCATGCCTGGGGCTAATGGCTCAGTATCAATAAGTCGAAGCGATTTTACCATGTGGAGCGTTGACTGCTTATACTCTAAAAAATGCGGTGTATGCAGATGCGATTGATAAGCAGCGGAATCTTTATATATTTCCACTATGCGTATAGTGTTTGGTTCGTTTTTTACTTGCATGGGGAATATACATACCACACCTTTTTCTTTTTCTACAGACTCCTTCCCTACTCTACTTGCAGCCTTTAAGTAATCAGACAGATATTTCTTATATACTCTGATTTCTGCTATGCGAACTATATGATTGCCAAACATTTGCTTATTCTCACTTACTTGATTTTGTTTACTATTTTGGGGTGTTGAATCTAAATATTTCCTCATACGAGGCATGTTGTTCTTGATATCTTGAGGTGAGACATACGGGTAGTCGGAGCCATAGAGCAAGTGGTCTTGTGTAGTTATCGTAAGCAAGGCTTCTATAGTTGCCTCAAAAGGTGAACCGGCAAGGTCGAAGTAAAGGCAAGTGATATTCCTGTCAAAGTTAATATCTCCCACTAAACCATTCATTTTCATTACCGGATATAGCGACTTCATTCTCGGAATGGCGATAGGTAAGTACGCTCCTGCATGCGGCACAACTATCCGCATATCAGGATAGCGTGCTAACACATTACGACTAATCATATTACAAACTGCCCTTGTCGTTTCTGACAAATACTCCTGCATGGCAAGCGGAGTTTGTGCCATAACAGCATTATTGATAGGAGCCGGTTTATGAGGATGAAGAATGACAAGTGCGTGTCTATCACTCAAGAACTTCATAAGCGGATCAAGCACACTATCACCTAAATACTGCCCATAAACATTAGTCGCAAGTTTTACACCTACCGCACCAAGTGTATCAAGTGCATATACAGCCTCCGCAATGGCAGCATCTACATCAGGCAATGGAAGCGTAGCACAAAAACGAAAAGTAGTATCAGAGGTTTGTTCATTGCCGTTAGTAATCTTTGTCAATTCATATAATTCCTCATTGAGTTGCCTACACACTTCTGCACATTCCTGTTTATCACCGAAATACGGATGAGGCGCAGGTAGAGTCAAAATAGAAGTAGTAATACCTGCCTCTTTCATCAACGACAAATGTGATTCTTTTGACCATTGTGGCAAAGGGAACCCCTCGTCTAATAACATATTGTGTTTCGCCACTAAATCACGATAGAAGTCAGTGATAGCATGGGCATGATAATCTGTTACTTGCGCCAATGCGCTGAATGAGGTTAACATAATTATTATGGTCAACAGAAAACGCTTATTTTGCATTTTTACTAAACTTTCCCACATAGGAGAGTATAAAATTTAATTGTGGATAATTGTGGATAATTGTTGATAATTGTTGATAATTGTACTTTTTGTAGCCAATACTGTTTGGTTTCAAATTGCGACTGCAAGATTACTGCTTTTTCACGACATACAATTATCTGAATTTAGGAAAGGCTTGTCTATTTCCCGAAAACCGAGTTTTTAGTATATTACTTTGAAGTAGTCCAACAACGCCTTGTAGTGGTCTTGCGCGGTGAGAGATGGTATATATATTGCAGACCCTGTATTGGAAAAATGGCTTGATTTATAACCAGTTTGCGACATCTGTTTTTAGAAAGTCCTCCAAGCTGACGCCCCCGGTGCCGATAATATATGCGTGCAAGGGCTTAAACGCTTTGGTAAATACCTTCATCCCGTTATTCATTTTGCGGCGACCGCTTTTGACTTCAAACGCCACACAGCCTTCATCAGTTGCGATGATATAATCTACTTCATCCTCCCGTTCGCGCCAATAAAACACTTTGTAATTTTCTTCCTCTGCGGCACTTAACAAATGTGCTCCGATTGCAGACTCCACCCAACGGCCCCATTTGTCCGAGTCCGAACGGATCATCTCGAACTTACCGCGGTTGTTGGCGGTCATTAGTGCGTTATTGAAGACTTGGTACTTGGGAGAAGAATTGTATTTGCGAGCCTCGTCATTTGCATATTTCTGCAAGCCGCTTACCAATTGGCATTGCTCCAATATGCCCAGATAATTCGCCAGTGTCGTCACGTTGCCTGCGTCCTGCAACTTCCCCAACATCTTGTTCAAAGATAGTTCCTGCGACGAATACGCGCTACTCAATTGGAAAAGTCGCTTCATCAATACAGGTTTGTAGATGTTTGCTGTCAACTTGATATCTTGTTCGATAGCCGAAGTGATGATGCTGTCTTTAATGTAACGTTTCCACCGTGTCTCGTCATGGATAAACTGTGCGGCACCGGGGTAACCGCCGAAATAAATGTATTGGTCTAAGGTGAGTGAGAAAGCAGCTTGCATCTCTGCCAATGACCAGTGTCCCATACGAATCAATTCAAACCGTCTGGCTAACGACTCGCTCAGTCCCGACTGTATCATCAATCGCGACGAACCTAATAGTACCACTTTCAGCGGCACTTTGTTGGAGCAATCCCAGTCCCATTCTTCTTCTACCGCTTCGCTCCAACGCTGAATCTTCTGTATCTCGTCTATTACGAGCAAGTGTTCCGGTTGGTTCTTGGCTATCATTGTTCCGCGGGCCGATTCCCACACGCGCTTGATCCAATGAATATCTTGCGGGTCTGTATTGTCTGCCTTCGCCAGCGTGTATGGTATAGTTGTCTTCGCCAGCACTTGGTCCATCAATGTGGACTTACCCACCTGTCGCGGACCGATAATCACCTGTATTTTTCCGCGAGGTTCTTCTATACGCGACAATACTGTGTCAAATTGTTTTCTTTGAAACTCCATATTTCTCAATTTTAAGCCACAAAATTCTCAAATCTTACTTACAAAATTCTCAAATCTCGGTGCAAAGATACTGCTTTTTATTGAATTATGCAAATTTTCTTTGCGGTATTTATAAGATTGTGGGTGATTTGTTCTGTGTGATGGAGTTTTCTGTTTTCCTAATTGCCGGTTATTAAGATTTGGGTGTGTTGGAGAGGGCTGCCAACAACGCTCCGATTGACGACATAAGAAATGTTTCAGCGCAATAAACAATGCTAATGCCGAGTGACGATTAGCGAAATACGAAGAAAATAGAAACGCAAGCCTGACGACTCGCGCACATAACAAAGTGAAATCCTGATAGCATCCGGTATATGGAACAAGCGTTTAATTTATACTTGCCATTCAATTTCTCTCAAGCAGGCTGGGAGTTTGGTTCCAGCGGCTTTATGATGTGCCACGCAGGCGCTCGTCAGAAGCGGCGATCCATGATTAAGTTATTGCATAACAAATGTAATGGTCGCGCTTCTTCCTCTCAAATCAACAACTTTGCAAGTTTTTGATTTGGTTCTTTTCGCTTAGAGGTATATGGGAAAGGTACAGACTTCGTACAGAGGCAGCACACAACAGGCGGGACGATGGACATGGCCGGGGGTATGCGTGGGGACAGGGCACCAAAGAGACTCAGACCGCGCAAGGGCATAGAAGGAGCACAAAAGAAATTCGGGCGTCCGTACGGATAGCAGGGTCACGGT
>JAFVDX010000027.1 GCA_017478225.1 Paludibacteraceae bacterium | reverse complement strand
CTGTAGCTGCTACGTGTGAACGCGCGGTGTCGATTATCTTCTGCAAGTCACCGAGTAGTTCCGCAGAAACTATTTCGGTCGGATTGATTTTCTCTATATCTGCCATATATCTTTACCTTTTCTTTCTTATGGTGTTTTTGTGTCGGTCATCGGTCGGTGGGGACAGATGATGCTATTTTTCGATTATCTCACAATGACCACCTTTATCAGGACCGACACGTCGGATAATTCCTTTTTCTTGTAAGGTCTTAATATGACGAGCAATAATACTCCTATTTATACCTAATAAGTTAGCCATTTCTTGCGTCGTTATATTCGGATTCTCGCTAATGAAATCAACTATTTTCTATACACTTTTCTGTACACTTTTCTGTGTAGTCCGACCACTTGTCTGATCACTGACCGACAGTTTTACGAATACGGTTCGTTCAATAGTCACTCGTACACCGCCGCAGAAATTCTTGACCTTGAGGCATAACTGCATAGCCGCAAAAAAGTGCTACAAAAGTACTGCTTTTTTGGCGAAAATGCAAACGTTTTGTTATTTTATTTGATTTTTTGGTGGTGAGGGTGAGGGGATTAGGGAGAGGAAATGACGGATGGGTTGCCGGCGGAAAGGATGAAGAAAGATGTCGGATGGCATCCGACTGAAATCAAGAAGAATTTCGGTCTGACGACCGAGGTCGGCATTAAATGCCGATGGAATAAACAAAGAAATAAAAGCCGGACTGCCGTGGACTCAACGGAAGAAAGAACACCTACTTGCCGGATATGAGCAGGCTGGCGGGATATGATGGCTCGGCGAGTTAACGCCGAGAGCAGAACCTGCGTAAGCAAGCGGCTATATGAGCTGAGGTAGGATAATATCCGACGGAATGGACAAAACTTTTTGGTCTGGGAGATGTCGGAATTCAATACCGATGCAATGGACGGAGAAAGGCTCGGTAAGTTAACGCCGAGAACTGAACCTAAGGACGCAATGGACAAAGAAAGAGGCGGATGGTATGCGAGACGACCGCGCTCCAAGATTGGCTGAGGCACAACTATTCTATAATCAGCCAACGCTTGCGCTATTGGCTGATACATTCGGGATTTTGTTCTTGGGGGCAGGACTTGGAGGTTATTGTTGGGATTTGAGTTGTTGGGAGAGGGAGGCGAGGATGAAGCCGCGGAGGGTGCTGTAACGTTTGGTGCGAGGGATCGTGGAGTTGTTATTGGTGCGAGATGAGGGGTGGCTCTTGTAAGAGGCAGGGGAGAGGTTCTTGGTGCGATTGAGGTGCTTTTTGTACTCTTCTTGCCAATAGGCGAGGCGGTCGGGGTCTTGCATCTCCTGCGAGCAGAGGCGCGAGGCTTCGACAAAGAGATTGATAGCCGCCTTGCGCGACTCGGCAAGTTCGCCCTTATAGGGGTTGTGCATGACGTATGCGTGTGTGCGGCCGTTGCGTGTGCGGTAGATGATTTTCTCTGTCCAAGAGAACTTGCCACTCAGGCTCTGAATGGGGGATGACGGGGTTATTTGTGCCATAATAGTGCTGATTGTTATGTTGTTATATTTTATGCTGTCACGGGTTATATTGGGACGGATTTGTTTTTGCGGTGATGCAGTACTCCTTCGGTGAGGTCGGCTGAATATTATGTTTATGTAACGTGTATGTATCGTATATCTATCGTATATCTATCGTAATAGACGGCTGATAATCGGCTGCAAAGATACTGCTTTTTTCGGAGATATGTACATGGATTGGGCATAGATTGGAAAAAAAATTGTTTTTGTGCGTGTAAATGCAAGAGAAGGCAAAATGATAGTCCTAAATGAGCAAAGGTAATGAGGGCGCAATTTATATAAACCAGCTACGGTCATATATAAATTTTCTCACGGCATAAATGCTTATTATCAGCGAGTTAGAAAATACAAATATAAACCAAATAAATTGGATATAAATGGGTTTGGGTAGTAATTTTGCACTCGCGTTCGGCAAAGAGATTGCAACGTTCGATACCGCTCCGCTGCGTCGGAAGCGACGATCAACGACTAAGTTACTGCGTAACTAATATGGTTGTCATGCTTCCTCCTTTTCCCACAGATTAAAATCTGCGGGAACCTTATAAAGAAAAGTTTGCCCTTGCCTCTGCTCGCCCCGACACAAACGCTGCGCCGGTTTTTGCCGGGGTCCCCATTAGGAAAAAGGCAACAAACAGATGAAGAAAACAACAAAATATATAATGACAATAAAAGCAAGATTTTTATTTATAGCCGTTGCATTGATGAGTGCAATGAGTGGCATGGCGGAGGATGTACGAATCTCTGCCAGATTGATTGATGCAAACGACGAACAGCCATCATCGGAGCAACGGTAAGACTGATGCTCGACACCGTACAAGTGATGGGAACAACGACCGACAACAACGGTAAGTTCGTTTTAGAGGTTAATGCGGGCGAGGACACCCGCGCGCCAAGAAAGTTCGTGTTGGAGTGTTCGTATATCGGCTATGAGCCTATTGGCATGAGTTTGACGATAAGCGATAACATTAACCTCGGCACGATTGAGATGAACGAGGCTTCAACGGTACTGAGCGAAGTGGTGGTAGAAGGTGACGCGGTGATTCAGAAAGTGGACCGCCAGATTCTTCTGCCGAACAAAGAGCAGTTGGGCGCTTCTTCGGACGGAATGTCCTTGCTGCAGAACTTGCAGATTCCGCGTATCGTGGTGAACCCTGCGGACAACACCGTCAAGACCCTCGCGAACCAAGACGTACAGTTGCGCATCAATGGCATCGAAGCAAGCAATTCCGAGGTCATGGCGATCAACCCGAAAGATGTCATCCGCATTGAGTACCATGACCAGCCGGGTATGCGTTATAACGGCGTGGCGGCGGTCATTAACTACATCATCCGTCACCGCAACACTGGCGCACAGACATAACGTGCGTAGTCGTTCACCGAGCGGATATGCAGGATCTTAGCCATCTGTGCGTGGTGTTAGTCTATCATCTTAATCAGTTTGGCAGGTACGCCGCCGACGATGGCGTTGGCTGGCACGTCTTTGGTTACTACGGCTCCGGCTGCAACGATGGCGTTATCGCCGATAGTAACGCCTTGCAGGATGGTCACATTCGCGCCAAGCCATACTCTCTTGCCTATATGTATCGGTTTGGCTGTCATGCCTGCCCGCTGCGCAGGGTCGGGAATATGATTGAGCGTGCAGAGTGTGGCATTATGTCCGATAAGAGCATCGTCGTCAATGAAGATGCCGCCTTGGTCTTGGAATTTACATCCCATGTTGATAAAGACCCGCTCACCCACATGAGTATTCTTGCCACAGTCGGTGTAAAATGGTGGGAAAATGCCGAACGACTCGGGTACATCTATCGCCCATAGTTCGGCGAGCAGGCGTCTTATATCTTCGGGGGTATGGTACTTGCTGTTTATCTCGGCAGTGAGGCGAAGGGCTTCCTGAGAAAACTTATGAAACATAAGATGCAGTTCTGAGCCGCCTTCTATAGGTTCCGGCAGAGCCATGCGTTCGCGAAATTGTTGAATTGTCATATCTCTATCTGATTTTCACTCCGGTGGTGGTAAAGGTATTACCGTTATGCCTTATATATATTTGCCCATCTTGCAGAACTTTATTAGTAGGGACTGTCTGTTGTTCACTGCAATTCTCAAGTGCGGTAGAACCGGCAGCGGAGAAACTTACCGTAACATTGCCCTGACCAACTGCTTGTGACAAGCCTGACGGGTCAACCACACTTCCAATACGGGTATAACTATAATCGGTACTGAAAGTTTTATAAAACAGCACAACGCAGTTGTTTTTATAAAGCATAATATCTCCTGTATTTATGGTTTGGGGATTATAAAAATCTGTAGGCAATGAATTGTTCAAATAATAATATTTCTCGTTGCCATTCAACTCATTCATTGTTATAGTAAGAGGCAATAAATCAAAGAAGGCCTGCCCTGTAGGTGTATCGTCAATATTGGCAACAAAAGTTTTGTCACCAATTGTAATGTTAATATACATATTATTATCCTTATTTTTTAATCCACAATTCGTTACCCATTGTTCAATGAGCGTTGACATTTTTGAGCGGTTGGAATTGTTAATCCAAAGATTTTCGGTTAAATAGTTGCCATCAGGTACAAGTCGCTTACAATCCTCTACTACCCTACTTATACCACTTGATGCAGATGAGACAATAAGACCTACATTTTTACCTGCCATTTGCGGGCCATACTGAAACAAGAAACTCTGCATAATTGCCGCCATTTGACTCCACCAAAGAGGTGTAATGATAACTATGGTTGAATAATCACTAACAGAGATATTCACGGGATCAATTTCCGGATAGGAAGCAGCATTATCAGGGGCGGCATTGATAGCGTCAAGTAACTCTGTTCCAATCGCATAGTTGTTTGCTTCGTACTTAATGCCTTTTTCTTTTGGCTGAATTTCGAGTACATCTGCTGATATTTGTGATACGACTTCTGTCGCAATATCCTTGCAGTTACCCGTATAGGAATAATAAGCAACAAGAGTTTTAGCGGACATGGCGCATAAAACTGCACATAATGTAAACAAAAGAGATAGTAATCGTTTCATTTGAATATTTAATTGATTGGCTTATACATAAATACACTTTTCTATATTTTGCCATCACATAAACTTTATATTGGTTGCAATGATTGACAGTGCAAAATTATACCAATTAGACGAATTGAGCAAGAACAACTGATGATTCTTTAGCAATACCTATTTGCGCAATAATCCTTCATTAGCAAAAAGTATCATTTTTCTAAATATTTTCTATATTTTTCAACAAAAACAACTTTTTTTTTATCATTTTGTTTGTAATTTAATAAAAATGCTGTACTTTTGCATCGTGAATTTTAAGGTACAATCTATAGAATGATGTTTCTAAAAACCAATGAGTTTTTAGAATCATTGTTGTTTAGGACACATGACATAAGATTGTGATGTAAAAACAATAATTTTATTATAAACAATTATTATTCATTAATTTACCTAATTATGAAAAGAATTACTTCTTTTTTCTGCGCTATGATGATAGTCTTTAGCGCAATAGCATTACCACAACGCGGCATTATGCGTTTGGGAACTGAGAAACAAGCATTGGAAGAAAACGGTGTTGTTTCATCAATAAAACAGAGTGGAGTTTCTAAGCCTGACTTTGCGGCGCTCAAATCAAACACTCGTCGTGCTCCAAAAGCAGTAGCCGCAGAGACCAATGTTACTATAGTTAATGTAGAGTCATCTTATAAAAATGGTGTATTGAGTATGGGGCTGATTGCATCTGATCGTATTTTTGCTTTTGAAATTAACTTACCTGAAGGTAAAGAAGATTTGGTTTCCGGCCAGACCTACACAATTGCAGACATGATTGCAAATGGTTGTGCCGGTTATAACAATTCATTCAGTTGGTTTGTGATGTTTACTGAGGTGAGCCTAACTAAAACCGTTGCTTCAAATGGTGCAATCACTATAGTTGCTGATGTAACCGATGAGGTCAAAGACATTTGGCATCTGACCTATGAAAAAGCCGCTCCGGCACCTGTTGAGGAGATTGTGAATATCACATTCACTTCTTCTGCAGCAATGAAATACTATACAGATACAAAAGACTGGTATATAGTTGCGCAGAATGATGATTACGCAGTAGTTATTGATATACTAAGCAACAACTCAGAGTCTTTACCTGCAGGTTCATACGAAACAACGGATTTTGATTTGTCATACACATACGTCATTAATATTGAGGATCCTAATACACAAATCCACGCTACTTCGGCAGCAGCAGAAGTTAGCCATACAGGGGATCGCACTGATATAATTGCAGTATTGAAGTGCACAGATGGCAAGACTTATCGTGCTACAATGTTCAATGAACCGCTCGTACTAAAAGACCCTGTAGAGGTTACCATTAAGAATGTAACATTCAATAATTATGGTACTGATGTATATTATAAACTTACAAATGAAGCACAAGACTCAATATTCTATTTTGATATCTATAAAGACTCGTCACTTAACGATGTTGAACTTGGCACAATATACACTCTGGACGACATGATGGAACAATATAGTTATATGAGTTTTAATAAAGTTACTAACGACTACTACATGGCAGAGTTTAAGAAGACTGTTGACTCAGATGGTTACGCTCGTATAGAGGCAACGGTGGCAGACAATAGTGGCAATGTATATCACCTTGTTTATCAAGAAGCGGCTATTGTTCCATCTGGCAAAACCGCCGATATCTTCTTTACCGAGCCTATGGCTATACCCCAATATTATAATGATGACGAGTCTTGGGAGTTAAGTTCTCAATCGCTATCGGGTGACACTGCCGTATATGTATATTTTGTATATGTAAATCATAATCCTGCATCACCAGCCGGTACTTATACCACTGCTGATTTAATCAAACAATACTCCGCTATTATACTAAATAACACTCTCATCTCTTTTTCATCGGCTGATTTCACAGTTACAGAGACAGATGAACGCATCGACCTTGTAGCAACTGCCGTAGGATCGGATGCTGTAACATACAACATAAAGATGTTCTTTATAAAGCCAAAGGCTGAATCTCAAGAGACTATTACAGCCACTAATCTTACTTTCAACACAAATTATTATTCTTCTTATGGTGCAGTTATCTTTGAAGCAAGCGATCAGAATAATAAGATCAGTCTAACTATCAATGTTAATGGTTTGAATGCAGACATGGCAGGCGAATATATAGCAGGTGTTGATTATAATGGTACGATTACGCCCGTTGGTGGCGAGAAGAGCGATATATATAGTGGTAAGGTTACTATCACCGTTGATGCAGAAAACGGGAATGTAAATATCAGTGGTAGTGTGCTTTGCCTAAATCTTACTGAATACACAATCGATTTGACCTTTATCAAGCCCGAACCGATAACATACAACATAACTATATCATCTGCCACCTTTGCTTATCAAGAGGCTTATAGCAGAGTTGACTATACATTAAATAGCGATGACAATACATATCGTTTCTTCTTCAAGATATACTTGGACGAAGGTCAAGAAGATGTTGTATTAGGCAGTTCATATAATTTCGCTGACGATATGGCAGGCAATCAAAATCTGTCGTATGGTATGAATAGGACTAACTATAGTTTCATTGACTATGCAGAAGCAACATTTGTTAAATTTCAAGATGGCAACAAACTGAAAATTACTGCAACAATTATAGATATAGATGGTAATACATGGAATTTGGCATACGAAGAAATTAAAGATGTTGACACCGCTATTGACAATATTAACAGCAACTCTGAATCAACAATCAAGAAACACATTGTTAACGGAGTAGTAGTTATTGAGCGTGATGGTCATATATTTAATACTTCGGGTGTAAAGATGAAATAAACGGACCAAAATAAAATACCTAAACAAACCCTAACTATTTCAAATAATACAATTACAAAAACAGCCCATTTACATGGGTTGTTTTTGTTGTATAAAGTGGTTATTAGTAGCACTTTTTCACATTTATCACCCACATTAAGGTGTAAAAAAGTATTGTATAAATAAAAAAAAAAGAATACCTTTGCGGCCACTATATTAGGTGTCAAGATAGGCATCAAGATAGGTGTCAAGATAGGTGTCAAGATATGGGAAATGGCTCGAAATATAATAGGTTAAGCGATAGAAATAAATCAGGCATAAAAATCAGGAATCGTGCCGGATTTTGGATAATAATCATAGCCGCAGCATTTCTTGAGACGATTGCATGTATTCAGTATTTTTACAGCAGAGAGGGTATCCGCAGAGAGGCAATAGGCAGGGCAGAGAGCGAACTTGGCAGAGCAGAGTTGGAAATAAATGTGGTTACCGCCGAGGTAGAAATGGCAGTGAAAGATATGGCGATGTTTGCAGAGAGATATTTGCAATATCCTGACTCAATGTTTGCAATAACTCGACAGACGGTAATGCGAACACCTAATATGACAGGTGCTGCAATAGGATTTATACCCAATTATTATCCTGAGAAAGGTTTTTGGTATGAGGCATATAGTTCAGAAGTAAAAGTTGGCGACAAATCAAACATACAATCGAATCAGATTGGCAACAAGGATCACGACTATTTGCAGGCTGAATGGTTCATAAACGGGACGACCAAAGATAGTTGTTGCTGGTGTGAGCCATACTACGACAATGCCGGTGCAAAGCAAATGTTGGTCAGTTGTTCTTATCCCATACGCAATAGCAAAGGCGAGATTGTGGCAGTAGCATTAGGCGATATATCACTTGAACATCTGAAACGAATATCGGAATACTTACAGATATATCCTGAGAGTTATTGCTCTATCACATCAAGCGGGGGCAAATCGCTCGTTGACATGCCGGATACAATCCCAGGCAAACGATATAGTATCTTCAAAGAAGTGATTGATGCTACAGGTTGGTCAATGGCTATTATCATTCCCAATGAAATCATATACAAAGATCTAAATAGGATAGGTCTTATTGTAAATATTCTCATGGTATTAGGTTTGGCATTGCTTTTCTTTATTACTTATCGTTCAGCAAAAGATGCTATCAATCTTTTTGATATATCTACTCTTAACGAGCGCATGGAAAGCGAGTTGCGTATAGGTCATGGCATTCAGATGGCAATGTTACCTAAATCATTTCCTCCGTTTAAGAATTGCGAAAATGTAGAGATGCATGGTATCTTGATACCACAAAAAGAGGTAGGAGGAGATTTGTATGATTTCTTTTTGAAGAAAGGTTATTTGTATTTTTGTATTGGTGATGTAAGCGGCAAAGGAGTTCCGGCAGCATTAGTTATGTCGGTTACTCGTGCTCTGTTCCGCACTATTACAGCCAAAGAGGACGACCCTGCTAAAATCATTGAGCAGATGAACAACTCAATGGCTGAAATGAACGATCAGAATATGTTTGTTACTCTGTTTTTAGGTGCGCTGAACTTATCGACAGGAGAATTAAGATATTGTAACGCAGGACATAATGCACCTATACTTATGTCAAGTGACGAAGTAATAGAATTGGATGTAAAAGCCAATTTGCCATTAGGTATATTTTCAGGATACAATTACGCCACACAGTCAAAGAAAATAGAGGAAGGTGACATTTTGTTTCTCTATACAGACGGAATCACAGAGGCAGAAAATAATAAACACATGTTGTATGGCGAAGAACGCCTAAAAGACGGACTACGCAATATAGGTGGCGAGAGCACTACAGTAAGTGATATTGTTGTTTCTATTCAGAAAGATGTTGAATCGTTTGTTGGTAAAGCAGAGCAAAGTGATGATATCACTATGCTTGCTCTAAGGTATTTACCTAATCAAGAAACATTACAAGAAACAAATAATGTTCAAGAAGAACATTATCAACTTGAGTTACGCAGTGATATTGAGCAAATTCCCACTTTGGCAGAGTGGTTGGCAACTATAGGATTGCCTGAGGAGATGAATATGCCCATAAATCTTGCTTTAGAAGAGGCTGTGAGTAATGTGATGTTATATGCTTATCCTGACAAGAAGGGCAGTGTATTGATAGAAGCAACAAAGACTATGGCTATGATTAAATTTATCATAACCGACAGCGGAATAAAGTTTGACCCAACAAAACAAAAAGAGGCAGACATCACTTTGTCGGCAGAGGAAAGAGCCATAGGAGGATTAGGCATACACCTTGTAAGACAACTCATGGATAAGATAGAATATGAAAGAAAGGACAATAAGAACCAACTGACACTAATAAAGTTATTGTCAGCAGAAAATATATAAGATAGCACAAACAATCTGAACCAAAAATACAATGACAACAACAATCAAACAAGATGGCAATAGATATATTGCTTGTTTTTCAGGAAGACTTGATACTGCAGCAGCAGTTCAAACCGCTGAAGATATTAAACCTCTGCTACAAGTAGAGAGAAGCGAGATAATACTTGACTGCACCGATTTGGAATATATTTCTTCATCGGGTCTTAGGATATTCCTGACTATACGCAAGGAAAGCACTGCGAGAGGTAGCAGAGTGATAGTAAGGAATATCAACACTGACATAAGGCAAGTGTTTGTTATGACGGGGTTTGTAAGTTTATTTGAAATAGAATAGCAACTCTAATAAGATAAAAACTCATATATGAATATTCAGGACATACAAAGTCAATTTATCATTGAAGAATATCATCAAAAATTGCCAATAATAGAGCGTCTGAAAACTATAGTTCTTCAACTACTTGAGAGTAATCTTGAGCAGAACCATTTGGAGGTAACGAGCATCAATTGCAGGATAAAGACAGAACAAAGTCTTAGTGGCAAACTCACTCTGAAAAGCGGCAAATATCATACTTTATATGATATCACAGATATTTTGGGTGCGAGAATTATTACTTTCTACACTGACGATGTTGACCGTATTGCGGCTATGGCTGAACAATTGTTCAATATAGATTGGCAGAACTCTGTTGATAAGCGCAAACTGCATCAGTTGGATAGTTTTGGATATAATTCACTGCATTATATATGTCGTTTGCCTAAGTCTTTGTACTTTGACCCTGAGTGTGAAGAATTGAATCTTATTCCCTTTGAAATTCAGTTGCGCACCACTCTTCAACATGCGTGGGCAGCCATCAATCATGACAACGGGTATAAGTCCGGTGTAGAGATTCCTCGCGAATACATGCGTCGCATGAATCGTTTGGCGGGTATGTTAGAGATGGCAGATGACGAATTTAGCAGAATACGCACTGAAATAAACGACTATAGACGCAGAGTGCAGCAGTTGGTTAAAAATGGCAAGATAGACGAGATGATGCTTGACGATGAGACTTTCCGCAGTTATCTGGACGCCAAACCATTAGAACGACTTAATCGACGGATAGCCGCCATCACACAGGCCGAGATTCAAGAAGTTCCACTATTGAGATATATTCATATACTGAAAGTGTTAGGTTGTAATACTATTGGCGATGTAAACCGACTTATAAAAGAATATGAAGAGGATGCCTACCTGCTTGCTCGACACCAATTAGGTATGACCGATTTGGACATTATAGCATCATCTTTAGGGTTACAAAACATTTGTATTGTTTATATTATCAAACAAGGCGGAGGTAAGATTGGGCTTGAGCGTTTGTTTAATGCTCTAAATGGTGAGAACGATCAAAACGCTGCTTTGGCAGAACTCACATTCGAACAAGCAAAATCACTTCCTTTTATGCAAAATCAGAACTTTTAACTATTTATATTATGACTCCTTTACTTATCAACATGGACGACTATGTACAGTCCGGCGAAGGTGCCAATGGCGCAAGTTATAATCACAAGACCGACCCATCGGTAATGCTTAAAATGTATTTTAAGAATTTCGAGTTTGCCAAAAAAGAATTAGAATTGGCTCAGAAAGTATATGCCATCGGCATACCTACTCCTGAGCCGGGCGACCTTGTAACCGATGGCGAGCGCATGGGAATCAGATTCAAGAGATTAGAAGGCAAGCGTTCATACGCCCGTGCAGTAGGTGACGACCCATCTAAAGCAGAAGAATACGGTAGGGAATTTGCCATGATGTGTAAACAATTGCACGAAGTACATTTGGATACAACACAATTTCCAAATGTAAAAGACCACTATCTTAAACTGCTTGCTCAAAATCCGTTTTTCACTGCAGAGCAAAAGGAAAAAATACATAATTTCATAAAGAATGCACCTGATTCTGACACAGCCCTTCATGGCGATTTGCAATTTGGCAATGCTTTATTTGTAGATAAACAAACAAACGGCGAATTGCATCGTGAAAGGTATTTTATTGACTTAGGAGATTTTTGTTACGGCTATCCTATGTTTGACTTAGGAATGGTATATGATTGTTGTTGCATAAGCGATGAGGGTTTTGTCAAAGAGGCTTTTCACATGGATCGTCAAACTGCCGTCAGGTTCTGGAAGGCATTTGCGCCCGTCTATTTCGGACCTGATGCAGATCTTGAAGAAAAAGAAAAAGAAGTAAGGATATATGCGGGTCTGAAAACATTGATTATCGAACGAGACACGGGTTGCGCAATGCCTGATTTCAGAGCACTATTAGAGGGTGTTATATATTAATTTCTCAAATTTTACCATATTCCATTAGATATCAATATAAATTCATCAAATAATTCAGTATGGCAAACAAATATATAGATAGCGAATTATTAGACAAGGCCATTGTTTTTGCGGTCAAGGCTCATCATAATACTGAGCGTCGCGGCAAAGGATTTCCATATATAGTACATCCTATGGAGGCGGTAGAAATAGTTGCCACCATCACCTCTGACCAAGAATTGCTTGCAGCAGCCGTACTACATGACACGGTAGAAGATACTGATATTGAAGTAGAAGATATAAGGAAACAATTTGGCGACAGAATTGCTGCAATAGTTGAACAAGAAAGCGATAAATTCGCAGAAGGTATATCCGAAGAAGATAGTTGGCACGACAGAAAAAGGGCTGCTATAGACCGTTTGAAGCATGCGTCTAAAGATGCAAAGATTGTGGCCATGGGTGACAAATTAAGCAACATGCGTGCTATTGCAAGAGACTATGCTACCATAGGAGACAAATTATGGCAGATATTTCATGTTACTGACAAGAAATCACATGAATGGCACTATAGAGGGTTGGCTGAAGCGCTAAGCGAACTTGGAGATACATTTGCTTACCAAGAATTTATAAAACTCATTGACGAAGTCTTTGCATGACAGTATTCTTTGATAATATAATCAACGCACGCGATTTAGGCGGCATGATAGGAGCAAATGGTCATATACTTATTCCCCATCGGCTGCTGCGTACGGCTCATTTGCATGATGCGTCAGATGATGATATTGATTGCCTTAAAAACGAATACCAACTAAAAAGGATATTTGATTTTCGTTCGTTAGGTGAGGCTGAATTTTTGCCTGACAGAGAGGTTGAAGGCGCACAACATCATTTGCTTCCAACGATAGACATGAGCGTTGAGCGAAAGACGGGACAAGCCATTCCCGAAGAGGCTTTTCTTGATTTAGAAAATCATATCGTTTCCTACTCCTTTTATCCTGAAGTGCAGCAGATGGCAGCCAACATGTATCCTTCACTTATCCGGAGCGAATACTCACAACTGCAATATGCCACCTTCATGCGGTTGATAATAGAAACGCCACGGGGAGGAATTTTGTGGCATTGCTTTCAAGGCAAGGACCGCACCGGCTGGGGAGCGGCGTTCTTGTTATCGGCTCTCGGAGTGGAAAGAGAGGCAATAATTCAAGACTTCGACCTTAGCAACACGGCATACATACAGTTGGTAGAGCAACTCAACAATAAAGTAATTGAACAAGGAGGAGGCGAAGAAGAAATGGATGTAATACAAGCATTTATGGGGGTGAGCACCAAAAACTTCCGTCGAACACTTGATATTATTGACAATGAATATGGTGGTATAAACGAATATCTGCACAATCAACTCTTTGTCACCAAAGATGATATTCGCGTGCTTCGAGAGCGATACTTGCAATAAAATTTCATAAATATACATATCATGTCCAAAATTTTAGTAATCGATGATGAACGGAGTATCCGTTCTACAATGAAAGAAATACTTGAATTTGAAAAATACAAAGTTGATTTAGCCGAGAATGGAAAGATAGGTGTAGAAAAAGCCATAAGCGGCAACTACGATCTTATCTTTTCAGATATCAAGATGCCCGAGTTGGACGGAATCGAACTTCTTGACAAACTGAATGAAGCAGAAGTAGATTCGCCGATTATTATGATTTCGGGTCATGGAAATATCGAGACAGCGGTAGAATGTATCAGAAAAGGTGCTTTTGACTTTATAGAAAAACCTATTGAACTCAATAGGCTATTGGTTTGCGCCAAAAACGCTTTGGAAAAGAAAAGTTTAGTAAGAGAAACCAAAGTACTCAAGAAGAAAGTAAGATATACCAATCAGATGGTAGGTCAGAGCGAAGGTATAAAACGCGTTCGAGATATGATATCTCGTGTGGCACCTACAGACGCGAGAGTGCTTATCACAGGCGAAAATGGTACCGGCAAAGAGGTTGTGGCAAGGCTTATTCATGAGCAGTCGAACCGCGCAAATGAGCCTTTGGTGGAGGTCAACTGCGCCGCAATACCATCTGAATTGATAGAAAGCGAGCTGTTTGGTCATGTGAAAGGTTCATTTACGGGGGCAGTAAAAGACCGTGCCGGCAAGTTTGAACAAGCAGATGGCGGCACTTTGTTCTTAGATGAGATAGGCGATATGTCGCTCGCCGCACAAACTAAAGTATTGCGTGCCCTACAAGAAAATGAGGTAACTCGAGTAGGAGCGGATAAAACAATACATGTCAATGTAAGAATACTTGCTGCTACCAACAAAGATTTGCAAAAAGAGATAGAAGCAGGCAATTTCAGAGAAGACCTTTATCACCGACTCAATGTCATTCCAATACATGTACCAAGTTTGGACGAGAGAAAAGATGACATACCTTTGCTTGTTGATTATTTTGCTCAACAGATTTGTCAAGAACAAGGTTGGGCACAGAAAAAATTTGACAAGTCTGCCATAGAAGCCCTGCAAAAACGCTCTTGGAGGGGCAATATCAGAGAACTTAGAAATGTTGTGGAACGACTTATTATTCTCTCGCAACAAACAATAACAGCAAAAGATGTGGAGATGTTTGCATGATTTCACTTGAACATATCACTATGGAATTTTCCTCCAAACCTGTTTTGGAGGATATTTCTTTTCTTATCAATAAAAACGACAAGATTGCTCTTGTGGGCAAAAATGGCGCGGGGAAAACAACATTGCTTCGGCTCATAGCAGGACTGCAAAACCCTACTCAAGGAACCATCAGCAAAGACAATGACCTAACAATAGGATATTTGCCACAACAGATGATTCATTCGACCGGATGTACAGTCAGACAAGAAGCCCATAAGGCCTTTGATAAACTCGACAAACTGAGAGACATAATTGAACAAGAAAATACAGAACTGTCCAATCGCACCGATTACGAGAGCCAAAGTTATCATTCGCTCATTGACAATCTCACTCACCATCAGGAATTGCTTCAGATGATGGGAGGGCAAACAGCCGAAGGAGAATTAGAAAAAACTCTTATTGGTTTAGGATTCCAAAGAGAAGACTTTGATCGTCAGTGTGATGAGTTCTCAGGCGGGTGGCGAATGAGGATAGAATTGGCAAAGATACTGCTATCCGCCCCCGATGTTCTACTTCTCGATGAACCTACTAACCACTTAGATATAGAGTCTATTGAGTGGCTTGAAGAATTTCTTTGGCAAAGCAGATCAGCCGTAGTATTAGTGAGCCACGACAGAGCATTTATTGATAATGTAACCAACCGAACAATAGAAATCACACTTGGGAGAATATACGACTACAAAGTCAATTACTCACAATTTGTTGAACTCCGTCGCGAACGACACGAACAACAAGTCAGAGCATACTTGAATCAGCAAAAGATGATTCAAGAAACAGAAGATTTTATAGAACGATTCAGATACAAGGCTACCAAATCTGTTCAGGTGCAAAGCAGAATAAAACAATTGGAAAAGTTAGAGCGATTAGAGGTGGATGTAGAAGACAACTCTCGTCTTAACCTTAGATTTCCACCTGCGCCACGAAGCGGCGACTACCCCGTCATAGCCCAAGACTTGATGAAAACATTTGGCGAGCATAAAGTGTTCGGAGATGTAAATTTCACCATCAAACGCGGTGAAAAAGTGGCGTTTGTAGGCAAAAACGGCGAAGGCAAAACTACACTCGTCAAGTGCATTATGGGACAATTAGACTACTATGGTACGCTTAAGATAGGACATAATGTAAAAATAGGCTATTTCGCACAAAATCAAGCGGCTTTATTGGATGGCGAGATAACTGTATTTGACACTATCGACCGCGTGGCAACAGGTGATATAAGAACCAAAATAAGAGATATTTTGGGTGCTTTTATGTTTGGAGGCGAAGCATCAGAGAAGAAAGTTAAAGTACTTTCAGGTGGTGAAAAAAGCAGATTGGCTATGATACGCTTGCTTTTAGAACCGGTCAACTTGCTTATCTTAGATGAACCTACCAACCACTTAGACATGCAATCAAAAGATATTCTAAAAGATGCTCTCAAAGAATTCAACGGTACACTCATAGTGGTATCACACGACAGGTTCTTTTTAGACGGCCTGGTTGATAAGGTATATGAATTTGGAGGAGGCAAAGTGATAGAACACCTCGGAGGAATATATGATTTCTTAAGACGGAAGAAAATCAATTCGCTTCAAGAATTGGAAATCAATACTACAAATGCTGCTACAAAAAAAACGCAAGATCCTGAGCAAGAAGTCAAATCATCTTCCAAACAAGACTATGAGCAACAAAAAGAACGACAAAAAGAAGAACGCAAACGACAAAAAATGCTTGCTACTGTAGAAGAAGAAATTGCCAATTTAGAAACTCAGCAAAAAGAGATAGAAGAATTATTATCTAAGCCGGAAAATCAGACCAAATCAGATTTGTTTGACAAATATGACCACATAAAAAGAGAAATAGAACGAAAGATGTACGAATGGGAAGTACTGCAAGAAGACAATTAAGCAAAATCGACTATTAGGCATAATCGTAAAAAATCTGATAGAAAGTTTTGTCGGTTCAGAAAAAAAGTGTAATTTTGCAGCCGCTTTTCAAAAAAGGCATTAAATGGAAGCAACCACCTGCTATAGTATCAATCTGAATAATATTCGGGCCAAAGCGCAAGAATTTGATTACGAGTTAGATGACGATTTTTTCAAATTGCTTGAGCAAGATGAGATACATGGTGGAGAGGTTAAGGCAAAGGTGCTAATAAGTCCTATAGGCGACAAATATCATTTACAAATTGACCTTAAAGGTAAGGTAATTGTAACTTGCGATAGGTGTTTGGATGATATGACCGAGATAGTAGAAGCAGCAGACGAGGCTGTTGTAGAAATAGGCGATGGAGAGGATGAAGAAATAATTTATGTAGATGAGAATAGTGGGGAATTGGACTTGAAATGGTTGCTTTATGAATTGATAGAAACAAATCTTCCGCTTGTGCATAGTCACCAAGCAGGTGAGTGTAATCCTCAAATGGAGGAACTTCTCCTTTCTCACCTCTGCACAACCGAAGAACCCGAAGAATAATAAACATAGATTGTAAATTATTAAAACATTAAAAAGTAAATTGTTATGGCACATCCTAAACGAAGACAATCACACACCAGAACCGCTAAGCGCAGAACTCATGATGTAGCAAAAATGCCGACTTTGGCTATTTGTCCTAACTGCGGTGCAACTTATTTGTATCACACCGTTTGCAACTCTTGCGGTTATTATCGTGGAAAACTTGCCATTGAGAAAATGGCAGAGGCATAAGAGCCTACCACTAAGGTGGAACTAATATAATAACGCAACGCTCCAAAGACATAACGCTCTGGAGCTTGCGTTGTCTAATAATAAAATTAAGGTACATTAAAGATGGAAAACAACAACAAGTGGAATGTTCCTTCGGGAAGAAGGGAGTCCACATCAAGGCCTCGATTCACTCCAAACTATCAGTCGGGAGGTAGAGAACAGAGTCAAAAAAAAGAATACTCATCGTATGGAAACAACGAAAGGAACGGCAGGAACGACCTTTCTGATGGCGTGAGAAATGGTAATCGGCGTCCACGCATAGGTAGCAATACTGAGCACAAAACTTTCAGTCATAAAACCAATTACAAACCACACGACGAGCGAAACAAATTCTCAGTACAAGGTGAGCGCGAGCGTCGTCCAAGATTCAATCAGAATAACTATTCTGCCACTAAGCGATTTGAGTATAACAAGCATCACGAAGATCCTAACAAGGAAATTCGATTAAACAAATACTTAGCCAATGCGGGCATTTGCTCACGACGCGAAGCAGACGATTTTATACTCGCAGGAGTAGTTAGCGTAAACGGAGAAATAGTGGACACGCTCGGTGCAAAGGTAAAACCCACCGACAAAGTGATGTTTCATAACCAACCGGTTAGACGAGAACGCAAAGTGTATATCTTGCTCAATAAGCCTAAAAACACAGTTACAACGACTGACGACCCCGAAGAGCGTCAGACAGTTATTGACATTGTGCAAGGGGCATGCTCCGAAAGAATTTATCCTGTAGGCCGATTAGACCGAAACACAACAGGCGTTTTGCTGCTAACCAATGATGGAGATTTGGCGGCCAAACTCACTCATCCTCGCTTCGGAAAAAAGAAAATATACGCTGCCACATTGGACAAAGACCTTACAGACGAGAGTTATAACGAGATTATGAGCGGTGTAATCTTAGACAACGAAAAGATTATCCCTGATGCACTTGAATTTCCTAAGGACGATAGACGACATATAGGTTTGGAAATACACTCAGGTCAGAATCGTGTTGTACGCCGTATATTCGAAAAAGTAGGGTATAAAGTAATGCAACTTGATCGTGTTTCGTTTGCCGGACTCACAAAGAAAAATCTACCGAGAGGAAAATATCGTTTCCTAACACCTAAAGAGATAAATATGCTTCAGATGGGAGCATTTGAATAAGTTCGGGATATCGATATAACGGAATAACGAAAAAAAGGGATAACGAAATAACGATATATCGAAATATTGAAGCAAAATTCTTAACTATATGCGAGTAGTAATAGTTGGTTATGGTAATATTGGCAAGGCTGCTATAGATGCAGTCCTTGCCTCTAACGATATGCAGTTGGCAGGTGTAGTTAGCCGCCGAGCTGAAAGTCTAAAAGAAGAATTAGGTAAAAGGAATATACAAGTAGTAAGCGAATTAGACGACTTAGACAAAGTGGATGTGGCATTACTTGCTCTTCCTACCCGTCAGGTGCCTCAGGCTGCCCAGCAACTGCTCCAAAAAGGCATAAGTACCGTGGATAGTTATGATATCCATGGCGGAATTGCAGACTTGCGTAAACAACTTGACCCCATAGCCAAACAATCAGGTGCTGTTAGTATTATTTCTGCAGGTTGGGACCCCGGTACGGACAGTGTTGTTCGTTGCCTTATGCAGGCTATGGCACCTAAAGGTATTACTTATACCAACTTCGGACCTGGCAGAAGCATGGGACATAGTGTGGCTGCAAAAGCAGTAAAAGGAGTTAAGGACGCCTTGTCTATTACAATTCCCTTAGGCACAAGCATTCACAGAAGAATGGTATATGTAGAAACCGAAGAAGGGGCGGACTTTGAACAAATCAAGCAAGATATACTTGCAGATGATTATTTTAAGCACGATGAGACTCATGTCTATAAAGTAGATAGCGTAGCCGACCTTAATGATGTTGGTCATGCCGTACTTATGGAGCGCAAAGGTGTAAGCGGCAATACTCATAATCAACTTTTCAAATTCCAAATGCACATAAACAACCCCGCACTGACGGCACAAATTATGGTTGCGTCTGCAAGAGCCGCTATGAAAATGCCATCAGGGGCATACACTCTCATTCAAGTGCCACCAATTTATTTGCTTGAAGGCGATCAAGAACAACTGATTAAACAATTAGTATAAACAACAAGACACATGAAATATATATCTAAAGAAGAATTACGCAAACTTATTGCACAATGGTTTCGTGAGGATATAGGTGACGGCGACCATACCTCGCTCAGTTGTATTCTGCCCACAGAGATGGGGTGCCAGCAACTTATACTAAAAGACGACGGCATACTCGCAGGTGTGGAAGTGGCACGCGAGGTTATCAATTATTTTGACCCTGAACTGCGTATGGAAGTGTTTATCGAGGATGGTGCTCAAGTAAAAAAAGGTGATATTGCATTTCGCGTCTATGGACGTGTGCTCTCACTCTTGCAAGTTGAGCGCACTATGCTCAATATTATGCAACGCATGTCAGGTATTGCCACCACCGCTCATCGCTATCAGTCACTCATTGCAGATACAGGCTGTAGAGTGCTTGACACTCGCAAAACTACTCCCGGACTTAGACTCTTGGAAAAAGAAGCAGTTAGTATAGGTGGCGGCACAAATCATCGCATTGGTTTGTATGACATGATTCTTTTGAAAGATAATCATGTGGATTTTGCAGGCGGCATAAGCAACGCTATCAATGGCGCAAAAGAATACTGCAAGAAAAACAACAAAGACCTCAAGATAGAAATTGAGGTGCGCAACGAATCAGAAATCAAGCAAGCACTCGCTACTAATGGTGCAGACCGAATAATGCTTGACAACTTTACTCCTGAGCGCACTAAAGAAGCAGTAGCAATCATTCGCCAATGGGAAAAAGAGAATTCGCGTCACATTGAGATAGAGTCGTCTGGCGGAATCACTATTGATACAATCAGAGACTATGCTTTGGCAGGAGTAGATTTTGTTTCTGTAGGAGCACTTACACATAGTGTAAAGTCGCTTGATATGTCATTTAAGGCAGTGAAAAATTAATGCAAAAGACTTATAAATATCTGTCATTAGCACTATCTGCTATCCTTCACCCCGTTTTTGTGCCCACATACGCAATTTGCATGCTCGTGTGGGCACAAATTCATATAATGCTCAATCCTAACTACCTTTCTGCGGCAACTCTGCTTATAGGCGTAACATTTGTTACAACATGTATATTGCCTATCGTTATGCTACTTATTCAGGTAAAAAACAGCGATAGCAAAGACCTTGCCTTGCCGCGCAAAGAGGACAGACAGATGGTTTATCTGGCAACAATCGTTGGCATGATTATATGGTGCTGGAATATGTATAGAATGGGTATAACAGGTTACTTACTCTCGATGTTGGTAAGTGCAACCATACTTATGTGCGCCATAATGCTTATCAATCATTGGTGGAAAATAAGCATTCATCTTGCAGCATTGGGAGCACTAATTGGCAGTGTGGCTGCATATCAATGGCACAACGGAATAGTAAATCTATGGTTTGTTCCTACCTTACTTATTTTATCACTTCTGCTAATGTGTGCACGAATATATCTGAATTCTCACACACCTATGCAGGTGATTTGCGGTCTTCTTTTAGGGCTCATTATTCAACTTCTTCCTGTCGTTATTTTGTTTTAACTAAGCAGTAGTCAGATGGAAAAAGCCCTCGACATATTGCATCGTTATTGGGGTTATAACCAATTTCGCCCACTGCAGGAAGATATTATTTCAAGCATTGTCTCCGGCACCGACACACTGGCTTTGCTACCTACCGGAGGAGGCAAAAGCATTTGCTTTCAGGTACCGGCACTCATGAAAGAGGGATTATGCGTGGTCATTACACCGCTTATTGCTCTCATGAAAGACCAAGTGCAACATCTCCGACAATTAGGCATCAAAGCAGAAGCGATATATACCGGAATACTACACCGAGAATTGGATGTGATATTCGACAACTGCCAATTCGGCAACTACAAATTTCTTTATATCTCACCCGAAAGGCTGCAATCTGCAGAGTTTCTTCGACGATTCAAACAGTTACCCGTAAGTATGATAACTGTTGATGAAGCCCATTGTATCAGCCAATGGGGATACGATTTCAGACCTGCATATCTGAAAATAAACTCAATAAGAGAGTTTTTCCCTAACACACCAGTACTCGCACTAACTGCCACTGCAACCCAAGAAGTAGTAAAAGATATTCAATTAAGACTAACTGTGAAAGGCACGAAACCCAATTGGAATATCTTTCAGAAATCATTTGTCAGAGAGAATTTAGTATATGTTGTCCGCCGCACCGAAGATAAACTTGCTCAAATGCTCAATATACTCAGCAAAGTTAATGGCAGCAGTATAATATATGTCAGGAATAGGCAAAAGACCAAAGAGACAGCCGATTATCTACTCAAAGAGGGCATCTCTGCTACGCACTTTCATGCGGGTATCAGCAATCAAGAAAAAGACAAGAAACAAGAGCAATGGAAGTCAGGACAAATTAGAGTAATGGTCGCCACTAATGCTTTTGGAATGGGAATTGACAAACCTGATGTCAGAACCGTGATTCATCTTGATTTGCCAGATAGTATTGAAGCCTATTTTCAGGAAGCAGGTAGAGCCGGTAGAGACCTACAGAAAGCATACGCCGTGCTGCTCTATAACCCATCTGACAAAACCAAACTAAAAAAACGAATAACGGACAATTATCCTTCAACAGATTTTATACTGAAAGTATATGAGGCTGCAGGCGATTGGCTTGAGGTAGGAATAGGTTCAGGGCTCGACCATACTTTCGCATTTCCTATAGACACTTTCTGCAAAGACAAACATCTGCCTATCTTGCCAACATACAGCGCACTGCAAATACTTTCACTCGCAGGATATGTGAACTATATTGAAGAGACAGAAACTAACCCAAGAGTGCAATTTATCACCGAGAAAGACCAACTCTACTCCACCCCGCTCACAACTCTACAAGAAAAAATTGTCCATGCACTACTACGCTCTTATACAGGCATATTTGCAGATACAGTCTTTATCAATGAGAATCGCTTGGCGCAAGACCTCAATATCATGCCCAAACGACTTGTTGATGAATTGATAACTCTGTCGCGACAAAGAATCATAAAATTTATTCCACGGCTGCGAACACCTTATCTGAACTACCCTTTAGAGCGGCAACCACTTCAATATATCAAAATTACAGATGATATTTACAAAAATCGTCAAGAACGATATGTTGATAGATTAAAAGCCATATTAGAATATGCAGAACAAGACCAATTCTGCCGCTCGCAGTTGTTGGTGTCGTATTTTGGAGAAACAAAAAGTGAGTGTTGCGGGCAATGTGATGTTTGCCTGAAAAAGAAAGCAAAAAAATAGAGAATACAGCAACTAATTACTGAAAAGTTCAGACACTCTTTCAAGCAAGAATTTATCTGCCTCATCACATTCCACACTTATAGGAAGAACAAAAGTTTTGCTCAATAAGTCTTTAGGACAATCAGACGAAGATAATCGCATTGAGTCTTTTTCAGTTGTTATTATATAGTCTGCATTATAACCAAAAATTTTTTTGTAATCAGAAGAATTAAAGGTATGATGGTCAGCAAACTTAAGCACCTTTACTTGCTTATATTCGTTTCTTAAATATTCAATCATCGATTTTGGCTGAGCAATACCGGTCACAATCAGTGGTTTTGATATATGGTCAGGTACTGACATAGGAAGCAGCGGACGCAAATTTTCATATCTGATTTTTGAGAAAAACACGCGATTATTTATGTTGTCAGTCTGCGGTAGATTATCACATACATTACTTACGATCACCATATTTGCTCGTTTTACAGACTGCTTCTCGTCCCTCAACCTACCCAAAGGTAACATTTTATCAGTGGTATACAAATTATCTGCCGCAGTGAGCATTATTGTCAGCGATGGAATCAAACGCCGATATTGCATCGCATCATCAAGCAAAACCAACTGCAAATCGGGAAAAGTATCTTTCAGTATCCTCACTCCTCGTAGCCTATCTTTACACACAGCCACTATCACTCCGGAGTTTTTATACATCTGCAGTGGTTCATCACCCACCTCAGCCGCCGTAGAATTTGCATCAACTATCCTGAAACCTTTTGTCTTACGATGATAACCTCTCGACAGAATTGCCACTTTGTAGCCACTATTAGTTAGCAATCTTGCGAAATGCTCAGTATGCGGAGTTTTACCTGTTCCACCTATCGCCAAATTGCCTATACATATCGTGGGCAAAATAGCCTTATATGATTTAAGCACACCTTTGTCATATAGCCAATTTCTACAATGTATTATCAGACCATATATCTTGCTTGCTAACCACATGAATAATTATCAAATCAATTGTTACTTATTTAGATTTCTTTATTCAACAGAAAAATTACTCTAAAATCATATTTGTCAATTTCCCCGTCACATCCGCTTCATTTTTCACCTTCTTACCCTCCAATTTAGGTAGATAGACATCTCTTACATACTTAAATTCAGGTTCCATGACCAGCATCTCCTTGCTTCTGCGTAATGCCTCTTGTTTATCACCTAATTTTTCATAACACTGGGCAATAGTTAGTTGTAACGCCATGTAATTCCAATTCTTGGTATCGTTTCTGGATTTATATTGCTTTTCTGCCAACAAAAAATTGTCTAATGCTTTTTGTTTATCACCACCAAAAAATCGAGGACAATAAAACAATATATTTCCTCTTAACGACAATGCTAATGGGCATTTATTATCATTCTCCACGGCTTGTTCAGAAAGCGAAATAGTTTCTTTTCCATAGGTAAGAAACTTTAATTTGTTATAGTTAATCGCATAAGCGTAATAAGCAGATAAATAAGTCAACCTATGCGCCTCGGCTATTTCGCCTTTAACCTCATCCAACCTGTTTTTATACACCTCAAGCAGTTGCTCTGCATCACTCTCCTTTTCACTTACAGCATAGGCTATATATCCATAACTATAATTCAATATACGCTCCTTTTCCGCATTATCAGCATGGGAAAAATCTGCATTCCTTATGTATTTTCCCCAATAACTCATATCTTGTTTCAAATAAGAAGCATATAAATCATCGTCTGAAAACTGTGCTAAACAAGGCACCGCAAGTAGTATGAAAAGGGAAATTATATATCTGATTTTTTTCATTTCTCAATCATTTTTCCTTTATGTTTCAATTACTATGCCAAAAAACAGACAGATATTACAGCACTTAAAGATTCAACCCCCAAATGTAACTAAGCCATAATGGTACATCACAAAAATTGTGTACCTTTGTGCTTTGATAATTTGTTCCATCTTTATTACTTTTTAGAAGGAGGCACATAGATAAACAAATTTTCTCTTTAAGGCGAAGTAGAGGAGCATTTTTTTGCTCTCTCTTTCGCTAAATAAAATCTATTCTTTCTCTTTACACAACCTTTTGAACCTAAAAGTTGCATTTACTAATGGAATTTACAAATTATATTATAGATGGAATAAGATACGGAATAAAATACAAACACGACATATATCATAATTCTCTTAATGCATCTTGAAGCGAGATATCATCAAGCAAATGGAGGGGCAGATATTGCTCAGGAAAAGTTTCAAAAGCATTTTTCCATACATCCCTTATAATAGGTAGGAGAGCGTTTATTTGGTCTGGTTGAAGCATTGGCATACTGACATAAGTCTTGTGCATCATCACCCGCTCACCTATATCTTCGCTGAAACTCACTCCATACGGCCAAACAGAAACCCATTGCTTAACTTTTTTGTTGGCATCACCCTCAACCAGTACCCTATAACGACTTGCTAACGCTGATGGATTATGCTCAGAAAAGACATACTTATTGAAATGCAGGAAATCAGACACTAAGTAATAGTCCAAGCACTGAAGGTCTGTCCAAATAGTATTAGAAAAATGTTTCGGTGAGTTGTTTTGTTCAAATGCAGGAATACGATGTTTGGTTTTTCGCTCCCAATCCCAGTCTTGCAGCCATTTCTTCAAGTCTGGTTCAGCAAACTCACGCGATATATCATCGCCTAAATGGTGAGTTGTAAATCGTGTTTTACGCTCTACAAATTGCTTGAAATAATGTGGTGGGAACACCTCCATATTGAGTTTCCCATTATCATCTTGCAATAAGAGCAGAGTAAACCATGACTCACATGGCATAGGGTAATAGGCAATAATAATCGGAATCGGATTGCGTGTCTGTGCTTCATTATGCGCTACCCAATGTACAGAATACTTGAAATTAAATACACCATTATCCGTATTAATCGGCATGATATATTGAGAGAGCGGAGCCATTGGGTCAAACTCTCTTTGCAGAGCCCCAACAGCATACGGTATTGAACTCATAATCCATTGAATGACCAATGGATACTCATCAACTATTAGTGAGTAAAGTGCATCCCAAAACTGCATGGGGTTTACTTTGCGAAGTTCGCGTAATTGTTTTGTTGTCATAACTATTTGCATTTAAGTAAATAAAATTAATAAGATCGGGCATCAATTTTATCGAGACAACGAATCATTATTACGAATACTCTTTTGAGAAGTTGCGCAAAGGTACACCTTTTATTTCATTTATCAAATTGTATTTTTTTATTTGGAAGAATTTTTGCGAAATGCAGCGGGTGATATACTTTCGTGTCGTTTGAAGAAAGTGCCAAAATGTGATTGGTTTTGGAAACCGAGTTGGTCGGCAATTTCCTGAATGGATTTATTAGTTGTATAGAGTAATGTTTTTGCTCTTTGCATAAGTGCGCGTTCTAAACAAGCACTGGCTGTCATACCGAGCGTTTCTTTGACAGTATTCGCCACATAGCGTGTAGAAAGACAAAGTTGGTCGGCATACCAGTCGAGTGAATGCTGCTGTTCACAATAAGTGTCCACAAGGTGCATAAAACGACCGGTTATTTCCTCATTGCGTGACATGGCAGTCATGATTGTCATATCATGGGCGACTTCCCCCGACAGATAGTGGAAGAAGGAGTTGACCAGTAGCAAGGCTGCTTCTCGGTTGTTTTCTGCAACCACTTCGCGCAGCAGTTCCATATATTGCACGGATCGTTGTGTTTTCTGCGAACTCATCTGCCACGTGGGGTGAACATAAACATAAGAAATTAGCGAAAGCGGAAATTGTATATTCATGTCCTGCATGAACTTGCGCGAGAGAGCCAGACAATATAATTCCACATGATTATCAGTATCTTTTGGTCGTCCCATTAAGAAATCAGGTGTAGTCAGGAAACCTCCGTTCGTTTCGACTTTATAATGCTGATGGTTAATGTCAGCATGCATAAAACCACTTGTAATTATTTGGATGCAATAAGTGGGGGCATTGAAATTCTCCGGAATAATATAACTGGCAAAACGCCCCTGCGTAGTACTGATCTTCATCACAGAAATGTCATCCACAGATGTCTCTCCAGGGATAAAACTCATCCACTTGAAACCTGAGTAATCGGTCAGAATGTTGTTTTCGTCGGGAATATGCTGCATACGAATCAGAACAATTAGGTTGCAAAGATATAACAATTTTACGATACTAACAAATAATTTTCATAGAATCAGAACAATTTATGCATATTTAAGACAAATTTGTTTTTATTGATATATTGTACTTTTGCACCCGATTTTGAGAAAATACTATATTTAACTATATTTTATGAAAATATTATTCGTAATAGACAGTTTTTACACGACCAACAATGGCACATCTATTTCTGCTCAGCGTTTTGCCGGCGAACTTCGCAAGCGTGGTCATGAAGTGAAAGTCTTGTGTTGGGATAGTCCTGCTGATGCAGGAAAAACGAACATGACAGATGGCGATTTTACTACGACCAAGTTCCATATTCCCATTTTTCAACCGCTATGTGACAAACACGATTTCAGTTTTGCCTATAATGATAAACGAGTTGTCCGTATGGCCTGCGATTGGGCAGATATAGTTCATGTATTTGTACCCTTTGGCATTTCTATGGAGGCTATCAATTATTGTAACAAAGTGCATAAACCGGTGACTGCTGCGTTTCATATTCAGCCTGAGAACATGACTTCGTCTGTCAGCATGGGTAAAGTTGATTGGTTTAATGAAATGTTCTATCGTTCTTTTCGCCGGAATATCTACAATCGTGTGCGTCATGTACATGTTCCGTCTAAATTTATGGGCGATATGATTGCAAAGCGCGGTTATACGGCAAAGATTCATCCTATTTCCAATGGAATTCAGGACGCATTTATGGAAGCAGGAGAGAGAAAAAAGGATGCCTACGACCAATCCATCTCTCAAGAGAAGGGGAATAAGGTATTCAAGATTATGATGATAGGCAGATTATCACAGGAAAAGCGTCAGGATGTGATCATTAACGCGGTGAAGTATAGTAAGTATGCTGACAGAATACAATTGGTCTTTGCGGGTCGTGGTCCGGAGTATGACAAGTATGTTGAATTAGGTAAAGCACTAAAACATCAGCCTCAATTTATTTATGTAGGTCGTGATGAACTAATAAAACACTTATTAGAAACCGACTTGTATGTGCATGCTTCAGATATGGAAAGTGAGGCTATCAGTTGTATAGAAGCCTTTGCTACAGGTTTGGTTCCTGTGATAGCCAATAGTGAAGTTAGTGCAACACCTCAATTTGCCTTAGACGGTCGCAGTTTGTTTATTCCGGGCAATCCTAAAGACCTTGCGCGCGCTATTGACTATTGGCTAGATCATCCACATGAGCGCCGCTATATGGAGGAGCAGTATCGCTTGGCTGGAAGAAAATATAGTCTTGCAGCCTCCGTTGAACAATTTGAGGATATGTTAAAACAAGAAATAAAGGACAATGAAACGACTTCTTATATGGGTAGCGGCTCTTATTTTGAGTATAAACCTCGCCGCCAATGGCATAGAATCGCCTCACTTTGGTAAGACGGACAAGGGTTTGTTTGGCGGTCAGGTAGGAAAAGGTAGGATATACTTCGACATTGTGTTACCTCGAATTACATCCAATTTACTTGTAGATATAGGTATGAGTATGTCGCAAGTAAATGGTGTGATAGGAATGGCCCCGAAATGGTTTGCAATGTTCAGTCCTACCGCGTGCCCTTATGGAGAATTATGCACAACACCCAAAAGCGGTTCAGCCATAATGATTACTTTTAGAACTTATTTTTAGAACAATGACAAATAAAGAAACTAAATTTATTGCAGGAGCCATTATAGCATTTACAATAATTACTTTATTGTTTATTATTATTGCCAATGTTTCCGCCAATGACCTAATAGAAATCCCAACTGATAGGCAAGATATTTTTGATTCTATAGAACAATTTGTAGAGCACAATAGCGATACCAAATGATGTGATGACAAAAAGTTTGAGAATGAGAACTAAGTGGGTAAGCATAATACTATTCTCTGTATCTACACTATCTTACTCTGAGACCTACAATCCGCAAGATGATACCATCAATAATCAATATCAGTCTGTAATAATCAACCCCGACGGAACAATCAGTTTTTGCTATTGTGGCACTGGAAAAAGAGTTAGCGTTCAAAGCGATTTATTTTATGCTGATGAGGATAGTATTTGCTATGTTGACCGAACACGGCGTCTTAAAATGCATAAGGATACGGATGGATGTTTTCGTGTAAAAACAAAACCTGTAAGCCCAGAAATGTACACTTATTGTTTCCGCATAGATGGGAAACGAACACCAGACATAATGAATATGGATACTGCATGGCAAAAAATGCATAAATGGAATGTGATTAGTATAAGTGGTTCGGAATATTCGGATATTTACCTTCCCCCCATTCAACAAGGAGAACTCATACGCACTCGATGGTTCAGTACAGAAGAAAAACTCTATCGACGAGTTAATATCTACTTGCCTGCTGCGTATAGTTCTGACTCTATTAGTAGTTTTCCCGTGCTTTATATCCTTCATGGTATTAATGGATACGAAGGCAGTTGGGCTGAAAGGGGAAGAGCAATACACATATTAGAAAATTTAGTAGAGAGAGGTGAAATAGCGCCCTTTATTCTTGTAATGCCCGATTGTAATGTATATCCACACGAAGACAGGCCCAGCCATCATACACTATTCAATAATATAATGCATTATTCACGCTTGGTGCGTAATCACCAAATAGAACATTCCATAAGCGAACTGATACAAATGGTTGACACGACCTATCGTGTTTCCTGTCAGAATTATATTGCAGGACTTTCTGATGGAGCACGAATGGCTGCCAATATTGTCAATAATCACCCCGACAAGTTCACAGCCATAGGTATGTTTTCACCTGTAGTACACAAATCTCAATTGCCTTCCGCCGAAAATCATAATATTGACTATTATGTTTATGTAGGAAAACAAGATATGTTTTACTTTAATGGCAAGCGATTTAGTAAACTCCTTGAAAACGAGATTAGCAAACGCAATACAGAAAATGATAATATTTGCTACTATTATAGCGAGAGTACCGGTGGACATAATTGGCGCAACTGGCGCAGATATCTTGCTGATTTCTTACGCCTGATTGCAAAATGATGGTAAACCATATACATCAAAAAAAATGCTCTCATTCATCCGAAAGAGAGCATTTTTTTATCCTTACCAGTCACACTCTGGCTAACAAAAAGATTTTATTGAATCTCTATTTGCTTAGCAGATTTTCCTTCCACTTTCTTTACTCTTGGCAGTTCAATAGTCAATATACCATCTTCTACTTTAGCATTGATAGCCTCTTCGTCAACATCGTCAGGAAGGGTATAGCGTTGTTCGTAGTTAGTGTAAGAGAACTCGCGGCGCAGGTAGTGTGCGTGTTTGTCTTCTTCTTTGTGTTCATACTTGTTTTCGATAGCAACACACAGATTGTGGTCTTCATCGATATTTACACGGCAATACTCCTTTTTTACACCAGGGGCAGCCAACTCAACAATGTAGGCATTTGCTGTCTCTTTTACATTAACCGATGGAGCAGTGGTGTTGGCGCTGTTCATAATGTCAGAGTTCAAAAACTCATCAAATACTGTTGGAAACCATCCGTTTCTGCGATACATCATAGGTTTCATAATTTTACCTCCTATTATTAAGTTGTTAAACATATTCTTCAAATTTAATTTGTTAAGCCTTCTTGTCTTAGGTCTTTTGACCTTCAACTTTCGCTCATTAATAGGCAACTTACATACCACGACGGAAAAAGTGTCTTATTTATGCCAATTTGTACATATCGAAGTGCCAAAATGTCCATTTCAGTGCCGTTTTGGCATAAAAACAAAAATTAAAGAGTTTATTATAAGAACTTTTCAGAAATAGTTTTGCAGAGTAGCAGAAAATGCCTACCTTTGCCCAAAGAAAACAACAATAAACTAAGTATGAGTAATTCAGTTTACACAGAAGAAGCAATCAGTAAAATAGTATCGTCTCAAAGGAGTTTTTTTCGCACTGGTACAACCCTTCCCATAAAATGGCGCATAGAACAACTAAAGCGTCTTAAGGAAGCAGTTATTGCATATACAGATGAGTTTATATCGGCTTTGGCAGAGGATTTAGGACGGAGTGATGTAGAGGCTTATTTGTGTGATATCGGACCGATTATCGTAGAGATAAACGAGATGTTAAGAGGTTTGAAACGCTGGGCACGCCCTGAGCGCCATTGGAGCGGCTGGATGTGTTTCCCAAGTGTCATTACTAAGGTGTATAAAATGCCGTATGGTGTAACACTCGTGATAAGTCCTTTTAATTTTCCTATTCTGCTCACCATTGGTGTAGTGGCAGCAGCAATATCGGGTGGCAATACGGTGGTAGTCAAGGCAAGTTCTAAATCGGCAGCATGTACAAAAGTGCTAAAACGCTTTTTTTCAGAGTATTTTTCTCCTGAGTATATCACTGTCATAGACGGTGGACACGATATAGCCGATATGTGTCTTGAGCAGCGGTTCGATAAAATTTTCTATACAGGTTCACCCACGATAGGGAAACATGTACTTGCACAAGCTGCTCCAAACCTTACTCCTGTAGCACTTGAACTTGGCGGAGAAACAGGTAATTGGTGCATCGTTCGCCGCGATGCAGATCTTAAGGATGCAGCACGCAAGATAGCATTCTTCAAACTCACAAATGCAGGACAGATTTGCATCAATATCAATCAGATAGCAGTAGCCAAAGAAGTGGCTGACATATTTATAGAAGAATTAAAACGCGCTTTTATAAAACAGATAGGCGAACATGCCGAGACCAACCCTGAATATCCCAAACTCATTACTATCGCCGCATATAACAAATGCGCTACCCTTGCCGATGAGTATCGTGAGCGAATAGTGTTTGGCGGCGTTGGCGATCCTCAAACGCGCAAATACGCACCTACAATCATCTATCCTGTAGATATCAACGAGCATATTGTTCAGCACGAACTTTTTTGTCCTCTGCTACCTATTGTCCCATTCAAAGACGCTGAGGTAGATAACCTTATGGATGTGATTGCCGACCGAGAGCATCCGCTTGCTATGTATCTCTTCACTAAAGACATGCACTGGGCAAACCGAGTTATGCAAACGCAGCAGTTTGGAGGCGGTTGCATCAATGAAGTATGCATACACATGATGGTCAAAGGAGTTCCGTTTAACGGAACGGGACATTCAGGAATGGGCGCCTATCATGGCGAGTGGGGTTTCAGAGAATTTACTCACCCACAGACAGTGCTTAGAGGCAGCAGGTGGTTTAACTTATCTTTGCGCGAACACCCATACAGCGGCAAAATAGGGAAAAAGAAGATGATGCTACTGCGACTTTTTGAAAAATAATTATTTGGACTAAAACTCAATATACATATCTAATCATTTACATGACATTACTCCAACATGACATAATTTATTCTGCCAATAATCCGCAGGCAATAGTTATTCAGATGAGTGCTACTCACGAACGGGAGTCAATGGAAAAGGAGTTAAGCGCCTTATTAACCATGACATATATTCCCTTTATATTATGCCGCATCGAAGTAGGCAATTGGGACGCAGACCTCACACCTTGGCAAGCAGCACCAACTTTCGGTAAAGAAAATTTCTTAGGCAAAGCGGACGAGACATTACTATCTCTACAAACGGATATATTACCCCTATTAAGAAGCCAATATACCGACATCCCAATTTGCCTTGCAGGATATTCCCTCGCAGGACTATTTGCTCTATGGAGCGCTACACAAACTAAATCTTTCAAATCTATTGCTGCCGCTTCTCCATCAGTATGGTATCCTGATTGGATTACATTTGCCCAATCACATCCCACGCAAGCCGATGCTATATATCTTAGTTTAGGTGACAGAGAAGACCGCAGCCGTTTGCCGTTATTACGCGAAGTTAAGAACTGCATCATACAACAAGACAAACTATTTGAGCAACAAGGTAAAAAACATATTTTAGAATGGAACGAAGGCACACACTTCAACAATCCTGATTTACGCACAGCCCGTGCCCTTGCTTGGTGCCTAAATAATATCCACTAACATGAATCAGTACGAGATTATATCCGACCGCCAGGAGCGCGTCCTGCGTTACCTTACAGAGCACGATATTCCGTTCACAACCTACAACCATCCCGAAGGCAAAACCATAGAAGAGGCTAAACGATGGTGGAAAGACGATGGCAGCGTGCACTGCAAAAACATCTTTATGCGCAACCACAAAGGGGACCAACACTACCTTATTTGTTTCCCTTGCGATGATAACCTTGCAATACATGATATCGAGCACTGGCTCAAAGAAATACTTGTTTCTAAAGGCGAGAAAGCCCCTGGCAAACTCTCCTTTGCTTCGCCTGAAAGGATGATGCGCTACTTAGGCCTGGAGCCAGGCAGCGTTAGCCCATTCGGACTAATCAACGATATCGAACACCATGTAATCTTATTTTTAGACTGCCGCCTTCTTAACGCACCGTCACTCAGTTTTCACCCTAACGACTGCCGTGGCACGGTGGTTATTAGTCAGGAGGCTTTTCAAAAATATCTCAATTCAGTAGGTAATAAAGTAGAATACATTCAGACTACATAAATAATTGTCAATGACTATGAAAACATCAAAAAAAATCTTCTTTAGTCTTTTGGTTTTTGTAAGCATAGTATTGCTTTGTGCTATAGGCATTGCCTGCTACGCCTACCATCTGTTTGGTGATCAAGTGCGGGCTGTGCAGTCTGTACATAAGGTAACATCTGAACTCTATGAAATGACTTATCGCGGTGACTATGGCATCGATGCCTTCATCAAGCAAGGTGGTGTGCGCTCCGATAAGGACTTGCAGCCTTTTTTGCAGCGTTTTCTCTCGCATGGAGTGCTAACAGTTGATGCTGCTGCGCCTGAGGTGCCCGATGTTGGTTGCAGCACACTGTGCGCACCTATGGCAAACTCCGATGCCTACCTATTTGGCAGAAATTTCGATTGGGCAAAGAAAGGCAACACCATCATAGTCCGTACCTATCCTAAGAATGGTTATGCGTCCATCTCAACCTCCAACCTTGACTTTCTCGACATGCCACTTTCGCTTGAAGGCGACAATTTGATGCAAAAAATGCCTATTATTGCTGCTATCTATGTCGCTCTCGACGGCATCAACGAGAAAGGTCTGATGGTAGCCGACCTGTTTGCAGGTGACAAAGAGAAAACTGCACAAGAGCGAGGAAATCTTGCAGTAACCACAACTACCGCCATACGCCTACTGCTTGACCGCGCGGCGACGACCGAAGAAGCCATCAGCATGCTCGCCTCTTGGGATATGCACTCATCTATAAATTGGGCACATCATATAGCCATTGCGGATGCCACAGGACATAGTGTGGTAGTAGAATGGATTAACAACGAGATGGTAGTAACTAAGACCCCGGCTGTCACCAATCACTATCTGTCGCCTCTGCGCCCGCATGTAGGTATAGGGCAGACCGAGGCACGACGAGATACCCTCTGCTCACGACTCTCGGCACACCCACAAATGCAGTTTAGCGACATGCAAAGACTACTGCAGGATGTGGCATTTGAAGAATACACCGGCTGGTCCGTCATTTTTAACACTCATGACCTAACTGCAACCTACTTCTTTCGCACCAATTTCGACACCGCATACATATATTCAATAAAATAAACCATAATTTGCTATTACAGCAAATTAAAACAACGACTTATTTACTATAAATATGAAAGCAATGCTTTTTGCAGCAGGAAATGGTACCAGACTAAAACCATTTACTGACCTCCACCCCAAAGCCTTATTACCCCTCGCGGGACAAACTCTACTAAAATACCAAATTCTGAGACTTAAAGAAATAGGGTGTGATGAAATAGTTATCAATACACATCATTTTGCCAATCAGATAGTCGATTATCTTCAACAAAACAACAACTTTGGAATCAACATAAATCTTTCCTATGAAAAAGAACTGCTCAATACGGGTGGTGGTTTGTACAATGTAAAAGATTTTTTCGTTGACTCTCCATTCTTTTTGGCATTAAATGTAGATATCCTATCTAATATCAATCTAAACGATTTATTAAAGGCTCATAAACAAGACGATATCGCAACTCTCGTCGTTTCTCAACGAGACACACAACGATATCTTTTATTTAACGACGAGAATATAATGCGAGGATGGACAAATATCAAAACCAATGAATTTAGACCTAATAATATAGAAAACATAAATTCATTGCATAAACTCGCTTTTTCAGGTATGCAAGTTCTATCACCTAAGATATTTCAATATGCAGCCGATTTAGGCGATACTTTTTCACTTGTTGACTTGTATCTCAATTGTTGTAAGACAGAAAATATTAGGGCATATATCCCTACAAATTATCAAATGATGGATGTCGGTAAAACCGAATTTCTTGCCCAAGCAGAACAGTTTGCAGAAAACCTCAAGGAAAAAGGATCTTAATCTAAGTCTTCTAATAATAATTTTCATTGATATTCTTAGACAACTACAACAATGCCAAATGTATTAATTTATTAAATACAAATATAATCACTAATGATGGATAAAAACATTATAAATCTTTTAATTCAGTTAGCAGACCGCTATGAAACACAGGATTTTCTTCAAGGCGATCCTTCGTGGTTCATGCATCAAGTAAGCGGAATCGAGAACCAAGAAACAATGGCATTTATCGCGTCAGCATTAAGTTATGGGAATAGGAAACAATTTATGCCAAAAATAGAACAATTGCTTATTTGGTCTGGTGGCGAGCCACAAAGATGGATTGAAAATAAAGAATATGAGGTCTATTTTTCGGCAGATGACAACGAATGTTTTTACAGACTTTATAATAAAGGTATGATGCATAGTTTTTTTGCTGCAACCAATAGTTTGTTTTTACAATATGGTAGTTTCGGCAAATATATAGAAGCAAACGCAACAACAGGTTTTCAGGCTATCGAAGCATTGACTAAATTCTATTCTTCAAAAGGCATAAGCGGGATTATTCCTCAAAACACCACCTCCACCTGCAAACGGCTCTGTATGTTTTTGCGTTGGATGGTAAGAAATTCTTCACCTGTTGATTTAGGTATATGGTCAGAATATATAGACCGACGCACACTGATTATCCCTATGGATACACATGTTATCAATCAGGCCACAAGACTTGGACTATTAAACAACAAATCCGCCTCAATGAATACCGCTATCTTACTTACTGACAAATTAAAACAAGCGTTTCCTGACGATCCACTTAAAGGCGATTTTGCTTTGTTTGGATATGGTATAAATCATGGAAAATAGAAAAAATTATTTTTTTCCTATAAAATATTTGTACAATTCATTTTTTTGCTTTACCTTTGCACCCGCTTTCAGAAATGAAGGTATTGTCTAATGGTATAAAGGCTATTACGTCAGATTTTGGTTCTGAAGATCTTGGTTCGATTCCAGGTTAGACAACAAGAGTTCTGACCATTAAGCGCAATCGTAGATTGCTTGGAGTTCTTACTGAATTGAAAGTTTTGACACTCGAAAGATTATCAATCTTTCTCAGGTTCGATTCCAGGTTAGACAACAAGAGTTCTGACCATTAAGCGCAATCGTAGATTGCTTGGAGTTCATACTGAATTGAAAGTTTTGACACTCGAAAGATTATCAATCTTTCTCAGGTTCGATTCCAGGTTAGACAACAAGAGTTCTGACCATTAAGCGCAATCTTAGATTGCTTG
>JAFVDX010000026.1 GCA_017478225.1 Paludibacteraceae bacterium | reverse complement strand
TGCCTTATCCCAACCTAAGAAAGTATAAACCTTATCTACGGTCTGATAATTCTCTACCTCAGGTGCTGTTGGAGTTGTGCCGTATGCCACTTGTGCTGTGCTCTCTACTCCATTAACTACCCAAGTAACTGTGTATTCACGGAGAGTGGAGGTATAGGTTGCAACATATTCAGCGTATCCCGTTACTGCCACTATCTGAGGTGTCCAACCTGCGAACTCGTATGTATATTGAGCATCGGCTTCTTTAGTCGGTTTTGTGCCTGCATATACAGGAATCTCACCATAAGATACGGTCTGTTTATCCAATTCACTTCCATCATCGTTCTTGAAGAGAATGGTAAAGCCTAGGGTGATATCATTATATGTTGCAATATATGAAGCCTCACCACTTACTTTGACTACTGTTGGAGCCCAACCTGCAAACGCAAATTCATGACCTTCTTGAGCAGGCTTAGTAGGTTCTGCGCATGTCGGCATTTCACCATATTCCCATTCTTTGGATTCTACCACCGTTACTCCATCCTCATTATAGAAGGTAATTAAATATTTACGCAAGGTACCATCAAACTGAGCGGTATATGTTGCATCGCCAGTTACTGCTACCAAGGCAGGACTCCAACCACTGAATTCGTATGTGTATTGTGCGTCCATCGCTTTCTCAGGCACGCCTTTATATGCAGGCATTGCGCCATATTCAACTACAGAGGTCGTCTCTACACCCTCTACATTCCAAGTGATGGTATAAGAACGAAGAGTTGAAGTGAACAGAGCAGTATATGTTGCATCGCCCGTTACGGCTACCAAGGCAGGACTCCAACCGCTGAATTCGTATGTATATTGTGCGTCCATCGCTTTCTCAGGTACACCTTCGTATGCAGGCATTGCGCCATACTCAACTACAGAGGTCGTCTCTACACCCTCTACATTCCATGTGATGGTATAAGTGTTTTCTATCTTACCGCATTTTGTTGTATAATCACTGTAAGTAGTGCTACTACCGCCTGCGGCAGACCATGTTATCTCTACGCTTGACAGATATAATGCACCACTTGCAGAACGGATACCTATATACTCATAATCTCCATCGACCACCAATTCTGTACTTGTTCCATTAACAATCGTGCCAAGCAAATCACCTTGAGTAGTAGAGTTATATAAGTCTGCCACCGAACTATAAGCACTATTTTTACCATATATATTTATTGTCCTGCCATCACTTGTGCTTGACTGCCATTCTACTACTATTTTCTTCACTTTTCCACCCGAAGTGGTTGTAATGATACCTGAATTATTATTATTTGAGCGCAATTGTATCGATTCATTACCACCTGCAGACTGACCGGCATACACTGCAGACGATGTAACTGACTTGCCTGACCATTCAGTATAAGTGGTATTAGTGACTTCGGTCAAGGCTCTGTCTAATACATCAACCACATCACTCGTACCTGTTCCGCCGGATGCCACAGCATAAACTGCATAATAAGTCAGGTCAGATGTTACTGTATTACTTACTGTCGTGAACAAATCCGCAGGAGCATCTTCGCCGGAATAATTTGGCTCTGCTGTCCAACCTACAAATTTCTTGCCGTCTTCACAATCATCTATTTCTATTGAAGGCAACTCAAGCACTGCACCTTCCTCATATTCTACTTTCGTTTCAACTCCATCTACTGACCATATAACATTATATTTTGGCAACACAATAGGTTCAGCAACAACAATGTTATAATCTACGGTTTTTCCCTCGTAAGATATTGTAATAGTTTTTTCTCCTGGTGAAGCCATATCCGGCTCAGTCGCTGTCCAACCAACCACTACTGAACTATGGCAATTAGTACCACTATACGAGGCTGTTACCACCACCCCATTAGTAGTAAACTCATCTCCTACTTCGTATTCCGTTTTTGCCTCATTGGTATTGACACTTATACTTTCAATGGTACAAGGTATTGCCTCTCCACATAGAACACTATAATCGCTGTAAGTAGTGCTACTACCGCCTGCGGCAGACCATGTTATCTCTACACTTGACAGATATAATGCACCACTTGCAGAACGGATACCTATATACTCATAATCTCCATCGACCACCAATTCTGTACTTGTTCCATTAACAATCGTGCCAAGCAAATCACCTTGAGTAGTAGAAGAATATAAATCCGCAGCAGAACTATAAGCACTATTTTTACCATAAATATTTATTGTCCTGCCATCACTTGTGCTTGACTGCCATTCTACTACTATTTTCTTCACTTTTCCACCCGAAGTGGTTGTGATAATACCTGAGTTACTATTGCTTGAACGAAGTTGGATAGCATCATTTCCTCCTGCCGACTGACCTGCATAGACCGCATCCGATGTAGCCTTTTTACCAGACCATGCAGAATAGGAAGAACCTGTGGCCTCCGTCAAGGCTCTGTCTAACACATCAACCACATCACTCGCACCTGTTCCGCCGGATGCCACAGCATAAACTGCATAATATGTCAGGTCGGATGTTACTGTATTACTTATACTTACTGTCGTGAACAAATCCGCAGGAGCATCTTCGCCGGAATAATTTGGCTCTGCTGTCCAACCTACAAATTTCTTGCCGTCTTCACAATCATCTATTTCTATTGAAGGCAACTCAAGCACTGCACCTCCCTCATATTCAACTTTCGTTTCAACTCCATCTACTGACCATATAATATTATATTTTACTATATCTTCTACAGTTAAATCATATCCTTGTTCGGCGGAATAATAATTTTGTGTTGCAGAAACAAAGGCTCTTATATGAGTCGTACCGGATTTTACGGCAGATATTATTCCTAACTCATCTATTGTTGCCACTGTTGGATCGCTACTCGAAAACTCAATTGAACCCAAATTACTCTCTGCCTCAAACAAATCTTCATCTCCTACTTTGAGTTTTGTTTTTATAGTATTGTTAATTGTGATTATAGGTGTCGCTTTGGTTACTGTTAGAACATACGACGCACTTGCCGCATTATATCTTCTTGTTGCAGCGATATTGGCGGTTATTGTTGCTGTTCCGACTCCCTTTGTAACCACCTCGCCGGTCTCATCAACCATAGCAACACTCTCATTATTACTGCTGAAAGTAACTACACCATTTGAATTAGTGCTCAATCCATTATTCACTATCTCCCCGTATGCCACACTCACTGCAGCATTTTCAAACGATACAGTCGGGTCTATTGGAACGACATCACACTCAGCATCAGACGCATAGGTTGTAGTAACTGTTCCACCTGTAGTTGTCACTGTAATAGCTGTTATTCGCCAATGACCTGAAGTGGCTGTATTGGTTATCACCACACTATTACTCTCTCCTGACCATACTCCTTCAGAGAAACTTCCTGTATTTACTGAACTATTTGAATAGTCGGCCTGAGTCGTTGTGAGAGTAATACCTGTGATAGTTGCAGTTGACGATATAGTAATAGTGTTATTCGCATAGAAGCGTACAGCACTACCGGATGTATAATATGTAGGAGCAGAACCGCTCTTACCGCCTTTAGCAAAACTTATAGTACTATTGCTCAGTGTCAGAGTAGAGCCGTCTAAATCGGTCTGTTCACTAAATTGATCAGCAAAAGTCATGGTAACATTTGAAACTCCTCCCCCGCTGATTTCTATATTTTTATAGACAGCATACACAGTACCCGCCGTACTTACTTTGGTAATATACGCAGGCTTTTGACTTACCGCACTGACTTTTGTGGCACTCCAACCATCAAATACCCATTCTTCGCATGCGTTCTCATCTGTTGTTGGAAGAGTATATATTTCTTCCAATCCGTTTAATATCTCCACCTCACCATTGCGGTATAAGGTCAAATTATATGGCTCAATTGTTGCTCCTCCTCCATATTCGTCTGAATATGCAGACACGAGAGAAGTCAGTACCACATTTTCTCCTTTTCTCTCACCCCAAATATATTCAACCAAATCAGGATAATCGATAAACGGATTTCGGTTTCTTTGATGTGCATATATCGCATTATTCCTCTTCAGTTCCTTCTCTGAAACAGGGTCTTCTCTATGCCATTTAAGCATAAGATTCAGTGTATAAGTAGTTAAATCTGCTATACCATTTGTATAGGTAAAACATACATTTCCTGAACCGCTTGTGAAATTGGTTGTGCGGTAACGGGTTACCATATAAAAATAACCACGCGCAATATCACCTTTATAACTACCATTTTCTCCTCCTTCGCCCGGATCAAACACCTGACCTGTATATCCTGCAAAAGTGCTCGTTCCTAAATGACCATAACCATAAGTACTACAATCTTTAGATGCCGAATTTTCTCCATAAGGATAATTAGAACGAACGGAATTCATCTTAATATCTGTAGGATATATATGGAAGGCATCACTATACATTGGGGAAGAACCTCCAAACCACGATTGAGGCACAGTATGCTCTTTATTCCAACCTTCGCCACAATCTTTTGCGCTTGATTTATTATCAGACGAAAGATATGCCTTAGAGGAATAAATATCTTCTAAAGTATTGTTGCTACCATTAACAAAATCAGAAGGATTGGAAGATGCATTATAAACAGCACTGGCAAGCGAAGAATAACCAATCGAATTATAATTAGCACTTATTACGCCACATAAGGTCTCGCGAAGCGCATCATTGGTTGCGGACTTCCCATTTATCGATGCATAGTACTCTGTCAGAGTTACAGAAGGAGTAATGTCAGAAGCATACACACCAACAACAAACATTGCGAGCAAAACGCTCACAAATAAGAAATGTTTTTTCATGATATTATACTTAAGTTGTTATTTACTAATCATATAGACACTAATGTATCATCATTATAATAATTTATGCAAAGTTAGTCTTTTCATATCATACTATAAAAATGTTTGTTAGCATAATCACATAAGTAAAATACTATTTTATTCTGATAACATTTGAGCCAGGTATAAGACAATAAAAAAATAAGCATGATATCTCATGCTTAATAATCAACAAAAGCCGTTCGCCAAAGGCGAACAGCAATTTATATTTTATAAAATGAGGAATTTATCTTTTAGATTTCGTCTTTAGCATGCATCTTCTGTACATAAATTGCATGCATCATCTTTTCGCGCTTCAATTCTGAAGGTTTTTCAAATTGCTGACGACGACGAAGTTCTTTAACTACACCGGTTTTGTCGAATTTGCGTTTGAATTTCTTAATGGCGCGCTCTATATTCTCGCCTTCCTTTACAGGTACTACAATCATGTTTGTTCTTGATTTTTAATTGTTTTTATATTTATAATTTATTTCTTTTTCTCAAAAGCGGCTGCAAAATTACTACTTTCTTTTGATATAGCAAAACAACCAAAGAATTTTTCTTAAAAAAGTTTCTTTGTTCAACTAAATTTATGTACCTTTGCAGCCATCATTTGGAACGCGGTAGGCTTGCCGGTCCTCGCCCGCAACCAAAACAAAAACATGTAATAACAGATTTGTTATATAGAAGCGCACTTGAATAAGAGTGCTATACACTCAATATCTACTTTACAATACATTATGATTAAAGAAAGTATCGTTATCCGTTTTGTAGGCGACTCAGGAGACGGAATGCAACTAACAGGCAACCTATTTAGCAACTTATCTGCTATATTAGGAAACCAAATAAGTACTTTCCCCGACTTTCCCGCTGAAATTCGTGCTCCTCAAGGTACTCTTGGCGGAGTAAGCGGATTTCAAGTACAAATAGGTAGCAAACAAGTATATACTCCCGGAGACAAAGCAGATGTCTTAGTTGCGATGAATCCTGCGGCACTCAAAACAAATACGCAAAACATCACCGCAGACACTCTTATTATCATAGATAACGACTCTTTCACCCAGAAGGATCTCGAAAAGGCTGATTTCAAGACAGACAATCCTTTTACAGAACTCCAATTACCAGAGCGTCAGCAGATACTTCCCGTAGCACTCACCTCACTTACTCGACTGAGCCTAAAGGATAGCGGAATGGACAACAAATCTGTTCTCCGTTCAAAAAACATGTTCGCATTAGGACTTGTTTGTTGGCTTTTCAATCGGGATATAGACAAGGCTATTCATTTCCTTGAAAATAAATTCAAGAAAAAACAATCGCTACTTCAGGCCAACATTAAAGTTCTTACAGATGGTTATAACTACGGACAAAATTTAGCATTAAACATCAATACATACACTATTGCGCCTACAACACAACTATCTCACGGCTCATATACTTCTATTTCCGGCAACAAAGCAACAGCCTTAGGCCTTATTGCAGCCGCAGAAAAAGCCGGTAAAAAATTGTTTTTAGGTTCATATCCCATCACGCCTGCAACCGACATTATGCAAGAATTGGCACTTCGCAAAGATGTAGGGGTTATGGTTGTTCAAGCCGAAGACGAGATAAGTGGAGTATGCCTGGCCATCGGGGCCTCTTTTGCAGGTGATCTGGCCGTTACTTCCACATCAGGACCAGGGCTATCGCTTAAGTCAGAAGCAATAGGTCTTGCAGTAATGGCAGAGTTGCCTCTTGTTGTGATTGATGTTCAACGAGGTGGACCATCCACAGGTTTGCCAACAAAAACCGAACAGACCGATTTACTTCAAGCCATATATGGACGCAACGGGGAGGCACCTGCTGTAGTTATTGCAGCCTCCACACCTGACAACTGCTTCTATTTCGCATACCAGGCAGCACGATTAGCGCTCGAAAACAACACACCTGTTATTCTTCTCACCGACACTTATCTCGCCAACGGAACTTCACTATGGAAATTACCTAAGTTGAAAGACTTACAACCTATTAATCCACATATTGCCCCCGACAACCTAAAAGGTCATTACAACCCCGCCATGCGAGACCCCAACACACTCATTAGATACTTTGCTGCTGCAGGAACTGAGGGATTCGAGCATAGAAATATAGGATTAGAGAGAGATGCTGTTAAAGGGACCATATCCACCAACCCTGACAACCATGAAAAAATGGTGTTGACAAGACAACAAAAAATCAAACAAATTAGCAACCACATAACACCACTTGAAATATACGGAAACAAACAAGCCCAAACCCTTATTGTTGGATTTGGCTCTACTGAAGGTCACCTTAAAGCGGCTGTTGACCAACTCAACGACTTAGGTTACTCAACTGCATTGGCACATTTCAATTATATAAACCCTCTACCCAACAACACAAAAGAGATATTAAGTAATTACAAGCACATCGTTGTTTGCGAACTTAATACAGGACAATTTTTCAAATATCTCCGTTCACAATTTCCTTTATTGCCATTTTCTTCATTTAATCGCATCAATGCTCAACCATTTCATGTACAAGAAATAGTAGATCATATTATCACAACCTCTACTCATTAATTTTTCTGATTATGACACCTAACGACTTCAAATCTGACCAATATGTACGCTTTTGTCCCGGATGTGGTGATCACGCTATTCTTGCTGCACTACAAAGAGCAATGGCACAAATAGGCATTCCGACACACCAAACAGTTGTAATATCAGGCATCGGTTGCTCGTCCCGAATGCCACACTATTTATCAACCTATGGTTTCAATACCATACATGGCAGAGGTGCCGCTATTGCAACAGGAGTCAAGACTTCTCATCCTGAACTAACAGTTTGGCAAATGACAGGTGATGGCGATTGTCTCGCTATCGGAGGTAATCATTTTATTCACTCATTGCGAAGGAATATCGACCTCAATATCTGCCTTTTCAACAATCGCATTTACGGACTAACTAAAGGTCAGTATTCACCCACTTCTCCTAAAGGATTTGTCAGTAAATCATCACCATACGGGACAGTGGAACGACCTTTTATACCCGCCGAACTCGTCTTTGGAGCAAGAGGTACTTTTTTTGCAAGAACGCTGGATGTGGACCTTAACACTACTACCGATTGCCTCGTTGCTGCCCAACAACACAAAGGAGCATCTGTAGTGGAATGTTTGGTCAATTGCGTTATATTCAATAATGGAACACACCAATATATAGCAGACAGAGAGACAAGAGCAGAACGCACTATTATATTACGACACGGACAAAAAATGCTGTTTGGCACTAATAACGACAAAGGCTTAGCACTTGATTATTCTAAAGGCGTTATGCCACAACTGATTGTTGTTTCTGCTGACGATCCGAGAGTTCTCACCCACGATGCCACCTCTGCCGACCCGACTCTCCATCGCATGCTTGCTCTGATGGGAGCACAAACTACTGTAACTCAAGCCTCTGAAGAGACTACAAACCAATCCCATCCGCAACTGCCAGTAGCACTCGGAGTAATCAGAAATGTCGCTGAAGAAACATACGATGAGGCTGTCAACAACCAAATTCAGCAAGTGCAATCGTGTAGTTCAATTCATAATTTCGACCAATTGATTGATTCACTTGAGCAGTGGGAAATATAGAATAAAGCATGTAATAATGTCTTTATCTCAAAAAAAATAAAAAAGTATTTGTGCATATAAAAAATTTGCCGTACTTTTGCACCCGCTTTTAGGACAAAAGTATCTTTGAAAGATTTTAGAAGTTTGTTGCGCATTTTGCTAATGTTTGATAAGTTTCTTTAAGCCCAGGTGGCGGAATCGGTAGACGCGCTGGTCTCAAACACCAGTAGGTTCACCCCTGTGCCGGTTCGACCCCGGCCCTGGGTACTTAAAAACCCATTTACAATCGATGTAAATGGGTTTTTAATTTTATATAACTGATTATCTTCTAAATCATCTATAGTCTCTAAAACATCTAAGATATCTATATCTCCCAAAAATCATTTCGGCAGATATTTATCCATCAATAAATTCTTCTTACCCTTCTCAAGTTCCTCTAATGCTCTCTTAGTTATTTCGTCATCACGCTCAAAAAGCGGGAAGAAACCTTCATCGCCAAGTATATTCCTTACTATATATGAATTAATCAATCGCTCCAAAAGTGGGCGAGATTTGGCTATTTCTTTCTCATTTCGCTCTACACCTTGAGACTCTGCAAAATCTACAAATTCTTTAAGCCAATTACTTTTCTTCAGATATTTTTCCATCTCCCGCCAATCGTGTATCTTCTCCAATTCTTTTCTATGCTTATTAGTGTATTTATAAGCAAACTGATAAGTCAAAGCACGATTTACGCATATATTATACCATGGTGTATTTAGAGTGGTGTCTCTACCTACAAATATATCAGGCATTATTCCTCCTCCGCCATATACTATTCTTCCTCCTTTGGTGTAATAAACAGTACTATCTTTAACCACCACACTATCCTTGCTATACAACTCGCCATGTTCCAAACGCTCTAATAAATCTTTCTGATAATCTTCTTGATGTCCTAACTCGTATGGTTTTTGAATACACCTGCCGGAAGGAGTGTAGTATCTTGCCACAGTCAGGCGGAGAGCACTTCCGTCTAACAGGCTATATTGCTGCTGTACCAACCCCTTGCCAAACGAGCGTCTCCCTATTATTGTTGCTCTATCATTATCCTGCATCGCACCGGCAAATATCTCACTTGCTGAAGCAGAGAAATTATCAATCAGTACTACCAATGGCACATCTTTAAATCGCCCTAAACCATTGGCATTAGCCTCAAAACGAGGATATGCACGCCCCTCAGAATATACTATCCCGCTACCGGCAGGCAAAAATTCATTTGCCATCTTTATTGCCCTATCCATATATCCGCCGGAATTCTCACGCAAATCCACTATATAAGACTTAGCACCCGCAGTGCGCAACTGCGCCATACCCTGCATAAACTCATCATAGGTGGTTTCACTAAACTTATTTATCCTTATGAAACCTATTTCAGGTGTAATCATATATGCCACATCCATCGAATGAACAGGTATATCGCCGCGTACAACCGTGAAATGCAACAACTCACTCGCACCTTGACGAACGATACCCAACTTCACTTTAGTTCCTTTCTCACCGCGCAATTTATGCATCACCCGTTCTGTATTTATCTTTTTACCCACAAATACAGAATCATCCACTTCTACTATCTTGTCACCTGCCAGAACTCCTACTCCTTCACTCGGGCCTCCACTTATCACCTGAACTATACATACTGTATCCTGCTGAATAGTAAATTGCACACCTATCCCTGAGAACGAACCACCCAACTCACTATTTACTATATCTATATCTTTCTTTGGTATGTACGAAGAATGAGGATCTAATTTCTCAACGAAATCAGACATCACTACATCAGTTATACTATCCATATCTATTTCTTCTACATACAACTGATCCATATACTGCAACATCTGATCTACCTTCGACATCCTAAGATTAAATCTCACTTGAGCATTTGCTTTATTGGCAATCCCATTACCTACAAAGAATCCAATTATCAAAGCAACTACCGTTAATACGGGAAAAATATACTTTTTCATCTTACCTAAATATTATTTAAGGGCACTTCTAAAAATTGCTTTATGCTGATTTTGAGTTTTATCTTGAGTAGATTGTTGACTTGAGTGAAGGAACAATGCGAGTATTGTGACTGAATGAAAGTCAGCAAGATACCAAGAGAAAACCAAAAGCAGATAAAAGTGCCAAGATATTACTAATCGGACTATTTTCTAAAAACGAGGAATTTTTAGAAGTGCCCTTAATTCTTATTTTCCGTCTCAAGATATTCCACCTCTATACCTGCTTTCTTAAGCAACTCTATTCCATCAGTGAGCCTATAATGACGCCCATACACAACTCGCTTTATTCCTGCTTGTATTATCAGTTTGGCACATTCAATACATGGCGAATCGGTTATATATAAGGTTGCGCCATCAGAAGAATTGCCAGATCGAGCCACTTTGGTTATAGCATTGGCTTCAGCATGCAACACATACGGCAAACTTACATTATTCTCATCCTCACATCTGTTATCAAAGCCGGAGGGGGTCCCATTAAATCCATCGGAAATAATCATATTATTCTTTACCAACAACGCCCCCACTTTTCTTCTTACACAATAACTATTTTCTGCCCATATACGCGCCATTTGCATATATCGCACGTCAAATTTTCTCTCTTTATCCATATATCATTTCTCTAATAGTTTTGTTGCAAATTGTTTTATATCCATACCATCAAATGTGCCGGAAGTCATCATCAACAACGCCGACTCTTTATAATCGACTCCTAACAATGCTTCTTCCAACTCTTCTCTCGATGTAAATACTCTCACATCTCCTCCAAACGCCTCCTTTACTTGCTCCACACTTATCTCTTTCAACCTCTTATGCTCAACTACCTTGGGGTTAAAATATACAAAGGCAATATCAGCCTCACTCATACACCCCTTGTATTGTGGCAAAAAGTCTGCCATTAACGAAGAAAATGTATGCAACTCCATCGCTGCAACGATTTTTCTTCCCTGATATTGTTCTCTTACCGCATTTATCGTAGCACGCAACTTCGATGGCGAATGAGCAAAATCCTTAAACGCCACCCTATCTTTCAATTCTACTATTCTCTCTAACCTATTGCTCGCACCTGTAAAATCAGACAATGCCTCAAAAAACTCTTTCTTCCCTATTCCCAATTCACATAACACATTACATGCCGCACATAGGTTTTGCAAGTTATGCCGACCAAATATGCTTAACTTGATTTTCTCACCATCTACCACAACACTCGTTTGACCATCCTCAACCACAAACTCAGGAGTATTATATGGCCTTAGTCCTATATCTTTACGCGCTTTAGATGCTATGCTACGCAGATTCTCATCTCCATCAAAATAAATAAATGTACCATTAGGTTCAATAAGCCCTACAAATTTTCTGAAAGTATCTACATAACTATCAAAAGTAGGGAACACATTTATATGGTCCCATGCAATACCCGTAAGAATGGCTATATGTGGGTGGTACAAAAGAAACTTAGACCGCAAATCCAACGGCGAGGTCAAATACTCGTCACCCTCAAACACCGCATATTTTGCTGTATCCGACAACCTAACCATATTTTCAAACCCTGCTATCTGAGCACCTACCATATAATCAGCCTCTATCCCCATCTTCTTCATAGCGTATAGTATCATTGCAGTGGTTGTAGTCTTACCATGGCTGCCTCCTACCACTATCCTTATCTTGTCTTTTGTCTGCTCATACAGATACTCAGGAAAACTATATATTTTCAGACCTAATTCCTTAGCACGAATAAGTTCAGGATTATCCTCACGAGCATGCATTCCTAAAATCACCGCATCTATATCTTTTGTTATTTTTTCTGCATGCCAACCAATCTCACTCGGCAGCAAACCCTTAGCCTGCAACCTACTTCGAGCAGGATCAAATATCTCATCATCACTTCCTGTAACCACATACCCTTCTTTTTCCGATACCGCCAATGCTAAATTATGCATTGCAGCACCACCTATCGCTATAAAATGTATTCTCATACTTTTATGTATTTTATCTTCAAATTTATTTTGACTCTTTTTCTTGATAAATTACATTAGATATATTTCCAAAGTCCCACTAACAATAGTAAAAATTATATCTATATTGCGCCGCAAAGTTACAATTTTTCTAATAATTAAAAAAATTTTTCAAAAACATTTGCGCATATAATTTTTTTGCCGTACCTTTGCACCCGCTTTTCACAAAAATGCTTTGGCCCATTCGTCTATCGGCTAGGACGCAAGATTTTCATTCTTGAAAGAGCAGTTCGATTCTGCTATGGGCTACTAACTAACAAAAAAATCAAACAACTAAACAACTAACAAGATGGCAAATCATAAATCATCTTTGAAGAGAATTCGTCAGACCGAGAAACGGAAATTACACAACCACTATTATGCTAAGACAGCGCGTAATGCTGTTCGTGACCTCCGTAAAACATCCGAAAAACAAGCAGCAACAGAAATGCTCCCAAAAGTAAGTAGCATGCTTGATAAACTTGCTAAACGCAATATCATACATCGTAACAAAGCAGCCAACTTGAAATCAAAATTGGCTCGCTATGTAAACAAACTCGCCTGATTTATTCTATAAAATAATCCCTTGCAAGGTGTGATTTCATCGCACCTTGTTTTTTATTTTTATCTTACTTGCTCATTCACAAAATTTATCGTACCTTTGTGCGATTTTTAATTAAAGGCAAAAACTACTCATCTTTTGAGAATTGCCCGATTAATATAATTTGGGCTCTTTTATACTGCATTTTGTTTACTTTTGGTATCTTGTTGACTTTCACCCGATCACAATGCTAACATTGTTATTCACTCAAGCCGACAATCTACCAAGATAAAATTCAAAATCAGCATAAAACAATTTTTAGAAGCACCATTAAATAAATCCATAAAAAGAATGAATAAACTCACTGCTATATTCGATTCCCGTCGCACATGGGCATGGCCGTATCTGCTCTTTCTGATTCTCTTTGTTGTACTGCCTCTGTTTCTCATTATCTTTTACGCCTTCACCACTCCTGACCGCCACTTCACAATAAACAATTTCCTCCAATTTTTCCATACGACAGAAGCGGTCAACACCTTCATTTACTCCATCGCTATTGCTTTCATAACCACACTTATCTGCCTCCTTTTAGGGTATCCCGCAGCCTATATAATGGCAACTGCAGAATTTAACACCCCTCAAGTGATGGCTATGCTTTTTATCCTACCTATGTGGATAAACTTTCTTCTGCGCACACTTGCTACCGTTGAACTCTTCAATATGTTCTCCATACCATTAGGCGAAGGCGCATTGCTCTACGGAATGTGTTATGACTTCTTACCTTTCATGATATATCCTATCTACAACACCATCCAAAAAATGGACTATTCGCTCATAGAAGCCGCACGAGACCTCGGAGCCAACAAAAGAGAAGTGTTCACTAAAGTTATTCTGCCACTTTCCGCACCGGGTATATATAGCGGTATTATAATGGTCTTTATGCCAACAGTTAGCACCTTCGCTATCGCCGAATTGCTTACCAGAAACAAAATAACTCTTTTCGGCTCACTCATTCAAAGAGCATTCGGAGAAGGAGGTCTGACAATGTGGAACTACGGTGCAGCACTATCACTCATCATGCTAATCATAATTTCACTAACCAGTTTCTTCGGCAATCAAGACGATAACGAAACTAAAACGAACGGACTATTATAAAGACTTCATAATTATTACAAACACTCGTAACATTAGTTATCACATGGAATCTTCACAAATAGAAGCAAAAAAAAGACAACGCAATCTGCTTACAAGGCGTATCTTTGCGCAAGCATACCTATGGTTGCTCATCGTCTTTCTCTATGCACCTATCCTACTCATTATTATCTTTTCATTCACCCGTTCCAAAGTCCTGGGCAATTGGACAGGTTTCACTTTCGACTTATATCAAAATCTATTCACCGGCTACGACTATGTAGCACAAGTCCATGTTGACCCCAATCTCTACTACTCACTCTTCTACACCCTTCTCATCGCAATAGTCGCTGCTACATTTTCTACTTTGCTCGGAACCCTTGCTGCCATTGGAATTTACAACATGAGGCAGCAACAACGCAGAGCCATACAATTTCTCAACTCCATACCTATGATCAACCCTGACATACTCACAGGTATATCTCTCTTCTTACTCTTTGTTTTTCTTAACATAAGCCGAGGATTAACTACAGTCATCATCGCACATGTGGTATTTTGCACACCCTATGTAGTACTTTCCGTTATGCCCCGACTAACTAAAATGAATCCTAATATCTACGAAGCAGCGCTTGACCTCGGTGCCACTCCTTTCCAAGCATTACGCAAAGTTATGATGCCCGAATTATGGCCAGGTATGTTATCAGGATTCATCCTTTCTGTAACACTCTCAATCGATGATTTTGGTGTCACTTTCTTCACAAAAGGCTCAGGAGGACTCGACACCCTATCCACTTTTATTTATGCAGACGCTCGCAAAGGAGGACTCACACCTGAACTAAGACCGCTCTTCTCGCTCATCTTTGTTACTATGCTTATCCTTCTGCTTATCATAAATATCAGAGCCAACAAACAAGCAAAAAAAAATTAAATAACTAAACTTTCCTACATCTAAGAGAATTAAATTTAATTTTTGGTAATTTTTGGTAATTTTTGGTAATTTTGGGTAATTTTGGATAATTTTGACAACCTAAAAATATAGAAAAACGAAGTCTTTTGTCTAATTCTTTAAATTTGTAGATAAAGAAAAACATAATTCGCTGATTATATGATGTGGGAAACTTCAGTTAAATAACATATCTTCAACCATAATAATTCTTTTTACTTATGTTTATCATCGGCATTGCGGGCGGCACCGGCTCGGGAAAAACAACGGTGGTCAGAAAACTCACAGAACGACTCCCTAAAGGAGAAGTAGTTGTCATCCCTTTGGACTCGTACTACAAAGATAGTAGCGATGTGCCTGTAGAAGAAAGGCAATTTATCAATTTCGACCATCCCGATGCCTTCGATTGGCCACTGCTCGAAAAACACATCAAACAACTACGAGAAGGACAACCCATCGAGCAACCCACATACTCATACATCACATGCACAAGGCAAGAAGAAACTATACATATCGAACCTAAAGAAGTAGTTATTATTGAGGGAATTATGACCCTTTGCGATAAAAAACTGCGTTCACAAATGGATGTTAAGATATTTGTTGATGCAGACGCTGACGACCGACTTATCAGAGTCATTTCAAGAGATATCGTAGAAAGGGGCAGAACCACAGAAGCCGTTATCGAGAGATACTCAAGAATACTTAAACCTATGCACCAGCAATTTATTGAACCTTGCAAAAGATATGCAGACATCATTATCCCACAAGGCGGACATAATAATGTTGCTATAAATATGCTCGTAAAATTTGTAAAACAACAAATCGCAGAGAAAAATCAAACAGAAAACTAATCAATGCAAAAGCATAAATACGCATATTATGCCTTCTCACTGCTCCTGTTAATCTTATCAGGAGCAGTTGGTTTCTATAACAATCCCCCAACACAAGAGCCGCAAACTACCGAAGAAAACTACGAATACACCGGACAAATACCCTACGCTTATTACTTCCAACTATATGCGCCTAACATCAATTGGCCATGGCAAATGCTTGCCGCTCTTTGTTACGAAGAATCACACTACAACCCGCACGCTCGCTCCGCCTCAGGAGCATTAGGACTTATGCAACTCATGCCCAAAACAGCCAAACGATTCGGACTCAACGACTCTACTATATATTCTCCGCAAGATAATATTAGAGCAGGAGTGGAATATATAGCATTCCTACAAAAAAAATACTCCTTCATCACCGACTCTGCAGAAAATATCAATTTCGTTCTCGCCTCTTACAATGCAGGACCTGCACATATTATGGACGCAAGAAGATTGGCAAAGAAACATGGACGATCCGCATACGTATGGTTCGGAAACACCGAATACTGGTTAGCACAACTTCAATATGAACAATACGCCAACGACTCAGTTGTTAGATTCGGTCAATTCAATCCTGCACAAACAATCAATTATGTACACAAAGTTCACAGAACATATCGCAAAATCCTTCTCTCCGAACCATAATTTTACTTTGTTTGTTGTATCTATTCTCTAAAACTTCTAAGTTCTCTAAATCCTCTAAAACTTCTAAGTCAGTTCTCTAAGATATTTCTAATTCCCCACATAAAGAAAGCGCCTCCAAACAATTGAAGGCGCTTCCTTTTTGACGTAATTATCTATTATCGTATTTCATCACCTATTGCAGATACTGCACAACGGAAACCAATTGTGCTCGCACATTTATCTTGATCCATATAGCGTCTTGTTGAAGGATTCAACCAGTAAATCCTATCGCGCCATGAACCTCCTTTATATACTCTCGACTTGTTGGAAATCTTCGGTGCTAACACATCCGTTGGATCTACCTTTACTTCCAAATTAGACAAGTTATACAAAGCAATCAACTCCTCAACAGGATATGTCGCTGTATCAAGCGGGAAATTTGTAACAATCATCGACTGCAAGTCACCATCCCTATAACCACGCATATCATCTTCTGCAGAATACTCCAACTCAAACCCACCAAGCGAATCCAAAGTATAGGAATAAGTGCCGTCTCCATTATCTGTTTTCTTTGGCTTGGTATATACATTTCCGCGGAAAGAGTTATACTCGCTTGTCTCAACATTGCTTGTCTCACGATAAACATCCAATACCCACTCGTTCACATTTCCTGCCATATTATACAATCCAAAATCATTAGGAGCAAATGCATCAACTGGGTTAGTAACAACATAACTATCATTCAAAGCGCCACTCACACCCATCATATCACCCCTACCTCTAACGAAGTTAGCCTGCATCTGACCACGCTGTTTGTCAGTCAGATTTCTTGGATGATAACCGCTCCATGGATAAACCTTACCCTCTATTGTCAAGCCATCATCACCTGCTATTGGTGCGTATGCAGCAAATTCCCATTCTGCCTCTGTCGGCAAACGATAACCTACTACGAGTATTCCATCTTGGCGATTTACTTTTCGCGGACTATCATAAGCATCCATCTTGGGATTCTTGCCCATTGCAGGCTGATAGGTACCATCATACAAATACTTCTCTGTATTGAATACAAACTTGTCTCTTATGTAATCGTATGGGGGACGGAACATCGTAATCGTAGTCTGCTCACCTGTTTCCGGATCCACTCCCTCTACCTCAAACTCATCCATATAGTATCCCGTTCTGTTCTCCCATTCTTCGCGATAAGCCTCATCACTACTTGGCTTCAATTCCTCAAATGGCGGCATCTGTATTGCACCCGCACTCCACAAAGCACGCTCATTTACTCTATCAGTACGCCAGCGGCAATATGCCATAGCCTGATCCCATGTTACGCCTACAATAGGATAATAACTGAAAGCACGATTGTTGAAATACTCTTCAACCAAAGGCTCATTATATGCCATTGCCTCGCGCCAAACTGTTGAATCAGGCAACATCTTCCTTACCAATTCAGGAGCCACAGGACCAAATACCATCTCCATCCAATGACGATACTCACGCCAGTTCAAAGTCGTAACCTCGTATTTGTCCATGTAAAAACTACTTACTGTCACACTACGCTGACTCCTATCACGAGGCGCCGTCAGAAACTCATCCCTATCACCTACCATAAAAGTACCACCCTGAATAGGTATTGTTCCTATCGGAGTTACCCCCATTGTCCCGGCAAGAGCCTCAAAATTCGTAGTACCACGGTCGTAGTAATTCCAACCTGTTGTGTTTGACACCTTTGTGTTCAAATCGCTCTTCTTACAAGCAAATAAACTCAACACCACAAGCGAAAATAATGCGATTTTTGTTAGTCCTTTCATACAATATATTTTTGTACAATGATATTTCAGCCCGCAAAGTTACAATTTTTTTTACAAACACACTAATTTTTCTTATAAAAAACTGAAAAAAAAGCGTTTTTTGCTGATTTTTTATACATTATAACACTACTTTTCACTATCTCAATCACTTTCTTCTATTCTTTTTTTGTAATTTTGCACCATATTATTGCTTCTTGTACCACATGCACACTCTTAAATTAAATTCATACATACTACCTATCTGTCAACCGCTAAATATGGCAATCGTAAATCTATCATCGGATAGTTTTTTTTCTACTACTCACGCAAATCAAGCACTTATACTGCAAACTATCAATTATGCCATTCAGAACCACGCTCAAATAATTGACATAGGAGCATGTTCTACAAGACCTGACTCAACTCCTGTTACCGAAGAACAAGAACTCCAACTCCTCATTCCCGCACTAACACTTGTAAGGAAACATTACCCCAATATTATCATTTCTTTAGACACCTTTCGATCAAAAGTTGCACTAAATACTGTTAAGACCTTTAATATTGACATAATAAATGACATCTCAGGCGCCCCCGACGAAACAATGCTAAACTTACTTAAACAACAAAAAAAAGCATATATTCTAACTTTCAACGAGCCACTTAACCCAACTGCAAACATACTAAGCGATTGCCTTAGTTTCTTTAACAAAAAAATCAATCTTCTCAGGCAGCACCAAATTACAGACATTATACTTGACCCGGGATTCGGATTTAACAAGACCATAGAGCAAAATTTCTTGTTGCTCAACAATCTACATATACTAAAACATTTTTCTCTTCCAATATTGGCTGGAATATCACATAAATCTATGCTATATAAAACATTACATACCACGCCCCAAAATGCAGCATTTGCCACTAACACCGCTAACACTATTGCTATCCTTAAAGGCGCCAATATCATACGCGCTCATGACCCACATAACACCGACCATGCCATACAAATAATCCATGCCACAACACTTTCATAATAATAATCTCTAAAAATTTACAAATTATGGGATTCGAAATTTATACAAAAGACATTATTGATATTATTCTTGTTGCCTTTTTGTTCTACACCTTCTATCGACTACTTCGTCGTTCAGGCGCCATCAACATATTCTGGGGCATACTCGCATTCGTCATCGTTTGGTTTATAGTTTCATACGCGTTTGCGCTCGAACTTACAGGAGCCATATTCGACCGTATCATTTCAGTCGGTGCAATCGCACTCATAGTACTCTTCCAAGAAGAAATCCGTAATTTCCTCATAAGACTCGGCTCACAATTCAGCATACTCAATATCCATCGAAACATACACAACAAACGGCAACAAACACTCAATGAAAACAACGCCACACAAATTGCGCTCGCATGTAAAAATATGGCGAAAACAAAAACAGGAGCACTTATAGTACTTACACAACAAAACCCGCTTGTAGAATACACTTCAACCGGTGAAAATGTCAACGCAGATATAAGTGCAAGACTAATAGAAAATATATTCTTCAAAAATACTCCTCTGCATGATGGGGCGGTTATTATAAGCAACGGAAAAATAAAATCCGCAGCATGTATCCTACCCGTTTCTAAAAACACAACCATCCCACAACATTATGGCTTAAGACATCGAGCCGCTCTCGGAATAGCAGAAAAAACAGATGCAATAGCCATCGTCGTATCAGAAGAAAGAGGGGATATATCAGTTGCAGAAAAAAACACTATAAAGACAGTAAAGATAGAAGAACTGCAGCAAATCCTAACAGAAAAACTATAAACTATAAAGCACAAAATTTCCAACTCTCGGAAAACCATAGTAAATAAAGAAGTCAACAACTTTTGGTTGCTGACTTCTTTTATAAAAAAAGTAATGTCTAACTTAATTTTATCTACATAATACACAGCCCTTTTTCTCCGGCAATTTGAACAATACGGTAAACTTAACACCAACCAACAAACTTCTTACTGCATTACTTGCTTTATTCGTACTTAATATATCATTTACTTGCAAGTCTGACTTCATATCACGACTGAAATCTTTCTCCGAAGGAAAAGTAACAAACTCCAAATTTCCACCTTTGTGTATATTCAACAACCCAAAATCGGCAAAAAGACCTATTCTATATCTTATGTCATTTTTTGGAACATCCCATCCGGAATGACCTTCAGTATATTCACCAAACCTATATCCCAATTCTAAACTTACTACAGGGTCCAACTTAAAATCTGTATCATTTCTTACATTAAATTTTCCGTCACTAAAGAAAGTATGCTCAGGCATGTCAACAAATGGGTCAATAAACTGCGGATAATCACCGGCAGCAGTAATAGTAGTCCGCACCCTGCTCCATGCCTTCATACTTAAATTTAGTTTCATTCCTCCTAAAAAATAAAAACCACCCCATGTTCCACCCATCATAAAAGGAACCTGCAAAAATAAATTGGTATAACTGTCCCTACGATCCTTCTGAGTAAATATATAGTCAAACTTATCACCTTCATCATCTATCACATCATGCAAAGTCTCACTCATATCTTCAAAACTAAACCTGCTCCAACTGCCACCTATTCCCACACCTATATTCAGCAAAAAATGCCCTGATTGCAATTCATAACCACCCCCTATCAACGCTCCTACACCAGCCGAACTACTCGACTTCTCCAATTTGGTCAATAACGAACTCTCACCAGCCTCACCAGACAAATAAAAACTATGTACAGTCTGCCCCATCAAGGCACTACTGCACAATAATAATAACAACACTATTTTTGACCTAAACCTTTTCATTACCTTTTCACGCCGCAAAAGTAATGTAAAATTTTTAATTTACAAAATTTTTGCTCCTTTTATAAAAAAGTACTAACTTTGTGCGCTCATATAGGCTCTGTATTATAATGTCATGATTATATCCTATTACCAACAAGCAGATTAAATTATTAACATCATAAATTTTTTGTATTATGAAACCATCTCATATCGAACATCTCGGTATTGCAGTAACATCTCTTGATGCTACTATTCCTTTCTTTGAGTTCTTAACAGGTTCTAAATGCTACTCAATCGAAGTAGTAGAAGACCAAAAAGTGAAAACCGCTTTCTTCAAAGTAGGACAAACCAAAATTGAACTCCTTGAACCAACATCACCAGAATCCACTATTGCTAAGTTTATTGAGAAGAACAACGGACGCGGCGGTGTTCATCATGTAGCATTTAATGTTGACGATGTGGCTGAGGCCCTAAAAGAATGTGAGGCAGCAGGTATTCAACTCATTGACAAAGCACCTCGCAAAGGCGCAGAAAATCTCATGATTGCCTTCCTACATCCAAAATCCACTTGCGGAGTGCTCACAGAAATTTGCCAACAACCCAAATAATCTCAACAAAAATAACTAAGATTTTCTAAAATTTCTAAGATTTCTAAGTCATCTAAAATCTCTAAAAAAACTATGGATTCAGCAAAACTTCAGAAACTCATTGACTCACGCACCAAAGCACTTGCAGGTGGCGGTGAGGCCGCTATAGAAAAACATCATGCTAAAGGTTCATATACCGCTCGCGAACGCATTAACCAACTGCTTGACGAAGGCTCGTTCGAAGAAGTGGATATGTTCCTAACACACCGTTGCAACGACTTCGGTATGGAGAAAAAAGTATTCCTCGGAGATGGCGTTGCATGCGGCTCTGGTACAATCGACGGACGACTTGTATTTGTCTTTGCACAAGACGCCACAGTTATCGGAGGATCTCTGTCTGAAACTATGGCACAAAAAATCTGCCATGTGATGGATATGGCAATGAAACTCGGAGCACCAATCATCGGACTCAACGACTCAGGAGGAGCAAGAATACAAGAGGGCGCATGCGCACTCGCCGGTTATGCCGAGATATTTGAAAGAAATATCCTTGCATCAGGCGTTGTCCCTCAAATATCTGTTATCTTCGGACCCTGCGCAGGCGGTGCAGTCTATTCACCAGCACTTACCGACTTTATCATGATGACGGAGAAAAACTCATATATGTTCATCACCGGACCTAAAGTTGTAAAATCAGTCACCGGAGAAGATGTTACAGTTGAGCAACTTGGCGGTGCTAAAGTACATGCAACCAAATCAGGCGTTACACACTTTGTTGCTGCAACCGAAGACGAAGCCATGCAACAAATTAGACGCCTCATCTCTTTCATTCCGCAAAACAACATGGAAGAGGCTCCATTGATTGAATGTACTGACGATCCTGCAAGAATCGAAGACTCACTCAACGAAATCGTACCGGACGATCCCAATAAGCCATATAATATGAAAGACATTATCAACACAATAGTTGATAATGGCGACTTCATGGAAGTACAAAAAGACTACGCAAAAAATATCATTTGCGGATTCGCAAGATTTAATGGTCGTTCCACAGGTATCATCGCCAACCAGCCCAATTGGCTTGCAGGCGTTCTCGACTGCGATGCTTCACGCAAAGCAGCACGATTCGTACGATTCTGCGACGCATTTAATATCCAAATACTTACGCTCGTTGATGTACCCGGATTCCTTTGCGGTACAGGACAAGAGTATGCCGGCATCATTGACCATGGAGCAAAACTTATGTTCGCATACGGAGAGGCAACTGTTCCTAAAGTAACCATCACTGTACGCAAATCATATGGCGGATCACATATAGTTATGTCCTGCAAGCAACTGCGTGGTGACATGTGTTACGCTTGGCCTAATGCAGAAATCGCTGTTATGGGTGCTTCCGGAGCAGTCGGAGTACTGCAAGCCAAAGCGCTCAAAGCCATTGAAGACCCTGAAGAAAAACGCAAATTCATAGCCGAAAAAGAGGCCGAATATAAAGACAAATTTGCATCACCTTATCAAGCCGCCAACCGCGGATATATCGACGATGTAATCGAGCCTCGCAACACTCGCGCGCGCATCATCAGAGCCTTCGAAATGCTGCAAACAAAACGACTTACTAACCCTCTTAAGAAACATTCTAATATACCTCTGTAATTATGATTCTATTATCTGCTAATTGGACTCATATCTGGATGGTTACCCTCTTAGGATTTGCTTTGGTATTCGTACTTCTCGTAGTACTTATTTACACACTCAAACTCTTTGGACTCATAATGCACCCCAGAGTTAAAGTCGAGAACCCACACGAAGTACATAAATCCGTTGGAGCAAAAAGGTCGGAATCGTCTGATAAAATTCAACTTACCGGTCAAGCCACTGCAGCAATTGCTATGGCTCTGCACTTGTATTATAACGGAATTCACGACGAAGAACCTACACAAGTTACCATCAAAAAAATCGAACGGAAATACTCTCCGTGGAACTCTAAACTCTATGGTATGAATAACCTCCATAGACAATAATTCACTCAACTTCACAATTACTCATCTATATGAAACAATTCAAATTCCTTATAGACGGACATCGCTACCAAACATCCGTCAACGAAATCGCGAACAACTTGGCTGAAGTAACAGTCAACGGAACCACTTTCCGGGTTGAGATACAAAAAGAAGAAGCCGTTGCTACTCCAAGACCTACCGTAAGCAAGGTGGTTGCAGCCGCTCAAACAACTACACAAAGCGCACCAACAGGAATACAAGTGGTTAAATCACCACTCCCGGGTTCTATTATAAAAGTAAATGTTAAAGCAGGGGATAAAGTCAATGTGGGTGACGAACTCCTTACAATGGAATCCATGAAAATGGAAAATTCTATCAAATCGGAATTCAGCGGAACTATTAAGGCTGTTTATGTTGAACCGGGAAAGAATGTAATGCAAGAAGACAGAATGCTTGAAATAGAAACTGTTGCCGCTCCTCAAGCAGCACCACAACCTGCACAGGCGCCTAAGGCAGAAGCACCAAAAGCAGAAGCACCAAAAGCAGCGGCTCCTGCTGAACCTAAAGCAACAAGCGCACCGGCTTCAGGCACTAAAGTCACCTCTCCACTACCAGGATCGATTATCAAAATCTTAGTAACCGAAGGACAAGCAGTCAAGAAAGGTGATACTCTGCTCTCGCTCGAATCAATGAAAATGGAAAATGCAATCATGGCTGAACAAGACGGCATAGTTAAACAAATATGCGTTACACCGGGACAGAATGTAATGCAAGAAGATTTACTCCTCGTCTTAGGATAACTCGATTTTTCTTATCATCGTTCACTATTAATTAGACAAAACAATGAAAAATCTAAAATATCTGTTATTATCATTTGCCGTTTTGTTTACTACATCTGTATTGGCAGAGGACGAGGCGTCTCTTTCTTCTACTCCTGTTGAGGCTACCGTGCAACAGACAATCGTTGAAGACGACTTCGCGCCGGACTCTCTTACAGAGCAATCAGAAGCAAAACAAGCAACTACAAAAAAAGAAAAACAGGGAATCGGACAAGAATTGGTTAAATTCTTTCGCACTATGGGCTTCATACGAGTATTCGACGGCGACAAAGCATCAGGCAATTGGCGACAACTCGTTATGATACTCATATCCTTCTTCCTGCTATATCTCGCTATTCACAAGCAATACGAACCTCTTCTGCTTTTACCTATCGCATTTGGCATGCTGCTTACTAATCTGCCAGGGTCAGGTATGTTCCATTCTGAACTATGGAGTGCATTTCTCGACCCTAATAGCCCTGCATATCATTCATACGGAGCCATACTCAAAAATGGTGGATTGCTGGATGTGCTTTATATAGGAGTCAAAGCGGGAGTTTATCCATGCCTTATATTCATAGGTGTAGGAGCAATGACTGATTTTGGACCGCTTATCGCCAACCCCAAATCACTTCTGCTTGGCGCCGCAGCACAACTTGGTATATTCCTTACCTTCCTTGGTGCAAACGCACTATCACTGACCGGAATCGACGCTATCAGTTTCACTGAAGCACAGGCGGGAAGCATTGCCATCATCGGTGGTGCAGACGGACCAACCAGCATCTTCCTCACATCTAAACTTGCGCCCGAACTGCTCGGACCTATTGCTATAGCGGCATATTCATATATGGCTCTCGTTCCGGTTATTCAACCTCCTATCATGCGAGCACTGACCACTAAAGAAGAAAGAGCCATCAAGATGAAACAACTCCGCGCGGTAGGAAAACGCGAGAAGATTATTTTCCCCATCATGGTTACTACTGTTGTTGCTTTGATTCTGCCCGACGCAGCACCGCTCATCGGATGCCTTATGCTCGGTAACTTGATGAAAGAATGTGGAGTGGTTGACCGACTCTCTAAAACAGCACAAAACGAACTCATGAACATTGTAGTTATCTTCCTTGGACTTTCAGTTGGAGCCACTGCTACCGGTTCATCGTTCCTCAGTTGGCAAACTATCATGATTCTTGTAATGGGTATCCTTGCCTTCTCATGCGGCTCGGCAGGTGGAGTACTGCTCGCTAAATTCATGAATCTCTTCACCAAAGAGAAAATCAACCCGCTTATCGGATCTGCAGGTGTTAGTGCCGTTCCTATGGCGGCAAGAGTTAGCCAGCAAGTGGGACAAGAAGAGAACCCCGGTAATTTCCTCCTTATGCATGCTATGGGACCAAATGTCGCCGGAGTCATAGGTTCTGCTGTCGCAGCCGGACTACTCCTCGCTTTCCTCGCATAACAAATTATACTATTATAAAAAAAATACTTTCCAAATCATGGAAAGTATTTTTTTTGTAACTCTTTAACTTTTTCCATTGCCTCACCCACCACATAATTACTTCCACCTATAAATATTGTATCCCCTTCATCACTCTCCTCTAATGCTGCCTCTACGGCTTCTTTCACACTACTGTAACTTTTTCCTTTTAAGCCATCTCTATCACCAAGCAGCAGCATATCTTCACTGCTCACAGCCCGCTTAGTCTGCGCTGAGCACCAATAATACCGAGCCCCAGATGGCAACATACCTACCACGACATCCACATCCTTGTCTTTCACCATCCCAAATACAACCCGCAAACCATCTATCTTTTCCAATTCACTTATATATGTCCTTATACCATGACTATTATGCCCTGTATCCATTATCACACGCCTACCTCGCACATGCACCTCATCCCACCTGCCGCGCAAACCCGTCAAACTACACACATGCAAAAAACCATTACGCTCCGACTGCTCACTTATCTGATAACCTAACCTTCGCAACTCATCTATTGCACATCTCGCCGTTTGCTTATTCTTAACCTGATATATCCCCCGTAACTCACAATCCAAATCAGCAAAATTCTCTTTACTTGCATACCTCAACCTGCTCCCCATCTCCTCAGCCTTCGACTCAAATACTCTATATGTTTCTATATCCCATTCCCCCACAACCACAGGTGTATTTTGCTTTATAATTCCTGCTTTTTCACTCGCTATCTTCTCTAATGTATCTCCCAAATATTCCTCATGATCCATTCCTATATTAGTTATCACACTCAAATCAGGCAATATCACATTTGTAGAATCTAAACGCCCACCCAAACCTACTTCTATTACACCTACATCAACACCTTGCTCTTTGAACCAACTAAAACACATCGCTGTAGTCAATTCAAAAAAAGAAGGTCTGATATCTTCTATCAAACTCTTGTGCTTTTCAACAAAATCCACTACCCAATTCTCACTAATCATCTGCCCATTTATCCTCATCCTCTCCCTATAATCTACTAAATGCGGACTTGTGTATAAACCAGTCTTATAACCCGATTCTTGCAAAACCGCAGCCAGTAAATGACTCACACTTCCCTTACCATTCGTACCACCTACATGCACACACCGAAAACCTAAATCACTACTACCTTTCTCTCTGATTTCTAATGCATCCAACAACTTCTCTATATTCCCCAACCCCGGCTTATAAGCCTCACCACCTATTTTCTCAAACGCAGGGGTCATACCAAATAAATAATCTAAGGTCTCCTGATAATTCATTTCTAATACCTCTATTTTTTCTATTGCACCTCTAACTCTATCTTGATATTAGTATAAGCAGGCACATATTTGTTTCCCGTCGCACCGTATGCCTGATGCCAAGGAACAAGCATCTCTACCCTCTCACCTCTACCTAACTCATACAACATATCATCTATCGCTGCTATCGTTTCCCTCTTACCTACCGTCACGACTTGTTCAGTATTCAATAACAACGAATCCTGAAGACTGCTAATTGCATAACTCAATGTTATAACATCGCCTTTCTTTAACCTCGATGTTTTTACCATCTCTTGTTTATACCATACTCCCGTCTCTGTCAGTTGCAAGTCGTTTAGCCCTTTTGTCTTAACATACTTTCTCAGTTCAACATCTGCCTCTTCCGCTAAACGCTGATTCAAAAGCACCATACCAACGCCAATCGTATCCGACTTGTGATAGCGGTTACTCGGTGACTGAGGTTTAGTTCGATGACAGCCACATAAAACAGACAATAATATAAATATAAGAATTTTTTTCATTCAAATGCCTGCCATCCCTGGGCCTTCAAACCAATCTGTTCGCCATTTCGACCAATTAAATTCATACCTAACTCAGGCTTAGTAATATGACCTATCAGATAAACATCTTCAATCGGAATCAGTTTCTCATAGTCAGATAGCGAACATGTAAAAAGCAACTCATAGTCTTCACCACCATTCAATGCACAAGTAACTATATTCAAATTCATCTCTTCTGCCAACACTGCAGCCTGATAATCAATAGGTATCTTATCTTCATATATTGCACATCCAACACCTGAGTTCTTGCAAATATGCATCAATTCACTCGACAAACCATCAGATATATCCATCATTGCTGTTGGTCGAATACCTGCTTTCTTCAATTGCTCTATAATATCAAGTCTTGCCTCCGGCTTTAATTGTCGCTGCAACAGATATTCTTTTCCTTCAAACTCCGGAGTACCCTCAGGGTTGGCACGCAACACCTCACGCTCACGCTCTAACAACTGCAAGCCTAAATATGCAGACCCTAAATTACCGGTAACGCAAATCAAATCATTTTCCTTTGCACCATTTCTATATACTATATCTGAATCTTTGGCTTCTCCTAAACAAGTGATACTTATAGTCAATCCCGTTAGCGACGAACAAGTGTCCCCGCCCACTATATCTACCCCATAATGCTCACATGCCAAACGAATACCGCTATACAATTCTTCTATATTTTCCACCGAAAAACGCTTACTTATACCAAGCGAAACAAGCATTTGAGTCGGAGTGGCATTCATAGCACATATATCCGAGATATTCACCACCGCAGCCTTATAACCAAGATGTTTAAGTGGTACATATTCTAAATTGAAATGTATCCCCTCAAGTAGCATATCTGTGGTAACTAATGTCTGCTTGCCCCCAAATGCCAGAACTGCTGCATCATCACCTACACCTAATCGGGTTGAAGTATTTTTCAACTTCATATCGCTTGTTAAACGCTTAATCAAGCCAAATTCGCCAATTGTTGATATATCACTCATAACTATTGTTTTTTTAGATTGCAAAATTACTCATAAATTATCATATACACAAAAACAACAAAAAGCAGGTACCTATACTCAGGCACCTGCTTTTATATTAGTTAACTTTATTTTTATTTAACTATTGCTTGGAATTGCTCATCCTCTGCAAATTTAGCAAACTCTATATCATTCTGAGCCTTCTCTTTCATTGCAGCATCTTTCTCAATAGCAGTTCTCAAACCGGCATACACTGCATTGCGATCGTTGGTGCGTGCACCTACTACAGCCTGCAGATAAGCAGTTGTTGCGTTAGGATTAGCCACCGATGCCAATGTCTGACGAGCAGCATCATAATCCTCATCAAGGATTTGTTGAACGGCTGCGTTGTTTGTTGCTGCCTTACCATAAGAATTCTTTGCGTTCTTATAGTCACCCTTCATAGTGTAGTATGTACCCATTGCTGCACCGAGGTCACCCTTTGTGCCGGCTGCTTTGCCAAAGTACTCTTCTGCCTTTGCCATATCACCGTCTGCCATTGCAGCAACACCAGCATTGTAGTTCACATCAGCATTATTAGCATCAAGTTCCAATGCCTTCTGATAATTCCTGCGAGCCTCGGCTATATTGCCTTGCTCAAACTGTATCATACCAAGGTTGTTGTATGCACGATAATCATCAGGATACTGATTGATAGTCTTCTGATAGATAGCGGCCTTCTCGTTCTTATCCTCTACCAAAGTAGCAGCATAAAGCATTTCTTCTACTGAGAGTTGAGCAGGATCACTATTTACTAAGTTCAAAATCTCGTCATCTGATTTACCAATCAAATCGGTTGTCAAAATAAGACGGCTACGACGCAACTCTGGCAAAATCTCATCTGCTATGTTTTTATATACGGCTGCCAAATTCTTAATCTGAGCCTCACGCTCTTCAGGATCGCTATACATATTCAACACGCGGATAACCAAATCCTTATCTTGAATATTGCTTTCCTCCATCAACTTACGGAAACCTTCCCAGTCCTCTGCAGTAACTTTGCTTTCAACTGCAACTTCCATTTTATCTTTCTTAAATTGCTTCTGCAAGAAATCTTGAGATGCTTTCTGACGCTTTTCTGCCAAACCTTGGTTCAAGTCCTCACCACCATCAGGTGATGCATAACCGGCAACCTCAAGTTTGTTAATGGCTTTCTTCTCATCATCGTTTGCATCCTTAATGGCTGCTTGCAAATTCTTAACCTCGTCCTTACCGGTCTCGGCTGAACGCAGAGTGGCTTGTTGAATCAAGAACTTGATATCTGCCTCTTGCATCTCTTGAATTACACGCTGGAACTTATCAGGAGCAACTTGAGGTTGATTATCCTCGGCTGTTGCAAGTTGAGAAGTTGCCATAATACCATCAGCAATCTTCACATCTTCCAATTCAGCATCATACTCTTTCTTTCCAATCTTACCTGAGAAACGCAGATACAACTCTGACTTTGCCATCGCTGGATCATATTTGCAAGAGAAATTCTGCTTGTAAGTACCACCGGTTGCATAAGGAACCATCGTACCATTCTCTTTAACTTTCTCACCAACATAAGTAACGGTCTCACCAACTACCTCTTGGTCACCATACTTCAACACCGGAGTAACATTCAAAAGAGCCTTCTTGATGAATTTTTTCTCTGGGAATGTACCGGTAATCACACAATTAACCTCACCACCAACTACTGTCAGAGGATTAGGATCTACAGTCACATTTACTTCTTTAGGCAACTCTTTGTTGCAAGAAGCAGCCAGAAGGGCTATTGCCACTACTGACAAAAAATAGAAACTTTTTTTCATGTTTTTAGTTATTTGTTTGTTTTTTATAGTTTTATAAGCAATAATGCCACACTTAGGCATACTCCTAATTGTCGGTGCAAAGTTACAAATATTTTTTTAGTAAACAAACATTTACTATTTTTTTTTGACTTCTATAGCAGTTTTTCCAAAAAATAATTACTTTTCCGAAATTCATGCCGCCTATTACAAGCCTGAAACCAAACTGAAAATACCAAGTTCAACTGAATCGATACTAAAAAAACAGGAACATTACGCAATGTCCCTGTCTTTTCTTTAGCGGATTACTTACGAATACCAAGTTCTTTGATAATTGCACGGTAACGCTCAATGTCGCGCTCTTTCAGATAATCAAGCAAACGACGGCGCTTACCTACTAAACGAGTCAAAGCACGCTCTGTACCAAAGTCTTTCTGATTCTTTTTTAAGTGCTCTGTCAGATGAGAGATACGAAATGTAAACAATGCAATCTGGCTCTCTGCACTACCGGTATTCTTGGCATCCTTGCCATACTTAGCGAACAACTCCGCTTTCTTTTCACTTGTCAAATACATGACTAAAAATAATTTAAGTTAAACGATAATGATTGAGTAGCACTACTTGCTTGATATTAAAACTATTAAAGGTTACTACTCGCACACATTTATTTTGGGTTCGAGCACATTCTCAAACCGCCTGCAAAATTATAACATTTTTCTCAATCACACAAATCTTTTCTTTTACCCATTCACTCTAGTTTATCTAGTCTGTCTAGTCTATCTATACTATCTAGTCCATCTAGTCCCCCAAAAAAGAAGGCAGCAATCTGCTGCCTTCCTTCTCTTATTCTTCGTCTTCAGCAGTTTCCGCTGCACGGGCTGCCTGCAAACGCTCATAATCAAACTTGTTATGAACAACCAATTGCTTGAACTCTCTTTGACCAGTTCCAGCCGGTATCAAATGACCACAAATCACATTCTCCTTCATTCCCTCCAAATAATCCACCTTACCATTTATTGCTGCCTCATTCAATACCTTATTGGTTTCTTGGAACGATGCTGCCGACATAAACGACTTGGTTCCTAAAGCCGCACGTGTGATTCCTTGAAGCACTTGCGCGGATGTCGCTGGCATGGCATCTCTAACCACTACCAACTTCTTATCCCTACGCTTCAAACTTGAATTCTCATCATGTAACTTTCTTGGAGCAACAATCTGACCAGGCTGCAAATTCTCGCTATCACCAGCATCTACAACCACTTTCTTACCCCATATTCTATCGTTCTCATCTAAGAAATCATATTTATCCACCATCTGCTTCTCCAAGAAACGAGTATCACCCGGATCCTGAATCTCTACCTTACGCATCATCTGGCGAACTATAATCTCAAAGTGTTTGTCATTTATCTTCACACCCTGCAAACGATATACATCTTGAACCTCATTCACTATATAGTCCTGAACAGCCGTTGGACCTTTTATCGCTAATATATCATCCGGAGTTACAGCACCATCACTCAACGGGGTTCCGGCTCTCACAAAGTCGTTCTCCTGTACCAATATCTGTTTAGACAATGGTATCAAATACTTCTTCTCCTCGCCCAAACGAGATGTAACGGTTAATTCTCTGTTACCTCTTTTTATTTTACCAAAGGTAACCTCACCATCTATCTCACTCACAATAGCAGGATTCGAACTATTTCTTGCTTCAAACAACTCTGTTACTCGAGGCAGACCACCCGTGATATCACCCGCCTTACCTACTGTACGAGGAATCTTTATCAACAAACTACCTACTGATACTGATTCACCATCTTTCATCTGCAAGTGGGCATTCAACGGGAGGTTATAAGTATGAAGTATATTACCCTTCTTGTCAACTATATGAGCGACAGGCACTTTCGTCTTGTCTTTCGACTCAATAATAATCGTCTCTTTCAAACCGGTTGTCTCATCAGTTTCAGTCTTGGCTGTAACATTCTCTATTACATCTTCAAACTTAACCTTACCTTCAGTCTCTATCACAATAGTGGCATTAAACGGATCCCATTCACATATCAAGGTTCCCTTCTCATATTTCTTGCCGCCTTCCACAAATAATTTTGCTGCGTATGGCACATTGAAAGTTGTCAGTACAACACCCGTTTTTTCATCTCTCAAGCGCAACTCAGTCTGACGGCTAACTACAATAGTATCCCCTTCTTTGGTCGTTACAGTACGCAACTCTTCCAACTCTACTATACCATCATATTTCAGCGTATAACTACTTTCTGTTGCCACGTTTCCTGCAACACCACCCACGTGGAATGTACGCAATGTCAACTGTGTACCAGGCTCACCAATCGATTGAGCGGCTATCACACCAACGGCCTCGCCCTTCTCAACCAACCTTCCGGTTGCCAAGTTTCTACCATAACACTTTGCACATACACCATGCTTTGCCTCGCAAGTCAATACCGAACGGATTTCTACCGACTCTATAGCACTCTTCTCTATCTTTTCGGCTGCATCCTCGCGTATCTCCTGACCCGACTCTACATACAACTCTCCCGTTATTGGATCTACTACATCATGAACGCTCACACGACCCAATATCCTATCATACAAAGTGGCTACTACATTCTCGTTCTTCTTTATCTCTGTTGCAGTCAAACCACGAAGCGTACCGCAGTCTTCCTCTGTGATTATCACATCATGACTAACATCTACCAAACGACGAGTCAAGTAACCAGCATCGGCGGTCTTCAACGCTGTATCTGCCAAACCCTTACGAGCACCGTGAGTGGAAATAAAGTACTCCAACACACTCAAACCTTCCTTAAAGTTCGACAAAATCGGGTTCTCAATAGTTTGACCTCCTTCTGCACCTGCTTTCTGAGGCTTTGCCATCAAACCACGCATTCCACTCAACTGCTTAATCTGTTGCTTTGAACCACGAGCACCACTATCCATCATCATATAAACAGCATTAAAGCCTTGATCTGCTTCTGCCATCTCTTTCATTAGCACCTGAGTCAAATTCGAGTCAACATGAGTCCATGTGTCAATTACCTGATTATAACGCTCGTTATTCGTAATCAAACCCATGTTATAATTCATCGTAATCTCTTCTATCTCAGAATTTCCTTCTGCTACCAAATCTTGCTTTTCTGGCGGAATAATTATATCGTTCAAGTTGAATGACAAACCGCCCTTAAATGCCATTTGATAACCCAAATTCTTAATGTCATCCAAGAATTGTGCTGTACGAGCCACTCCACAACGCTTAATTACCTCACCGATAATATCACGCAATGTGTTTTTCTTCAATACTACATTCTGATAACCTACCTCTTCAGGCACATATCTGTTAACAATTATTCTACCCGGAGTGGTATCTATAATTCGAGTTACATGTTTGCCATCTACTATATCCTTTGTCCTTACTTTTATCTTGGCATGCATATCCACTTTCTTCTCATTTAAGGCAATCTCTACCTCTTCAGGACTATAGAATATCAAGCCCTCGCCCTTAGCACCGGCACGCTCTTTAGTGATGTAATACAATCCCAATACCATATCCTGACTCGGAACAGTAATAGGAGCACCATTGGCAGGATTCAAAATATTATGACTACCCAACATCAACAACTGAGCCTCCAGTATCGCTTCGTTGCTCAATGGCAAGTGAACTGCCATTTGGTCACCATCGAAGTCCGCGTTAAATCCCGTACATGCTAACGGATGCAATTGAATAGCCTTACCACTTATCATCCTCGGTTGGAACGCCAAAATACCCAAACGGTGCAAAGTCGGAGCACGATTCAACAATACAGGATGACCCTCCATCACATGCTCCAAAATATCCCATATAACAGGATCTTTTCTGTCAATCACTTTCTTGGCTGACTTAACTGTCTTAACTATACCACGCTCTATCAATTTTCTGATAACAAAAGGCTTATACAATTCCGCAGCCATATCTTGAGGCAAACCGCACTCGTGCATCTTCAATTCCGGACCTACTACAATCACAGAACGAGCCGAATAGTCAACACGCTTACCAAGCAAGTTCTGACGGAACCTACCTTGCTTTCCCTTCAAAGAATCACTCAAACTCTTCAACGGACGATTAGCATCACTCTTGATTGCTGTGCTCTTACGAGAGTTGTCAAGCAAACTATCTACAGCCTCTTGCAACATACGCTTCTCGTTTCTCAATATCACATCAGGAGCCTTAATCTCTAACAACCTCTTCAAACGATTGTTTCTGATAATCACCCTGCGATACAAGTCATTCAAGTCGCTCGTTGCAAATCTACCACCATCCAGTGGCACCAAAGGACGCAACTCAGGAGGAGTCACAGGAACTATCTTCAATATCATCCACTCCGGACGATTCTTGTTCTTTGAAGCCCTAAACGACTCTACTACCTGCAAACGCTTCAAGGCCTCTGCCTTACGCTGCTGACTGCTATCCTTCGACGCACGGTCACGCAACTCGTACGACAATTTGTCCAAGTCCAAACGACAAAGCAAATCATACACAGCCTCAGCACCCATCTTAGCAATGAACTTCTGAGGATCACTATCCTCCATCTCATCTTGAGGTGCAGGCAGTTTATCTAACAACTCAAAGTACTCGTCTTCGGTAAGCAATGCATTGTCCTCCAATACCTGACCCTCACCATACTCAACGCCTGCTAATACACCACTCTGAATCACGATAAACTTCTCATAGTATATTATCGAATCCAACTTCTTTGTAGGCAAGCCTAATAAATAACCCATCTTATTAGGCAGACTCCTAAAGTACCATATATGAGCCACAGGAACTACCAACTGGATATGTCCCATACGCTCACGACGCACTTTCTTCTCTGTTACCTCCACACCGCAACGATCACATACTATGCCCTTATAGCGAATACGCTTATACTTTCCGCAATGGCACTCATAATCACGAGTCGGACCAAAAATGCGCTCGCAAAACAAACCATCACGCTCAGGCTTATATGTACGGTAATTTATAGTCTCAGGTTTCAATACCTCACCGCTCGACTGACGCAATATCTCTTCAGGACTTGCAAGACCTATCGTTATCTTGCTAAAACCTTTGCTACTGCTATTCTTACTATTATCTTGTTTGAAAGCCATAATCTTTACTTTTTACTGTTTAATGTTTTCTTTTACTTAAACCTTTAACTATTCTATTAGTCCATCGTTATTGACAATGCCAAACCTTGAAGTTCATGCAACAATACATTCAATGACTCTGGCAAACCGGGTGTCGGCATCGGATCACCCTTCACTATTGCCTCGTATGTACGAGCACGACCATTAACATCATCACTCTTCACTGTCAGTATCTCTTGTAATACATGAGCGGCACCATGAGCCTCCAATGCCCATACCTCCATCTCACCAAAACGCTGACCACCAAACTGAGCCTTACCGCCCAATGGCTGCTGAGTAATCAAACTATAAGGACCTATCGAACGAGCATGCATCTTGTCGTCAACCATGTGACCTAACTTCATAAAGTATGTCACACCTACTGTTGCTGGCTGGTCAAACATCTCACCTGTTCCACCATCATACAAGTATGTCTTACCTGCACGAGGCAAACCGGCCTTGTCTGTCCACTCATTCAAATCATCCAAAGTGCAACCATCAAATATAGGAGTAGCAAACTTCACACCCAATTCTTTTCCTGCCCAACCAAGTACTGCCTCAAAGATCTGACCTAAATTCATACGAGACGGCACACCAAGAGGATTCAATACTATATCCACAGGAGTTCCATCTGCCAAGAACGGCATATCCTCTACGCGAACTATCTTACTAACTATACCTTTATTACCATGACGACCGGCCATCTTGTCACCTACACGAATCTTACGCTTCTTGGCAATATATACCTTTGCCATTTCCATAATTCCGTTGGGTAACTCATCACCTATCGTCATGTCAAAGTTCTTACGCTTCAAACAAGCATCCGCCTCTTTATACTTCTTCAAGTAATTCAATATACAACGACGAATCAACTCATTCTTCTGCTCATCATTTGTCCAACGATTAAGCATCACACTGCCAAAATCTACTTGCTCCAAACGCTCACGAGTAAACTTGCAAGCCTTACCTATAACATCTGTCCCTACATTATCCTTCACACCCATCGAAGGCTTACCATCTGTCAATACAAGCAACTTCTCTATCAAACGCTCCTTCAATTCACCAACCTCTGCCTCAAACTGAGTCTGAAGTTCCATAAGACGGATCTTATCATCCATCTTCTCCTTCCTATCTTTGATAGCCTTCTTGTACAAACGCTTGTCTATAACTATTCCGCTCAATGACGGACTTGCTTTCAAACTTGCATCCTTCACATCACCGGCCTTATCTCCAAATATAGCCTTCAACAACTTCTCTTCTGGACTTGGATCAGTCTCACCCTTCGGAGTTATCTTACCTACTATGATATCACCGGGCTCTATGCGAGCACCTATCCTTACTATACCATTCTCATCCAAATCCTTAGTCGCATCCTCGCTCACATTGGGTATATCGGCCGTAAACTCTTCTAAGCCACGCTTTGTCTCACGAACCTCCAACAATTGCTCTACGACATGAACGCTCGTGAACATATCCTCCCTAACTATACGCTCCGACAATACTATCGCATCCTCGTAGTTGTAACCCTTCCAAGGTATATAGGCAACCTTCAGATTCTTTCCTAATGCCAATTCACCACCTTGTGTAGCAAATCCTTCGGTCAGTATCTGACCCTTTTCAACCTTGTCACCTTTTCTAACTAATGGATGCAGGTCTATAGTCGTATTCTGATTAGTACGCTGATACTTGGGTATCTTATACTCTTTCACAGAATCATCAAAACTTACGAACTCTTCATCCTCTGTTCTGTCATATTTTATTCTTATAGTATCAGCATCTACATACAATACCTCACCGGCACCTTCTGCAGTCAACTGAGTCCTACTATCACGAATCAACTGCCCCTCAATTCCCGTTCCTACTATCGGAGCCTCACTACGCAACAATGGAACACCCTGACGCATCATGTTACTTCCCATCAATGCACGGTTAGCATCATCATGCTCCAAGAATGGTATCAATGCCGCTGCTATCGACGCAATCTGACTCGGACTTACATCCATCAACGAAATCTTGTCAGGACTTACAACAGGAAAATCAGCCTCATAACGAGCCTTTACCTTATCCCGTACAAACCTTCCGTCCTTGTCCAATGGAGCATTTCCTTGAGCCACTATATGACGCTCCTCATCTTCTGCAGTCATATATACCACTCCTTCATCACTCAAATCAACTACGGAATCTGTAACCTTCCTATAAGGAGTCTCTATAAAACCTAAACTATTTACTTTGGCATATATACACATCGAACTTATCAAACCGATGTTTGGACCTTCTGGGGTCTCAATAGGACACAAACGACCATAATGAGTATAGTGAACATCTCGAACCTCAAAACCTGCCCTATCTCTACTCAAACCACCAGGACCTAACGCTGACATCCTACGCTTATGAGTAATCTCAGCCAATGGATTCTGCTGATCCATAAACTGGCTCAAGGCATTTGTACCAAAATAACTGTTTATAACACTTGCTATACTCTTCGCATTTATCAAATCTGTTGGAGTAAACACCTCGTTATCACGAACATTCATACGCTCACGAATCGTCCTTGACATACGAGCCAAACCTATTCCAAACTGATTGTATAACTGCTCACCTACCGTCCTTACACGACGATTCGACAAGTGATCTATATCATCAACATCAGCATTCGAGTTAATAAGTTCTATCAAGTATTTTATAATCTCTATGATATCCTTATTAGTCAATACACGAATCTTTTCATCTATATCCAAATTCAACTTTCTGTTGATTCTATATCTACCTACATCTCCCAAATCATAACGCTTCTCCGAGAAAAACAAACCATTTATCACCTCGCGCGCTGTACTATCATCTGCCGGCTCGGCATTACGCAACTGACGATATATGTACAAAACAGCCTCCTTCTCTGAGTTCGTAGGATCCTTTTGCAGAGTGTTGAAAATAATAGAATTATCAGTCGTACTCTCTGTAACAGGATGTAACAAAATAGTCTTCGCTCCGGAATCTACTATCTCTTGAATATTCTCCTTCGTCAACTCTTCCTCACGCTCTATTACTACTTCGTTACGCTCAATCGTTACGACCTCACCGGTATCCTCATCCACAAAGTCTTCTGTCCATGCCTTCAATACACGAGCAGCCAACTTCCTACCAAGCAACTTCTGCAAACCGGCCTTGCTAACCTTAACCTCTTCGGCTAAGCCAAAACACTCTAATATATCCTTATCACTCTCATAACCTATCGCACGCAAAAGTGTTGTTACAGGCAATTTCTTCTTCCTATCTATATATGCGTACATTACATTATTGATGTCTGTGGCAAACTCTATCCAACTACCACGGAATGGTATAATACGAGCAGAATACAATTGTGTTCCATTCGTATGACGACTCGTACCAAAAAATACACCCGGACTCCTATGCAACTGACTCACTACTACACGCTCAGCACCATTTATCACAAATGTACCCTTCGGAGTCATAAAAGGTATAGTCCCCAAATATACATCCTGAACCGAAGTATCAAAATCTTCATGATCCGGATCCGTACAATACAACTTTAATTTGGCCTTCAATGGTACACTATAGGTCAAACCACGCTGAAGACACTCCTCTATAGTATAACGAGGGGGATCAATCGTATAATCCAAAAACTCTAACTGGAAATTATTTCGGGTATCTGTTATCGGGAAATTCTCCGAAAACACCTTATACAACCCTACTTTCTTACGCTCCTCCGGACTTGCATCTATGCGCATAAATTCATTAAATGAGCGCAACTGAATGTCCAAATAATCAGGCATCGACATCTCTTTCTGGATGGACGCAAAATTCACACGACCACCACTCTGACGATACTCTCTTTTTAATACTTTTTCTGACATATTATACTTTTATTATATATGATATAATTTATTATTTTCTCATTCAATTCTTATTCTCTAAACAATCATCCCACCAACCAAAAAACTTCTTAGCCCTACAATATCCTCTAAATTCTCTAATCCATCTAAATCCTCTATTCCGCCTATATCCTCACTATCTTTATCTTTTTTAATATACAATCCGCATTTTATCCTTCAATAGCCTTATTTAACTATTACCGTTTTTCATGACAAAAAGGTATAGACCCTTTTTAGGTCTATACCTTTCCCGATGTCAGTCGAGATTATTTCAATTCTACTTCTGCACCTGCATCTTCCAAAGCTTTCTTCAAAGCCTCAGCAGCTGCCTTGTCCAAACCTTCTTTAATAGTTGAAGGAGCACCATCAACTAAGTCCTTAGCCTCTTTCAAGCCAAGACCGGTCTGCTCTTTAACAGCCTTTACTACCTGCAATTTCTGTGCACCAGCGGCTTTCAAAACAACATCAAACGATGTCTTCTCTTCCTCTTGAGGAGCAGCAGCGGCTGCAGGACCAGCAACAGCAACAGCTGCAGCTGCAGGTTCAATACCATACTCGTCTTTCAATATCTGAGCGAGTTCATTAACTTCCTTTACTGTAAGGTTCACTAATTGTTCAGCAAATGCTTTCAAATCTGCCATATTCGTATTTTTTTTAATGGTTTTTAATAATGATTTTTGTTTTTTTATTGACGCTCACCCAAAGTCTTCAAAACACCATGTATGGTATTTCCTCCACTTTGCAATGCACTTACAACATTCTTTGCAGGAGATTGTAACAAGGCAACCAAATCGGCAATCAACTCATTCTTCGACTTAATTGTCGACAAGAACTCAAGTTGCTCCTTACCTATATACTCTGTCTCCTCTACATAAGCAGCCTTCAATTGCGGCTTTGCATCAGGATTTTTCTTATCCTTATCAAGCCACTCCTTTATCAATTTTGCAGGAGCATTACCAGTCTGACAAAGCATCAACGCTGTGTTGCCCTTCAAACTTGACTTAAAGTCTTCACCTATTCCTATCTGTTCAAATGCCTTCTCAAGTAAAGTATTCTTTACTACAAGCAATTTTATTTCGCGCTTGAAACAATCACGACGCAAATCACTAGTCTTCTGAGCATTCAAACCCTCTATGTTAGTAAGGTAAAAATGAGGATATTTTCCTAATTCAACTTTAAGTTGCTCGATAATAGCACTTTTATCTTCCTTTCTCATAATTTTTACTTTTCTTTATTCTACAGATTTCGGGTCAATCTTTATACCCTGACTCATTGTACTTGAAAGATAAATGCTCTTGACATAAGTACCCTTTGATACAGCAGGTTTCAACTTTATCAATGTCAACACAAATTCACGAGCATTCTCTGCTATCTTCTCTGCCTCAAATGATACTTTACCTATTGAGGTATGAACTATTCCGAACTTGTCAACCTTGAAATCTATTTTACCCTGCTTTACCTCCTTAACGGCTTTAGCTACATCCATCGTAACTGTACCACTCTTCGGGTTTGGCATCAAACCACGAGGACCCAATATACGACCTAATGCACCTATCTTGCCCATTATCTGAGGCATCGTGATAATTACATCAACATCTGTCCAGCCACCTTTAATCTTCTCTATGTACTCATCTAATCCTACATAATCAGCTCCCGCTTCCTTAGCAGCAGCCTCCTGATCAGCAGTACACAAAGCTAATACGCGAACTTGCTTTCCCGTTCCGTTCGGCAATGATACTACACCACGAACCATCTGATTCGCTTTACGAGGATCAACACCTAAACGAACATCAATATCTACCGAAGCATCAAACTTCGTTGTCGTTATCTCTTTTACTAACGACGCAGCCTCTTGAAGAGTATAAGCCTTACCAGCTTCTATCTTTTCTGCTGCCAATTTCTGTTTTTTTGTCAGTTTTGCCATAATTCAATAGAAGTTTGATTATTTAACAACGGTAATTCCCATACTACGAGCCGTACCCGCTACCATCTTCATAGCTGACTCTACCTCAAAACAATTCAAATCCGCCATCTTGTCTGTCGCAATCTGACGACATTGCTCCTCGGTAATTTGAGCCACCTTCTGACGATTCGGTTGAGCCGAACCACTCTTTATCTTCGCAGCCTCCAATAACTGTACTGCTACAGGAGGAGTCTTCACCACAAAGTCAAACGACTTGTCTGCATAATAAGTAATAACTACAGGCAATACCTTACCTGCCTTGTCCTGAGTCCTGGCATTAAACTGTTTGCAGAAATCCATAATGTTCAACCCCTTAGAACCCAATGCAGGACCTACTGGAGGAGATGGATTGGCTGCACCACCTTTAATCTGCAATTTAATAAAGCCAGCAATTTCTTTTGCCATAATTAAATTGAATTTGTTAGTTTGTTAATAGTTCTATAACTACCGAGTAGTAACAATAGATAAAATCATCGCTAATCTTACACTACTATACGACCATAACTGGTCTCCTACTCTTTATCCACTTGATTAAAACTTAGTTCCAACGGAGTCTTACGCCCAAACACCGTAACAATAACTTTTAGTTTGTGTTTGTCCTGCATAATCTCTGATATTTCTCCATTAAAACCACTAAACGGACCATCAGTAACCTTCACTACCTCTCCTACCATATACGGTATCGAAGTAACCACATTACTCTCTTGTTCATCAACATTCCCTAATATACGATTAATCTCTGACTGACGAACCGGAGTAGGTACAACCGAACGACCATCACTCAAAAATCCTAATACATTCGGAACATTACGCAACCGAGGATAACACTCATCTACAAGATTTGCTTCAACTAATACATAACCCGGCAAAAAATTACGTTCCTTTACTACACGCTTGCCATTACGAAGTTGAACAACTTTCTCAGTCGGTATCAAAACTTGCTGAACAAACTCGTCCCAACCGGCAGTACGCATCGCAGTCTCAATGTATTCCTTCACCTTCGACTCCTTACCGCTTATCGCCTTCAGAACATACCATTGAAAATTCTTTTCAGCCATCTTAATAACTCCTAATTAAAATAATCCGTAAATAAAGGTCATCAAATGCTCAAAGCAAAAATCCATCAACCATACCACTAACGCAAGTATTAAGGAAGCAATTAATACTAGAACTGCGCTACTGGCTAATTCCTTACGAGTCGGCCATGTAACTTTATATACCAACTCCTGATAGGACGCCTTGATGTTTTCTATAAGTTTCATATCGCGTAGATTTTTTATACGTATTTATATTTATTTTATGTATTCACTTTTCACCCTTCAACAATATCATCTTCCACCTCTAGTTGCCATTTTTTCACTTCCTATCATTTATATATAGCCCACTAATTCACATTCCGCCAAACAATTGGCCTCGGTATAACCCCTCTTACAAGCAGGAGTACCAAAGTCAATCGGAAGCTATTTCGTAACATATTGACTATTACACATCATCATCAAGACTTCTTCTCTAACTTAACTCCACCACCAACTTTGTCCATTTCAACATCCCATAACTTGCATTACAATTTGTAATAGCCACTTTCTTGCACGGAAGGCAGGAATCGAACCCACATTGACGGTTTTGGAGACCGCTCTCCTACCATTGGAGGACTTCCGTAAAAATGCCGGAACCCGAAAGTTCCAAGCATTTTATTATAATTGACTTTTTTCTTGTCTAAGAACTATATGAACCTAAATAGATTCTGTCTCAGCAATATTAGTCAATCAATTTGGTGATTTGTCCTGAACCTACTGTACGACCACCTTCACGAATTGCAAAACGCAAACCTTCGTTCAATGCTACAGGATAAATCAACTTAACTTGAATCTCAAGGTTATCACCTGGCATCACCATCTCAGTTCCTTCTGGAAGAGTAATCTCACCAGTAACATCCATAGTACGGATATAGAACTGAGGACGATAGTGATTGTGGAACGGAGTGTGACGACCACCCTCTTCTTTCTTCAAGATATAAACAGAAGCCTTAAACTCGCTATATGGTTTAATAACACCTGGGTGAGTGATAACCATACCACGGCGAACCTCGTCCTTATCTATACCACGCAACAAAAGACCAACATTATCACCAGCCTCACCTTGATCCAATAACTTACGGAACATCTCAACACCGGTAACAACCGACTTCTTGCCCTCTGAGCCAAGACCGATAATCTGAACCTCGTCACCAACCTTTACAACACCTGTCTCAATACGACCGGTAGCAACTGTACCACGACCTGTAATCGAGAATACATCTTCAACAGGCATCAAGAATGGTTTGTCAACAGCACGTGGAGGCAATTGAATCCATGTATCAACAGCATCCATAAGCTCCATCACCTTGTCTTCCCACTCTGGAACACCATTCAATGCGCCAAGAGCAGAACCACGAATAACAGGAGTATTGTCGCCATCAAACTCATAGAATGAAAGCAACTCACGCATCTCCATCTCTACCAAATCAAGCATCTCTGGATCATCTACCATATCGCACTTGTTCATAAATACAACAAGACGAGGAACATTCACCTGACGAGCTAAAAGAATGTGCTCACGAGTCTGAGGCATAGGACCATCTGTTGCAGCAACAACTATGATAGCACCATCCATCTGAGCAGCACCAGTAACCATGTTCTTTACATAATCAGCGTGACCCGGGCAGTCAACATGAGCATAGTGACGATTCGCCGTCTGATACTCTACGTGAGCCGTATTGATAGTTATACCACGCTCTTTCTCCTCAGGAGCGTTGTCAATTGAATCGAAAGAACGAACTTCCGAAAGACCCTTCTTTGCCAATACAAGCGTAATAGCTGCAGTAAGAGTAGTCTTACCATGGTCAACATGACCAATTGTACCAATGTTTACATGCGGCTTCGAACGGTCGAATTTTTCCTTTGCCATAATTCTAGAATTTAGTTTTTAATTTTTATTGTATACCTTTATTGTATTTTTTATTATTTTACATTATTCTTTTACTTGCATCATCATTCCCACCCCACACCCTAGCCCTATATCCTATTTTTTTACTTTCTATTAGAATATTATCACCACAACTTATTACTATCACCCTATATAACTAATGCCCATATACCTTTTATCATTGCGATCATCAGTTACCCACATATCTACATATATTTATTTTGCTATACAATTAAAAAAATATATCCAATAATTATATATATCCTAATTTTCGCTAAATCATTGAGCTGCTTCTGAGAGTTGAACTCAGGACCTCATCCTTACCAAGGATGCGCTCTACCACTGAGCTAAAGCAGCTTACAACACACAAAAAAATATTATCAACTTACAACTTAGAGCGGAAAACGGGACTCAAACCCGCGACCCCCAGCTTGGAAGGCTAGTGCTCTATCAACTGAGCTATTTCCGCAAAAAAATCCCTACGTTAGCGCGTATTAAAACTCACGCAGGGATTCATTGTGGGCGCGGATGGATTCGAACCACCGAAGCGATCACGCAGCAGATTTACAGTCTGCCCCATTTGGCCACTCTGGAACACGCCCTTAAAAAAATCAAAAACTTTAGGTGTCTTATAGAACTTTTAGGTGTCTTATAGATTTTAGTAGTCTTACAAAAGTTTAGTAGTCTTGGATTAAATCAATAACTTTAGTATTCAAAAGTTATGATTGTGATGGCTGCATGTGATTGTGATGGCTACATAAGTTTTTTTTTAAGATACTTAAAGTTTTTCATTAAATCAAATATCATGCGATAGAGGTTTTTAAGTGCTACGGCAAGAGGAGACGGAAATTAAGCGGTGGGAAGGAGCAATGCGGGGATGGGGAGGGGGGATGGGGAGGAATGCGGGGATGGGGAGGAGGATGGAGAGGAATGCGGGGATGGGAAGGAGGATGGAGAGGAATGCGGGGATGGGGATGGGGAAAACAGGGAGGAATGCGGGGGGAATGGGATGGATGGGGAGGATGGGGGGGGGGATGGGGAGTTGCAAGGAGAGCCTCTTGTCGGATTCGAACCAACGACCCCGAGATTACAAATCACGTGCTCTGGCCAACTGAGCTAAAGAGGCTTATTGCGACTTCTACAAGTTTAACCCTACTCTCTCTTACACATTTTCTATTAGGTTTAGCCCTACTCTCTCTTACACATTTTCTATAGGTTTAACCCTACTCTCTCTTACACATTTTCTACAGGTTTAGCCCTACTCTCTCTTACACATTTTCTATAGGTTTAGCCCTACTCTCTCTTACACATTTTCTATAGGTTTAGTCCTACTCTCTCTTACACATTTTTCTTAAACCTCGCCATACTTATATATATCATAGATTTTGCTCTACTCTTACATATATTTCCTTAGGTTTTGCCTTTCTCACATACTTTCCTTCGACACGGAGAATAGTTGTAAGTGTTGTGTGTTAAAAAAATGCCGTAAGACAAAAAGACAAATATCGCTTGCTTGTGGTGGGGTATCTTGTGCAGGACTTCTCTATTAATGATTCTCGGACTTTGCCGTTAATGACTCATTGGCTTTTCCTTTAATGATTCATTAAGGAGAGGTGCGTAGGATATTTCCCGAAAAGCGGTGCAAAAGTACGGCAAATTTTTGATATGACAAAATAAATGTGAAAAAAAAATGCGAAATAATAGATTTTTGTTGGTTTTGAGGTTATTAAGCCGGCGCAACACTCCTTTTGAGGGGAGTGTTGCGGGGGGAATTGTTTGTTTAGGCTCGGCAGATATGCTGAGCGATAGACGGGATATTTGTTTAGAAGCCTTAGAGGCTTTAGAGGGGTTGATTATTTTTCTTTGAGTTTTTCGAGTGGGCGGTCGATTGCTTGTAGGCATTGGTCGAGTGCTTGCTCGAAGGAGTCGCATGTGGCTGAAGCGAAGAGTTCCGGGCCTTGGTTGAGGATACGGAGTTTGACCTCTTTATTGAGGTTGGTCTCAGGTTTTACGACAGACATACGGATTTCCATTTCGGCGTTGTCGCTGAGGAGTTTGCCGTAGCGTTTAGTTTTTTTGTCGATGTAGGCTTCGAGTTTGTCCGCCATATCGAAGTTGATGGCTTTGATAGTTAGTTTCATAATTTTAGATATTTTAGTTGTTAATAGATTGGCTAGAGGGGCTAGATTTACTAGATTGGCTAGAAGCACTAGATTTACTAGATTGACTAGAAGCACTAGATTTACTAGATTGACTAGATTAACTAGACGCACTAGATTGACTAGAGGGACTAGATTTACTAGATTTAATAGACGCACTAGATTGACTAGAGGGGCTAGAGGGGATAGAGGGTGTGTTAGTTATTGGCGCGGGGGTGTGAATGGAGGTATTCGTCTTTGGCTTGTTGGAAGGTGGTGTGTGTGTAGATTTGTGTAGCGGCGAGTGAGGCGTGTCCCATGAGTTGTTTGATAGTGTTTATGTTGGCTCCGTTGTTGAGCATTGCAGTAGCGAAGGTATGTCGGAGGACATGTGGTGAGAGTTTTTTTTGTGAGGAGACTTGTTGCATTATGTTTTTGACAGTTTTTTGTATGATATAGTTAGTAGTTTTTTCGCCGTCGGGTGTGAGTATGAGTTGTGGTTGAGGGTTAGGAATTTGTTGTCGAAGAGTGAGGTATTGTTGTATGAGAGTTTTGAGTTCTTGTCCGATGGGAATGAGTCTTTCTTTTCGTCTTTTTCCGAACACTTTGATTTGGTTGTTATAGAGGTCGATATTTTGTTCGAGCAGTTCGATGAGTTCTGCTCGTCGTATGCCGGTTTGGTAGAGAAGTTGAATGATGAGAGCGTCTCTTGTTTGAAGGAAATCGCCTCCGTCGGTTAGGTGTTCGGTGAGGAAGGTAGCGTCGTTCATTTCGCTATCTTTGAAGAAGTTGGGTAGGTATTTAGGTATTTTAGGTGTTATGATTCGTTGTGTGACATCGTTTTGTACAGCATTGATTTTGAGTAGGAAATGGAAGAGGGAGTGTATAGCGGATAGTTTTCGTTTGACTGTTCTTGTTGTGGTGCCTGTATCGAGTTTGTGAACGATAAAGAGTTTGATGTCGTCTTCGGAGAGTAGAGTCGGGTCGAATTGTTGTGGTGTGATATTGAGGAAATGGCAGAGGTCGTAGATATCTCGTTGGTAGGCGAGTATGGTGTGTTGTGAGTAGTGTTTTTCGGATTGTAGATATGTGAGGAAATGTTGGATCATTATTTTGGGATAGAGGATTTAGAGGTTTTAGAGGTGGTGGGGGTGGATTTATTCGTTGACTTCTTTTCCGATGATGTTGGTTTGTTGGAATGGGAATAGTCCGTAGAGTTCAGCGTCGATGCGGTTGGTTACTTGTTGGAAGTGTTCAGGGTTGTCGCCGAATTTGCATGTATCACCGTCGATGATGAGCAGTTTGCCTTTGTAGTCTTGAATCCATCGTTCGTATTTATCGTTGAGTCCTTGAAGGTAGTCGATACGCATAGATGCTTCGTATTCTCGTCCTCTTTTTTGAATTTGTGCGACGAGGTTAGGAATAGTGGAACGGATATAGATGAGTAGGTCAGGCATTTTGACGAGTGACATCATGAGTTGGAAGAGGTCTTGGTAGTTTTGGAAGTCACGGTCGGACATATTACCTTGTTCGTGTAGGTTAGGAGCGAATATTCTTGCGTCTTCGTAGATGGTACGGTCTTGAATGATAGTGTCTTTTGATTTACCTATTTCGACGACATCTTGGAATCGTTTGTTGAGGAAATAGATTTGTAGGTTGAATGACCATCTTGCCATGTCGGCATAGAAGTCTTCGAGGTAGGGGTTGAAGTCCACTGATTCGAATCTGGGAATCCATCCGTAGTGTTGTGCGAGCATATTAGTGAGTGTAGTTTTGCCGCATCCGATATTTCCTGCGATAGCGATATGCATATTGATTGATATTTTAGGTTTTTATTTTAGGGGTTTTAGAAGTTTTAGAGTTTGCGCTGATTTAGGTTTTTTAGAAGAGTCCGTAGAGTTGTGCGTCGATACGGTTGATGATAGAGGCGAGGTGTTGTGGGTTATGTTCGAAGTCGATATTATCAGCCTCGATAGTGAGTACGGTACCTTTATATTTATTATAGATAAAGTTTTCGTAGTTATCGTTGAGTCCTTTGAGGTAGTCGATTTGTATGGTTTGTTCGTATTGTCGTCCTCTTTTTTGAATTTGTGCGATGAGTGCCGGTACAGATTTTCGAAGGTATATCATGAGGTCAGGGATTTTGGTGATGGATGTCATGAGTTGGAAGAGTTCCATGTAAGTTTGGAAGTCTCGGTCGGAGAGGTTTCCTTGTTGGTAGTTATTGAGAGCGAAGACATGAACGCCTTCGAATATGGATCGGTCTTGAATGATAGTGTTTTTTGCTTTATTGATATCGAGTGTGTCTTTGAATCGTTGTTTGAGGAAGAACACTTCGAGTGCGAATGCCCATCTTTTGATGTCGGAATAGTAGTCTTGTAGGTAAGGGTTGAAGACGACGGGTTCGAATCTTGGTTCCCAGTGGTAGTGTTGTGCCAAGATTTTGGTTAGTGTAGTTTTTCCTGCTCCGATATTTCCAGCGACGGCGATATGCACGAGAGATATGATTTGATGACGGTGCAAAGATATGAATAAGTTTTCAGTTAGGCAAAAAGTTTTTGTTGTGAATCATAGATTTTTTCCTTACTTTTGCGGTTGAAAAAAAGGAATAATTATGAAGCGTAAGGATGAGAGTTGGGACGATTATCGTCGTCGCGATGCGGAGCGTAAGCGTTCGGCTCGTGCTCGTGCTGCTCGTGAGCGTGATGCTAGAAACAGGGAGTTGCTGAGTGCGAGTGGTTTGCCGATGGAGGTAATAGATGAGGTGACCGGTAGTTTGGATGGTGATTATTATGTGAAGTATTACAGGAAGAACAGGAGTTTGGCGATATGCAAGAAGCCATGTGAATATGAGGTGAGGTCTGCGGGCAGGCGTGCGAGTATAGAGCGTTTTAGGGAGGTGAAGCGTCGTGCCGGCGAGGAGTATAGGGATGCGGTTAGGCGGGGATACTGGGAGGCTGAGCGGGCGAAGGAGACGGCGGAGGCGAGGAAGTCAACGCTGTACTTGTATATAGTGAGCAGGTTGATGAGAGGGGGCGAGGGGGAGGGATAGACGGACTAGACGGACTAGACACACTAGATAGACTAGACGCACTAGAGGAACTAGACACACTAGAGGGACTAGAGGGGCTAGACGCATTAGAGGGGATAGACACACTAGAGGGACTAGGGGGAGATGGGATAAGGGGGGGGTAAGGTAAGGGATGGGATTAGCCGAGGTATGTTTTGAGGAGTTTGGAGCGTGAGTTGTTGCGTAGTCGGCGTATGGCTTTTTCTTTGATTTGTCTGACTCTTTCTCTCGTGAGGTTAAATTCGTCACCGATTTCTTCGAGTGTCATTTCTGGGACTCCGATGCCGAAGTATTTTCTGAGGATGTCTGCTTCGCGGTCGGTAAGAGTGGAAAGTGCTCTATCGATTTCGGTAGAAAGAGATTCGTTGATGAGTCCTCTGTCGGCATTAGGTGAGTCTTCGTTGACCATGACATCGATGAGAGAGTTGTCTTCTCCTTCGACGAATGGTGCGTCAACTGAGACATGTCGTCCGGACATTTTGAGGGTATCAGCGATTTTATCGACGGGTATATCAAGTTCTTCTGCGAGTTCTTCTGCAGATGGTTTTCTTTCGTTTTGCTGTTCGAATTTAGAGAATGCTTTACTGATTTTGTTGAGTGATCCGACTTGGTTGAGGGGTAGTCGGACGATACGCGCTTGTTCTGCGAGTGCTTGCAGGATAGATTGACGGATCCACCAAACAGCATAGGATATGAATTTGAATCCTCTGGTTTCATCGAATTTTTCTGCTGCTTTGATGAGTCCGAGGTTACCTTCGTTGATGAGGTCTGGCAGTGAGAGTCCTTGGTTTTGGTATTGTTTAGCGACGGAGACGACGAATCGGAGGTTTGCTTTAGTGAGTTTTTCGAGTGCTCTACGGTCACCGTTTCTGATTTTTTGTGCGAGTTCGACTTCTTCTTCGACGGTGATGAGTTCTTCTCGTCCGATTTCCTGCAGGTACTTATCGAGGGAAGCGGACTCACGGTTAGTGATTGATTTAGTGATTTTTAGTTGTCTCATATTATAAAGATAAGTGCATAGTTAGGACTATACTGAAATTAGCGTGCAAAGGTAGTATATTTTTTTGGATTGGCAAAAAAATATTTAGAAAAAAAGAAAGCAACGCTGTGTTGCTTTCTTTTTTGGGCTAGACGCACTAGATAGACTAGATATTCTAGGGGGACTAGATACACTAGATTAACTAGATAGACTAGATATTTTAGATGCACTAGATTTGCGGCGGAATCAATACGAGGTTCGTTGTGAAGCGGCGTAATTGATTTTGAGCGCATATGCTCGTCTGAGTGCTTGTTTGATGTCAGCGATGACACCCATTCTGGTGTTAGCGTCTGCTTTGATGGAGACGGTCATTTGTCCTTGGTCGGACTCAGACATAGCGGATCTTTCGTTGACGATATAGTTTTCGATTTCGGCAACTTCGGCGAAAGCGTCGTCGAGTTGGATACGGGTTTCAGCTCCGTATTGTTTACGAAATTCGTCTGTAGGAGTACCTACATAGATATATCTGACGAGAGATTTTTTCTCCATTTTAGTGAGTTCGGTAGCCTGTGGAACGGTGAAGCGCACTTTATAACTTACTTCTTTCATGGATGTTACGGTCATGAAGAAGAAGAGCAGCATAAAGATGATGTCGGGCAGTGAACTGGTGTTGAGTGCCGGCATTTCTTTTTTCTCATTACGACGGATTTTAGCCATTACTTGTTTCCTCCATAATTTTTAGGTTCTGCTTCAGAGATTTTCTGCGGATAGACTTTTTGCACGAGTTTTTGTTGTTCTTCGTCGAGTTCGACGAATGGTTTATGGAATTTGGCTTGTGCATATTCGTTACGCAGTTCGTTGTAGGCTGCTACGAGTTCGTTTTGTACATCGAGGTAAGCCTGATATTGTGTATCGACATCGTTTTGCACAGAGATAACATGTTCTCTGGTGTAGGTAACTTCTCCTAATCCTTCGATATTTTCTGTATAGAGTTTCGGCAGGTTAGGGTCGTCATTAGGGTTAGCGATAAACTCTTTGGCTTTTTCTCGGAGTTGTTTGATATTCATCTCTTGTCCTTGTACCAGGAGTTGGTTCATGGAGTTGATTTTGACCACGAAGAGGTTTCGTTTGTTGATGTCGGTATCTTCGACTTTTTGGTCAGGCGGGACAGGTGCAGGGAGTCGTCTTGCGAGTCCTTGTGATACATCCATGGATGTGGTAACGAGGAAGAAGATGAGTAGCAAGAAGGAGATGTCAGCCATAGAGCTGGCATTTAGAGCCGGTACTTTCTTCTTAGCCATAATAGTTTATTTTTTAATTCTTGTATAAATAGCGCCCCAAGCGATGGTGCAGATGAGAGCGCAGAGTAGTATATAAGTGAGGTACATGATGGCGTCGGTCATTTGAGCCATAGCGCCTTGGTTGTCGGTACCTTCGTATCCGATGATATTAACTTTTTCGGGTGAACCGAGGAACCAGCAGATGAGTGCTACGAGAACGAATCCAACAACGACGCAGAGCGAGCGTATGGCTTTGGCTTTGTTTTGTTGGAAGAGTAGAACGAATGACATGATGACAGCCACGATAGTGACGCAGATAGCGAGGCACAGTAGGATATAGTTCCAATTGAGGAAGAGGTCGGTGAATTTAGGTATATCGAGGAAATCGCCTGCGACCTCGAGAGATCCTGCAGAGCCTCCGACATAGAACATGACAGAAGCCAGGATGCCTATGGCGAGCAGTACCCAGAGGGTAATTTTAGGGATTAAATTAATATTTTTCATAATTGTTCGATTTTAGAAGTTCGACTATTCGATTGTTTTATAAAGAACAATTATTTTTTATTTTTCTTATCATAGTCAACTACAACATCGAGGAGTGAGATAGAAGCGTCTTCCATTTCGTTGACGAGTCCTTCGACGAGTGAGAGAATATAGTTATAGAATATTTGCAGAACGATAGCGATGATAAGACCGAGGAGGGTGGTAAGAAGAGCGACTTTGATACCGCCGGCAACAACGGTAGCGGAGATATCACCTACTTGTTGTATTTTATCGAAGGCAGCGATCATACCGATGATAGTACCCAAGAATCCGAGAGATGGTGCGATAGCGATGAAGAGTGTGATCCATGAGAGGTTTTTCTCGAGGAGTCCGAGTTGTACTCCACCGTATGAAGCGACTGTTTTCTCGACTACTTCGACTCCTTCGTCGTAGCGGCTAAGTCCTTGATAGAAGATACTTGCGACGGGTCCGCGTGTTTCGCGGCATACATCCATAGCGGCTTGGACGCCACCTTGGTCGAGAGCTGCTTTTACTTTTTCGAGTAGTGCTTTAGTGTTAGTTTTGGAGAGCGAGAGGTAGATGATACGCTCGATGCAGAGTGCGAGTCCGAAAACCAAGCAGAGGAGAGTAGCGGCCATGAATCCGGCTCCACCTTCGATGAATTTGGTTTTAAGGGTTTTGTGAAGGGCTACGACACTAGTTGCTTCTTCTTGAGCGGGAGCTTCTTCGACTACTGCTTGTTCGTCAACTTGTTCAACGACGGGCTCTTGTGGTTGTTCTTGTTCTTGAGCCAAAACTTGAGTGTTAGCACCGAAGGCCATGATAGCAGCGACGGTGAGGATAGCAAATACTTTTTTCATGATGTTTTATTTTTAGATATATTAAGTTTCATTTTTTACTTTCTTTTGCGGAAAGACGGGGATTACTCCGCTCTGCTCCGTTATCCCCAGGCTGCCGCTGGCATCCCGGGCAAAAGAAACAAAACCTCGCTTATCAATGCGAGCATTGAACGCTCGTTTTATGTTTCTTTTGCGGAAAGACGGGGATTCGAACCCCGGAAACCCTTTTGAGGTTTACACGCTTTCCAGGCGTGCCTCTTCAACCACTCGAGCATCTTTCCTTTTGTTTTCAGCGGTTTTTCATTATTTGCACTTTTCGCACGGCAAAGGTACGAATAATTTTTCGATTACAAGCAATACCTATTAAAAAATATGATATTTTTTTATTTTTTGTGGTGGGTTGGGGGTTTTAGATATTCTAGATGCACTAGAGGGACTAGACGCACTAGATAGACTAGATAGACTAGATAGACTAGATGCACTAGATAGACTAGACGCACTAGAGGAACTAGAGGGAAGAGAGGGGGGATAGGGGGAGGGGACTTTTTGGGGAGTGTCCGAATAATATTCGGACGAAATGGACAAAACTATTTGGGAGGGGGAAGGGAGTCGAAATGACATTTCGACTGATATATAAACGGATATATTTGCGGGGGGCTAAAGAAGGGGATAGTAAAGAAGGGGATAGTAAAGAAGCGAGCGGTGGGGGCTCGCTTCTTTGGGGATATTTGAGGGGGGGGAGGAGGAATATTTGAAGGGGGGAGAGGGGGAATATTTGAAGAGGGGGAGGGGGGGAATATTTGAAGAGGGGGAGGGGGTGAGATTTGGAGGGGGTTATTGTTTGATGATTTTGATAGTTTGTGAGTTGTTGTTTTTGTAGAGTTTGAGGATATAGAGTCCTGATTTGAGGTTAGTTAGGTCGAGTGATTGTGCGTTGTGTTGTTGCATGACGAGTTGTCCTTGGAGGTTAAAGAGGCAGGCAGATGGGATATTGTTTTCTTGTGAGATGATATTGACTTTACCTGTAGTGAAGGTTGGGTATGCGGTCCATTGTTGGTTGAGGTTGACATTAGTTTGTGGCAGGTCGGTGTAGAAGTCGAATGAGTCTGGCAGTTTGGGTGCTTGCAGTTGTTTTCCGGTGAAGATGCGTAGTTCTCCTCCTTTGAGTGTGATTTGTCCGGATTCTTGTTTAGCGTTGTCATTGAGGTAGTCGTACCAAGTGCCTGCGGGTAGAGTGATAGTTTCTTCTGCTTCCGGTTGGAAGTTAGCGGCAGCGAAGACGGTGTTTTCGCCTGATCCCCATGATATGGTTCTTGTGAATCCGTTAGCGACTTGTGTGCCTGTGGAATTGGGGTTACCTTGGAAGAGGTTAGGTAGTAGTTTGGTTCGTAGTTGTATGATTTTGCCGACAGTTTGGTATTGTTTCATTCTTAGTGGGTCGTGGAACCATCCGAGCCATTCTGGTCTTGCTTTTTTGGATGTTCGGTTAGATTCGTCGATTTTGTCGGACCAGACGGTAGAGTTGATGGAGTAGTCGAATCCGAGTTCGTTGTATTGCCAAATCATTTGTGGTCCGTTGAGTAGTATGGAGAAGGCGATGGTTGCGGGAACACGGTTGAGTCTTGCTTCTTCGTCGGTTTTGACGATTCCTGCTCCCCATGTTTTGGCTTTGTAGTAGTTTCGTTCTTCGTCGTGTGATTCGCAGTAGGATACATATCCGTCACGGTTGGAGTTGTTGAGGTTGGAAGATGATGTGTATCCCATGGCGAGTTGAGAGTATGCGTTGTTGTTATTGTCCCAGCAGAGCATTCCTTGTTTTACGAGTTGCGGTCTTTGTGTAGTCATTTTTGGTCCCCAGTGTTCGAGTATGAAGTAAGGTTCTCCATTTTTTTGGATATCAGCAGCGGCGAGTACTCCGTTGTTATAGTAGTGTGTGAGGTTATCCATGAGTTTTTGGTAGTCATAGTTGGCTTTGGTACCGCATCCGCATAGTCCGTGGCTGAGGTCCATACGGTATCCGTCGATATGGTATTCTTGTATCCAGAAGTTGAGTGCTCTGGTGAACATATCTTTTGCTGGTTGGAAGTCGTGGTTCCAGTGTTCATAGACATTATCGTCGTGTGGAACTTGGTCGTTGGTGCAGAACCAGGGGTTGTCTTTGAGGTCGTTTCCATAGGGATAGAGTTTGCACATGGGGTTGAGTCCGGTAGCGTGGTTGAAGACCATATCGAGTATGACTGCGATGCCTCTTTTATGACATTCGTCGATGAGTTGTTTGTACATAGTTTCAGACCCATAGGCTCTGTCTGGTGCGAAGTAGTGGTTGGGAGAGTATCCCCAGTTGTAGTTGCCGTCGAATTCGCAGATAGGCATGAGTTCGATAGCATTGATGCCGAGTTGTTGTAGGTAGTCGAGTCTGAGGATGAGTCCTGGTATGGATCGTTCGGCGGTGTAGTCATAGACCCAGAGTTCGTAGATGACGAGGTTATTTTTGTCGGGTCGTTGGAAGTTAAGAGTTTCGTCGGACCATTGGAATTGTGGTTTATTGGTTTGCAGGACAGATACATATCCGTCGCCTTGTTGTGGGTAGTTGATGAGTTCGGGGTCAACGGTTTTGGGTTCGTATTTATCGTCGGGGTGTAGAAGTTTAGTGGAGAAGAGGTCAGAGATTCGTACCATTTTTCCGTCTGCTCTGACAACGAGGTATTGGAAGGCGTATTCTTTTTGTGGTTGGAGGTCGGTGAGTGTGAGCCAGAAGTAGTTGCCGTCTTGGTACATTTGTGAAGCGGCAGATGGTGCCCAGTTGTTGAAGTCGCCGACTACATAGACTGCTTTAGCGGGTTGAGTTTTGGAAGCGGCGTAGGTGCAGAGTGTTGCTTGAGTGAAGTCGTCGGGGTTGTAGTAGATACCGTTTTGTATGCCTTGTGGTCTGGTTTTGGAGACTGATGGGTACATGATAGCGATGATGATGCTGTCGGCAATAGTTTTGCCGTCGGCGGTAGCGGTGAAGAGTACTTTGGAGTCTTCTGTAAATTCTTGTGTGTAGGAGATGAGTGTGCCTTGTTGTGTTTTGACTTCTTTACCATTGATGAGCAAAGTGAGTTGTGCTTCTTTGGATGCTGCTCCTTCGATGGTGAGTGTTTGTTTACCGTCGAGGAGTTGGTTTCCGGATGGTGTATTGATTTTGGCTTTCAGTCCTGCTGTAGGTTCGATGAAGTTGACGAATATATCACCTCCAGCGGCTGTTTTACCTTCGTGAGTACCGTCTGTGCCGTTGATTTTGCCGTCGTTGAAGACGAAGGATAGTCCGGTAGCGACTTCGTGGTCAGCGAGTCCGTAAAATTCTTTGATATTAGGTGTTATTTTGAGTATCCAATTGCCGTCTTGATTTTTGGTGAGTTTCATTTTGTCGGGGTAAGAGCGCCATGAGCCTTGTACATGTTGCCATTCGCCTTTTCCTTTGAGGGTTACGCCAGAGTGTGCGTAGCATTGTGTTGCGCCGATCATACCTCCGTTGCCTTCGTTGGGGTTGAAGGTGATGGTGATTTCTCCGTCGTATCCGATGGGTATGAAGGCCGGTGATGTAGATACTTGCGCGAGGGCGAATGATGCCATAAAGGCGAGAGCGATGAGAGAAACTAATTTGTTTTTCATAATATGGTTGATTTTTATAGTCTTACTTGAGTTGTTGGTGCGGATGCACCATAGTAGGGGGCAAAGTTATGAAAAGAATTTGAAATAGCAAAGGAGAGTGGGAAGTTTTTTTGCGGACTAGAGGGACTAGACAGACTAGACGGACTAGAGGGACTAGATGGACTAGACGCACCAGACGCACTAGATGCACTAGATGCACTAGACACACTAGACACACTAGATGCACTAGACACACTATATAGACTAGAGAGGAGAGGGGGATAAAAAGATAATTGCTGTTGCGGGGCAACAGCAATTATCTGATAATGGATTTCAAAAGGTTCTTTTATTTAAGAATTTCTCTTATTAAGGATTTCTCTTTTTAGAGAATTCTCTTTTTAAGGACTTTTTGATTTGTGTGTATTATTTTACTTCAGGAGGTACTTTTGACCGTTTTGTATGACGATGCCGCGGTAGGAATCATCAACGCGTTGTCCGAGTATGTTGAACATAGGTGCGTTGGTGTCGAGAGTTTGCACATCGTCGAGAGCGGTATCGATATCACCGGTCTTAACCCATGTAGCCATAACTTCTTTAGTTTCGGCATTGAAGGTATAAGTGATGGTATAGACTCCGTCGGCTTCAACATCGTAGATTACCCAGTCTTGTGAAGGATAGGATACATTCCAAGAGTGGTCAACGACAACTTTGAATTTATATTGGTCGTTAGGATTCTCGGAGTGTGCTCTTTCGACTGTGAGATAGACATCAGTAACAACGAGAGTATAGAGTCCGTTGTCGAGAGTCATATCGTTAGCGGTGTTGGTAGCGCTCCATGAATCGTCACCATTGACTATATCGGAAACGCCTGCAACGGTGTAAGTATGTTCGATTACGATGTCGATATCTTTAACTTTGGTAGTTACGACATTAGAAGCGAGTGTTGCAGGGTTGTAGGTATAGAGTACATCGTAGTAAGCGCTTTGGGTAACAGAGAATACTTGATTTTCTCCAGCGGGCCAGAGTCCGTCGGTGCAGATTTTGTATTCATAGTTGATACCTGCTTCGAGGAGTACTTCTTTGATAGTGAGTTCATAGAGTCCTGATTCAGTATTGAGTGTCATGAGGTTGTCGATACCATCGGGTTGCCATGTAGCGCCATTAACGATAACACCGGCAACGACATACTTATGTTCGTCGATTGGAGTG
>JAFVDX010000025.1 GCA_017478225.1 Paludibacteraceae bacterium | reverse complement strand
AATGGCACAAAAGGTGTCTTAGTATACCTATAACAACTATTTTTGCTCGAAAAAGCTATTAAAATGATGCGATAGGCTCTCTAATGGGAGCTTTTATTATATCCTGCGCTTGGAATCAATAAAAACAACAACTCACATATAAGGCTAACAATTTTTAAGTCAAATAAATAAAAAAGACTATCTAATATTTTTTGTTGTTAGACAGCCTCTTCTTATCTCTCTTCAACCTTAATCTCATTAAGGCAGTTGAATACCCGTAGTGGAGAATCCGCCATCGTGATACAAATTTTGCATAGTTACTTTTCTTGTATAATCAGAGAAAAGTATTACGCAGAAGTTGGCACAATCTTGTTGGTTGGCATTGCCAAGAGGTGAGGTGTGGTCTGAAATCTCGAAGAAGCGGTCAACTCCATTGCCTATAGAAGTGCCTGCTGTGGTTGGCGTAGGCGATTGGCTGACAGTATTTATTCTCACTCTCTTCTGTCTGCCGTATATCATGCCGAAGTTTCGAGCAATCGACTCTAACAAAGCCTTGGCGTCAGCCATGTCATTGTAGCCCTGAAATGCTCTTTGAGCAGCGATATATGTAAGTGCTACAACAGAAGCATATTCGTTTAGAGCGTCCAATTGGTAGGCAGTTTGCAACAACTTATGGAATGACAAAGCAGAGATGTCTAATGTTTGCTGCATGTAGTTGTAATCAGCCTCTTGATAGGCCTTGCCGCGTCTGATATTCTGCGACATAGCCACTGCGTGCAAAACAAAATCTATTTTACCGTCTAATATATTCTGTGCCTCTATAAACAAATGCTGCAAGTCATCGGTATTGGTCGCATCTGCGGTAATGATGGCTGAATGGGTCTCTTGAGCGAGTTGTTGTATTTGCCCTAAACGCAAGGCAATAGGCGTGTTTGTCAGGACCAACTTCGCACCTTCGGCAACACATTGTTTGGCTACCGCCCATGCCAAACTCTTGGAGTTGAGCGCACCAAAGATAATGCCTCTTTTGCCATCTAATAGATTGTGTGTCATAGTAGATTAGCAGGCTTGGAATTGTTGCAAGAAGCGCACATCATTCTCGGAGAATAGACGCAAGTCTTTCACTCTATATTTCAAGTTGGCAATGCGCTCCACACCCATTCCGAACGCGTAACCGCTGTATTCTTTTGAGTCGATTCCGCAACTCTCAAGCACATTGGGGTCAACCATTCCGCAACCCAATATCTCTACCCATCCTGTCTGTTTGCAGAATCCACAACCTGTTCCACCGCATATATTGCAACTGATATCCATTTCGGCAGAGGGTTCTGTAAATGGGAAATATGAGGGGCGCAAACGAATTTTGGTATCTGCACCGAACATCTCTTTGGCAAAATAGAGCAAAGCCTGTCTGAGGTCTGCAAAACTAACTTGTTTGTCAATATATAATCCCTCTATCTGATGGAAGAAACAATGCGCACGAGCAGATATGGCTTCGTTACGATAAACTCTACCAGGACATAGCACACGAATAGGAGGCTGTTGAGATGTCATAACGCGAGTTTGGACAGATGATGTATGAGTCCGAAGAAGAATATCTGTGGGCTTTTGTACTCCAACTTCTTTTTCTACAAAGAAAGTGTCTTGCATATCTCTTGCCGGATGCTCGGGAGCAAAATTAAGCATACCAAACACATGTTTGTCGTCTTCTACCTCCGGACCTTCTTCTACTGTAAAACCAATGCGTGAGAAGATGTCAATGATTTCTTCTTTGACGAGTGAAAGCGGATGTCTTGACCCCAAAACAATGGGGTCTGCCGAACGCGTCAGGTCGGCCTTATCCTCCTGCTCACGGATCGCTTCCGCCTGCTCCTTGAGTTGCTCCAAACGATCCTGAGCAACAGTCTTCAGTTTATTTAGATACTGACCTAATTCGCGCTTCTCTTCAGGGGCTACATTCCTGAAATCGTTGAAAAGCGCCGTAATCTCACCTTTCTTGGATAAGTACTTAATACGAAGAGCCTCTATCTCTTCTGTGTTTTTGGCTGACATCTGTTGCACTTGCTCGAGCAACTCGTCTATCTTGTCTCTTAACATTATAGTGAATATGTTTTTATCTGATTTTTTATATTCTTTCAGCCCGCAAAGTTACATTATTTTTCTTATACTCACAATTTAATTGTGTCGCTATTTGTCAGTGTGAGGGAAAAATGCTAATTTTGCACTCAATAACAAATACTATCAGATATGGATATATTAAGCAAGATTGAGGGGCTTGAGGCTAAATTTCATGAGATAGGTTTGATGCTTACCGATCCCTCTGTTATTTCTGATCAGGCAAGATATGTTCGTTTGAATCGTGAGTATCATGATTTGGAGCGTGTGTTGCATTGTACAGCCAAATATAAGCGTGCAGTTCTTGCGCTTGAAGATGCCAAGCAAGTGTTTTACAACGAGCATGATGCCGAACTGCGTGAGATGGCGCGTGCCGAAATTGACGAGTTAGAGCCGCAAATACCTGCTTTAGAAGAAGAAGTAAAACTGATGCTCTTGCCTCAAGACCCTGAAGACGGAAAAAATGTGGTTATGGAAATTCGTGCAGGTACGGGTGGAGACGAAGCCTCGATATTTGCAGGGGATTTGTTTCGTATGTACACAAAGTATTTTGAAATTAAAGGCTTCAAATACTCCGTGTCATCGTTTACAGAAGGAGCGGTTGGCGGATATAAGGAAATCATTTTCAATGTAACGGGTGAGCAGGTGTATGGCACTTTGAAATATGAGTCTGGTGTGCATCGTGTTCAGCGTGTACCGGTAACCGAGACGCAAGGGCGTGTGCATACCTCGGCTGCTACGGTGGCTGTACTGCCAGAAGCAGATGAGTTTGAGGTGCATATCAACGAGGGCGAAATCAAATGGGAAACATTTCGTTCAGGTGGTGCAGGAGGACAAAATGTAAATAAGGTGGAATCAGGCGTGAGATTGAGATATATGTGGCGAAATCCTAATACGGGGGTAACCGAAGAAATACTGATTGAATGTACAGAAACACGCGACCAACCCAAAAACAAAGAGAGGGCGTTAAGCCGTTTGCGCACTCAAATCTACGATAGAGAACATCAAAAATACATTGATGATATTGCTCAAAGGCGCAAAACGATGGTTTCTACAGGTGACCGCTCCGCTAAAATCCGAACATATAATTATCCTCAAGGTAGAATAACAGACCATAGAATCGGTTATACAATATATAATCTTGCTGCCTTTATGGATGGAGATATTCAAGGCGTGATTGATGCCTTGCAAGTAGCAGAAAATGCAGAGAGACTAAAGGAAGGGGAACTATAATGGTGAATGGTGAATGGTTAATGGTTAATGGTTAAAGGTTATGACCTAATAGCATAAGTGCTAATACAAAAAGTGGTGAATCGTTATAGGTTCACCACTTTCTTTGTATAGTCGTTTACTTTGACTACATATCCGCTTCGGTAGGGTAGAGGTGTTGTGAATTCGCCGTCTTGCGAGGTAGTGTTAAGCATCAGTTGACCGGTAGGACTATAGAGTTTGATGTTATCACCCGCCACTACTCCTCTTACATACAAATTACCGTTGTATGCAAAGATTATGTACTTGCGATTACCTTCAGCATCAGTCAAAGGATATCCGCCAATTCTTACGGCAAATCTATTCCTATTCTCACCTTGCTCCAATTCCACTGTATAGTTGTCCTGAAGCAAATTGATTGTCCTATTCAATTTGTAGTCAATAAGCCATACATACTTGTATTTCATTAGCGACTCTCGTTCAGGCAAGTCAAAAGTATATTCAGCCGTTGTACTTGCTGCTGCAACTTGTTTATGTGCTGTTCCATCGTTTGCTGCAACTTGTTTATGTGCAGTTCCATTATTAGCGGCTATATTTACACCCAATGGAATATCCACCTCAATTGGTGCCGAACCAAGCAGTGATAAGCGAGAGGTGAGCCTGTGATCAAGCAAATAAACCTGAGTGAAATTGCTATTGTCACCTTGCCATTTTACACCATCTCTACCATAACTATAATTGACTTTCTTGTCAGCGGTAGAGTCTGGCATGATAGTGAGAATATCACTCTTATTGAGTGTCCTGTTGCTAAGACGGATTATCGGGCGCGAAGCCTTCTCGTTGGCAGAATAGTAGGGCAAATGGAATATAATAGTTTCTTTGTCTTGTTGCGTTGCTGTCTGAGTGAGGAAGGCATTACCCATACTTAGTGTTGAACCTTTGTCCCATGAGCGTGAGGTATATACTTGGTCGCCTTGCGTGAGGTAAGTGCCTGCTCCGTCCATCTGGTAGAACACATGCGGTATGTACATCTGTCTAACATAATTGCCTTCTTCAAGTATGGTGTCGGTGCGATAGTTGCTCACGAGCCATGGCAGACCTTTCATATTCCAACCCATATCCTCCGAGCGCGTGAAGTTGATAGTGTTATCATTATTTATGATTCTGCTATCATGTTGAGTGAGTAATATAGTTTTGTCGTCGGATTGCTCTTGATAAATATATTCTCCCAATTGTTCTGCAAAAGCAGTGAAACGAAGCATGGTGTCGGTTGTTTGCAGCATGTCCATAAGATAACCTTCGGTGGCTGTGCGGTGGAGCGTGTCAATGGATAACCATGATGCAGAGTTGGCGGTGGTGAAATGATAATCTTTAGTAGAGCGTGCTGCTCCGCTGTACTGATACCAATTTATGGTAAGTGGATTCAATATCTGTCCTACGGAGTCAGTTGCCTCGTCATATATAGTTGAAGTGATGTTGTTGGTATAGTAATCAAACGGGAAAGCAGTCATTGAGTACCTCTGATTAGTAAAACGCTTTTCTGCTGCAAGATAATCCATTTGTACTTGATGACCATTGCCATAGAAAGAGGCAGCCGGCTTTAGAAGCATATATCCGGGACGAAGAATAATCTCGTTGAAGTCGCTTGCATCAGAATAAGCCATAGTCATGGCACTGCTGTCCATCAGATATACTACAGAGCCCGTGTGAGGATACATATTGCCACCATAGTGTTCTGTAAAGGAATTGTATAGTTGCTCGTTGGTAGAATTAACGATTTGGTCTTCGGTGAGGAAAGTGTTGGTAAGCGAAGTAATTTCTACTACCTTTTTTTGATTTATTTTCCATGTTTCCATTGCTCCTCTATCCACTTTGTTAAACAAGCGGCGAGGATTGCCTAATACATCGCGGTCTCGGAGGAAATTGATGTAGGAGTTGGTTGTATAATAGTCAAATTGTGAGGGTAGATTCTCGTTGCCGGCATCAATCATTTGGCTTTGCTCATGCAATTGGAAACTAAGTACGGGATTACTTGTTAAATATTGAGGTAATGTGAATGCATTTTTAGAAGAGAAATACGGGACATACATCCTACCGCCGTTGATAGTGTTTTGTATATTACCTGATGTGGCCGTTGTGGAGTCGATTGCTATTTGTCCTTCTTCAGATCCGACGGTACAGTTAAGCATCAATCCGTTAGTACCTACTTTAATAATAGTATCGGCAGAGTTGTCATAGATAAGTGAGTTATAGAGCAATCCTTTGCGCAAGTCAACGATGGGTTTCTGACCGGTTTGATTGCCTGTAATGAGGCAATTACGCAAAGTGATGTTGTTCGCGTTGAGTACTATGGCAGAGTTGTTTTCGTTTTCTGTTGTGCCTATTATCTGGAATCCGTCAAGCAAGAATCCTGTACCAAAATCTTCTCCTGCCGCAATTAAGCCTTTGATTTTAGTGCTATTTGCATCAGGTGAAGCCACTCCGTTTCTTTGTGCTCTTACTTGATTTACAAATCTTGCACATTCGGCATTTTCGTATGCCATTGTTGTTTTGTTGAGCCATACTGTATCGTTAAAGCGGTTAGGCAGACCACCATAGACTTGTACGCCATCGCGGGCTATGATTGGCTCTTCTGCCATAGCATCATACGATCCTTTAACAAACACATACGAGCGGCGTGACTCTTCTGCGGCCTGACTATTAAGATAAGTATATACCGCTGCCACATCTATAGCATTTTGTAACTCTCCTTGTCCGAAAGGTTTGACCCATGAAGAGCCGTCACCGGACATAGCGGAAGGCATAGTAGGCTGAACATAAAGCACTCGCTGCAAAATAGCCTGACACTCGTAGGCCCACGCTCCACACTCTCGCCATGCAAACGCGACTTGCCCGACAAATCAATATCATCACCTATTGACTTGGCGTCATGCTTCAACCCAATGGCACGCTTAAAATACTTCTCTTGTGTAACCAAAGGATATTGGCGTGCAAACACATGTTGCTTGTATAAAACAGTGTCTGCCATATTCATGGTGCGAACCGAAGGATTTATATGGAAGTTTCTTTGTGAGAGTTCCGAATATGTGGTAATACCAAGCATAGGATCAACAAAGTTAGGACCGAAGAACACATCCTTATTGTTGCTTATAAGCGATTGGTTACCAAAACCATCATCATCTCCAAAAAGCCCGAAAACGGCGTTGTTACGAAGGTTGTTGTTACCTACAGCCGTATCGTCCCCATTATCGTAGAGAGTTGTGCCTACTTCTATCTGCGTAAGAGTGTCAGATGCGGCATCGTCTTTCCAAATAATGGAGTTGTATATTTGGCTGCCATCATATCCGAGTGTGGTATGTCCTTGATTAAGTGCAAAGGTACTATTGATTATTTTTACTCGGTTAGGTACTTCTCTGAGTCTTGGTGCCGAAAGGACATTTGGAGGAAGTGGCGCAAATACAGGTGCGCCAATTTTCAAGCGAGAGATTGGGAGTGGCTGCTATGTCGTACAACAAATTATTCTTCAGAGCAATGTCTTGCGCTGAAAGGTGTGGGCTTGAGAATAAAATTGCAGTCCAGAGGACAAGAATAAAGGCTATCAGCCTTGTTCTGTCTAACTTAGGATAATGTAATTAGGCTTAATCAATTGTGTATCAATCATTTACCCCTCCCCCGTAAAATCCTCACAAGATACCGTAATTTTCTGTATAATACAGGGGTTTGTTAGTGACTGCAGAATTAGATATATAATTTCATTTGGACAAGAAAAAAAATGTTTAAAAGCAATGTTTTTCGCAAAAATATCTGCAACAATCTGATATCTTGCATTTTAGACAAAAGGGATTTTTTGCTTTGCAAATATACCGACCATGTAATAGCAACCAATGATGTGCAAGAGGAATTATGTCGGCAGGAATATATTTAATCAGTTGCTTTTCAGTTTGCAATGGATTTTTGCTGTTAGTTGTAAGTCCAATACGCTCTGAAACGCGAAAGATATGCGTATCTACAGCCATAGTAGGCTGGTTGTATAATACGGCACATATCACATTGGCAGTTTTTCTTCCAACGCCTGACAAAGTTTGTAAATCATCAGTATTATCCGGCACAGTGGAGTGATATACTTCAACCAATCTTTTTGACATTTCAATAAGATGCTCTGCCTTGCTGTTTGGGTAAGAGACAGAATGAATAAAATTGAGCAGTTCTTCTTTAGTGGCTTTTGCCATTTCCGCTGCTGTAGGATAAGCCTTAAAGAGTGCCGGAGTAACCATATTTACTCTTTTGTCGGTACATTGGGCAGACAACATAACTGCAACCAACAATTCAAAAGGATTACTATAGTTAAGTTCGCTTTGAGCATTGGGCATCTCTTTACTAAAGTAATCTAACACTTTCTCGTATCTTTGTTGAGTTGTCATAATTCGGCGAGTGCATGCCGGATTTCTATTTGTGTGGCTGAAGAATTTCTTACAAGAGGTAGGCGTAGGACATTATGTATATATCCCTTTTCTGTCAGAACAGTTTTTATTCCTGCGGGATTGCCTTCTTTGAAAAGCAGACTGACTATTTGGGCAAACTTATCTTGTGTCTCATGTCTTTTCCCTTGCTTGTTTTTAACTATTTCTGAAAACGACAGAGGAAAAGCGTTGGCAGCCACTGAAATTAGTCCGTTGGCTCCTTTGTCCATAAGTTCTGCTGTAATACCATCGTCACCGCTTATCACAAGCAGGTCAAAATCTTTCTGCGTCGTCTTTTCTTTGTCTCGCAAGGAAATAAGTTCTGTTATTTGCTCTATATTTCCGCTTGCTTCTTTTATTCCTATTATCTTTTTGGGGCATGTCTTTTTTATTCTCATAACCGTCTGTGGCAGCAGGTTGACGCCTGTCCTACCGGGCACATTATATAATATAACAGGTAGTGGGGAAGCGTCTGCTATTGCACAGAAATGTTGGAAGAGTCCTTCTTGCGAAGGCTTATTGTAGTAGGGGCAAACGGATAATATGGCTGCAAAATCATCCGGATTTCTAAGGTTTGTAAGTTCGCTAACTACTTTTGCTGTATTGTTGCCTCCTATACCAAGTACTAATGGCACTCTGCCTGCGTTCTTGCCTACAATAATTTGTCTTACTTGTTGTTTCTCGTTTTCTGTTAGAGTTGCTGACTCGGCGGTAGTTCCGAGCACAACAAGATAGTCAACACCTGCTTGTATTTGCAATTCCACCAATCCTTCAAGTGCAGTGAAATCTATATCTTGATTCTGAAGGAAGGGAGTGATAAGGGCGGTTCCAAGTCCACTGAGAGTATTCATATATTTTGATTTTTGAGGGTGATTCAAATATATAGTTTAAGCCTTTCCTGCTTTTATTTGTTTTAGATAAAATATCAGTTGGTCAAACAAAAAAGGAGCGTCTTTGTCTTGATCAATAGCAATCATAAGGTCGTTAGGGTAGGGCTCGGTATCAGTTTGTCTTCCTGCCCTGAAATCAACAGGCGCAAGCAATGAAAGGTATCTCATTGGTAAAGAATTATCAAGAGTGAGGTCAAGCAAAATATCATAATGCTTGTCGATAAAATGATCCATTACATCGAACTGATGCGGTTTGCCCCAGAAATTCACTTGATTTTTGCCAAAGACAAAAAAATTAGGCAGAGTAGTTGGTATTATATCTTTTTGATTGGTATAACCCCATGCAGTTACGCGCTTGCCCTCTGTACTCAGTTCTTTAACCAATTGCTTGATAGGCAAATTCTGCTGACTATCGTCGCTGTCGAAAAGTAGCAATACAGTCTTTACTTTTTCCCAATCAGGATAAGCCGAAGCACCCTTATGCTGTTTCTTGAGACTAAACTGATATATTTTTTCTTTAAGTTTGTCAAACATTGTTTATTATATTTAGGAATTCGTCTTCAGAAATAATTTTTACTCCGAGTTTTTGTGCTTTCTCCAATTTTTGTGGTCCCATATTTTCTCCTGCGAGTATAAATGATGTATTTTTGCTCACACTGCCCGTGTTTTTGCCGCCGTGCTGCTCTATGAGTTCTTTGTATTCGTCGCGCGAGTGGTGGCTGAATGTTCCTGAAATCACTATAGTATTGCCTTGTAATACTTGCGAGAGTTGACCGCTTTGAGCCTCTGTCTGTTCCATTTGTATTCCCGCCTTCTTGAGCCGCCGTAAAATGTCTTGGTTATTTTCATTGGCAAAATACTGTTTAATACTTTGGGCAATCTGTGTGCCTACATCTTCAACTGAAGTCAATTCTTCTATAGTAGCATTTTCGAGTTGCTCTATAGAGTGGAAAGTGCGAGAGAGCTTTTTGGCTGTTGTCTCACCTACATATCTTATTCCTATGGCAAAAAGCACTCTTGCCCAAGGCACTTGTTTCGAAGCCTCAATGCTGTCAAGTATGTTTTGAGTGGCTTTTTGTTGGAATCCTTCAAGCGAAAGTATTTGTTCTGCCTTCAAATCATACAAGTCTGCTATGTTTTTGATAAGTCCTTTATTAAAAAACAAATCAATTGTTTCTTCTCCTAAGCCGTCGATATTCATCGCTTTGCGTGCCACAAAATGTTCTATCTTGCCTTTTTGTTGCGGAGGACAATGGTCTTCGTTGGGACAGCACCACGCGGCTTGTTCGGGGTCGCGCACAAGCATTGCACCACACTCTGGACATACGCTGATAAATTGGTAATTATATTCATCCTCGTTTCTCTTTCCTGCCTCTTTGCCTGTTATCTTAGGTATTATCTCTCCACCTTTCTCAACCCACACCTTATCACCTTCTTGAATGCCTAATTGGCGTATGAAATCTTCATTATGCAAAGTAGCGCGTTGTACTATGGTGCCTGATAGTTGCACAGGCTCAAGATTGGCAACGGGAGTAACTACACCCGTGCGACCTACTTGATATGTTATTTGTTTTAATAAAGTAAGTTGTTTCTCTGCAGGAAATTTATATGCAATTGCCCAACGAGGAGTTTTGGCGGTATATCCTAATTGTCTTTGCAGCCTCAAGTCGTTCACTTTGAGTACTATACCGTCGGTTGCAACGGGTAGAGTCTTTCGCTCGGTATCCCAATAAGCAATAAATTGCATAATCTCTTCAATCGAACGGCATACTTTTATCGCATCTGATACTTTTAGTCCCATCGACTTAGCCTTGCACAAACACTCATAATGAGTTTGAGCGGGCATTGGGTCGGCAAGCAGATAATATAAATAAGCATCCAATCCTCTTTGTGCGACCATCTTAGGATCTTGCAATTTAAGCGTTCCTGAGGCGGCGTTACGAGGATTGGCGAATAGTGGTTCCTCGTTCATTTCGCGCTCTTTGTTGAGGCGTTCAAATTCTTTCCATGGCAATAAGATCTCTCCTCGTATCTCAAATGTCCTCATTGTATTGCCCGCACTCAAAGGAATGGTCTGGGGTATAGAACTGATTGTCTTTACATTATTTAGCACATCATCCCCTTTGGTTCCATCGCCGCGAGTTAGTGCATGGGTAAGCACACCGTCTTCATACCAAAGCGATATGCTCAATCCATCGTATTTTAATTCGCATACTATCTCCGGTTCATAATTGATATCTTTACAAACGCGTTCGTACCAATCTCTTATCTCTTGCTCGCTATATGTGTTAGCAAGTGAGAGCATAGGACGACGATGCTCTATCTGTATAAATCCATTTTTATTGCTCAAGTCGGAGCCCACTTTCTGAGTTGGCGAATTGTTGTCGCGGAGTTCCGGATGACGACTCTCAAGTTCTTGTAAACGATGCATCTTCTCGTCGAAATCGCGGTCGGACATCTGAGGAGATGAAAGAACATAATACAAGTAGTTGGCTTCGCTCAATTCTTTGCGTAAAGCCAAAATCTCATCCTTTTCACTCTCCAAAGGATGCTGTATAGTACCTTGCTCACTATTTTTTTTGTTGTTGTCTTGAGTGAGGTCGTTGGATGTATCAAATAGGTCTAATTGCATTATGGAATCAGTATCTTATATTGTTTCACCTTGTTGTCCACATACAAATTGATAATATATACTCCTTGTGGCAAATCCTTAGCAGCAACAAAATAATCATCGGTTACACTGCCATGTTTATATAGTTCTCCAAAAGAATTGTATATTCGGAAATACCCTTTGTCATTATTGACGATAAGTACCTGACCATCTATTATATCCATGTCGCATTTGTCATAAAGGGTCCTTGAATCTTCCTCCGGTGGCAAGTTGGTCTCAAACTCTGCCCCTAAACGCAATCCTACTAACACAGGGTCGTGGTCTGAGCAACGGAACATACTCAAGTCGTTTGACTTGTCATAGGTGTATCTGTCATCCTCATCTGAATTGATATGATATGCCGCTATTCCTGTTATCTGTGTTGTAAGCGACCTATTGGCTATGGCATGATCTAAATAGCCTGCCTGCCCATGATAGACATAACTATATGACGAATCCGCGTGAAAGTAGCGATGTAAATCTACCATTCCCACATTCAGGAACTCAATTATCGGGTCTTCTTTGGCGTATGCATTCAAATCGCCCATAACTAAAACATCATCGTCCTCAAAGAGTTTCTTTGCTTCTTCTGCGAGTTTGATTATTGCTTTCGACTCAGCCACACGGGTGGCATTATAAGAGCCTTGCCCATCACCTTGATTAGCATTGTCGCCGCTTGCGCTACCCGATTTGGCCTTGAAGTGATTGATGCTGAATATGAATTTCTCGCCTGTCTGCTTTTCCATAAAAGTCTGCATCTTCTTGCGGTTGCTCACCCCCACTTCGTTGCTTAGTAATCTGCCAACAGGCTCCACTGTCTGAGTGCAATAGACATAACCCGATTTGGTGTAACTGCTGTTGGCAGAACCGCCGTCGTCTATATAGGAATAAATGCGTCCTGTCTTTTGTGTAAGCATTTGGGCAAGTTCTTTTAGTGCTGTTTGACCTTGTTCTATCTCCACAAATCCGAATATATCTGCACCTATCTTTCCTAACGCTTCACTAATCTTTGCCTTTTGTTTCTCATGCTCCGACTTACTGTCAGGACCATAACCGGTGCCTAAATTCTCTGCCAAAAAATACTCTAAATTAAAGCCACAAACCAATATCGTGTGCTCCCCCACAATATCAACCGATGGCGGACCTGCAATTAGTTCCTCGCGGGTATTACCCTCGTATATGCAACTGACAAGTGATAAACTTGAAATGGAATTTACTCGTACAATTAATTTTTTTAATTTTTCTCCCATGCGATGATAATTATCCACTCCGCTTAGAGATACCACACCATTGTTGTTCAAACTAACCAACTCTTTGTATTCCGCCGAGCCGGGCAACTCCTGATTAGTAGGCGAATAGATGCGTCGGGGAGATATCTGATAAGCCGTTTGTTGGTAGTTGTTGCATACATAAAAAGGAATATCGAACTCAATAGTCTGACCTATGTAGTTTTTTAGTTCGCTGCATGTCCATGTCATAGGATTGTCAATATGTACTATTGTCTGGCCAATGGCGCATAGACTGCAACTGACATATATTATGATTAATAATCTTTTCATCTGCTACTTTTATTTCTGACGGCAAATTTACGCATAATAATTTGATTGCGAAAATCATTCTTTATGTTTGTCAAGTAATTTTTTTTACTTAATTTTGCAGCCATCATTTGGAACGCGGTAGGCTTGCCGGTCCTCGCCCGCAACCAAAACAAAAACATGTAATAACAGATTTGTTATATAGAAGCGTACTATATGCCTAATTTTACTATTGTTAAATCTGAAATCAAGTGAAACCTGATTGGAAAAAGATATGGTCTTTCTCTCGCAAATATGTGCTTAATAAGTATATTCTTACATGTGTTGTATTTGCAGTTATACTGACTTTTTGTGGAGAACAGAGTCTTGTTGTTCGTACAAGACAAGCACGACAAATCCGTGCTTTGCAGCACGAATTAGAAGAAAGTAGAAAACAAATAGAACAATATAAGAAAGACCTAAAAGAATTGCAATCAAGCACTGAAAATATCGAGCGTTTCGCACGCGAAAACTATTATATGCATGCTGACAACGAAGATGTATATATAGTTGAGTAGTCCCAACGATATGTTTTTAGCGGCTGATAATTTGAACTCAAATACATGAATATATGGCAATGAAAAAATTACATACTATACTTCTGTCATCTGCAGGTGTTTTGCTCGTCATAGGTGCCATGTTGTTCACTTTAGATGTAAAATACTCCAATTATATCTTTGCTGTAGGTGCTGTGTTGGCTATATTGCAGGCTTTCTTATATGCTATACAAAACAAAACTACCAATCATCGTTTGGCGCGCTTGCAGCGACTCTATTTTATTGCCACTCTCTTTCTTGGGGTTGCAGCATGGTTTATGTTTGTAAGCAGCAACTCATGGGTTCCGATGGTTCTAATATATGTGGTAATCTCCCTCTTCCTCTCCTTCAGAATTAAGAAATAAGACATACTCCCAAATCTTTTCTAAGTTTTCTAAGTTTTCTAAAGCCTCTATCCCCCACAAAAAAAGAAGAACACCTCAATGTCCTTCTTTCTTTTTTATACTTATTTCTTTTATTCAATTCCCAATAATTCTACATCAAAAATCAAAGTAGAGAATGGTGGTATATCGCCGGCTTGTTGTGAACCATAACCTAATTCTTGTGGAATATAGAAACGGAATTTGGAACCAACAGGCATCAACTGTACACCTTCTGTCCAACCTTTTATCACTTGGTCGAGAGCAAAGGTAATAGGTTCACCTCTTTCTACAGACGAGTCAAAAACAGTACCATCAATCAATGTTCCATGGTAATGTACTTTTACGCGGTCTGTGGCAGTAGGTTTTTTGCCTTTACCCATTTTCAGCACCTCATATTGCAATCCGCTCTCTGTTACTACAACTTCTTCTCTTTTGGCGTTTTCTTCAAGGAATGCAGCACCTTCTGCTTTTACAGGACCATATTTTATACGCTCAATGGCTGCATTAACATAATCGCCTGCTTCTTGCATGTTCATTTGCTCTTCGAATCCGTAAAGACCATTGGTAAAACCTTGTGCTATAAGTTCAAACTCTGTAGGCAACTCTGCTATTCCAAGCAATCCGTCTGCCTCTTGCTCGCGAATAGTCTTACCTATTTGTTGAGCCATCTGCACAAGTTGTGGATTGTGCATACTACTACGCAAACTTGAGTTGATGGCTTTAACTAACTTCTGAAAATCGCCACCGGTAGAGTCGTTGCGAAGCAAATCATTACCAATACCTTCGCCGTTGATATATCCAAAAGCATAGTTAAGGCTGTCCAACTCTGACTTCAGTTCTACTGCTTGAGCCTTATCCATACACTTGCTCTTGATGGCCTTTCCTATATTTTCTGCCTCTGCCTCTTCTTTATTCATCTGTGCATAGTATTTGCCTTGGAACCACTCGCGTGCAAAATCACTCGACATTACACTCGTATCCTTTAACATACCATTTACCAAACCTTGAAAGAAAAGTTTTTCATTTATAGGCCAATTCTTGTTTTGAGCAAGACCTTCATTCTCACATTGTCTTACAAAACTACCAATATTCTCACCCGTTTGCTCTGCTTTCGATTTCTCAACAACTTTTCCTTCGTAACCATCAGTCAAACCTTGCATAAACTCTTGTACGGCAGCATCGGTTGAGTCGTTATTCATATAATACATCTTAATTTGAGCACCATTCACCACTCCCAAGGCATAGTTGATACTATCGTTTTCATTGTCAAGGCGAACAGTCTTTGCCTCATAAGTATTGCTGCAACTTATCATACCTATTACAGCAATAAGTAAAATTGAAATCTTTTTCATTGTTTATATTCTTTTTAGATATTTTTATATTTTTTATTCAATACCAAGTAATTCTACTGTGAAAATAAGAGTTGCGTAAGGTGGAATAGAGTTGCCTGCACCCTGTGCTCCATAACCTAATTGGTAGGGGATAAAGAACTTATACTTTGAACCGATTGACATCAGTTGCAAACCTTCTGTCCAACCTTTTATTACTTGGTTGAGGCCAAATGTAATAGATTCGCCTCTTTTATAACTGCTGTCGAATATTGTACCATCAATCAGCGACCCTTCATAATGTACTCTTACTTTGTCTGTTGCCTTAGGCTTCATACCTATTGTTGCATCCAAAACTTCATACTGAAGTCCGCTTGCTGTTACCTTAACTCCGGGGCGTTTTTTGTTTTCTTCCAAGAATTGTTGTCCGCGTTCCTTTTCCACACGACTAACCTCTTCTTGTAGTTCCTGAAAATACTTGTTGAGCAGTTGTTGCGCCTCCTGATATGATATTTTAGGCTCATTCATCTTCATCACATCTGCCACTCCAAGTGCTAAATCTTGAAAATTAAGTGACTTTACGCCGCTACCAAGCAAATTCTGCCCAAGCGACAAACCAAGTGCATAACTGATTTTATCCATTTTATAAATTCTTTTATATAATAATCTTTATCTTGTTATTTCCAATGCAAATAATGTATATTCCTTGTTGTGGCATTGTCAAGTTAGTTTCTTCGCTGCTTATGCTTTCTGCCACTTTTCTTCCCATTATGTCGTATGCCTGAATGTTTATTCCGTTTCCTGTGCCCGTTATCTTCACATTCAGACCCTCTGTAAAAACCTCATATCCGGCTTTGCTACTGTAAAGAGCATCTTCAGGCTCCGGATCGGGTTGAGGATCAACCGGCGTAGCATTGTAAGTAACTGCAACAGTATTGCTTGCTACCATTCCTGACGGCGTTACACGATAATATACTGTCTGACCGTCTTCCAAGTCTATTTTTACTTCTGCATCGGTGTCGCGTGTATCTTCTGGATAGCCATCAAAAATCGTCTCTTCCAACTCATAATCACCTTGAATAACAAATATCTGCTGCATGCTTATCCTGTGATAATTGCCTTTGCTGCCTATTTCCGCTTGTGCTAAAGTAATTTCTTTCGTTCCTGCCTTAAGAGGTATGGTATGATATTCTTCGTTCAAATTGAGTTCTATCTCGTCCAGCACCTCTCCGTCAGCGGTAACTACAAGTGTGGCAGTCTGGTCTCCTTTGTTCCATACGCTACATTTCACCACCAACTTGGCATTCTCACCAATACTGAGCCCGCTGATTTTGAAAAAGCGTTTCTCTGTGGTAGTACTCATATAAAATGCACCGCCACCGTCAGTGTTGTTATAAGTAGCATCCGTACCATCCGATTTTGTCCAACGGATATACGGATTGTTCTTTATACTGTCACTCTTTACCAATGGAACATTGAGCAGTGTATCGTTATGTCCTTTTTCCGCTTTCGTAAATACCTCAAGCCTATAAGAACCTGCATCCACATCTTTCCAGTGAGCACTGAAGCCGGTAGCGGTTATGTCAGTTGCCTCGTAGGCAGTGGGATTCTCTTTCTCTATTGGACATTTATATTCATCAGAAAAAGTTGCTACTAATGTGCTGAAATCTACATCTTCGCCTTTTTTATTTCCCCATATATATTCTACCAATTCAGGAAAATCTATATATGGGTTTCTGTTGTGTTGCAGACTGGATATGGCATCCAACCTGTTAATTTCTTTTTCTGACACAGGGTCTTTGCGATGCCAATCTAAAAGCACATTCACAAGCCATGGCTTGAATTCCAAATAGTCGTCATTAACGATATATTTGCTGAAATCTGCTTTCCACTCAAAATCTTCGTATGCTGTGGCTATATAAAAGTATGCTCTTGCAAAATCACCTTTATATTGATCGGCAGGCTCAAAAACCAGAAAATCGCCATACTCCGAATTCTTACCCATTCTAAAACTACCATTATCAAATTTGTCGGCACTTGGCACATACCCGGGAGGATAATTGCTTTTATTGCCATTGGCGTACATATCGGCAGGGTTCAAATGATACAAGTCTTTGTATGCATCATTGTTATCGCCTCCCCACCATGATTTTGGAAAACAATGCTCTATATCAAGTCCAGCACCCGATTGACCCTTCGGAGGAAAATATCTCATGGTGTTGCCATACATATCATACACACTGCCGTCCGTACGCTTATCAGTTAGATTAAATGCACCCCATGTGCCAATTGCTTTCAGACTGCCCTTCTCCCCATTAGCATCTGAAGTATGATAAGTGTTCGGACCATATTGAAAACGCTCGCCGCCTTTTATTATCTCATGCAAAGCAGTCTTCAACTCTTTGTCTTTCTTGCCGTTGGCACCATCATAGTAGCCTTGAGGTAATTCTTCGGCAAGGCAATTCATGCTGAACGCAACTATCAACAGAGGTATAATTCTTTTCATAATCGTGGTTTTATGGGATTAGTATTTTATGTGTTTTATTGGGTAATTGAAGCAGATAAAAACCGCTATTTACTATTCTGATAGGACTTTGTGTGGCTGTGGCATCTATTATCAACCTACCCGTAGCATCGTATATCTTGATTTCTGTATCTTCATTTATGCCATATATAAAGATATTTTTCCCTTCTACATTTATTTTTATTTGAGCCTCTGCCGGATTATCCTTTGTATCGACTGACGAACATGTGCAACCCGACATATCCAATGATGTGAGCCAATCGCTGTCGGCTGTATTTTTCAATTTCTTGAAATCTACTTTCTGTCCTTGTTTGTTGCCCCATATATATTCTACAAGGCACGGATAGTCTATAAATGGATTGCGATTATGTTGATAGTCGCTCACTGCGTCCATACGGGTAATTTCCTTTTGTGATACAGGGTCCATCCTGTGCCAATCAAGCAATACTTGTTGCTCCCACTCCTGAAACTCAAGATAATTATCATTCTGCATGGCAAACTTGGAGCCGACATCATCGTTGTCTATACGCCATGTCAAGTCTTGATAACAAGTAGCCATATAGAAATATGCTCTGGCAAAATCACCCTTGTACTCATCTTTTGGTTCCCAAATCATGAAGTCGTTACCATTTTTTCTTGGGTAAAGCGTCTTGTACTCAGGATTCGTACCTATCTTTAGTGAACCTGCGGTCTTTGTTACATTCGTAACCACACCAAGCGGATAATTGCTGCGGGCGCTATTGGCAGTCGATTCCGACGGATTCAAGTGATAGCAGTCTTTATATGCGTCGTTTTTCGTTCCTCCCCACCATGACTTGGCAAAACTATGTTCTATATTCATACCGCTTACCGCAGTGCCTGGATTAGTAAAGTAGCGCACAGTATCTGAATACATATCCCACACAGAACCATCCTCCCTACGGTCAGAATAATAAAATACAGTCCAACTGCCAGAACCATAACCCTGACGACTGCCCACTTTTATGATATTATACAATGCAGTCTTCAGTTCTTCGTCTTGTTTGCCATCAGCACTTTGGTAGTAGCCATCTGGCATCTTTTCCGCAAAAGCAACTAAGCAGGCAAAGAATGCTGCTAATAATGTAATCTTTTTCATTTGGTTTTTCTTAAGGTTAATAACGATAGCAACACATACCACATTATGGTAATATTTGCTATAGGTATTAGAGCGTATGGATTTTTGAATACTATTGCCAATACGCAATATGTAATCATAATAATAGCAGTCCCTATAAGAAAAATAAATCTGATTTTATTCTCTTTCCAACTCAAATCATGAAATTTCAAAGAGAAAAAAGGAATCTCTGATACGAGTAGCCAGCATGACACCAAACTCAGCGCTAATAGAGTATATGCCCCAACAGCCCCATCCATTATAGTGTTTTGCATGCTTTGATTAGCAACATTAGCAGCCCAAAACAAAGCATTGGCAGGGGTGGCGAGACCAATAAAACTTGTAGTCTGACGCTCATCCAGATTGAATTTGGCAAGTCGTAACGCCGAAAAAGCAGCCATAAGAAGAGCAATCAATGCCCACCAACCAATAATCGGCTTCAAATAACAAAAAAGCATCATCGAAGGAGCCAAACCGAAACTGATGTCGTCAGCAAGAGAGTCTAATTCCTTTCCTATCGGACTGCTTACACCCAAAAGCCGTGCTGTCATGCCATCGAAAAAATCAAATATAGCAGCCAAAATTATTAAACACAACGACCACACATACTGCTCCTCTGTGGCTAAATATACTGCTACTGAACCCGACAACAGGTTGCAGCAAGTAATCATATTGGGTATATGCTTTTTCATTTATTTATACTTTCTTGTTATACTCATATTTTTGCATTGATAGTAACATCTGTTGCCTAAACTATAGGTCACACTACCGCACTTAAAGTATGCCGCAAAATTACGCTTTTTTTTTCAATTACACAAATAGGTTTTAATGTACTTATTTCTTGCCGTATTGCTCTGGTATTTGTTGATATACAAGCGCTGTAACTAATAGTGTGATAAAGCAAAAAAGCATAATCAATGAGAAGAAAATTTTGTAACCCACTGCTTCTTGCAAATAACCTGCTACCAACCCGGGCAGCATCATTCCTGCAGCCATAAATGCAGTGCACAAAGCGTAATGAGATGTTTTCTTCTCGCCTTGTGAAAACCATATAAGATATAGCATATAGGCGGTGAATCCGAAGCCGTAACCAAATTGCTCTAAAGATATGCAACAACCTATTAGCCAAAGGCTGTTGGTAGGGAATAGACTCATGAATAAATATACAGCATCCGGCAGGGTTATAAGCAGTGCCATTATCCATAATGATTTTTTCAGACCTTTTCTTGAAGCATATATGCCGCCAAGTATTCCACCGATAGTTAGAAACAATACCCCGAATGTACCATATAAGAGTCCGACATATTCTGTCTTTAATCCTAAACCGCCACTCTCCTGACTACCAACCAAAAAAGGTGTAACCATCTTTAGCATAAAAGCCTCAGGAAGACGATAAAGCAACATAAAGAGTAGGGCGATTAGTATGCCTTTTTTCTTGAAGAAACTAACAAAGGTTAGACCAAATTCCTGGAATATATCCTCTACCGTTTTGTTGTGTTCAGTGTCGGTCGTTTTGGTCTCTGCCTTGGGCAAGAAAAACAAATGCCATAGCGTTATTGAGGCAAAGAGTATGCTCGTTATAAGCAGCGTTATTTGCCATGCTTGTGGTATATTTCCCAATCGAGTTTCAAGTAGGCCTGCAATGGCAATAAGCACGCCTAACCCAAATATATTGGCAAGACGATAGAATGTAGATCGAATGCCTACAAAAAGTGACTGATCACCTTCGCTGAGGGCTAACATATAAAATCCGTCGGCGGCAATATCGTGTGTAGCACTCAGAAAAGCACATATCCAAAACAAACAAAGCATCCACTTAAACAAACCTATACTTGTCTGCTGTACGGATATTATGCTTGCATCAGGATGCGGAATGGTTATCGTAAGACCTACAAAACATGCCGAAATCAATATCTGCATAGTCAGAACCCACCACCGTTTGGTACGCCAAATATCTACAAACGGACTCCATAATGGCTTTATTACCCAAGGTAGATATAACAAACTGGTATATAGCGCCATCTCGCCATTAGGAACCCCCAACCGAGTGAGCATCATTACACTCACATTATTTACTAAAAAATAAGGGATGCCTTCAGCAAAATAGAGCGAAGGCACCCACAACCAAGGATTTTGTTTCATCGCTCTCATTTGAGCGACAAAATTACAAATATTTATTTAGTTCTTAAAATCTAATTTTCCATCATGCAAATCTACTATTACCGGCTTTAGGTGATCTACTTTTCCTGCAATAATGTTTTTGCTCAGTTCATTGAGTACAAGTGTTTGTAAAGCACGCTTTACTGGTCTTGCTCCGAATTGCGGGTCATAACCCTCATGGGCTATATATCTGACTGCATCATCCGTTACTCTCAAGTCAATACCATTTTCCATAAGCATTTTGTGAATAGATGCTATTTGCAAACCAACAACATCTTGAATTTCTTTTTCGCTTAGAGGCGTAAACATTATAATCTCGTCTATACGATTCAAGAATTCAGGTCTTATTGTTTCACGAAGCATTCCTAATACTTGCTGCTCGGTTTGTTCGCGACTTACACCATTTTCTTCGTTCTCTCTGATAAGTTGGCTACCCAAATTACTGGTCATTATGATAATGGTGTTCTTGAAATTCACAGTTCTGCCTTTGTTGTCTGTCAGACGACCATCGTCCAACACTTGCAGCAACACATTGAACACATCCGGGTGAGCCTTTTCTATCTCATCAAACAATACGACCGAATAAGGTTTGCGTCTTATAGCCTCAGTCAACTGACCGCCCTCGTCGTAGCCTACATATCCTGGAGGCGCACCGATAAGTCGAGTGGCACTGAATTTCTCTTGATATTCTGACATATCTATACGAGTCATCATATTCTCGTCGTCAAAAAGATAGTCCGCAAGTGCTTTGGCCAACTCAGTCTTACCAACACCTGTTGTGCCAAGGAATATAAACGAGCCTATCGGGCGTTTAGGATCCTGCAAGCCTGCTCTGGAACGGCGTATGGCATCGCTCACCGCTTTAATGGCATCGTCTTGACCTATTACTCGCTTATGCAGTTCCTCCTCTAAATGCAAGAGTTTGTCTCTTTCTGACTGCATCATCTTTTGCACCGGAATACCTGTCCAACGGCTTACAACCTCTGCAATATCATCTTCATCAACCTCCTCTTTAATAAGAGTTTGACTATTTGCATATTCATTAGATTCACTATGAAGTGCTGCCTGAGCCGATTTTATCCGCTCTTCTGCTTGGGGTATGAGGCCATATCTGATCTCTGCTACTCTGTTATAATTACCCTCTCTCTCTGCAGTGTCTGCTTCATGGCGGAGTTGCTCAATTCGGATCTTTTCTTGTTGGATGGTATTGATATGTTCTTTCTCTTTGTTCCACCGTGCTCGCATGTCCGCAGATTCTTGTTTTAGTGTTGCTAACTTTTGGTCAATAACTTTTCTACGCTCGTCTGTCTTATCATCTTTCGATGCACTACGCATGCTCGCCTTTTCTATCTCAAGTTGTTTGATTTGTCTTTCTAAAGTATCTAATTCCTCAGGAACGCTATCCATCTCAAGCCTTAGTTTGGCTGCTGCCTCGTCAACAAGGTCAATGGCCTTGTCAGGCAAAAATCTGTCGGTTATGTAACGAGAAGATAATTGCACTGCTGCCACAAGAGCATCGTCTTGAATACGAACTTTGTGATGGTTCTCATAACGCTCTTTCAAGCCGCGCAAAATACTGATAGTAGCAGCCTCGTCAGGCTCGTCAACCATAACTATTTGGAAACGCCTTTCCAATGCCTTATCCTTCTCAAAGTACTTTTGGTATTCGTTCAATGTGGTGGCACCGATACAACGCAAGTCGCCTCGCGCAAGGGCAGGTTTCAAGATGTTGGCGGCATCCATCGCACCACTCGTCTGACCGGCACCTACAAGCGTGTGAATCTCATCGATAAATAATATAATCTCACCGTTTGATTCAATCACCTCGTTTATCACTCCTTTCAGACGCTCTTCAAACTCACCTTGATATTTTGCACCTGCAACCAAAGCACCCATATCAAGAGAATATATCAGTTTGCGCTTTAAGTTTTCAGGAACATCACCTCTAACTACTCTATGTGCCAATCCTTCTGCAATTGCAGTCTTACCTACACCAGGCTCGCCAATCAGAATAGGATTGTTCTTTGTTCTACGGCTCAATATCTGTAAGACACGCCGTATTTCTTCATCTCGACCTATTACAGGGTCCAATTTGCCTTGCTTTGCCCTATCGCAAAGATTGATGGCGTACTTTTGTAAATTCTCTGTCTTCATATCTTTGTTGTTTTTATTGTTCTGTTATTATTGTGTTTATTACTATTCAACCCCATTTTTCTTAATCATTTGCTCATACTAACTCAACTTATATTCCAATAGCATTTTTCTGACAATTTGGCAGAAAAAATACGCAGATTATCGTATAAATCTGCGTATAAATTTGCATATAACCTGCGTATATATAGTTGCCTTTTCTCGAAAGATGTAATTCTATTTTTTCTGAGGTTATGATTATATTTTCAGTGTGATATAAAATGTAGTTCCCTTGTTTGATGTTGTAAAACGAATTGTTCCGCCCGATCCCTCTACTATATTTTTAGAGATAGCAAGTCCAAGTCCCATGCCGGTATTCTTGGTGGTGAAGTTAGGAAGAAAAATCTTCTCTTGTATCTGCTCGGGTATGCCGTAACCATTGTCTGATATCGATATTTCTACATTGTTGTTTTCTTGTTTTAATATAACTATTATATCTCCATCTTCTTTGTTTTCTATTGCCTGTAGTGCATTCTTTATGATATTATTAAATACCTGAGATATCTGCTCTTCATCAGCCTTTGCCATCACTCCACTCTCTGCGCCTATGTATCTGATTGGGGTTTGACTCTGATTGTTGCGGAATAAGGCTATTACCGTAGAAAGTTTCCTCGCTATATCCACCTCCGTGGTTATCACCTCAGGCATCTTAGCAAATTGCGAAAACGACTGTGCTATTTTCGACAAATTATCTATCTGTTCTATCAGCATTGTAGTCGATTTCTTGAAGTATGCCTCAAATCGCTCATCACCTGCTTGTTGCAGTCGTTGCAACTGCTGAATGGTCAGTTTCATTGGCGTAAGCGGGTTGTTGATTTCATGTGCTATCTGTCGAGCCATAGTGCGCCATGCTCCCTCTCGTTCAGAGCGGGCTAATTTCTCGGAGGAGATTTCCAATTGGTCAACCATCTCGTTGTAGCGCATCACCAATTCACCTAATTCATCATGATTATTATATTCTAACCTATCTGCCTTTTGTCCTATTTTCAAACGGCGCATGTGATCAGCAATTACTGACAAAGGACGAGTCATACTGCGGGCAACTATAAAACTCACAATAAAAGTAAGCACTAATACAAGCAAATTTGGTAACAACAATTTGCTCAGAAAATCGTCTGTGGCTTGGTCTATAGCCTCTGTACTGATAAAAAGAGGTACTGCAATATAACCTATCTGCTCATAATTACCATTAATAAATTCTGTATATGCAGCAAGATAACGCATATCGCCGATATACTCGTATTGCATCATTGTCGATTTGCCCGTAAAAAATGGTTCAGGTGCAATATGTTTAGACATAAGTCCTTTGTCAAAAAGCATAGGAGCACTCGTGCCTACCAGTGTGCCTTGCATATCATATACATGAATATCTGTCTCGTATGCAAAACTCATATCTCTTAGGTCAATGCTCAAACCCGCAGTGTTCTTTTGACTAAGATTCAAATTCCAAAAATACATATCCTGAAGCGCTTTCTGTATGTATTTGGTCTTGCGCTCAAGAGATTGACGCTGCTGATTAGAATACCTGTCGCGAGCAGATACAGCAGTTATGGCAAACACATACACCGACATAAATAATATCAGAGTGATAGTCGCATATTGGAATTTCACCCTCAAGCGCATGTTCTTCCAGCCTTTGTTGCGTATAAGACCTATTATGCCAAAAATAATTATTGCAGCAAACAGAATCAGTTCCAAAATAAAGTAAAAATAAAAACCTCTTGAGTGCTTATTATTTGTGTCGTCCTGCTCAACTAAGGTCTGATACGAAAAACTCTCTGCAAGATGAGTAAACTCTTCTTGGTTTTCTGATAACTTGCTGTCGATAACTTCTAACGAAAATAGCGGGCTTTGGTCATCATTATATATCCTTAACGAGTTTTCATGAGAGATAGTGGTTATTCCTATGTTTGAATATTTCTTGAAGGGATGTAAAAAAGTGTTCCGAAGTTGATGATTACTGATTGAATAGGCAGTTGCAACAGGAATAACGGTCAGTATATTATAATTTCCCGCTTTTTCCCAGCGACATACGCAGTGAGCATTGTCAAATCGTTGATAGAACCATACATTATAATTCTTTAGGAATATTTGCTGACCGGCAAGCCAGTTGTCAGACCAATACACCATTCCTTTCCTATCGAATACATAAATCAATATGTCTTGTTCTTGTTGAGTTATGCTCCATAGCGAGTCAAACGAATTTACTCCCAACGAAGTAATGATTTTCTCCGTCAGGTATTCCGCTTTTTTCTCTTGTTCAATAAGCGTCTTTTGCGTGTGACGAGCACAACGCTCAAGTTCTGTGCTACATGAGAGCAGACATACCGCTAATAATATGAAAATTATTGTTTTCTTCACAGCGTTCCGTTTCGTCCTCTTGTTAATAGTATTTACTTTCAAAAAGCAATTCCCGTACCGAAGTCAAAAAATTCTACTTTGGCAAAATGTGACTTGGCACCCGCCTGAACAAACCAATGTTTGGTAATTCTATATTTCAACACTACATGCGTGTAAAGCCAACCATCTTGTTCTACGCCCGCTTTACTTACATCGTAACGATAAAATATACTTCGATTAAGTTTTCCTCCCGCTGATTTGGCATCATTATATGGCTCTAAATTCTTAATAGGGTCATATAAATATACTCCGGCATGCAAACCTATTGTCAGTTTGCCAATAACAAATTCAGGCTGAATGCTTACTCCCACGCGAAAACAATTCTCTATTTTGCTCTCTTTCAAGTAAGTCTTAGAAAAATATGTTATAGGCACATTCTGTTGTGAAGCAAACTCATCACAAACCGAGCGATAATAACCATCATAAAAAACATCCACTCCGCCGCCTATCTTAAATATTGACCATGGTCTATAGTGCGCCGAAACACCTATTGCTGCGATACCAAAAGTCTTGCGATCAGCAAAATAGGCTTGTCTTGCTCCGCCACTAACTGATATTTCCACATCCCAGCGCTTGCCGTCATATAGTCCGCGAGGAACCTTTGACTCGGGCGCTTTATATCCTTCTGCTTGAGGCTGGTAGGTAACCCCTAACTGAGCATTTAGCATGTTAAAACCTGAATTAGGCTGCCGTATGCTACCATTAGAAATATGATACCAACCCGCTGTCAAATTCACTGAAAATCCTTTGCGAATAGGAAAATCGAAGTAAAGAGCAGTGGAAAAATATGCATTTGTATAACTGCCCGAACCACCATTGCTCACAGGATATTGAATCGACCCGGGAACATATTTCAATTCCGGCGGTACAGTGTTGTAGTAGTTTTTGCTGACAAATGCCAACCCTAATCCGGGACGAATACCAAATACAAAATGAGGCAATCTGACAAATGGCACATTCAAGTATGCGTATGGCGTATATGCCTGACCAAGAATTTGTGAGTTGGTTAGGTCCAAAACTGAAAATGCTACACCAATAGAAGCGTTGTTATACCATTGCAGTGATTCTAATCTTCCTGTCGGCAAAAACTCCACTGCCACTTCCCCTCCTAAAACAGGACGAGAGCCTATCCAATTTTCTATAATGCTACCTCTTAATACACCACCTGCTGCACCTGAAACACGATATCGCACAGGCACAGCACCATGACATAATGCACATAACATAACGGATAGTAATAATGTGAGGTGGCGTCTGTACATAAATAAAATAAACAATTGAATTATTGCGCAAAATTACTAAATCAAACTTAAATGAACAAAATAATAAGCACACCCTTATACGCGATATCAAAAAACAGCCTGATTATCTCCGCTTATATGTGTGTCTTTAAGCGACTACAAAGGTACACTATTTCATAAAATTGCGCAAATCAAATAATTATTGTACCTTTGCGCTCTCTAATGTAGAATATTATTGTTAATAGATATGGTAAGTCTGTATAGATTTTTTAGGTCTCATAAATGGTTGATGTATTTGTGTTTGGGCGCAACTACTATCTTATTCGCTTTTTTTGCATTCAAATGCCGATTTGAAGAAAATATAGCCAAACTCCTGCCTCCTACGGGTGATAATATGACTGTAGATTTGGCATTCTCAGAACTGAAAGTAAAAGACAAAGTGTTTGTTCAAGTATTAAGAAAAGATACCTCTTGTTTTTCTTTATCAGATCGTGAAATGCTCGCAGAAGCATTAGATTATTTTATGCAAACATTAGAACAAGATGACAAAATCGAAGGTCTTATTGAAGGTACACTATATGAAATCGATCCTGCTGAATATATTGATGTAGCATATTATTTGGCAGAGCAATCACCTGCCTACTTAGACTTTACTGACAATCAGATGGATTCTTTGCTTTCGATTGAGCATCTGACTTATCAGATAGGCCAATATAAAAATTTCATAGAAAATAATGCTGAAGCAGGCGAACTCTTATATGATTTCATTGCATACGATCCGGCAGGTATATTGTTAAGTAAACTGCCTATAAATAATGCTCAAAACTCGCGCTTTTATAATAATCACCTTTTCTCTGCTGATTCAAAAGTCTGTCAAGGGTTTGTCTCACCCAACTTAAATAGTATGGACTCCGGACAAGCAGGCAAATTGCTGAAGGCCATCAAACGCGCAAAAAAACTTACTGAAGAACAATTTAGTGATGTTGAGATTCTATATCATGGCACTGTTATTCAATCGGCTAATAATGCTGCAAGAATCAAAACCGATTTACTCTATACAATAGGCATTGCCCTGATAATTATCCTTTTGCTTCTTGGTTGGTGCTTCAAGCAACCATCTACCAATGTCTTAATCCTGATGCCTATCTTATATGGAGCCATATTCGCTTTGTTTGGAATGTATGTCTGCAAAGGTTCTATGTCTGTCATGGCATTAGGAATAGGTGCTATCGTGCTTGGCGTAGCGCTCAGTTATTGCCTGCATGTGATGATACATTTCAAGTATGTTGGTGAGGCAGAGCGGACCATAAAAGAACAAACAAAACCTGTAATTTTAGGTTCTTTAACAACTATTGGTGCCTTTGCAGGTCTATTGTTCACTCAATCGTCGTTGTTACAAGACTTTGGCCTATTCGCAGTTTTTGCAATGATAGGAACTACTGTGGCTTCACTCATTTTTATGCCGCATTTCTTCCCGAAAATCAATAAGAAAAACCAAAGAGCATTCGATTTCCTTGAAAAAATAAATAATGCTGAAATCGACAAGAAAACATGGCTGCTCGTTCTCATGTTGGTGTTTGTCGTAGCCACTTGTGCCTTCTCACCGTTCGTTAAGTTCGATAGCGACCTAAAACACATTAACTACACTGCTGAAGATGTCTTGCGCTCAAGGCAGATATGGCAGCAAAAAAACAACAAGGGCATGTTCCAACAGTACTATGCTGCTGTGGCTGCTGATATGGACGATGCTCTCGTTGGCTTAGAGGCATTAGAAAACAAATGTGACTCACTAAAAAAACAAGGAGTAATACATTCATTCAGCAAGGTCTCTACATTCATGCCATCTCTAAGCACACAGCAGCAGAGAATCAACCATTGGCATGACTATTTCGACAAAAATTCTGCTGCCACATGGAGCAATATACAGAAAGCATGCCGACAAAATCAAATTGATGCTGAATGGTTCTTGCCCTTTAAGGAACTAATGTCTGCAAACATACAACCGCAATTGCTCTCGGATATCAATCTGATACCCGAAATGATCTTGAGTAATCTTACCGAACAAGTAGAAGATAAGTATCTCGTATTTTTACCGGTAAAATTATCAGAACAAGATGTAAATAAAGTAAATGGAATTCTTACAAGTATTCGCCCTACAGAAAAATCCGCTTGTTTAGTACTCGACCCCTTCTACTATACTATTGATACTGTGAAGATGATGAACGACGATTTCAATACCATCCTCGGTATTTCGGCATTGTTTGTGCTTGTGGTTCTGCTACTCTCGTTCAGACGACTTACTGTGGCAATAATTGCCTTCTTGCCTATGACGATTAGTTGGTATGTAGTGTTGGGCGCAATGTATCTGACAGGGCATGAGTTCAATTTGATAAATATTGTAGTATCATCGTTTATCTTCGGTATAGGAGTGGACTATAGTATCTTTATCATGGATGGCTTGCTCGCGCGAGAACGAGGCGATAATCCGCAATTATTGACATATCACAAAACGGCAATAACCATCAGCGCAACAATACTCGTAATTTGTATGTTCTCGCTCCTCTTTGCACAACACCCCGCAATCAGAAGCATCGGTTTTGCCTCATTAGTGGGTATGATCACCACTATGATGCTTTCTTACACTCTCGAGCCATGGCTCTTCAGATTATGTATGAAAAGCAAATGGATAAGAAAAAAAGTAATCGGGAACAAGAAATAAGGTTTCGCTTTCCATTCTTGCAAGGCCTAAATCAATCCCTGAGGTAGGTTGAGCACAAGGACATGATTTTTGCTATCAGCAGACTCTATGAAATCTTCGTGTAATGGCAACACAATGCCATTGTCAAGTTGCACAAGAGTGTTTATAGTAGTAGTGTCTATCGCTTCAATTATGCCAAGCAAACCTTTGTTATTATCCTCTACCTTATAACCTATCAAATTGCCAAATTGAGGCTCAATCTGATAGTCTTCAGGGAGTTGCTTTAGTTCAATATACAAACTGCTTCCTACTAAATTTTGTGCTGCGGCGGAATTAGAAACATCGGTTAAAAGCAAAATTATACTATTGTCAGTTTTATACCGATATTCTTCAATAAAAAATGGTACGAACAAATTATCTATACTCAAAATAAGATAATCAGGATCTGCCGTTTCCAGCAAATCTGCATTTATATTGCAAACCACTTCGCCTCTCGTGCCGTGTGTTTTGCTGATCTTACCTATTTCTATAAGTTCTTCAAGTCTTATCATAAATTGACAGGTATTATTTCTTTTTTATTTACATAGCAAAGGTACCCTTCTACTTCAAATCCCATATCTTTTATAAGGCACATATATTCCTTAACTTGTTCTTTGTGCTCTTGTGGCTGCAAGTATCCGAATTTATAGTCAATAACTATTGCTTTGCCTTTATCAAGTAGCACTCTGTCAGGGCGGCGTGTCATGCCGTTAGGCAGAACAATACTTTGCTCGTTGAGAATTTCGTAATGTTCATCAAACCAATCTTTGCCATCTATCAACTGCCAAAAACGGCGCATTTCTGTTTTTATTATGCCCATTTGCTCTGCGTTAATCACTCCTTCTTGCAGCAAACGGCTTATTGCTGTTGATTCATCGTCTTTATGTTTGATTTGGCAAAGCAGTTGGTGCATTATTATTCCTAAATTTGCACTACTATTCAACTCTTTGGGACGTTCTGCAAGGAAAAAGTCTTGTGCATTGCTGTGGAGTAATAGTTGTAGTTGATGTCCTGTTTGATCGTCATAAACAAGAATATGAGGCGTTTGTGGTTGCTCGCTCTCTTTGATTCTTTTGTTGCCTGATTGGTATATGTTTTCTGTCAGTTCTTGTTTCAAAAGCGAGTGGAGCATTCCCCCTATGTTGTTTCTGTCGTTTGCTGTATTCCCTTTGGCGGTGGTATAATCGCTTGTGGGGCCAAATACATATAACTCATGCTTGGCACGAGTGAAAGCAACATAAGTCAGATTCAAGTTATCTATATATAAGTCTTGTAATTCACGCTTATAGTCAGAAGCAAATATGGTATTCTTAAGGTTAGAACTATATACAACCGGCAGTAAGGGTATTTGCCCGTTCATTGAGAATAAATCATCCTTTGGCTCAACCCATAATATGTTTTTCTTCTTTTGAGTTTGAGCATCCGAGGTCTCCCAATCGCAGAATGGCACTATAACCACATCAAATTCCAACCCTTTGCTTTTGTGTATGGTCATTACTTGAACACTTTGGGAATTAGTAGGCATAGATATTTTTGTCTGACTACCCGTTTGGTCCCACCAGTCAAGAAAACTATATAAGTCGTTGCTATATTTGTTGCTATAGTTATATATTACATCTTCAAAGGCTTGTAGGTATAGTTGCGAACCTTCATTGACTCTTAGGTTAAAGTGCCGAATCAGTTTTTCCACCTGATTAAGCAGTGGTAAGTGTGAGTATTGTATTGCTTCTTGCCATAGAGTGTTGTCTGTAGTGTTGATACTATGCATCAATGCTTGATGTGCATCTTTGCCTTTGATTAAATCATAATGATATTGCAACTCAGTTTGAATTAGTTGGTCTTTAGGGTGTATCTGCCATTTCAAAAGCAAAATGATGAACTTAACTTCTTCCGCTGAATCTACAAGCATGCTGTCGTTAGACATCACTTCAAACCCTTGACTCATAAGGTAATTAGCAAGTTTGCCCCCTTCTGAGTTGTTTCTTACCAAAAATACCACATCCGACATGTTGTACCCCCTCTGTTGCAGGTCGTGTAGTATATCAGGTAGGCGATTCATAGCCTCAAGTCGGCGTTGTGCAGCGGTAGAAAATGGCAGAAATTCTATTCTCACATACCCGCTTTCTGCTTTTGTCGGCTCTTGTAGATAAGAATTATATACTCGTTTTATGCCATTAGCAGAATCTTTAATGTCCAATCTCATGTCGTATTCCTGCTGCATGGCATCGGTTAGTAAACCAAATATCTTGTTGTTCTGTTCAACAATAGTTCTGTCGCTTCTGTAGTTGTTGGGTAAGATATTTTCTTTCGCTTGATTTATAAAATCTTTTTTCAGTTGGTATTCCAATAGTGCATAATCTGAATTTCGCCAGCGGTATATACTTTGCTTGCTGTCGCCTACCACAAGATTTTCATTGCCTTGTGCATTGGTTTCGCTTACCAACGGGTGGAAGTTGCTCCACTGCATGTCGCTCGTGTCTTGAAACTCGTCGATAAGATAGTGTTGTATCCTGGTACCTATCTTGTCGTAGATAAACGGAGTATCACTTTGCTCTGCTATAACACGATGAAGAAGTAAATTAGTTTGACTGATAGGCAAGCGATTGAGTTCTTTGTTTGAACGCCTAATACATATCTCCACCTCATGTATGATTTCCAAATAGGGTAGGTAGGTCAGTATTATGTCTGCATTAAGCACTTTTTTTGCCTCGTCGGAAAAGAGTAATCTATATAAATCATGAGCCACAGGCTGCAATTTTATAGCCTGTTGGCGGGCAAAATCGGTTTTGCCCATCGATTCTGTATTTTCAAATAATTCTCTTAAATAATTAAGTTCTTTAGGCGCTTTTAAGAATTTCATTATATCTGCTTTAGTCCACCTAAATACGGAAAACCGTTTGCTTTTTTGCGAGAATTCATCCTCGTATTCCGGTGGCACTATTTTCTCTTTTTGTTTTACCAATGCAAAGAATCGTTCAAAAAAATCTTTACGCCATTGCCTTAGTTCTTTGCGATATTGGTTAAGAGAATCTGCCTTACTGAGTAGTTGGTCAATGGAGTCTTTGTGTAGCAAAAAGGTTTCCTTAAAGAGTTGTGCTGTAAGTTCATACACTACCTGTGTCGGATTCCAATGTTCCCCTTCGTCCAGATTGTCCTCAATGATACTCATGAGTTGCTGAATGACGGGCGAAGTGGAGTCTTTGGGCAGATTAAAGAAAAAATCATCAACGGCCGCATGACGGATTTGCTTCTCGTCCAACTCAATATTATACGACCCTTGCAGACTCAATTCGTGAGCAAAACTGCGCACTATCTGTTGGAAAAAACTATCGATGGTCGTTACAGCAAACATCGAGTAGTCTTGAAGTATGTCAAAAAGAATGGCCTGTGCTTTAATCTGCAGTTGGCTTTCGCTAAGCGAGTGCTTTTGCCGTAAAAAATCAGCGTGGGCAGAACCTTGATTATTAGCCAATAGAGATAATTCTTTGATTATTCTATCTTTCATCTCGGCTGTGGCTTTCTTAGTAAAAGTAACAGCAAGCAATTTCCGATGCTTATTGTTTCCTTTGGCAGAAAACAAATAATCAATGTAATTCCTCACAAGAGTGAAAGTCTTGCCTGAGCCTGCCGATGAACGATAGATAGCGAGCATAGTAATTGTAGATGCTTTAGATAACTTAGAGAATTTAGAAGTTTTTAGATGCTTTAGAAAACTTAGAGATGATAGAATTATATTACTTTTGTTTTATAGCCTTGTTGTTGTAGTATGTTTGCGCATCGTTTCCTTACATCACCTTGTAGCAGTATTTCCCCATTGCGTTCGGAGCCGCCTATAGCAAGGTGCTTTTTCAGTGTTTTAGCCAATTCTTGACTATTAGGAATTTCCCCTCCGCCCTGAGCGCTTAATATAGTCGCTTCCTTACCGCGACGCTTGTCTAACTCTATTCTTATTATAGGCTTCTTAACCTCTGACTTCTTAGGCTCTGTCGTTGTGGTAATTTCTTCCTCTTGTTGCTCTTTGTCTTCAGTCTTTTCCACTTGAGCAAACATAACACTCAGTTGGTCTTTCCAATCCATATTCATATAATTAAGTTTATGGTGCAAAGGTAGATATTATTTCTTAAACTATAAAAACATATTTTTTTAGAAACGAAAAACGGAGATAACTTGATGAATTATCTCCGTTTTGTTTCTGTGCCCAGAACAGGACTCGAACCTGCACGCCTCTCGACATACGCACCTGAAACGTACGCGTCTACCAATTCCGCCACCTGGGCAATATCAAAAAAAAGTGCGCAGGATGAGACTCGAACTCACACGACCTTGCGGCCACTACCCCCTCAAAGTAGCGTGTATACCAATTTCACCACCTGCGCCTTTACAAATTTAGCATTATCGTATGCACTTTTTTAGTTTATATCAATGCTGCATTTGTTAAAATTATAAAGACCACTCTTAGAAAAACTAAGCAGAACTTGTGTTCTGCTCGTCTAATTTTAGAGCGGCAAACGAGACTCGAACTCGCGACCCCGACCTTGGCAAGGTCGTGCTCTACCAACTGAGCTATTGCCGCATTATGCCTTAGAACGCAACTCTTCAGAAAACTTAATTCCCAAAAGCGGGTGCAAAATTACGGCAAATATTTTATATGTGCAAATCTTTTACGCAAAAAAATGTAAAAAAATAATACTATAATGATTTATTAAAAGAAAATCAGTAACTTTGCCACCTGCAAAAAACAATATATGGAAAAGACAAAAGAGCAAATAGAGCAGCAAAAACTCAGTAAATACCTGGTTCGGCAATTCCGTCAGGCATGCGTGGATTATGGTCTGATTAGAGACGGCGATTTCATACTCGTTGGCCTTAGTGGAGGGAAAGATAGTTTGGCGTTGGTCGAACTTTTAGGAATGCAACAAAAAATATATGTTCCTCGCTTTCGTATAAAGGCTGTTCATGTAAGTGTAGAAAACATTGGCTACAAGTCTGATGTGGACTATCTAAATGCTTTTTGCCGTGAGCATGGGGTGGATTTTGAGCATATAACTACCCATTATGACGAAACAACAACTGCGGATTCTACATCATTGCACAAGCAGAAGACACACTGCTTTTTATGCTCTTGGTATCGGAGAAAAGCCTTGTTTGATATGGCGGCCGATGAGGGCGCAAACAAAATTGCTTTAGGTCATAATCGCGATGATATAGTTCAGACTCTGCTAATGAACCTTATTTACCAAGGCTCGTTTAGCACCATGCCGCCTCTCTTGCAGATGAATAAATTTGATATGCAGGTAATTAGGCCACTTTGCTTGATAGATGAGGCTAAATTACAGAGATACGCTCAATTATGTGAATATAGAAAAGTGCCTAAGTTATGCCCCTTTGAAAAAGAAAGCAGCAGAGCAGATATAAAACAACTGATTGCTCAGTTAGAACAACTCAATCCCAACATAAGAGATAGTGTCTGGAAAGCAATGCAAAACATCAAGACTGATTATTTGCCGGTGTTAATAGATAAATGAAAGCAGATTGTCATATAAGTGCCAACCTGCTTGTTTTTTCTGCAAATAGAGCGTGATTTTTGCTTACTACTCCTGCTTTTCTGCCAATTCCTCTTTCTTTATTAATGTAGCCAATTGCGGCTGATACATTTCTAGTATCAAGATAATTCCGAAAGGTATAGCAACTCCGATTATCAGTGATATCAGTGCTACAACCATTTTCCTTGGTCCGAGCGGTAGTGGCAGTTTGCGTGGCTCGTCTAACACCTTAACAGGCGTCATAACCGAAGCCAGTGTAAGCGCACTCTCTTCTCGCTTCTGATACAAAAGTAGGAAAACCTGTTGTTTGAGTGTTTGCATACGCTTTATCTGTATGTATTGACGCTCCTGCACAGGCATATTCTCAAGTTTGCCGCTGAATTTAGACTCTTGAGCAATAGCATCTTTCTTCATTATTTCCAATCCGTCTCTTACGCTGTTGATGCTCATTACTATGTTGCTCCTCATGGCTGATATTTGCTCGTCCAATTGCTCTACTATAGGGTTCTTGTCAGTTGCTGTGCGTTGCATTTGCATGCGGCGTAGCAATAGTTCGTTGTACTGACTGATGACACTCACAAGCGAGGGGTCGCTCACTCCCAAATTGGCAGGTATAGTGCTGTTCTCATTTTGCTTGTCGCTCACAAAACGCTTGATATAATCCACCAAATTCAGTTGGGTTTCTATCTCCACAAGTTGTTTCTGATAAGTGGCTGCAGCCTCAAGATATATCTCTGCTTCGGCTGACATTCCCGACATCTTGTTGTCGAGTTTGAAATCCTCCACTCGATGCTCTATCGAATCTAATTCGTGAGCCACCATCTGCAAACGCTCTTCGGAAAATTGCAGTTGAGTAAGTGCCTTCTTGTTTTTGTCATATACAGCATCTTGATTATACAAGTAGGTTATCCGCCCTATAAGATCAATCGCCCTTTGGGGCATGTCGGTCTCGCAACTGATAGTTATGGAACTCGCGTTCTTTTGCGTGCGTTTGATAGACATCGTCTTGCGGAAATGCTCCACTGCCATGTCTCTTGACATAGTGAGTATCCTTATCTTATCGCCAACCTCTAATGGAGTGTTCTCTGTTATTTTTATCTGACCTATAGCAGTCTCAATAGGTTCGTTGAGTGAAGCAACCTTATGCTTGCTGTGATCTTTGAGATATTTGACATCAACCAAATAATAGTCTTTCTTCTTTTTTACCTCTACTCTCGCATTGAACTGAATAGTATCAATAAACATCTCAGGGTAGGTGATACTCAAATCGTGTTCAGGGTATTGCCCAAGCCATCGCATCCGTTTTACCTTCCTATATTCGTTCTGCAATCCAAGGTCGGTGATGGCATTGTTCATAAATGTTCTGGAACTCAGTATCTCCATTTCGTCGTCAATACTCTTGCTGCCTGTGTTCATTCCCATCATCGAGAGCAAACCGCCAGCATCGCCGCCTATGGCATTCATCAGACCGCTTTTGGCATCGTCTTGACGCAACAAAAGAGTGGAGTAAACACTATATTGCTTGGGAGTAACTATAAGATATACAAGACCTATTGCGCCGCATATACCTACAGAAATCACAAACCAATACCAATACTTGAAGCATTGTTTTATAAATCTTATGATGTCTATGCTCTGACTGCTATTTGTAGTATTTGGGTTTTCCATAGAATCGTTATTTTCCTGAAATGCTTATTACTGATACAATTACAGTCGCCATTGACGCAAGCGAGGTAATCATAGATAAGTATAAATTTAAGTTTTGTGACGAAATTGCTCTTACATTATTTGGCTCCACATACACTATATCGTTTTGTTGCAAGAAGAAATATGGTGAAGCAAATATGTCAGGACTGTTTAAGTTAAGCCTCGCAAACTCTAACTTGCCGTTCTGCTCTCTTGTTACAAGCACATTGTCTCGTTTCCCGTAAGGCGTCATATCGCCTGCTGCCGCAAGAGCCTCAAATATATTTACTCGCTCGTAAGGCATGCTGTATTTTCCCGGCTTTGCCACCTCACCTGTTACCGACACTTGATATCCCAAGAACTTGACGGTAACCACAGGCTCTTTTATCGTCTCTGAAATCTTTTCCATAAGCATCTTGCGAACCTCATCTTTGGTCATACCAGCAACATGCAATTCGCCTAACACAGGAAAAAGAATCTTACCTTGCTCGTCAACCTGATATGTCTGTATCGAATTGGTGGAAGATAATTGATTCGTGCCGGCTGACATATATGCCACTGTGGGTAAATTATAAGGCGTGGCGGTCTCAGGGTCAAGTGCCGAAACAAAAATCAGCAATTGGTCTCCTGATTTGATCACAGGCTCTTTGTATCCTATGTATTTCTGATTGATACTATCTGCCGCCGCCGAATCAACACCCCTTAGATATGTTAATTTCTTTTGTGAGGTGCATGACATAAACAATGCTGCAATAAAAAAGAAAAATATATATAATCTGCGCATGTTACTTAATTTAATATTTTAGCACGCAAAATTACGGCTATTTTTCCAATTACACAAATCTTAATGTATTTTCGTGCGGCAAACTAATCAAAACTTATCTGTTTTCTCATTTATCTCACTCGAAGAAATAATCTATTTAAGTTTTCTTTAATAGAAATCAGCGAATTATATTTGTGATTGTTCTAATTATTCGAAGTTTTCTATTCAATCAGTTAAATCTGTGGACAACCATTAAAACAAAGTATTTTGTTTAATTACCTAAATCTGCTGATTACCAAATAAAAATAATTCGTTGATTATCCGTTGTGATAAACTTTATTTTATATATTATAGTCCTATTTTTTGAAGCTCTGTCATTAGATAAAATATGTGCATCACAAAATATAACCACGATTTTGCTGCTTTTTTGTGAAAAAAATATTCTTTTTTTGCAAAGTTTTTTTGCATTTAAGAAAAATGTTGTATCTCTGCCGTGTGATTTTGGGTTAAAATATAGTTTTCTTATTTATTTTTTAACCACTTGTGTGAAAATTTGAGAGACTGAATTTATTAATCATAATGCTAATCGAACTGTCGAATATATCGAACATTCGAAGTAAATAAACAACAAAATAAACTAACATTATTAACTAAAATTTTTCAAATTATGAAGAAGAAAATTTTCTTTGCTGCTATTGCAGCATTGGCACTGGTTGGTTGCAACGACAAAAATCAATCAGAACTTTCAGAAGAGGCTCTTGGCTTGAATGGCGAGGCTAAGATTTCTGCTACTTTCTACTACAACCCCGGCGCAAGAATGGTTGACGGAGTAGAGGTTACTGAAAATCTGCCTGTACCTGAAACAGTTGAGGTAATTGCACAAGTTGACTATGCTGAGTACACCGGAGCAAAAGCAGGCGTAAGTTTCAAGCAATTCAAAGCATCTGCTAAAGGTAATGGTACTTATGAAGTAGTTATTCCTGCAGGTGAAAAGAAAATCGCTGTTACTATCATTGCTAACGGATTCAGCGCTGACTATTACTTGGCTCCGGACAATAAGATTACTGCTTATTATCCAACACAAGAACTCGCTGCATTCGATGTATTGGCTGGTCAAGAGTTTGTTAAAAATGACGCTACTGAGACTACCTTCAACGCACCTAACGACATCCTTAACAACGACCGCAATGTAGAACTCACCATCAGTGGTAAGTTGACCGGTAATGTTGAGGTATTTGACAAAGATGCTAAGAAGGCTAAAACTGAAAACCAAGGTTTCAAAGGCGCTGCTATCGAAATCAAAATTACAAGTTCAGACGACGACCGTGAGTTGGTTTATAGCACTACAACTACTAACGACGAAGGTAAATATGAGTTGAAAGTTAACTTGTATGACAATTGGGACCTTGACAATGTAGAAATCGAAATCGCTCCTAAGGCGTTCGTTGCTAAATTCGAACATTTCTATGCAGAAGTTGACGCTAAGAAAATGAAAGATACTTATTCAGATGAGGCTGCTTTCATTGCGGCTGGCAAGGCTGTTATCTATGATACTTTCAGTGCTAAAAATACTGTTGATGTAGATGGTTGGTGGGAAGGTAATGCAATCAAAGTTGCAGGCTTAAAGAACAAAGTTGAATTGTTTGGTACTGCTACTGGTAACGACCTCTCAATCGTATTTACTCCTTCTGTAGATTTGGCTACTATCCCTGGTGTTCTCTCTGCTGCTGAAGGTGGCGAAGAGACCGAAGTACAACTTGGTGACAAGACTGAAGTTACTGTTCAAAGATATATGACTGCTAATTTAATGGGTTGGAAATAATCGGATTATAAGTAAATATCTTTTATTAACCTTATTAAAAATGGAAATGATATGAAAAAGTTATTTAGTATAATCCTTGCAGCAGCATTGGTGGCACCAATGTTTGCTGAGACGGATGCTAATGCTGACTATTCAGATTGGCTTCCTAAAGCCGGCGATTGGAATATCCAAGTCGGCATGAGTCCTACTGCAATCGTTATGGGTGGTACATGGTCCAATATAGGTGGCTTCTCCGCCGGCTATATGATAACAGACAAAATGAGCGTTCGCGCTTCTTTAGGTCTTAATGTGGATGTTTGGAATACCCGCAAATATGCTCAAGACGACGCTGCTGTAGCAAAAAATGCTTTCAGCAAACAAAAAGTAGTTGATTCTCGTAAACACGAATCTCTTGGTGGTACTATCAGTGTAGGTGCTGACTGGCATGTTGGCTCTAAACACAAAGTACAAGGTGTGTTTGGTGTAGGTTTGATGTATGGCTTTAAGGCTATCGACAAATATACCTATTACTACAACAACGCTATCACAGAGCTCAACCAGATACCTTCAACTAACCTTACTTTGCCTGATGGAACAACTGCAGTTTGGGCTAACTTTCCATCTGAAGCAACTGGTATCGCTAATGGTCGTGTACTTCGTCAATACGATGGCACCAGCGGTCCTCGCCAAATGGTAGGTCTCTACCTCTCAGCAGGATTGGAGTGGTTCGTTACTCCTAAATTGGCTCTCGGCTTGAACGCTAATGTCAACTGCATTTATCAATTTATGCACGCTTATACCACCGAATACGAAGGCTGGTCACAATACGAGCATAAAGTGGTTAAATGGACTGAGGCTGAACAACCAATGGAGAATGGCTTCTCGTTCAAAACAAGCGATGTGGCAGGCTTCACAATGTATATGTCTATTTACCTCTAATCAGAAGTAAATATCAAAAAAGAGGCACTATTGAGTGCCTCTTTTTTTGTATCTAAGATTTCTAAAACCTCTAAGTTCTCTAAAGTCTCTAAGTCCTCCATCCCCTCTTTCCTATTTAGCCACAACCAAATAGTAGTTCTTCTTACCTTTCTGGAATAAGATATACTTATTGTTGAGTAATGCCTTCTCGCTGATATATGCCTGTGGGTCGGTCAGTTTTTCTTTGTTCATTGAGAACCCGTTTGCTTGTATCATTTTTCGAGCCTCTCCCTTAGAAGGGAATATCTTTGTTTCTTCGGCTAATAATTCAAGCGCTTGTATGCCGTCTGAGAGAAATTCTCTTGATACTTCAAATTGTGGTACCCCCTCAAATACTTGCAAAAAAGTGTCTTCGTCCAATCGGTGCAGAGCCTCAGCCGTAGCATTGCCAAACAAGATGTTTGAAGCCTCCACTGCAGCATTATAGTCTTCTTCGGAATGAACCATAATGGTCACTTCTTTTGCTAATCGTTTTTGCAAAAGTCTTAGGTGAGGAGCCTCTGCGTGCTGTGATATCAATGAGTCTATTTCATCCTTTGGCAGGGAAGTAAATATCTTTATGTATCGTTCAGCGTCTTGATCGCTTACATTAAGCCAGAATTGATAGAACTTATACGGTGAGGTGTAGCGCTTGTCAAGCCATATATTACCGCTTTCTGTCTTACCAAATTTGCCTCCATCGGCCTTTGTAATAAGCGGACAAGTAAGTGCAAAGGCTTCGTTGCCGTTCATCTTACGCATCAACTCAATACCCGTTGTGATATTTCCCCATTGGTCTGAACCACCCATCTGCATCTTGCAATTCTTATGCTCGTTGAGCCATACGAAGTCGTAGCCCTGCAAGAGTTGATAAGTAAATTCTGTAAACGACATTCCTTGAGAATATTCACCATTAAAGCGCTTCTTTACGCTGTCCTTTGCCATCATATAGTTGACAGTGATAAGTTTACCTATTTCGCGAGCAAAGTCAAGGAAAGTAAAGTCTTTCATCCAATCATAATTATTCACCAGTTCTGCTGCATTAGGTGCATCGCTCTCGAAATCAAGAAATTTGCTTAGTTGTTTTCTGATACATTCTTGATTGTGTCTGAGCACTTCTTCTGTGAGCAAGTTTCTCTCTGCTGATTTGCCCGACGGGTCGCCTATCATACCTGTTGCACCGCCTATGAGCGCAATAGGTTTATGACCGCATCGCTGCAAATGACGCAACATCATTATGCCACACAAATGACCTATATGCAATGAGTCGGCAGTAGGGTCTATTCCTACGTATGCAGTGGTTTGCTCCTTCTGCAGTTGCTCCTCTGTTCCCGGCATGATATCTTGGAGCATGCCTCTCCAACGAAGTTCTTCTACAAAATTCATCGATTCAGTATTTTCTATTTAACTATTTAACTATTAGTTTTAGTGTCTGACCATCAATTCTAATCAGATATACACCTGTCTGCTTAGGTGCTCTTATTATTACTTTTTCTCCTTCCACCATTTCTTGTCCTACCAATTCACCGGTTATAGTGTATGTTGACATCTGTGCGGAAAGATCGCCGGTGCGCAGAATCGTTATATCTTGGTTAGCACGGACAGGATTCGGCAAAATCTGTGCCGTTTCTTGTTTCGACACATCAGCGGAACGCTTAACTGAAGCATAATCCTCTTCACATGTCTGCCATTTCTCACCCTCAGTAGTGGTCATCTCGCAGTAATACAAACCGCTCAGTCCGTTCGGGTCGTACAGACATTGATATATCTCACCATCCATCAACTTGCCGTTATGATACCATTGATATGCTGCAAACAAACTGTCTCGGTTGTTTACAAACAACACATCATTCCATTTGCGATAAAGCAGACCCTTATGATCAAAGGACAGTGTAAATTCTGTTGGTTCTGATGAGCAACGACCACTATTATTCAGCGCCTCAATAGTTATCTTATATTCTCCTGCTGTAAGTGTTGAGGGTAATATCACCACCACATCTGTACCTTCAATGATTGCCTTGGCCGATGAGTCGTCAATTGTAACTGCCAGCGACGCTACCTCTTGCGGAGTACCTTCAATCGGCAGACGAATCTCTGTCATATCTTCGCATATATGGCTTACTGAGTTAACCTTGAGTTGCAACTGGGGCATCGCTTCTACATATAGATATAACGAGTCAAAACCTTGTGTGTAAGTGTTCAACCCCAACTTAGGCTCTGTGGTTAGCGTAAAGCCGTTTCGGCTATATGTCTTCCATTCGTCATGACATATCGTGTCTTTTATTGCATTGCATGTAGGTATCTGAGGCGCTGTGTATGCAATGTTTTGTGTACAACCACCAAATTGCACAGCAAGATTATGAGCCACACCATCGGCTACAAGGCCCGTAAAGGTATGAACAAAAGGTGATAAGGTGACTGTATCTGTATTTGCAAGTTCACTTCCGTTGTCACTTATCACTAAAGCACCTTTCATATTGGAGAAACCAACCGATACGGTTATGTCGTATGTGGTTTGACCACAAATAAGTGTTGTCGTCTCTACTGTGGCATCACCTAAATGTGGAACCAAAGGCTCGTCGTATGTTATGTTTGCGTTGCAACCGCTTGCAGCCCACGATGCAACCACCGCTACTGCCTTCTTGCCTGTCGTCTTCAGGCCGCTAACTACATATTTCCCACTGCTGAGCGTATATGTGGCGGCTTGACCATCAATAGTCAGTGTCATCGCACCCGAAGTATTGGTTGAGGTAATCGTCAGTTCTATTGAATAAGTCGGGTCATCACATGCTGCTTCACTTACATCCACTTTGTCAATACTTACCATCGGTGCGCTTATTGCCGGTAGAAGAATAGTAGTGTCACACCCCTTGGTACCATCAAACCAAATATGTAGTCCGTGAGCATTGCCATCTGCAGCAATCGTTACTGCAGGCAAATCTAATGTGAGTTGAGTAGCGTTGTCCTGAGTGTAGGTGGCAGTCTGAATAGGATTATTGTCCACCTGATAGTTCAAAGTGCCGTTTTGGTTGGTATATTGCAGATTAACATCGAGCATATAATTGCCGCTACATTGTGCCGTGCCTTGTGTCGCTGTCGCTTTGAGCATCGGCTTCACAGGATCTGATACTACACTCGCAGCCACTTTGCATGTAGGCATATCACTCATATATGCTTCAAACAAATGGGTCTTTGCTGCTATTTCTAACATCGTGTCTTTTACGAAAGTCATGCCGGCGGTAGGAGCAACTGTGGCTGCAGGAGCAGCAAAACGGCAAAATTCTACTCCGTTATCAGTAATTACTATATCAGCATGTGGTCTGTCTGCCGTAGCAGTAATAACCACTCTGTATTTATCTGCATCGCATGCAGGGGCGTATGTGTTAACTACAACGCTTTGCATTATCTCGTCTGATGGAGCGTCATACTCTGAAGACGCTTTGCAAGTAGGATTGTTGCTAAAGTAAGCATTAAGATAGTGATGACGATTGTCCGCAGTAAGTCCGCTTATGGTGAATGTCGCACTCGTAGCCGACTGCATAGTAACAGTAGCATTTACTGATGGGTCGTTTGCATCTTCAACTATAAGAGTCCCGTCTGCTGTGTCAAAATTGATAGTACCGCTAATGCTATAAGTTAAGTCTGTGCAAGTTCTTTCGGTGAGAATAGGTGTAGTAAAGTCTTGCAAGCCGGATGAAAGTGGGGTGGTGTATTGCAACAAGTTATTAGCACAATTCTCAAAACCATCTATGTATATAGTTATTGTGCGAGTACCATCATTAACATCTTTCAAATTGCTGAACTTAATGTCGTATGAACCTTCGGTTATAGTCTCTACTCCGCCCGGTGCGCCTACCACACTCGGTATAGTAACCGATTCCGTTCTCGCTGTGCCCTGATCTGTGGTGCAGGCATATATTGTCGTACCCGTGAGTATATTTGCAACATTCACTCGCACCTCTACATCGTATGCATTTGATGTGTTGCAATCAAGTTTGGTCGGGGCATCAGTAATAAGCGATACAGAATTTAATTTTGGTGAGTATTTTGCAGGAAGATTTATTATGTATGGATAACCACATGGGTCGCCTGTAAACTTTACAAACAAACTATGTGCGCTGTTGTCGGCTGGAACATCTATAGTAACTTTTTCTGTAGTAGGATTATATGTTCCCATATCAACTATAGCCGGATTGGTCTCGTCATCAAGCCTTACTTGCAAATTGCCTTGTTGAGCAGTATAATTTAGTGTCAGGTCAACCTTATATGTTGTGGTATTGCAAACAACATCTTTTATGTCCTCTGTTACTGTCAGTGTAGGCAGTTGGGGAGTGGTATATGCACCCAAAGTCTCACACTCACTATAAATGTTTTTTCCACCCGCACTTGCTTTAATCACTCTTATAGTAATATGTTTCTTGGTGATTTGATTAGTTGCGTCCAAATCAAACTCTGCATGCCATTTAGCAATCTCTGTGGATGCGTCCTTTTTCAAAAGGTAGTCTTCTGTGTATTTATTTCCATATCCGTCGTCAATTTCTACTATAACGCTATTGCCCTGACCATTGGTAACTTTGTAGTTTACATCAATAGAATATACATATTTATTTGTCGTACTTCCCGCTTTACATTCCACTTGATTTACCTTTATGCTCGTTATTTCCGGTTTTGGTATATAAGGTGCATCAAACATAACATTTCCCGCACAACCTTTAATAGGGTCGTCAAACTGATAATTTAGTTGGTGATGAGCAGTGTCGCCTAACAAATTGTCAAGCACTACATCTACTTTCTTTTCGTCATAGGAATTGGCTGTCCAGCCCGTAATTTCTTTCCTGCCTACATAATCATTATCCAACCACACATACAATTTCCCTGCTTGATTAGTATAGGTTATTTGGGTCGTTAATGTGTATGTTGATTTGCTGCAGTCGTAGTTGCTAAATGAGCCATCACCCACCGAGACATTGGCTATACTTGCAGTCGGAATCTTAGGCGCAAGCAGTGAACCGCTTATCTCACATCCTTTTTGGGTTCCATTACCATCTAATTTCTCGCTCTTGATGTAATAAGTATGCGTCAGACCATCTGCCGTTTGGGCAGGAAGAGTTACTTTGGCTTTATGCGTCGTAGCATTATATACTTGAGTACATGTGGTGGTGCTCTGTACTACACCACCTACCATGTCTGTTACTGTAACATCCGTTGATTTGGCATCGTCTAAATCATACTCAAAATATACATTGTATTTGCCTATAGGTAAAGAAGCACCTGAAGATGCTCCGCCACAATATACATCGTCTGAAGTTATTTTCAGGTTGCTCATCGTACACGGGCTCTCGTAATAATTTACCACAAACCGTTCGCAATACCTAACCGCTTGACTACGCACCGATATGGCAGCAAATTGTATGTCGTCCAATGCAAAATCGTTACCACCTTTGTTCTTGTGAGTATTCAGGTCGCGCACCGCTATCTGAACTTCGTCTGCGTCGTCCTTAGCGGTATAGACAAATGAGTTCTGGTGCCATAAATTATCAGGGTAGTTGTTCAAGTCGGTTGCCTCTCCAAGTCGTTCATAAGTAGTCCAACTGCCTGTCTTCTTGTTCTTATATCTTATTTCAAATTGTAAGATAGCGGCATTATTCATCTCACCATAGTTGTTGATATTTGCCACCCAGAAAGAGAACATATAGTTTGTTCCCTTTTTTAGTTTCAGTTCTGGGTTGTTGATAGTACCTTTTGTATGAGCAAACCAAGCCTGTTTCGAGCCGGTGTTGTCTGCATCAAAGAGTGCAAAATGGTCACCTGACTTAGGTTGCACTTTTGCTGTATATCGCATCCAGAATTTGTTGGCATTCTCTACCACTGCCATACCACCCGCCAAATCTCCATAATGGTCGTAAAACCTACCATCATAACTACTCGAAAATGTTCCCCAATAGTTGTAATTGCTTATGTTGGAGCCGGTCAGTGTGGATGTAGTATTCACTGTTCCGTAATTGAAACTTGGAGCACTGAAGTTGCTGTTCTCAATCAAATTGCCACCTACCTCTGGCGCAGGCTCGTATTCATAATACACATATACTACCGTAGTGTCGTAGTCGTATGTAGGTATTGTCCTATTCCTGTTGTTTTTGTCTCCATCGTTCCATACAAACTCGTTAGTTGAAGTTGCGCCTGCGGGCTTAAGTTCTACTATTGATTTTGGCAGAGAGTTGATTACTGTAGTCGTTATGCCTGTTATTGCATTTGGCGCATCAAAAGTAGCCGTTGAGGTATATTGCTTGCCTACAAGTGGCTTCATTGTGGTCTTGTCTAAGAACTGAGCGGTAGCCACAACTCCTTTTGAGCCATCGGCAAAGCAACCCGACAAAGAAAATACACAAGGCGTTTTGGGATTTATCGAATCTACTGTATGAGTACCTTTCCCGTCTGTCACAGTTATTCTTAACACTCTGTTGGGCAATTCATCTTCAAACGCTACAATACCATCCAAGATATAAGTAGAGTCGTGTGCATTAACGGTGGAGGTAACTACATCAAAATTGGTTATTTTGCTCGTCGTCGCACAATCTAATGTAACAGATAAATCTATAAATCTGGCTTTTGACTTGTTGTCTTCTGCAAGGAAATAATATGTGTGAGCAGCAGAAGTAATCACCTCGTGCAACTTATCTTCACTACCTGTACCTGCATTATATCCCCAACCTAATGCTCCGCTGCCGCCCGATAATGCGACCCAACCTGTCGTAGTGTATTTATACCACTGATGTTCCTGATTGTAGTCATAATCAGAGTTGTCATCTTTTATCTTTGGTTGCAGTGAGAAGGGGTCGCCTATTGATTGCTTACATACTTCCACCACCTCTTTCTGCACACCGGCCAAAGAGGTCATAGTCGCAGTAGGTGCATTCAGATAAGCATATTGCCAAAACTTATCACCCATATATGACATCGTTATCGTGGCTCCCGTGTTGTTCCCGTTGCTTGGCACACCTAAATACTCATTGCCCGTACTCAAGTTAAAATTATTATAGGGCACTGTGTATGGAGCCGTCCTGTATGTGGGGGCTTTACTTGATAATTTGCCCATACCCCAATCGCCATCCGATACTTTGCTTGTGGTGCAGATAAAAGCATAATATGTAGCATCAGTCCATTTCTGATATTCACCCGCTAAATTCACATACCAAATGCTCGTGCCTTCCAATTGCGACATGACGTATGTCCGAGAATAAGTGTTATGACCTATCACAAATTGTATTACTCCTGACCATTTGGTCTTACTATTGTCAAAATACACCATTCCACCATCTATATTTCCTATCGTCCATGTGTCCCAATAGCCGGAGTTGTCCCAACCTGTTACATGATACTGGTTCTGATTACCGCTACCGCTTGTTTGGTAATTGTAGTGGTCACTTCCGCTTCCCCTACAAACCTGATACCCCGTTGCATCGTCCGGAATAGTCGCAATCCAGATATAAGTGCTGGAGATAGTGGTTAGTTTTGTCGCGTTTACATACGCATCTCCACTGCCCCAATAATGCACTTGCATCTGTGAGGTATAGCCCGAAGGAGCCTTTTCGACATCAATCAAGATTTCTCTTGCATCCATATTTACTGCCGCCAATAAACTACATACGGCAAAAACCAGAGTTCTTGAATACTTTTTCATGGTATATAATGAGTCTAATAGTTCAACAATAAATCAATATTATATAAAAGTAGTTTTCCTTTCGTATTAATCATCTATAGGTGTGATTTCTACACGCCTATCAAGCGACAAATCATGGTTAGCGTCGTTGTCGTATGGCACATCAGGACCATACGAGCGAGTCTCAATCCGCTCGGGCTCAATTCCTAATTCAATAAGTCGCTTAACCACATTTTCTGCACGCCGACGAGCCAAACGAACATTATGCTGATAATTACCTTCGGTAGAAGCATGCCCGCTTACTGCTATACGCTGATTGGGCTTGTCTTGCAACAACCCGTAAATGGCTTGCAGATATTCTTCTGCCTCTTCGTTGATATTTGCCTTGTCTAAATCAAAGAATATCAGGTTGAAAGGCTCAAGCGATACAGGCACTTTTCTGTACATGGCTGAGTAATCTATACCTTGAATGGTATCAATACGATTGCTATATAATGTGTCATAACGCTCTACAATAGAAACAGTAGTATCTCTTCTTGTAAATGGGTCATATTCGGTGTGGAACTCATGACGAGGAGGTGCAATATAGTGCCAATGAATACCGGCCTTTACCCCCACTTCCCATGGGTGAGATTTGCCCGCCATATCAGTTGACCACAAACCTGTATAAGGCTCCGTCATAAAACTAAAGTCATCGTCTTTAACTCCGAACGCATTGTCTTTATGCGAGTTTGCATCATTGAATGTGCAGTTAAAATATGCGCCGAACACAAAATCAATCTGCTTTGTAACAAACACTTGACCCCCTACCTCGGCAAATATACCTACCGCAGGTTTTACCTTGGTCAATTTGCCTTTTGCTTGCGGGTCATTAGAGTATTGTTTGGTCGCAAATTCATGCATATCCTCAAGCGTGAGTCCCCATGCCGGATATTCACCCTTGTGCACCAATTCCGCTGAGGTGAGTTTATAACGATTATGCACCGCAAATTCAGGAGCAATACCCAAACCTGCGTACATACCTATCTCATCATTGAAATACTTGTTCCATTGTACACCTATCGGAATAGCCAAACTATGCACCGTCTCCCGCTCCCTCCAACTATTGATATGAGCGTGGTGATTATAGTGTTGCTCTGTGTCGCTATCCACCTGGTCGTTCCAATAGAAATCACCTTTCAAAGTAGCATGAGAGGTGTAGTTGGTAAACCACAAGCCTGCTGTCACGCCCCAATTCGGGTGAAAATAATAAGCATATTGCAGTTGCAGCAATGCCGAAAATCCGCCATCGAGCGTTCCTGTGTGGCTATCGCTGTTCTTCAACTTATACCCCAGCGAACCACCGCCTAAACCTATATAAGCATCCAAATAATGCCCACGACGATCCGCTGAGTCGGCAGGTATTATATCTTCTACCTCACGAGCCGTCGAGTCCGCTGTAGAAATAATTGTGGTTAAGGTGTCACGATGCAAATTCACCGTCCTGATCCTTACACTCACTAAACTATCAGTCCTGTCTTCACCAACAGGCATTGGAGCCACATCAACACGCTGTTCTGATACTTGAGAACTCTCTACCTCTGCCGAAGCAGATACCACCCTAAGCGTATCTGACTCTGCAAATAATGTAAAACGGCATAAACACAGCACAATGGCTGCAAAAAGATACTTGTGTTTCATGGTACAAATTTTATAGCACGCAAAATTAAACATTCTTGATAACTTAGACAAATAAAAATGCAAAATAATTTCTCTTTATTGCAAATATGTCTTAATCACAGCATATTTATGCAAAAATTTTGCTAATCTATTTTTTGTTTGTACCTTTGCGCACTTTTAATATATTACATATATTATGCCCAATATTTTTCATAAGAAATTACCTAACATAACTACTATGCAAAACTTTAAGTCCATAAGCATTTTGTTTTTGCTCTTAATCATAGCCTTTCCTGCCTATTCTCAATATGCAAGACGCTATGGTTCCTACAATTCAAGAGGCGATAATTATCATTTTGGTTATATATCCGGTGGAGTAGGATACACCTCTCTTCAGTCTCAGGTACCCGACCTCGTACCAAAAGGTTATGTGGGCGGATTGGTCGGTCTGGGCTATGAGTTTAGAAACAGAGGCCTGTGGCTCAGCGTTGGTGCACAGTTTAGTTTGCATAACTCTAAAGCAGAAATGGAGGGCTTCCGCTTCGACCAAAGTGGTTATGATACTCAGGGCAAAGAAGTAACACTGCACTATAGTATAGATGAAAAAGACCAGCAAAATTGGGCATTTATTGACATACCTATCTTGATAGGTTACTATTTCCATGGATTTCATATCGGAGCAGGACCTAAAATCGGATATGCGGTTTCATCTAAGGTGAAATCAGAAGGCACCTACACTTTAAGTGCTACCAACGAACTTTATGGAATCGAATTTAGCGATATGCCGCAACATGGCTATACCACATACGACTTCAAAAACACCAGTAATGCCAATCTCTATCCGCTCGTCAGTATTGTTGGTGAAGTCGGTTATGATGTACTCTCTTCGGTTGAGACAAGAAGTTTGATTTGTAATATTCTCAAAGTCAGTTTTTACTTTGAGTACGGATTAAATAATTTAGTTAAACCCGTTTCTACCAATCGTCGTGTAGAAATCAATCCCAACGATGCTACCGATATAAAAGTGAATCCATATCTTGCTGCAGGTATGACTCAATCGCATAGAGTGGTGCCGTTCTTAACAGGACTTAAAATCACATATCTCATCGGCGGTAGCAGAAGTGCAAGAGCAGGCGGATATCATAAAGGATGCCATTGCTACAATAACTAAAAACATCATAATAACTCACAATAACAATCAGTTGCTATCTCAATACAGAATAGTCTGACTAAGCAAACTACGAAAATTATGAAGAAAATATCTATATTTTTGTTCTCAATCTTGTTTTCTGTCGCTGCATGGGCGGCCAATGGGATTATACAAACCAGAACCTATACCATTTGCCCCGGCGACGAATTGTCTTTCAATGGCGGCAGACAAGTTATCAATACCGATACTGTGGTATATGATACTATCTCTGTAAGCGACCCCACTAAAGATAGCATCTATGTTTATGTGATAAACCTCTATCCCGCCTATTCCCTTACCGAAAGCCGTGAGTTGGAAGCAGGTGGCAGTTTCTTGTGGCACGGACAAACCATCACGCGCCCGGGACAATATAAAGATGTACACAAAAGTCAGTATGGCTGCGATAGTACATATCACCTCACCGTTACCGAAGTAAGACCTGAATATGCGTTCTATTCTGTTACCGACACCACAATATGTCAAGGAGAGTCACTTTTGTGGAATGGTACTATTTACACATCGTCCGACACCGTCTATAAGAAAAAAGAAAATGCTGCCGATGGACGAGACAGCATTTATATACTTTATCTTAACATCCAACCGCTTTACCGGGCAACTGAATCTGTTGAATTTAATAATTTCCCTGCATCATATCGAAATACAGAAATACCCGCACCGGGGAAATACGATTTCAGATATACCGACCGTAATGCTTGCGATAGTATCATTACAGTCATGGTCAACCGACAAACAATTATCTCTGAAGAATATCAAACTATTTGCTACGGAGATAGTTATACATGGAGAGGAAATAACTATTCCGAAGCAGGACAATATCAACAAACAGTCAAAAATTCGGCTGGAACCCACGACAGCATCTATTACCGACTCATCCTAACAGTCAGACAAATACCTATTACAAGAATCACACAAACCATCTGTCAAGGCAATTCATATACTTTTGGCGACCAAACCTACACTCAGCCTGGCACCTACACACATACCTTCTTGTCCAATGGGTGTGACTCAGTGGTTGAATTATCACTCAATGTGTTACCCGTTGACACTATCATACAAATGCACGAGATGAGCGAGGGGGACACATATACTTGGAACGGACAAGAATATACTCAAGCAGGAGTATATTATTTCCGTACAACCAACTCCATTGGTTGTGACTCGGTCGTAAGTCTTGTCCTTACCACCAAACATATCAATCAAATCGACACCACAGCATATATCTGTCAGGGACAATCACTTGTTTGGCATGGAATAAACGGAAAACAAACACATACCTATACCAATATAGAACAAGACGAAGAGGGCAATCTCACTATCTACACACTTAACCTCATTGTCGTAAGCAACTCACATACCTACGAAACAGTAGAATTTACCTCTTTCCCCGTAACTTATCGTGACTCGCTTATTGCTCGCCCCGGCACATACGACTTCAATTATACCTCACCCGCCGGTTGCGATAGCATAGTTACTGTTGTTGTTAATCAACAAGCCCTTATCTACGAAGAAAAAGCAACCATCTGCGCAGGTGAATACTATGAATGGCGCTACAACCGCTACTCTGAAACAGGCCGATATCAGGAAATTATCAAATCACAAGATGGCTCAAGAGATAGTATCTACTACCGCTTAGACCTAGCCGTAAAATATATTGCACCTACACGAGTAACTCATACTATATGCCGTGGAGATAGTTACACCTTCGGAGGCAAAACTTATTTTGAATCAGGTACATATACCCATACTTTCCAGCATGATGGCTGCGATTCTGTAGTAACTCTTTCACTCACTGTACTTGACAGAGACACTGTTATCAAACTCCATCAGATGGCCGAAGGAGATACCTATGAGTGGCACGGCACTACATACTCCGAAGCAGGAGTCTATGACGAAGTACTAACTAACCGATTCGGCTGCGACTCCGTCTCACGACTTATCATTACCACACACCATGTTGATACCATCGACTCCACTGCTGTTATATGTCAAGGCGAGGTACTCGTATGGCACGGAATCACTGCTCGTGAAACGCATGACTACATCAATGTAGAAACCATGCCTAATGGCGACCAAGTGCTTTACCGCTTGCACCTGACCGTTAAAGACCTGATAGAAAAAGAACTCTCATTCACTATCTGCCAAGGCGAAACGGTTAATTACAACGGACATGAATACTCTCAGGCTGGCACCTACTACGACCGATATTCATGCGACACTATATACAGAATCAATATTTTACTCAACCCCGTACAAGTATATATTACCTATGCACAATTTGATGGCGTAACACCATATACTTGGGTATATACTCACGATGGTGTGCAAGAAACAGAATCGTTTAGTGCCCCCGGCACCTACAACCGCTATTACGACAATCCGCAGACCGGTTGCAAAGACACCTATCGACTCGTACTCACACAAGACATCACATCTTATCACTTTGAGGAAGCATACACTATTTGTGAAGGTGAAGACTTCACTTGGAGAGGCAGAGAAAACCTCAGCCGACAAGGAATCGGCACCACTACCGACTACTACGACAACTTCAAAACCGTCAGTGGCAACGATAGTATCTATCATTTGGCTCTCACCGTTTTACCGGCACCACGATCATCGCGTACCATCACTTTCTGCGACCAAACCGTCTTTGAAGGCATAACTTACACCGAGTCCGCAATAATCTATGACACTGTGGCGTCGCTTACTACCGGCTGCGACTCAATCATACGCATCTATCTTGACAAAGCACCTAAATACCTCTTCCATGACACTGCCACTATTGTCCAAGGAGAGATACTCTATTGGTACGACCTGCAAATCAATACCGATGGCCTTTACCGCAAAACATTCACTACCGTCAATGGTTGCGACAGCATTTATGAATTAGGCGTAGGACTTGCTCAAGCCACCCCGCAAACCAACTTATATACTACACAATTCTCTATCTGCCAAGGAGATGTATATACATGGCGAAACAAAAACTACGAAGTATCAGGCACCTATGTCGATAGCGTCTTTGCTGCCAACGACCAAGAGAAAGACTCAATATTTGTCCTCAACCTCACTGTTTATCCTACTTACAACGACACTATAATTCAACACCTATACTCTTGCGGAGACGATGGTATTATCAGATACAACGGAATAGAATACAATACAGACCAAACAGTCATAACTCATTTCCGCACTGCACACAACTGCGACAGCATAGTCAAAGTGTTCTTGCACTTCAATACCGCTCAATTCCATAGCGACACACTCCGTATTGCAGACAATGATACTACACGCTTCTGGCATGAACAAAAAATAAATCATGCAGGTACATATAGATACGAAGAAAGAGATATTATAACCGGTTGCTATAATAGAGAAGAATTGGTGGTGTTTATGTATCAAACCTTCCTTTACGAAAAAGATACAGCCATCTGCCAAAACGAGGCCCCATACTATTGGTTAGACGGACCACAAGACAAACTCTCTGTGGCATATAGTCATACTCCCGGTGAAACTAAAACCTATGAATATACCTATCAGACTGTAAATGGAGTAGATAGTATATATCGACTCAACCTCACTATCTATCCCGTTTATATCAGCCGTCAGCAAATAAGTCTTTGCGAAGGTGAAAGCCAAATCATAAATGGCAAAACCTATTTCAACCTCAAAACTGATAGCATTTATCGAGATACCATCATCAACCGCACTGTTAATAGTTGCGATAGTATAATTTATATAGAGGTATTTCAGCAACCTGTCAAACGACATGTCGAAACTCAAATCTTACACGAAGGCGAAACAATCAATTGGAATGGTCTGGAAATAACCCAAGGCGGCACCTACCAAGTCAAAGTGCCACAAACAAGCGGGTGCGACAGCATTAGCGAATTGCATGTCATAGCCGAATTTGCCAATGTCGCCACAATATGCGTTCTCGACACACCATACACATGGCAAGGCAAAGACTATTTCACCACCGGTCACTGGATCGACACTACTTATGATGAAAGCGGACAGATTACAGCCTTCCGCACACTCGACCTTACTGTAAACAACCCCGTTGACACTACTATCTTCTTACATGGTTGCCTACCCGCAGGAGTTACTTTCAACGATAAAATCTACCTTAATGACACAATAACTAAAGATACTGTCTTGTGCGATACCATCTATACACTGCATGTTAAGATGGACACTACATACAATATAGTTCTCCAAGACACCATTTGTGAGCGTGACCTGCCTTATATCCTTGGCAGACAAGAACCTGATACTATCTGGGCAGAAGGCACTTATGTACACAAAGACACTACCGCATGTGGATGCGACTCTACCGTCAACCTCAGACTCTTTATCATACCTTCACTTACCAAAAACGACTCAATAATAGTTTGTGAAAGAGAAATACTTGAAAGCCCAATCATACTTGGTGACACAATAACACCATGGTTCGACACCAAAGAAGGCGGCAAATATCACGGCAAATGGGAAGGTAAATGGCATGGCGTCAGTTACCAACGAGATACTATCGTATGGGACTGCGACAGCACTTATTTCTTCCATATCATCGTTAAACCACAAGAATTTAAAGACTCTGTTTATTATCTCTGTGAAGGCGATTCCGTGCAATTCGGATGGCCTACACCACAATGGATCAAAACCGAAGGATTCTTCTACGATACACTCCAGTCACACTCCGCCTTCACCGATCAAGTTCACGGCACTGTCTATCAACCCAACAATTTCTATTGCGACAGCATAACACGATTGGAAATCCGATTCAAACATCCGCTCTACAAAGACACTACAGCCTACATACCTCAAGGCGACTCTATTTTCTGGGGTGGAGCATACCGCTTCTACACAGGCGACTACGACTCTATCGGAAATGCTATCGACATCGACTCGCAAGGAGAGTTCTGCAAACTCATTTATACACTACACCTCAATGTAGAACCTACATACCACTTCACTGATACTATCGATATTTGTGACGATATCAACAAATCTCTCGTATTCACTTGGCCCACCGGACATAAACAAACTTACAATACACCTGCCGGCGACCAATCACTACACTACTTCGACTCGCTCGTTACTGTCCCATATCGATTCGATAGTATTTATGACCTATATGTCAACTTCAAAGCAGTGGCTTATACTAACCTCTCCGCCACAATCTGCGAAGGCGACTCAATGCGATTCGGACTCACTAAACTCAACCAACCAAGATACCTCAAGCAGGCAGCCGTCTATTACGATACGTTGGTTAGTCACACTAATGGATGCGATAGCATCATTCAACTCACACTTAATGTATATCCCGTTTATCGCAACTTCAACAATGTTGATATTGCCGATGTCGATACACCATATATCTGGCATCATGTGCTTATCAATAATGGCGTAAAAGATACTCTCAAAACTGACTCACTCAGAGCCTCAGGTGAGTATAGTTTCCGCTACCCGACAACATTTGGCTGTGATAGCCTCGATAGCATATCTCTCAGAATACATAAAACATACTTGTTCAAAGATACTGTTAGAATATGCCAAAGCGAGACACCACACTCTTGGCACGACATACAAGATATTTATGATTCAGGTACATATACTAAACACTATCAAACTACCGACGGATACGACAGCACATATATGCACACTGTATTTGTCATACCCGTTAAGTATGATACTCTCACTGCCACTATCTGTCAAGGCGACTCAATGCGCTTCGGATTAAGCAAAGCAGGAATACCAAGATTCCTCTCTCAAATAGGAACCTACAACGACACGCTTACATCCGCGCAAGGTTGTGATAGTATCGTTACCTTACATCTCAATGTCGCACCTAAATATCTCAACCACCAACTTGTCGATATTGCCGATGTTGATACACCATATATCTGGCATCATGTACTCAATAGAAACGGAGTAAGAGACACCCTCAAAACCGACTCGCTCAGAGCCTCTGGTGAGTATAGTTTCCACTTCCCAACTACCTTCGGTTGCGATAGCGTCGATAGTATCTCACTTCGTATTCATACCACTTACATCTTCCGCGATACTATTTCTATCTGCCAAAGCCAAACACCTTACACATGGTTCGACCGCCAAGATATTTACAACTCCGGAACATATACCAAACACTATCAGACAGCCGACGGATACGACAGCACATACATACGAACTATATATGTATTACCCGTCAAATTCGACACTATCACCGCCACAATCTGCGAAGGCGACTCAATGCGATTCGGACTCACTAAACTCAACCAACCACGATTCTTGTTTGATATAGGTTCTTATAACGACACACTCACTACCGCACAAGGATGCGATAGCATCATCACTCTACACCTCAATGTATATCCAAGATTTATCAATCACCAAAAAATAGATATTGCCGATGTTGACACACCATATATTTGGCACCATATCATAACACACGGAATAGTAAAAGACACACTACAATCCGATACCCTTCGTGCTCAAGGAGAATATTCTTACCACTTCCAAACCACCTTTGGATGTGATAGCATCGATAGTCTCTCGCTGAAAATTCATAATACATACTTGTTCTCCGACTCAGTATATATCTGCAAGAACCAAACACCTTATACATGGTATGGCGAAGACGGAAGCATTTATAAAAACGACATCTACGAGTCGGGCACATATTACAAACACTTGCAAACCCACGATGGTTACGACAGTACATATATCCGTCTCGTGTACATCCACCCTGTTGTATATGATACCTTAAGAGTTTCTACATGCGAAACAGGATTACCTTATTATTTCAACGGACAAACTATCAATCAAAGCGGAACATATACTGATACCCTTACTACAGTCAATGGCTGTGATAGCATCGTATCTCTTATTCTTACTATCAACAAGGCATATTACCACCAAGAAAGAGTAGATATCTACGAAGGACAATCATATAATTTCTTCGGGCAAGTTTGTACACAGTCTAACACTTACACTCACCACAACCTTACTCCTTCAGGTTGTGATAGCACTACCGTCCTGCAACTTGTTGTACATCCGATGGTTGATACAGTAGTAACCGTTTGCTCCAACGACCTGCCATACATCTGGGTCAACAAATGGAACGGACAAACCACACCTTTATATGCAGCAGGGCTCTATCGTAATGATACTACTTATGTTAATGGCGAACGAATGTTCTACGGATTGCAACTCAATGTAAATAATCCTATCTTCGACACCATTAGATACTCTATGTGCGATGGCTCATCATTCACCTTTAGCGGCAAGCCTTACACCGCCAGCGGCACTTATCAAGACACTCTGACCGCTCATAATGGTTGCGACTCGATAGTTACATTGATACTGAAAGTCAACAAGCCGTTCTATCATGTTGAGAAAGTAGATATCTTAGAAGGTCAGTCGTTCCGTTTCTATGGCGTGGATTATAATCAGACAGGCACTTATCCTCATTACTCCTCCACTCCTGAAGGCTGCGACAGCACAACTATTCTTCAACTGACCGTACATCAGATGGTAGATACCGTCGTTACCGTATGCTCATACGATTTGCCCTATGCATGGGTTAATCGCTGGACAGGTGAGACAACACTGCTTTACTCTGCAGGCATCTACCGCAACGACACAACTTATGTCAATGGCGAGAAGATGTACTACGGCTTGCAACTCATGGTTAATCAGCCCGTCTTTGATACCGTCCGTTACGCTATGTGCGAAGGCTCCACTTATCGTTTT